>NZ_JACYUJ010000003.1:0-97187 GCF_014841695.1 Pseudomonas sp. CFBP 8771 | reverse complement strand
GCGCCGCTGCTACAGGGGATCGCGGTCTGTAGCAGCGGCGCAAGCCGCGTCCGGGTGCGCTGCGGAGTGTCAGGTGGATCGCATGCGCAGATGACGCGGCTAGCGCCGCTGCTACAGGGGATCGCGGTCTGTAGCAGCGGCGCAAGCCGCGTCCGGGTGCGCTGCGGGGTGTCAGGTGGGTTGCGTGCGCCGATGACGCGGCTCGCGCCGCTGCTACAGGGGATCACGGTCTGTAGCAGCGGCGCAAGCCGCGTCCGGGTGCGCTGCAGTGCTCAGGCCAATACCGCCACGGCCTTGATCTGCGCCCACGCCTGCAGGCCCGCCACCACCCCTAACTGATCCGCCGAATAACGGGTGATTCGCGCCAGGATCACTGTCTCGCCGGCGCGCAGACTCAGCTGCACGTGGGCCGGATTGTGCGCTGTCGACACCTGCTCGACGGTGACGGCGAAACGATTGAGGATGCTGCTGGCGTCGTCCGGGCTCAGGCTGAGGCTGACGTCACGGGCCTGGATCTTGACCCGCAGGCGGTCGCCAACCGTCCGAGGGGTATGGGCGACGCGCAGCGGTTCGACGGCCCCCGGCAGTTGCAGGGACAGCAGCTGATAGACCGGATCGTAGCCGCGGACCGTGGCCTGCACTACCACACCTGCGTCGGCTTCGCGCGCCATGGGCAGATCGAGGCGCTCCAGCGTCGGCCCCAGCGGCCCGCTGCCCAGCACGCGGCCCTCCTGCAGCACCACCAGATGGTCGGCCAGTCGCGCGACCTCATCCTGGGCATGGCTGACATACACCACGGGAATGTCCAGTTCGTCATGCAACCGTTCCAGATAGGGCAGGATCTCGGCCTTGCGGCGGCTGTCCAGCGCCGCCAGCGGCTCGTCCATCAGCAGCAGCCCGGGGCTGGTCAGCAGCGCGCGGGCGATGCCGACGCGCTGCCGTTCGCCGCCGGACAGGTTGGCCGGCTGGCGTTCCAGCAGATGTGCTATGCCAAGCAGGTCGCACGCCTGATCGAGCGCGACCTTGCGTTGACCAGGCTTGATCCGCCGCCAGCCGTATTCAAGATTGCCGCGCACCGACAGGTGCTCGAACAGGCTGGCTTCCTGGAATACATAGCCGAGCGCACGTTTGTGCGGCGCCAGGAAAATTCCCCTGGCGCTGTCCTGCCAGACCTCGCCATTGACTTCGATGCAGGCATCGGGCGCTTTCACCAACCCGGCCAGGCAGCGCAGGCAGGTGGTCTTGCCGGATCCGGAGTCACCGAACAGCGCGCTGACACCACGTCCGGGCAGTTGCAGGTCGACGTCCAGCGAAAACGCGCCATAGGTCATGTCGATACGGGCACGGATCATTCCATCAACTCCACGCCGAGCGCGATTGGCGGCCGCGGTGCAGCAACAGCAGCACGGCGAAGGAAAACACCAGCATGGCGCCGGCCAGCCAGTGCGCCTGGGTGTATTCCATGGCTTCGACATGGTCGAAGATCTGCACCGACACCACCCGCGTCTTGTCCGGTATGTTGCCGCCGATCATCAGCACCACGCCGAATTCACCCACAGTATGGGCAAAGCCGAGAATGCTGGCCGTGACGAAACCAGGCTTGGCCTGCGGCAGCACCACGGTGAAGAAACAATCCCAAGGGCTTGCACGCAAGGTCGCCGCCACTTCCAGAGGTCGCTCGCCGATGGCTTTGAAAGCGTTCTGCAGGGGCTGGACCACGAAAGGCATGGAGTAGATCACCGAACCGATCACCAGCCCGGTGAAGCTGAACACCACCGAGCCCAGACCCAGCGCTTGCGTTGCCTGGCCGATGAAACCGTGGGGGCCCAGCAGCAGCAACAGGTAGAAGCCGATGACCGTCGGCGGCAATACCAGGGGCAGGGCGACCACTGCGCCGACAGCACCGCGCCAGGGCGACGCGGTGCGCGCCAGCCACCAGGCGACGGGCGTACCGACCAGCAGCAGAATCACCGTGGTCAGGCTGGCCAGCTTCACCGTCAGCCAGATCGCACCCAGGTCGCTGGCGTCCAGCGGCATCAGATCTGGTAGCCGTACGACTTGATGATGGCCGCAGCTGCCGGGCCTTTCAGGTATTGCATGAGCGCCTTGGCGGCTTCGCTGTCACGACCTTTGTTGAGAATCACCGCGTCCTGCTTGATCGGATCATGCAAGGCGGCCGGGACGATCCAGGCCGATCCTTGTTCGACTTTGCCATCCTTGTAGATCTGCGACAGTGCCACGAAACCCAGCTCGGCATTGCCGGTCGAGACGAACTGGAAGGCCTGGGTGATGTTCTGCCCTTCGACCAGTTTGGGCTGGGTGGCCTGAGTCAGGTTCATCTTCGCCAACACCTGGGTCGCCGCCAGCCCGTAGGGTGCGGCCTTGGGGTTGGCGATGGACAGGTGCTGATAGCTGTTGCCCTTGAGCACGGCGCCTTCGGCGTCGACGTAGCCAGGCTTGGCCGACCATAGCGCCAGGGTGCCGGTGGCGTAGGTAAAGCGTGAGCCCGGAACGGTTTCCTGCTCGCTTTCCAGTTTTGCCGGGGTGCTGTCGTCGGCGGCCAGGAACACTTCGAACGGCGCGCCGTTCTTGATCTGGGTATAGAACTGGCCGGTCGAGCCATAGGCGGCGACGAGCTTGTGCCCGGTGTCGGCCTCGAAGGCTTTGGCGATGGCCTGTATGGGGGCGGTGAAATTGGCGGCGACAGCCACCTGTACCTCATCGGCGTACGCACTGTTGAGGGCCATGGCGGCGCCGAGGGCAAGCAGGCGGGTGGTGAACTTCATTGGACGGCGCTCTGTGGGAAAAAAGACTACCGTCATATAGCAAAATATATAGCGCTTTGCCAGTCCTGCACGCTGGTGTCCGCAGCCTGCGAGAAGTCCTGTGACGAGATCGGCGTCAAGGCGTGTCAGGCCGACGCTCGCGCTCGAGCAGTTCGCGCTTGCGCTCGATACCCCAGCGGTATCCGGAAAGCCCACCGTCGGTGCGTACCACTCGATGACAGGGTACCGCCACGGCCAGGGCGTTCGCCGCACAGGCCCCGGCCACCGCACGTACCGCGCTCGGCGCGCCGATGCTGGCCGCAACCTGCGCGTAGCTGGCGGTAGTGCCCGGTTCGATCTTGCCCAGCGCTTGCCATACCCGTTGCTGGAAGGCCGTGCCGCGAATGTCCAGGGGCAAGTCCAGACCCGCCTTCGGTGCCTCGATGAAGCCCAGCACCTTGGCCACGATCGCTTCGAAGTCTGAGTCGGCGCCTATCAGTACTGCCTTGGGAAAGCGCCGTTGCAGATCATCGAGCAAGGCTTGCGGCTCGTCACCCAGCAGGATCGCGCACACACCGCGCTCGCTGCAGGCCACCAGCACCGCGCCAAGGCTGCATTGGGCAAGGGCGAAATGGATCGAAGCCTTGCTGCCCCCTTGGCGGAAGGCCGCCGGGGTCATGCCGAGCATGCCGTTGGCGGCCTCGTAGAACCGCCCGGATGAATTGAAACCGCTGGCGTACAGGGTTTCGGTGACGGATTTGCCCTGCTGAAGCTGCTCGCGGACCTTCTGCGCCCGTCGGGCACTGGCATAGCTGCGCGGCGTCAGCCCGGTCACGGCCTTGAACACCCGGTGGAAGTGCCATGGGCTCAAGCCGGCCCGTTCGGCCAGCGCGCTCAACTCGGGCGGAGCGTCGCTGGCCTCGATCTGGCGGCAGGCGGCGGCAACCAGTTGGCTGTGGTGAGCGGTAGGGGTGAGCATGGCGCGATTCCGTGGATCGTCGAAGCAGCCATGTTAGCCGTTGCTGCGGGCACTGACACTCCGCTGCTTGCGCTCAGCCAGCCTTGCGCAGGGTGAAGTTGATCCGTTGTGGGCCCATCACCGGGTGCACGCCTTCCTTGAGCGGCAGCACGCCGTGAAAGCGCAGACGGTCGACACCGCCCCATACCATTACATCGCCGTGCAGCAGGGGCACGCGCAGCGGGCGGTCGCTGCGCTGCAGGCCGCCGAGCTGGAACATCGCCGCGAGGCCCAGTGAAACCGAAACGATGGGCGCGCCGTAGTCACGTTCATCGCGATCCTGGTGCAGGGACATCCTGGCGCCCGGCACGTAGCGGTTGAGCAGGCAGGCATCGGGTATGAAATCATCGAAACCGGCCGCTGCCGCTGCTTCCCGAGCCAGCGTGCGCAGCACCTCGGGCAGCACCGGCCACGGGCGGCCGGTGAGAGGATCGTCGCTAACGTAGCGATATCCTCGCGCATCCGTGCTCCAACCGAACTGCCCGCAGTTGCTCAACGCCACCGACATGGTGTGCCCACCGGGCGTTTCCATGCGCCGAAACGGGGCTGCCCTGAGCACTTCGCGCAAGGCCGGCAGGATGTCGTCCAGCCAGGGCAGGGCGAAGCCACGCAGGACGAAGGTCTGCTCGCCCAGGGATTCGCGACGACTGGGTTGTTGTGGCTCATCGAACAGTGAGGACTGCACCGGGCTCACCCCTCGCCGTGTTGCCAGATACCCCGGCCGTGAAGGCGCTCACGGTCATGGGCAGCGTTGAAATCCTGCGCGGGCCCCTTGGGCACGATACCGGTCGGGTTGATGGTCGGATGACTGGTGTAGTAGTGGCCTTTGATGTGTTCGAAGTCCACCGTCTGGGCGATGCCCGGCCATTGGTACAGCTCGCGCAGCCAGTTCGACAGGTTCGGGTAATCGGCGATGCGCCGCAGGTTGCACTTGAAGTGTCCGTGGTACACCGCGTCGAAGCGGATCAGGCTGGTGAACAGGCGCCAGTCGGCTTCGGTCAGGGACTCCCCGGTCAGGTAGCGCTGGGTGTCCAGCGTGGCTTCGAGGCGGTCGAGTTCGGCGAATACATCGTCGAACGCCCTGGCGTAAGCCTGCTGCGAAGTGGCAAAGCCGGCGCGATAGACGCCGTTGTTCACATTCGGGTAAACCGCGTCGTTGACGCGGTCTATGGCTGGGCGCAGCGACTCGGGATAGAGGTCCAGGCGATTGCCGGTGAGGGCATCGAAGGCGCTGTTGAACATGCGAATGATCTCGGCCGACTCGTTGCTGACGATACGGCTCTGCTGCTTGTCCCACAGCACCGGCACCGTGACTCGGCCGGTGTAGCGCGGATCGTCGCGGGTGTAGCGTTCGTGCAGGTAGCGCAAAGGCTCGAGGTGATCACCGCTCGAGCCTGTCTGGCTGTCGAACGTCCAGCCGTGCTCGCCCATGTGCCAGCTCACCACCGATACGTCGATCAGCGTTTCCAGGGCCTTGAGCTTGCGCACGATCAGGGTGCGATGGGCCCACGGGCACGCCAGCGAGACGTACAGATGGTAGCGACCGGCTTCGGCCTTGAAGCCGCCCTGGCCACTGGGGCCGGGTTGTCCGTCGGCGGTGACCCAATGGCGGCGCTGCGAGGTTTCGCGCTGAAACGCGCCGTCCTCGCTGCTTTCGTACCACTGGTCGTGCCAGCGTCCTTCGATCAGCAAACCCATGGTCGTCTCCCGAGTGCGTATCGGCGAACTGTATCACGCTGCTCCGCCGCAGCGGCCCATACCAGGTGTGCCGCCGACGCGGCTTGCGCCGCTGCTACACGCGTAATCAGGGCACAGCGCGTGTACCGCTGACGCGGCTTGCGCCGCTGCTACATGGGTATTCCGGGCAGGGGGGGGCGCCGTCGCGGCGGCATGAACCCTGTAGCAGCGGCGCGAGCCGCGTCGGCGGCATGTGCGGTAGGTCTGACATCACGCCGCTGCCGTTACAAGGACTTCGTGCACGCCGCCAGGTCGCGTGCCGCCCACAGCGCGCGGGCTTCGTCGAAGGCCTGCTCGCGGGAGCTGCCCAGCCCTCGCAGGGCCAGGGCCATGGTGGAGATCAAGGCCATTTCGCCGTAGCTGTCCTGGCGCTCACCCTGCCAGAACTCAACCAGGTGGCCGACTTCGAGAGTCGGCGGCTTCACGTGGCGCTGGGCGGCCAGGGCAGGCCATTCCTCATCCCAGGGCAGGTGGTCGCCGGTGCCATAGAGATGGCTGGCGCTGTCCGGGTTGATCTCGATTTCGCCACCGTCGCCCTTGACCACGATCGCCGTGTCGCCGAGCAGGCCGCTGGCATCGCGATGCACTGCCTGGTAGCCAGGGTGGAAGATGCTCTGCAGGCCACAGCGTGCCCCGAGCGGGTTGAGAATCCGCGCCAGCGAATGAATGGGCGAGCGCAGGCCCAAGGTGTTGCGCAGGTCGATCATGCGTTGCAGTGGCGCTGCCCAGTCCATCAACGGGGAAAACGCCAGGCCGTGCTGGTCGAGCGCCTGGCCGACGGCATCCCAGTCCCGACACAGCGCGATGTTCAAGGTCCCGAGCAGTTGTTCACTGTACAGCCGTCCGGCGGTGTGGGCGCCCGCGCCGTGCATGAAAATGCGCCGGCCGCTGCCGCCCAGGCATTTCGCAGCCAGCAGGTACCACGGCAAGTGGCGTTTCTTGCCAGCGTAGGTCGGCCAGTCCAGATCGACCGCCAGCGCCGGCGCCTGCAGGCGTTCGCGCAGGGCGAGGGTGAAACCGGCGAGTTCCTCGGGGCTTTCTTCCTTGTGCCGCAGCAGCATGAGGAAGGCACCCAGCTGTGCGTCTTCCACCCGGCCATCGAGCAGCATGCCCATGGCCTCGCGGGCTTCCTCACCGGTGAGGTTGCGTGCGCCGCGCTTACCCTTGCCCAGGGCTCGCACGAATTGGGCGAACGGGTGCTCTTCGGGGGTTTCCAGCATCAGTGCAGGGTAGTCGGTCATATGCAATTGGTCGGTTTGGGCAGGCCCGCCAGCTTGGCAGCGAGTTTGGCAGGAGTGCCATTGAACAGGCGATTGAGGTGCAGACTGTTGCCCTTGTCAGCGCCCAGTTGCTGCGCGACGTACTTGATCAGCGGCCGGGTGGCAGGCGAAAGCTGGTACTGGGCATGGAAGCGGCGCAGCAGTTCGATGATCTGCCAGTGGTCAGGGGTCAGTTGCAGATCCTCGGCGCCGGCCAGCGCCTGGGCGACTTGCGGACTCCAGTCGGCGAGCGACTGCAGGTAGCCGTCCTGATCCAGCGCGATGCTGCGCCCGTCGACGATGAGTGTCGTCATAGCCAGCTATTGACCTTTTCATAGGCCAGCGTCAGCTCGACGAACGCCGGGTAATCGAGCAGCTCGACCCCGGGGTTGTTCGGCAAAGCGCGTGCCTGCGCATCTTCGGCCAGGGCAAAGACGGCGACGCCGGCGCTCGCCAGCGCTGCCCAGGGCTCGCTGCCGGGCGCCAGGGCGTAGACCGCATCGCCGCTGAGCAGAATGGCGTCGTCGTCGCCCAGCAGACGCAGGCAACTGTGCAGGCGCTGGTCGCTGAAAGGCGAGTGTGACAATACGTGAAGAGTACTCATTACAAGGTCACCACAAGGTCGAAGCGCGCCAGCAGCTCGCGCAATTGCGTATCTGCAAGCGCCTGCGCGGGCAGGGCCAGCCCGGAGGAGGCCAGGCCACGTTGGGCGAGGCTGGCGCTGCAGACGAACACCTCCTCGACACCGAACAGCGGCAGCGCCTGCAGGTTGGCCGCAAGATTCTTTTGTTGCACGGCATCCGGCGCCTGGGTGTCCAGCAACTGGTAGACACCGTCGTCGAGAAACAGCATGGCCAGCGGCAGGTCGTAGGCACCGCCGGCCAGGGCGATGTCCAGCGCCTCGCGCGCGGCGGGGCCTGCCCAGGGGGCTTGGCGGCTGATGATCAGCATGGACTTGGCCATGTCAATGTCCCCCGAAGCTGACGAGCCGATCGGCCTGCTGGGCGGCTTCGTGCAATTGCCCCAGCCCGGACAGCTGCCAGGGTTGGCTCAGGTTGGCGGCCGGGCGCTGGTAGCGACGTGCTTCTTCTTCGTCGAGCACGCCGCGCCGCAGGGCCGCGGCGATGCACACCACCGCGTCTATCTGATGTTCGACGACGAAAGCGCGCCACCGCGACGCCGTGTCGGTTTCATCCTGGGCGGTGACGATGTTGCTGGAAGCCGTGTGCACGCCGTCCTGGTAGAAGAACACCCGCAGCAGTTGATGGCCTTGAGCCAAGACCGCTTGGGCGAACAGCAGCGCGCGCCGCGAGGCCGGCGAGTGGGCGGGCGAATAGACAGCGATGGCAAACTTCATGGTCGGCTCTGGTGTGGAACTGTGGCCATGATAAAGGCTGCCTTCGCAAAAAGCCTAGCAAGAAGCGCCGCGCGGGGAATCAGCGGCTGCGCGGAGCATCCGGACGCGGCTCGCGCCGCTGCTACACGGGTACACAGCCGTATCGCCGGTTGTGCGGTGTGGCTGAGCCCGAACAGCCCCACCGCGATCCCCGTAGCAGCGGCGCAAGCCGCGTCGGCAATATGTGCGACGCAGCCGGACCAAGCTCCCCACAATCTCTGTAGCAGCGGCGCAAGCCGCGTCGGCAATATGTGCGACGCAGCCGGACCAAGCTCCCCGCAATCTCTGTAGCAGCGGCGCAAGCCGCGTCGGCGGTAAATGCGTATTGCCGGGCCCAACACCTGCGATGTCAGCCGGTGTGACAGCGTGCCGCAGTGCCACCGCGCACCGCTCTGGGCCGTGCGATTGCGCAGACGAGCGGGCTTGGTTGTCATACATCTGCGCCTCCGTGCGGTTTACAGCGCCCAAGCAGCTGCCTAAAATTCACCCCAAGCGTCGGGGCCTGACCGGTCGACAGCACGCTACCCATAAAAAAAGCCCGTCCAAGACGGGCTTTTTGCGTTTCCAGCGCGCCTGTTTCCAGACTGCCGCTCACACATCGCCACCCACCGAGGCCTTTTTTCCATGTTGCGCCTGTTTCTGCTGTTGCTGTCCTATTGCTACAAACGCGTCACCACCAGCCTGGCCTCCATGCGCGATCAGCGCATCGAAAACGCCTACTCGACCTATGAAGAAGCCGAGGAGGGTGGCCGTTGGTCGTGGTTGACGCTGCTGACCATCGCCGTGCTGAGCTTCTATATCCTCGGCAGCCTGGGCTTCTACGCCAAGGTGCATATCTGGGACGCGCTGTCCGAAGATCAGAAAAGCATGGTCATCGAGTCCATGGCCGCCAACCAGCAGATGCTCTGAAGCGGCCTTGCGCTAGACCACCAGCGGTTGTAACGGATAGACCCGGTTGCGGCCCGAGCTCTTGGCCCGGTAAAGCGCCTGATCCGCCGCTTCCACCAGGCTCTGCGCGCGTACGTCCGGGTCGCTGTTGCGCCACACGTGAACACCGGCGCTGATGGTTACGATTCCCAGGTCGCTGCCCGCATGGGCAATCGCCAGCGCGCGCACCGCCAGCAGTACCTTCTCGGCGACCTGCCAGGCACCGGCCTCGTCACTCTCGGGCAGCAGCACCAGAATTTCCTCGCCGCCGTAGCGCACCACCAGGTCCCCCGAACGGCCCACACAGCTCAGCACCGCCTGGCCCACGGCCTTGATGCACTCATCCCCTGCGGGATGTCCATACAGGTCGTTGAAGCGCTTGAAATGGTCGATGTCGAGCATGATCACGCCCAGTGGGCGGGCGTTGCGTCGCGCCCGACCGATCTCGTCGGGCAGCGCCGCGTCCAGCTGGCGGCGGTTGGCCAGGCCAGTCAAGCCGTCCTGCATCGCCAGCTTCTGCAGCGCGGCGTGGGCATTGCGCAGTTCCGCCTCGGTGCGCAGGCCATGGCGAATCTGCCGGATCAGTGTCATCGCGCACAGACCCAAGGCTATCCCGACCACCAGCACGAAGACTGCCGAACGCAGCAGGTTCTCGTACCAGTTGGCCAGCAGTGACGACTTGGATTCGGCGGTTTCCAGCACCAGCGGGTAATTGCGCAGCGCCTGGTAGCTGTACATCCGCTCGACATCGTCCACCAGCGAGCGCTGCATCAGCGTGCCATGGCTGGATTGCGGCAACATCTCGCTGAAGATCCTGCCCTTGGCCATGCTGCTGCCGATCACGTTCTCATCGAACGGGCGGCGCAGCAAGATGGTGCCGTCGTTGAGCAGCAGGGCGATGACCCCGCGCTCGTCCAGGTCGAAGCCGGCGTAGAACTGGTTGAAATATTCCACTTTCAAGGTAGCCAGCACCACGCCGGCAAACTTGCCGTCGGCACTGCTCAGGCGCCTGGAGACAGGAATCACCAAGGCGTTGGTGGAACGACTGCGAATGACCGGCCCGACATGCACCCCGGGGTCGGGATTGTCCTGGTGAAAGCGGAAGTATTCTCGGTCGGCGTTGTTGATGCCTGGCGGATCTGCGAGATTGGAGCTGGCCACCCAGCGCCCTTGGCTGTCATAGATGAACAGCCCCTGCAACTGCTCCATCGAGCGCGTCCAGCCCTGCATCAGGTTGCGCAGACGCTGCACTTCGGCAGGCGCCGTGCCATCGACCTGGATGCGCTCGATCAGGCCCAGCAGTACCGTGTCCGATTGCTTGATGGTGTCTTCGGCATGCTGGGCCAGCGAGCGGGCCAGGTTGGACGTGGTGATCTCGCTGACATGCATGGCCTGCGCGCGCGCGGTGAGGGTCTGCCATACATCCAGCACGATCAGCGAGACGACTACCAGCGCCACGAAGAGGATAGCCATGCGCTGGGCCGAACTGTCGGACTTCAGGGCGGGTCGATACTGTGCGTCGTCTGGCATCAGGGGCTTCTTGATCGGCAGGTAGGTGCAGTCTAGTGGGTTACGCTCAGCATACAACCGCTGTCTGCGATGCAGGCCTGTGTGGTTGTAATCACATTGGAGCAGGTTGTACGATGACCTTGGTCGTCCATCATACGGGCTGCGTGGCGTCGTTGCGCCACGCCTGGCTTCGATAACAAATCCAACGATGCAAACAGGAGGTTTCATGACACAGCCATCGACCCGCGACGTTCCCGTCTTGATCATTGGCGCGCTGCTGCCCAGCCTGCAGGAGGCCGTGGAAACCCACTTCGACGCGACCCGCTTTTGGGAACTGCCCGATCAGGACGCCTGGCTGGCGCAGCACGGCGAGCGAATCAAGGCGATCGTCACCTCGGGTGCCCTGGGCGCCAGCAGCCAAGTGATCGCCCGCCTGCCCAAGCTCGAGGCCATCTTCAGCTTCGGTGTCGGCTACGATTCGATCGCCGTCGATGCCGCCCGTGACCGCGGCATCGTGGTCACCAACACCCCGGCGGTGCTGGATGATTGCGTTGCCGATACGGCCATGGCCCTGACCCTGGATGTGATGCGCCGCTACAGCGAGGCCGACCGCTTCGTGCGCGCGGGCAAGTGGACCCAAGGCAAGTTTCCGCTCGCCAGCAAGATCGGCGGCAAGAAGATCGGCATCGTCGGCCTGGGCAATATCGGCGAGTCCATCGCCAGGCGCGCTGCGGCGTTCGACATGCAGGTGCTCTACCACAATCGCAAACCCAAGGCTGGTGTCGCCTACCAGTACTACGCCGACCTGGATGCGATGATCACCGACTGTGACGTGCTGGTGCTGGCGGTGCCCGGTGGCAAGTCCACCGAAGGCCTGATCGATGCCAAGCGCATCGGCCTGTTGGGCAGCAAGGGGTTCCTGGTCAATATCGCCCGCGGCAGCGTGGTCGACCAACCGGCGCTGATCGAGGCGCTGCGCGAGGGTCGGATTGCTGGCGCCGGCCTGGATGTCTATGAAGACGAGCCCAATGTGCCCCAGGCGCTCATCGACCTGCACAACGTCGTCCTGCTGCCACACCTGGCCAGCGGCACTCACGAGACACGCCAGGCCATGGGCGACCTGGTGTGGAGCAATATTCAGGGTTATTTTCACGACGAGCGCAAAGTGCTGACGCCGGTAGGCTGATACACATCCGAAAGCTGCCCGCGCAACGCGGGCATGCCGATGGTTGCTTGTTTGCTTGTTTGCTTGTTTGCACCGGCGCCGGCCGCCCTGATCGGGTGCCCGGCGCAGGCAGACGGTCAGGCGGCGCCAGCCGTCTCGGCCGGTTTGCTCGCCGCGCGACGCAGGGCGATGGGCGCGCTGGGCAAATGAATATCAGGGTTCGCCACCCCGCTGGGCGACAACTCATGGGTCATCTCGAACTCCGCCCGCACCGACCAGCCACAGATCTCGTTCGTACACTGCAGGTACGCCACGCGCAGGAACACATGGGTGCCCTCGCTGGTGCGGATGCGCATTCTGTTCTTGCAGTGAGGGCAAACCATCTTGTAAGTGCTCATTCTTCAAACCTTATGACCCGCGCCGCTCGTACCACCGAGACACCGGGATCAACTACAAAATTTTAAGTAAGTCTTCCTTGAGTGAACTGCTGGCGCTACCTGCGTCTTGCCTTTGCACAACGGCCGGCTAAATACATTGAGTCTGAGTAGCCACGCCATGTAGGAAATTTCGTTATGATGTATGTAAGTTGTAGGGCTGCATCTTGGATATCCTTGATTTATGAACTAGGGTTAATATTTATATGCAATTCGAATAAATTAATATACTCAAATTGAGTGGGTCAAGCGGAAGTTCCCAACGTGTGTACCTCTGAAACAACCGAAGTGCTGAATCGGCTCAAGCATCTGTTGGCGGCTTCCAACGACGCAGCGCTGGCCAAGGCCCTGAGCATCAGCCCGCAAACCCTGGCCAGCTGGCGCGCTCGCTGCAGCATTCCTTACGCGTTGTGCATGGACCTGGCGCGCACCGACGGCATTTCCCTTGACTGGTTGCTGTTGGGCCGCGGTGCCATGCTGCTCGAACCGCAGACCCTGCTCGCCGACGATGCGGTGGTTGCGGTGCTGGCCACCCTGCAAGGGCTGTGTGCCCAGGACCTGGAGCATGTTCACCAGGTTGCGCTCGAGCGCAAACGGCTGCGTGAATTGGAACGGGAAGTTGCCAGCCTGCGGCGCTCGAACTGACGGGCTCAGGAACCTCTGAAACGGCGCAGAATGTCCTCGATGTCCAGCCGCCGAACCCAGTCTCGCAACTTCACGCTCAGCGGAATCACCAGCAGTGCGCAGCCGAAAGCGGCAATGCCCCCGGTAAGTTGCGGTACCTGATCGTGCACCATCGGCGCGAACAGCAGACCGACACCGGCGGACAGCAGCAGGTTGGTCAATTTCCGTGTGCAGCTCGCGCCTTGTTGTCGGCTGATCACCAGGCAGGCGCCCAGTGCCGCGCCCAGCAGGTTATCGAAGGCTGGCCAGGAAGCTGTCGCACCCAGTGCCAGGCCCGATGCCGCGGCGGCGCCAGCGACCAGAGTGTCCTGATTCATGACGCGTCCCCCGGGGCCGGTGACCCGTCGCAATGGCACGATCCGTATTGTTCAAGCACTTGGCACCTCGCCTCGGGTCTGGAGCCGCAACCAGCGGCACTGGACCCATCCTCGCCCGGCGACTCTCAAGGCTCAAGGATCGAGCCTTGTAGGAAAGCCGGACAGAGGTACCCTGCTTGAGCGGCGCAGATGAACTCAGCCGATGGTCACGGCGGCGTGAGCCTTTTCCAGCAGGCGCTGGTTGCGCGAGGACAGCTGGCGCAGCTGGAGCTGCTTGCCGAACTTGCTGTAGCGGGCGGCGAGATTCTCCATGGTGGCGATGGCCGAATGATCCACCAGGTGCAGATGACGGCAGTCGATGTAGACCTGGTCCGGGTCGTTCTGCGGATCGAACAGTGCCTGGAAATGCGTGGTCGAGGCGAAGAACAATGTGCCGTGCGGGGTGTAGACGCGTGCCTCGTCGCTGTCGTGGACATCGCTGCGCATGTCGCGCGAGTGCTGCCAGGCGAAGGCCAGCGCCGCGATCAGGATGCCGCACAGCACGGCAGTGGCGAGGTCGGTGAACACGGTGATGATGGTCACCGCAATGATCACCACGGCATCGTTGGCGGGCACCTTGCCCAGCACCCTCACCGAACCCCAGGCAAAGGTCTGCTGCGCGACCACGAACATCACCCCGGCCAGGGCGGCCAGCGGGATGCGCTCGATCAGCGGTGACAGGAACAGAATGAACAGCAGGATCATCACCCCGCTGACGATCCCGGACAGCCGCCCGCGGCCCCCGGAACTCAGGTTGATCACGGTCTGCCCGATCATCGCGCACCCTCCCATGCCGCCGAACAGGCCCGAAGTGATATTGGCCACGCCCAGCGCCACGCATTCGCGGTTGGGCTGGCCACGGGTCTCGGTGATCTCGTCGGTGAGGTTGAAGGTCAGCAAGGTTTCCAGCAATCCGACCATGGCCATCAGCAGGGCATAGGGAGCAATGATTTTCAGCGTCGCCAGGTCCAGCGGGATGCTGGGCCACTCGAAGCTGGGCAGGCCGCCGGCGATGGTCGCCATGTCGGCCAGGGTGCGCGTGGGCAGGTGCAGCCATTGCACCAGCAGACTGACGCCGATGATCGCCACCAGCGCGCCGGGTACGGCCTTGGTCAGCCGCGGCAGCAGGTAGACCACGGCCATGGTCAGCACCACCAGCCCGGTCATGATGCCCAGCTCACCGAACGGCAGCCATTGGCCGTCGTGGGTCTTGAAGTGTTCGAGCTGCGACATCGCAATGACGATCGCCAGCCCATTGACGAAGCCCAGCATGACCGGGTGAGGCACCATGCGCACCAGCTTGCCGAGCCGCAACACGCCGAAAATCGCCATGATCAGGCCGCTGAGCACGACGGTGGCCAACAGGTACTGCACGCCGTGCTGTACCACCAGCGCCACGATGACCACGGCCATCGACCCGGCAGCGCCGGAAATCATCGCCGGTCGGCCGCCCAGCAACGCGGTGAGAGTACAGATGATGAAGGCGCCATATAAACCCATCAATGGGTTGACCTGGGCCACCAGGGCAAAGGCGATGCACTCGGGCACCAGCGCGAAAGAGGACGTCAGGCCAGCCAGTACGTTACGGCGAATATCGGTCAAGGACATGCAATACCTATCAGCACAAACACCCCGCGGCTTGGCAGCCGTGGGGTGTATCTAGCGTTGTTTTGGGAGACGATCAGTTTAACAGGTGTTGCGGGGTGTGTCTGTCGAGCGCCCGAGTCACGCGCCCATGTCGAAGGTGTCGGGGTTGGGGCCAAGCCGCCCGGTCTGCGGGATGTGGGCGATAGCCTGCATGTCCTGCTCGTCGAGCACGAAATCGAACACGTAGAGGTTCTGCGCGATGCGCTCCGGGTTGCTCGAGCGCGGAATGACCACGTGCTGGTTCTGGATATGCCAGCGCAGGATCACCTGGGCGGCGCTTTTGCCATGCTTCTCGGCGATCTGCGACAGCACCGGCTGGGAGAGCAGGGCGCCGCCCTGGCCCAGTGGGCTCCACGACTCGGTCACGATGTTCAGGCCCTTGCAGAATTCGACCAACTCAATCTGGGCGAAATCGGGGTGCAGTTCGATCTGGTTGACCGACGGCGTCACCCCGGTATCGGCAATGATGTGCTGCAGGTGTTCGGGATGAAAGTTGGACACGCCGATAGAGCGCACGCGGCCTTCTTCCTGGAGCCGTACGAAGGCTTTCCAGGTGTCGCGGTAGGCGGCCTTCTTGGGCAGCGCCCAGTGGATGAGGTACAGGTCGAGCTGCTCCAGGCCAAGCTTGGCCATGCTCGCGTCGAACGCGCGCAGGGTGCTGTCGTAGCCCTGGTCGGTGTTCCACAGTTTGGTGGTGATGAAGATCTCGTCGCGTGCCAGTCCGCTTTCGGCCACGGCGCGGCCGACGCCGGCCTCGTTGCCGTAGATCATGGCGGTGTCGATGTGGCGGTAGCCGGCCTTGAGGGCGGCCACGCTCGACGCGTAGGCCTGATCGTCATCGAGCTGCCAGACGCCCAGACCCAGTTGTGGAATCTGCACGCCGTCGTTGAGGGTGATCAGTGGTGCATGTGGCATGGGAGGTTGCTCCTGATAGCGGTGAGTCGATGGGGATGTCGACCCGCCGCTACCCGGCATAGTTCACGCCAGCAGCGCTAGACGAAGAGCATCGCCGGCTGCTCCAGCAGGCGTTTGACCGCCTGGATGAAGCGCGCCGCGTCCATGCCGTCGACCACGCGGTGATCGAAGGAGCTGGAGAGGTTCATCATCTGTCGGATCGCGATCTGGCCATTGACGACCATGGGCCGTTCCACCACGCGGTTGACGCCGACGATGGCCACTTCAGGCCGGTTGATCACGGGTGTCGAGGCGATGCCGCCCAGGGCACCCAGGCTGGTCAGGGTGATGGTCGAGCCGGACAGCTCGTTGCGCGCCGCCTTGCCACTGCGCGCGGCATGGGCCAGGCGGTTGATTTCCCCTGCCGTGAACCACAGGTCGGCAGCTTCGGCATGGCGCAGTACCGGCACCATCAAACCGTTGTCGCTTTGCGTGGCGATGCCCATGTGCACGGCACCGTGGCGAGTGATGACCTGCTGTTGATCGTCGTAGTGCGCGTTGATCTGCGGGAACTCGCGCAACGCCACGACCAATGCCCGGATCAACAGTGGCAGCAGGGTCAGCTTGCCGCGGCTCTCACCGAACTGCGCGTTGAGGTCGGCGCGCAGCGACAGCAGTGCGGTAACGTCGATCTCCTCGACATAGCTGAAGTGCGCCACCTGCCGCGTGGCTTCCTGCATGCGCTGGGCGATCTTGCGCCGCAGGCCGATGACGGGGATGCGTTCCTCGTCGATTCGCGGCGTGCCGGTTGTCGCCTGTTGCGCGGTGCGGCTGCCACTCAGGAATGCGTCCAGGTCTGCATGCCGAATGCGCCCGGCAGGGCCGGTGCCGCGCAGCCCGGCCAGGTCGATGCCTTCGTCGCGCGCGCGCTGACGCACGGCCGGCGAGGCCAGAGGCCGCGAGGTCGCTTCGGCGGTGGGCTTGTTGCAAGCGGCCCTGGCCATCGGTACGGGGTTCGTCGGCGCGCTGCCCGGTACAGCCGCAACCGCCACTTCGACGTCGTCGCTTGCGTCCACGGCTACCGGGGTCTGGGCCTCGTGATGATTGCCGGTGCCCTGGACCTCGATGCGGATCAACTCGGCCCCTACCGCCATGACTTCACCCGGCACGCCCCCCAGGGCGACCACGGTGCCGGCCACCGAGCTGGGAATTTCCACGGTCGCCTTGTCGGTCATCACATCGGCCAATACCTGGTCTTCACTGACGGTGTCGCCGACCTTGACGAACCATTCCACCAGCTCGACCTGGGCGATGCCTTCGCCGATGTCCGGCATACGGATTACATGCGTGCCCATTCAGACCTCCATCACACGTTGCAAGGCAGCGCCGACACGCGCAGGGCCTGGGAAATAGGCCCATTCCTGGGCGTGCGGGTACGGCGTGTCCCAGCCGGTGACGCGTTCGATGGGCGCCTCCAGGTGGTGGAAACAATGCTCCTGCACCAGCGCCACCAGCTCGGCGCCGAAGCCGCAGGTGCGGGTGGCTTCGTGGACCACCACGCAGCGTCCGGTTTTCTGCACCGAAGCGACGATGGTGTCCAGGTCCAGCGGCCACAGGCTGCGCAGGTCGATCACTTCGGCGTCGATCCCGGTCTCCTCGGCGGCGGTGACCGCCACGTAGACGGTGGTGCCGTAGGTCAGCACCGTGACTTCGCTGCCCGGCCGCACGATGGCGGCGCTGTCCAATGGCACGCTGTAGTAGCCCTCGGGTACCGCGCTGGCGGCGTGCTTGGACCACGGCGTCACGGGCCGGTCGTGATGGCCGTCGAAGGGGCCGTTGTAGAGTCGCTTGGGCTCCAGGAAAATCACCGGATCGTCGTTCTCGATCGCGGCGATCAGCAGCCCTTTGGCGTCGTAGGGGTTGGAGGGCATGACGGTGCGCAGACCGCAGACCTGGGTGAAGATCGCTTCCGGGCTCTGGCTGTGCGTCTGGCCGCCGTAGATGCCGCCGCCGCAGGGCATGCGTACGGTCATCGGCGCGCTGAACTGCCCGGCCGAGCGAAAGCGCAGGCGCGCGGCCTCCGATGCCAGTTGGTCGTAGGCGGGGTAGACGTAGTCGGCGAACTGGATCTCGGCCACCGGGCGCAGGCCATAGGCGCCCATGCCGACCGCGATGCCGACGATGCCGCTCTCGGAAATCGGCGTGTCGAACACCCGCGAGCGCCCGTACTTGGCTTGCAGCCCTTCGGTGCAGCGGAACACCCCGCCGAAGTAGCCGATGTCCTGGCCGAAGGCGACCACGTTGGGGTCGCGCTCGAGCATGACGTCCATGGCCGACCGGATGGCCTGGACCATGCTCATGATGGCCGTGCTGTTTGCTTTCTCGACCGGTGTTTCTGTAGGCATGTTCATGATGTCAGGCTCCCATCTGCTGACGTTGCCGACGCAGATGCTCGGGCATGTCCTTGTACACGTCTTCGAAAATGGTCGCGGCGCTTGCGACCCGACCACTGACCAGCGTGCCGAATTGTTCGGCCGCCTTCAGCGCTGCAATGACCTGTGCCTCGATCTCGCTTTCCAAGGCGGCGTGGCGCTCTTCGCTCCAGACCCCGGTAACGATCAAATGCTGCTTGAGGCGGGCGATCGGATCGCCCAGCGGAAAGTGCTGGCTATCGTCGGCAGGGCGGTATTTGGAAGGATCGTCTGAGGTGGAGTGGGGGCCGGAGCGGTAGGTGACCCATTCGATCAAGGTCGGCCCGTGGTTGCGCCGAGCGCGTTCTGCGGCCCAGCGCGAGGCGGCGAACACCGCGAGGAAATCGTTGCCGTCCACCCGCAGCGAGGCTATGCCACAGCCCACGCCGCGCCCGGCGAAGGTCGTGGCTTCACCGCCAGCGATACCCTGGAACGACGAGATCGCCCACTGGTTGTTGACCACGTTGAGAATGACCGGCGCCCGGTAGACGTGGGCGAACGTCAAGGCGGTATGGAAGTCGGCCTCGGCGGTAGAGCCGTCGCCGATCCACGCCGACGCGATGCGCGTGTCGCCCTGGATGGCCGAGGCCATGGCCCAACCCACCGCCTGGACGAACTGGGTGGCCAGGTTGCCGGATATGCTGAAGAAGCCTTCGTTTTTGTACGAGTACATGACCGGCAACTGGCGACCCTTGAGCGGGTCTTTCTCGTTGGAGAACAGCTGGCAGATCATGTCCACCAGCGGCAGCTTGCGCGCCATCAGGATGCTCTGCTGGCGGTAGGTGGGAAAGCACATGTCGTCGGCGCGCAGTGCCAGCGCATGGGCGCTGCCAATGGCTTCTTCGCCCAGGCTCTGTATATAGAAAGACATTTTCTTCTGGCGCTGGGCGGTCACCATCCGCGTGTCGTAGATGCGCGTGGTGAGCATGGCGCGCAGGCCGTCGTGCAGCACCTGTTCGGGAATGTCTTCGGCCCACGGCCCCTGCGCCTGGCCGTCCTCGTCGAGCACCCGCACCAGGCTTGCGGCCAGGTCGGCGGTGGCTTGCGGGTCGACATCGACGGCGGGCTTGCGCACAGCGCCTGCGGCGCTCAGCTGCAGATAGGAGAAGTCGGTCTTGCAGCCGGGACGGCCGCTGGGTTCAGGCACATGCAGCCTGAGGGGAAGATAGTCGTTCACGTCGTCACTACCCTTGATCTTGTTGTTGTGGGTGCAGCGTTGGGGTTGAGTCTAGTCGGCGTTTGCCGACCGCTCGCAATGCAGACCCCTTGAAACCAATGCTACGGCGCGGCGCAGGCAAAATCATGCCGAAAACGCTAAACGGCGTCAGCGCAATTGCATGAATCATGCGCTTTTGATCCGCTTTCGCAATGATTCATGCCGAGTCAGCAGTGGTGTTTCGGCAGGCCCGGAAACGCAAAAACCCGCCGAGGCGGGTTCTTGTGGTTGCAGCGGGGCGCGTGTCAGCCCAGGACGGCTTCGGCGCCGGTGAACAGCGGCTGTGCAGCGGAGCGCCCAGTCACCAGGGACAGGTCCTCAACCAGGATGCGAGTGCCCCGGCGTTGTTGCAGAACGATGTCCAGCGCGCGGCTGGGCTGCAGATCGACGTCGTCGAAGGTGATCATCTGGCCCGGCTCGACGGCGCGCTTCATGACCGCGTGGCTCATCAGGCCGATCGGTACGTGGTCCTCGTGACGGTCGATGATCACGCTCTCGCCGCGCAGCTGGAAACCGCCGATGCCGCGGCTGATCAGCTCGCCTGCCGGCATGGCATGCTTGGCGATGGCAGCGACGCCAACGGTGGGGTTGGTCGAGTTGTTCAGCAGAATGCCGCCGCCGTTGAGTACGCGGCGCAGTGTCTTGCCGACCTCCAGCGAACACAGGTGGAAAGGGCGCAGCAGGGCGTAGTAGGGGCCCGCACCCAGCTTGAGGTACTGCAGCGCCTGGCTTTGCACGCGGTCATGGCGACCGACCAGGAACACACCGCCGGCAGCGTAGCCGCTGGGAATCACGTAGTCGACGATCGACTGGCCCAGGCTGTCGGCAAGGGCGCCCAGTATGGCCGAGCTCTCGTCGAGGTTGGTCGAAGGCAGGCCTTCCATGCCCTGACGGGTAATGGTCGCGCCGAAACCGTTGGCCACCAGCGCCTGTTCGATCTGCACCTTGGTGCCATCGGTGAACGAGGTGGTCTGCTCGATGCTGATGCCCTGGCGGGACGACCAGTAGGCCATGTCCTCGTGGCTGGGGTTGTGGTTCAGGTAACCCTTCATGTTGCCGTACACCAGCGGTTCGAAGCCCATCATGATGGCCTCTTCACGCAGGGCTGCCAGCGAGCCGGGCTGATCGCCCTCGGCTTCGGTGATGAAACCCTTGCCTGCCAGGTACGAACCGGTGGTCACCTGCAGCTCGGCGTTGACGGTGATGACCCGCAGACCGGCACTGAAAGCGCGCTCGATGACCACGGTGCCGTGGCACACATCGCCGCTGCATTCGATGATCAGGTCGCTATGGTCGATCAAGTCGTCGAGCGAGTTGGTGAGTACGCCGTCCAACGGAAAATTCGCCAGCTCACGCACCGGGCGACGGGTCAGGACCCGCGTCACCTGTACGTCCTTGTAATGTTTGGCCAGAAGCAGAACCAGCGCGCGTGCAATCATGCCGGTACCGCTAACACCGATTCTGGTAACAGTCGTTTTGTCCATGGGGCGCACTCTCGAAAAGTTGAACAGCAGGAAACAGCTAGGCACAGCAGGCCGTCCGCGATCCTTGGTCAGGGACGGCGCCTGGGGTGTGCAGGTCCATCAGGGCAAAGCAAAATCCGGGTAAAACGTCATCAGCGCAGCGGGAACGTCGAACTCATGCCCAGCTTCGAGTTCTCGCCGTCGTGAATGGCTCGCTGCAGCAGCGCCAGGCGATCCTGGGCATTGCGGCGACGAGCGAAGTAAGTCAGCAGCGAATTGAAGATCTTGCGGTTCAGGCGGTACATCAACGGTGATGCCAGCCACACGTGCTTGTCGAACCAGGCCTGGTTGCGCGCCGAGTAGTAGGCGCGAAAATCCGAGTTGCCCAGCAGGAACGATTCATAGATGTTGCGAGTGTTGGCCTTGTTGTTCCAGGAATCCTCCAGCTCGTCGATGACCGCATCGGTGAGCAGATAGAGGTGCCCGCCGTTGGCAGTGATACGCCGGGTGTATTCGGTGTCGTCCACGTACAGGACCAACTCGCGGCGCGGCACGCCGATGCTTTCGTACAGGCTGCGATGGCCGAGCATGCCGCCATAAGGCGCGAAGGGCAGGCTGAGCATGGCCGCCGGTTTGCTGCGACGCTTGCCCCAGGGGCGACGGCGCCACAGTTTGTAAGGGATCTGCGCAACGTGGAAACCGAAGTAGCTCGAAGGCCGCTGCGTGGCGAAACGCAGTGGCACGCCCTGGGCGATGTCCTCCTGCTGGCCGGGGCGGAAGCCCAGCACGGCGACCTGGCTGCTGCCGTGCACGCCTTCCAGGCGTTTGAGCTCTGCGTGCAGCAGTTCGACTGCGGCCGGCGTTGGCGTGTTGTCGTCGTCCATCATCCAGATGTACTCGGCGCCATTGGCCAGCGCGGCCTCGATGCCCACTGCGTAACCGTTGGCCGAGCCGCTGTTTTCCGCCAGCTGTATGACCCGCACGCGTCCCGGCCAGCGTTCGGCGAGCTGGTCCACCGGGGCGGTTGCAGCGTTGCTGACGATCAGCACTTCGTCGATTTCTGCAAAGCTCAAGGCATCGCCGACCAATTGCTCGAGGTAACCCAGGCGATCGCCGTAGGTCACGGTAACGATGGTCGTCCCCTCTTTGGGGCTTTTTTCCGCACCCGAGAACACTTCCAGGTAGGAGTAGCCATCAATGAGGATTGTCGAGTGTTGTTGCCGAGTATCGACCATGTGGATGCCTTCGCTTGAAAAGAGGAGGAGGTTTGCACCGCCCGTTGGTTAATGCTTTTTTCCGCGTGCTGCAGCGGAGCGCATTGAAACGAGTTTCAAGCGAGGCGAAAACTCTGCATGTTCTGTACTTGTGCTCGACATTTCTGTGCCCCATTCCATTTCGAGTTCAACTCTGTCAATCCGGATCCGTCAGTCTGAATCCGTCAATCAGAAGTTAAAGCTACCGCCAGTCCATGCAACGCAGTGGGCGTGGTGTTTCATTTATTTGAATGGCGCTTTCACCGGAACCGGCTAGACGCTCTTCTTGCCTTCGGAAAGTCTCTGGAACGAGGTTTCATGGGCGTTGAAGCGAATTTAAGGTGGTGCTGGCATGTAAGTCAATGCAGCGAATCATGATTTTTGACAAAAATTTTACATTTGCCTTGTGTTTTGCGTAAGTCATTGATTTATATAGGAGTCAATGTTCTGTCGTGGCCATCTGTCAAGAATCCGTGCGCCAAATCAGGCGCGTCAAAAAACTAATTGGCTGTATTTCAACGGCTTTAACAGGGCGGCTTGCGATAAGAACTATCTTCTTATTGGAGGACTTGCGCAGCGCATAAGTTTGCGACATTCTTCTTTCCGTTCGTCAGGGGCAGTGAACTTTCTTCGTGCCCTGTTAAAAGTACCGTTTTCCTACTGCCCCGTTTCATGAATCTGCCACCGGCCGGACATGTGCGTGGGGCGTCTGGCCGTGTGCGCATCTGGACGACCGTTTGTTCCGAAAGACTTTTCAATGTCGCGCCACGCGTGGGGTATTACCGATGTTGTTCAACTCGATGGTATTCATCGCCGGATTTCTGCCGATGGTCTTGCTGGGGTTCTTTCTGCTTGCCGGAACGGGACGCCAGCGCCTGGCTGCCATATGGCTGACCTTGGCGTCGCTGGTGTTCTACGGCTGGTGGAACCCCGCCAACGTCCCTTTGCTGCTGGGCAGCATCGCCTTCAACTATGTACTGGCCGGGCAACTACTGCGTACGCGCTCCAAAGCACTGTTGATCATGGGTGTCAGCGCCAACCTGGCGTTGTTGCTGTATTTCAAATACACCGGTTTTCTGTTCGGCAACATCAACCAAGCGTTTGGTCTGGGCTGGACACTGCAGAACATCACTCTGCCGCTGGCCATCTCGTTCTTCACCTTCCAGCAGATTGCCTACCTGGTCGACACCCATGACGGCGAAGTGGTTGAACATGACTTCGTCAACTACTGCCTGTTCATCACGTTCTTTCCGCATCTGATTGCCGGCCCCATCACTCACCACCGGGAAATGCTCGAGCAGTTTCGCCATGGCGACAACTTTCGTCCGCGGCTGGTCAACCTGTCCATTGGCGCCAGCATCTTTCTGATGGGCCTGTTCAAGAAAGTCATCATGGCCGACCCCATGGGCGAGAAGGCCGCTCCGGTATTCGCCATGGCGGCAGACGGAACCGTACCCGCCCTGCACGAGGCCTGGATTGGAGCGTTGAGCTACACCCTGCAGATCTACTTCGACTTTTCCGGTTACACCGACATGGCCATCGGCCTGGGGCTGCTGTTCGGCATCAGCCTGCCGGCCAACTTCAACAGCCCGTTCAAGGCACGCAATGTCATCGACTACTGGTCGCGCTGGCACATGACCCTGACCCGCTTTCTCACCAGCTACATCTACAACCCGATCGTGCTGCGCATCGCCCGTCGACGCATGGCGGCAGGATTGCCGATGCCCAAGCGCGGCAAGATGAGCCTGGGTACGTTCTGCATGGTGGTGGCCTATCCGACCGTGCTGACCATGTTCATTTCCGGCGTGTGGCACGGCGCGGGCTGGCAGTTCGTGGCGTTTGGCCTGGTGCACGGCTTCTACCTGGTGGTGGCGCACGGTTGGCGCGCCTGGAAGGCCCGCCGGGGCTGGGCCGTGGACAGTGATCGCTGGATGCACCGGATACCGGCCGTGCTGCTGACCTTCACCTGCGTGGTGGTGGCCATGGTGTTCTTCCGCGCGCCGACCCTGGCCAGTGCCCTGGCGGTACTGGGCGGCATGCTCGGCTTGAGCGAGCTGCCGGCACAACTGGCGGCCAACCACCTGCGCAGTCTGATCATGATCGCCGCCTTGCTGGCGTTCGTCTGGACGCTGCCGAATATCCAGCAATGGATGGGCCATTTGCGCACCGCCCTCAACGCCAAGCCGGAGCTTCACTGGTTGCAGCGCCGAGTGCCGGCCAGTGCCTGGCAACCCAGCGCCACCGTTGGCGTGGGGATCGGCGTGCTGGGCTTCTTCGCGCTGGCCACGGCGTTCTCGGTTGCCCCCAGCGAATTCCTTTACTTCCAGTTCTGATCAATCGCCCCGTTCTGATCAATCACAAGGTGCCGACCATGGAACAGTTAGCCTGGCTTGCCCAACACCCCGACCTGGGTGCGGCGATTTCCCACGCCAAGTCGCTGAGCGATCCTCTGGCGCGTCTGTATGAAACGGCGAGGCTGGCCGCCTACCGTCGCGACTTCACCCAGACGCTGCGCCTGGATCGCCTTGCGCAGCAGGGCATCGAGCTGCTCGTTGGTGAAGGTGAACAAACCGTACCGGGCTTCACCGCGTTGCGCATGGCCGTGCTGGCGTCGCATACCGTCGACCATCTGCTGCCGGGTATCCGCGTCGCCGCGCTGCAGCGTCAGGTCGGCGTGTCGGTGTACCTGGCGCCCTATGGCCAGTATCGCCAGGCGTTGCTCGGTGATGATCCCGCGCTGAAGGCGTTTGCCCCGCAGGTCATTCTGCTCGCCCTCGACGCCATGGATTCGCCACCCAGTTGCGCCCTGCATGCCAGTGCCGAAGAGGCCGAAAACGCCGTGCAGGCGCGGGTTGAAGAACTGCGCCTGCTCTGGCGCCAGGCCCGTGCTCGCTACGCTGCGCAGGTCATCCAGCAAACCCTGGTGCCCGCGACCCCGGCGCTGTTCGGTCACTTCGACGCGCTGGTGCCAGGCTCGCCGCGCGCCTTGCTCGAACGGCTGAACAACGAGATCCGTCGTGCCGCCCGCGAAGACGGCGTGTTGCTCATGGACCTGGCCTGGAGTGCGGCCGGCGGCCAGTACGGCGACGGCCTGGCCAACCCGGTCCGCTGGCATCAGGCCAAGCAACTGGTGAGTCCGATCTGGGCACCGTTGTACGGCGACCAACTGGCGCGCATCGCTGCCGCAGTGGTGGGTCGCTCGCGCAAGTGCCTGGTGCTGGACCTGGACAACACCCTGTGGGGCGGCGTGGTGGGTGACGACGGCGTCGACGGCCTGTACCTGGGGCAGGGCAGTGCCACCGGTGAAGCCTTCCTCGCTTTCCAGCAGTACGCGGCGCAGCTGGCGCGCCGCGGTGTGATCCTGGCGGTGTGCAGCAAGAACGACATGCAGATAGCCGAGGCGGCGTTCGATCATCCGGAAATGGCGTTGAAGCGCAGCGACATCGCCGCCTTCGTGGCCAACTGGGAAGACAAGGCGAGCAACCTGCGGCGCATCGCCGAGCAATTGAACATCGGCCTGGACAGCCTGGTGTTCGTCGACGACAACCCTGCCGAACGCGACATCGTGCGCCGTGAATTGCCCCAGGTGGCGGTCCCGGAACTGCCCGATGACGTCGCCGACTACCCGGCACGGGTGGCTGCCGCGGGTTACTTCGAGGCCATTGCCTTCACTGCCGACGACAGCGCCCGTGTCCAGACCTACCGGGCCAACGGTGAACGCCAGGCGGCGCTGGGTCAGGCCACTGACATGGCCGGTTACCTCAAGGGCCTGGAAATGGTCATGCAGGCGCGGCCCATAGGCACTGCGGAGCTGGCGCGGGCGACGCAGCTGATCAACAAGACAAACCAGTTCAACCTCAGCACGCGGCGCTACAGCGAGGTGCAGGTGCAACAGCTGGCAGACACCCCCGGCGCGGTCGCCTTGAGCCTGCGCCTGACCGACAAGTTCGGCGACATCGGCCTGATCAGCGTGGTGCTGGCGCGTCCCGACACCACTTGTGCCGACGACGAGCTGTTCATCGACACCTGGCTGATGAGCTGCCGTGTGCTGGGCCGCCAGGCCGAACAGGCGGCCCTGCAGGTACTTGCCCAACACGCCGCTACCGCCGGCTACAGCGCGTTGATCGGCGAATACCGCCCCAGCGAGCGCAATGCGATGGTCGCCGAACATTATCCGCAGCTGGGCTTCGTCCATGCGCCGAACCCCGATGCCAGTTCGCCGGCCACGCTGTGGCGTTACCCACTGAACGCGTCTTCCACGTTCAACCATCACATCGAGATCCGCCATGACTGAAACCACTACCGTGTTGCACGAACTGACCGACCTGTTCCGTGACCTGTTCGACGACGAAGGCCTGGTGCTGAGCAGCGACACCACGGCCGATCAGGTCGAGGGCTGGGACAGCCAGATGCACGTGATGCTGATCGTCGCCGCCGAGCAGCGCTTCGGCATCAAGTTCCGCACCGCGGAACTGGAGTCGTTGCGCAACGTCGGCCAATTCACTCAGTTGATCGAAAGCAAACTTTCCGGGAGTTGACCGATGCAAACGACCGCACAGCCACACGCATCGCCGCCTGCGGGCGCCGCGATGGGCCCTGCCTACCTGGTCTGGATGGGTGTCGGGCTGTTCGGCAGTCTGGCGCTTTTCGCCGGCTTGATTCTGGGGCTGCGCGCCACCGGCAACCTGCCGCCGCCGGCGTTTTCCAACAGCCTGTGTGCGGACGAAAAGCTCTCGTTCATGCGTGAGCACCCGGCGCAGGCGCCGAACCTGCTGGTGGTGGGTTCGTCGGTCGCGTGGCGGCACTTCGACGGCCAGACGGTCGCCGACAAGGCCCCTGGGGTGCGGCCACTCAATGGTGCGTTCTGCGGACTGCGCGCCAACCAGGCGGTGTACGTCGCCAACTGGCTGCTGGACCGCGAAACCACCGTCGAGCAAGTGCTGATGATCGTCGACCCACTGGACTTCGCGGGTTGCAGCACGGTTGCCGCGGCCGTGTTCGACCGCCGCGACGCCGATGCCTATGTGTACGGACAGGGCTCGGCCTGGCTGCCCTACATGCGCTACTTCACCCCCGGCTCGCTGCTGCGCAACGCACGCACGGTCAAGGCCCAGCGCGCCGGGCAGGTCGAGTTCGACCCGTTGGTGTTCAACCGTTACGGCGACGGCCCGCTGGACACCCGCAATTCTCGCGCGCTGCTGTACGGCCAGCCCGACGCGCTCGACCCGACCTGCTTCGCCGCGCTCGACAGCCTGGCCCAGCGTCTCAAGCGCGAAGGGCGGCCATTTACCGTGGTGGCGACTCCGCTGCATCCGCAGTGGAAGGCCGAACACGACGGCGACGGTCGCCTGCTGGCCGCGTTCGACAGTGCGCTGCGCCAGACCCTGGATCGCAGTGGCGCGCAGTTGTGGAACGCCGATACCGAATACCAGGTCGGCGAGACCGCTTTCGTCGATGCCATTCACTTGCGCTGGAGCGCGGCTCAGGCGCTGTCCGTCGACCTTGCGGCGCGCCTGGCGCCGGTTGCCGAGGTGGCGGTGGTGCAGCGCCAGTAGTAGTCGCCGCCGGTTGTTGGAAGAGGGCTCGAACGCTGAAAATAATCGTTCAAATACCGCTGAAACGTTAAAAACCTGTCACCTCACGGCCCTGATAGTCTGCCCGTACGCACCCCACGGACAGCTGCACCATGAAGGCTTGGGTCGTTCCCCTGATCGCGCTGTGCTACAGCGCTTCGCTCGACGCTCGAACGCTGGCGTTGACCGAGGCCGAGCGCGGCTGGATCCGTGACCACCCGGTGGTGGAGTATGCGGTGGATCCCTACTGGCCCATCGAGTACGTGGAAAATGGCCAGCATCAGGGGCTGACCCGTGACTACATCGATCATATCCAGCGCACCACCGGCCTGCGTCTGGTCCGCGTGCCCAGTCCCGACTGGCAGGCGACGCAGCAGGGCCTGGCCAGCGGCCGACTGATGCTGGCTTCGGCAGTGTCCGAGCGTTTGCTCGACGCACAGCCACGCAGCCAGTTGTTGTTGAGCCAGCCGTATTTCTTTGGCGCGACGGTGGCGATCACCCGCGCCGGCAAGCCCATGCTGTTCACTGCCGGCCGCCTGGCAGGGCAGACCGTGGCGGTGAAAGGCGGTGGTGGCTATGAACACTACCTTCGCCAGCACCATCCCGACGTTCGCCTGCTGTTGCTCGGTGATGCCGAACAGGCCCTGGCCGCGGTGGCCGAACAACGCGCGGACGTGGCAATCGGTCTGGACGCCGTGCTGCAACCGGTGTTGCGCCGCAAGTATGCCGGTCGCCTGCACCTGGCCGGCGTGGTGGCCGACATGCCGGTGGTGCTGGCCATGGGCGTGACACCCAGCGAGCCGCTGTTGCGCGCCATCGTCGACAAGGCGCTGGACAGCCTCACCTCCAAGGCCACCGATGATATCTATGACCGTTGGTTGGCGCAGACCGATTTCGGCGCGCCCACCTGGCAGACCCTGGCGCAGTATTACTGGCTGGAAATCGTCGTGGGACTTGGGCTGTTGCTGCTGCTCGCCACGCTGGCCCGCCGCGCCCGCGTGGCGCAACGCCGCGCGCAACGCAGCGAACGGCGCATGGCGCGCTTTTTGGCCATGCTCGGCCACGAGATTCGCACGCCGATGAATGCGGTGCTGTCGGCCATCGAACTGTTGTCCCGCAGCCATCTGGGTGCCCGTGAACAGCAGTGGGTTGGCCTGGCCAACGATTCGGCCGTGAATCTGCTGGAGCTGCTCGACGACATTCTAGAGATCACGCGCCTGGACGCCGGCGCGGTACGTCTGCACCTGCAGCCCACCGACCTGGCCGCGTTGGGCCGCAGCGTCGCCGAGCTGTACCGCCTGGAAGCCGAGCGTAAAGGCCTGCGCCTGGATTACCGCGCGCTGGGGTTCGATCACACGCTGCTCGGAGTCGATCGCCTGCGCGTGCGGCAGATTCTCACCAACCTGCTCTCCAATGCGGTCAAGTTCACCCACCATGGCCAGGTCACCCTGGCCCTCGAATGCCGCCCCACGGCCACGGCCAAGGGCGCAGGCGGATGGCTCGAGATCCGCGTCAGCGACAGTGGTGTCGGCATCGCGCCGGATCGCCACAACGCTGTGTTCGAAGCATTCACCCAGGCCAATGGCAGCACGACCGAGCGCTACGGGGGCAGCGGCTTGGGTCTGGCCATCTGCCGCGAGCTGATCCAGCTCATGGGTGGCAGCATCGCCCTGCACAGCGAAGTGGGCTGCGGCACCGTAATCAGCTGCCGGTTGCCGGTGACGCTGCAAGCGCTGTCGCCGACACTGGCAACGGCGCTGCCTGCCGCTGCGGTGGACACGTTGGTGGCGCTGCGCAAGACGGTACTGGTGGTCGAAGACCATGTGCTCAACCAACGCGTCATCGCTCAGCAACTGGAATTGCTGGGCTATTGCTGCGAAGTGGTCGGGAGTGGTACGCAGGCGCTGGGCACCCTCAGTGCGCATGACGATCTGGGTCTGGTATTGCTGGATTGCCAGCTGCCGGACCTTGATGGCTACGCACTGGCCCGCAAGATCCGGCAGATACCCGGCGGCTACGGGCACCTTCCCATCGTCGCCATTTCCGCCGCCAGTGATCCCGAGCACGTGCAGCGCTGCTATGCCAGCGGCATGAACGATGTGTTGCTCAAGCCCTTGCAGCTGTCGGAGCTGGCACGGGTCTGCGGCCAATTCCTGCGGGTCGCCGAGCGATCGGTGGCGCCGCTTGCGCCAGCACTAGATGCAGCGACCCGGCGAACGCTCGAGCAGCTTCTGGTAACGACCTGTCGAGACGATTTGCGCGAGCTGACCCAGGCCTTGCAGGAGCAGCGTCTGCAGGCGGCCATCGGCCTGGCCCATCGCATGGAGGGGGCCGCGCGCATGGCGGGCGCGCTGATGCTGGCCGATGCCGCAGAGCACCTGCAGCAGCGCCTCGAGGCGTGGCCGCTGCCGCGCGAAGCCTGGCAGCACGGGGTGGATGAGGTCTACCGGGCACTGGATGACATCGACAAGCTCCCATCGCCATGAGCTTATATCCGGACATAAGGTGCGAATATTGATTCTGCAGACCTATAAGTGCTAATATCTACTCTGTAGATTAGAAAAAGGGCCTGACCATGACTGCCTCGCTGCAAACCGCCGAGTTCACCCGCGACCAATGCGTGGCGGGTCTGCGCACCGCCTTGCGCATTCTGGACAAATGGAATGCGTCGGGCGAGCAGGCCTGCAAGATCCTGCGCATCTCGCGCAGCACCTATAGCCGTGGCCGGCAGGGCGATGCCCAATGGTCGGTGAGCCTGGACATGGACCAGATGCATCGCATCAGCTTCGTTCTGAACATTCACGCGGCCTTGCGCACGATCTTCGATAACCCGGAGAACGTCTATGGCTTTGCCAACATGGAGAACGCCAACGCTTTCTTCAACGGCCGCAAACCGCTCGAGGTGATGGCCCAGGGCGATTTCATCTCACTCTACGAAACCTTTCGTCGGGTGGACGCGTTGCGTGGCGCGCAATGGTGACGGCCGCTCGATTGCCTGCCGTGGCCGGTGCTGCCGTGCAGGCTTATCGCCTGGTGAACTCGCGGTTTCCGCCCATCGCGCTGTTCGACGATGTCGCCGATGCCGATGAGTTCGACATGCTCTATCGACTCCAGGCGCTGACCAATCCCAGGCTGCAGAACGAGGTCGGCGCATTGCAGCTGATCCCCCTGGATCAGATTCCATTCGGCATCGTGGGTTGTTCCTACGCCACGGCGCCGTTCACCCATGTGAATGCCGATGGCTCGCGCTTCAGTGATGGCAGCTATGGGGTGCTGTACCTGGCCGATACGGTGGAGACGGCGATTGCCGAAGTGCATCACCATCAAAACCGCTACTGGGCAAAGGTGGCCGGCTTGAACTACGAGCGTTTCGTCTTCCGCAGCCTGGTCTGCGCTTTCAATGATGCCGCTTGCCGCGATGCCACCGGGCTGTCGTTGCAAGACCCGGTCTATGCCCCGGACGACTACAGCGCCGCCAATGCGCTGGGTGCGCACGTTCGGCAACTGGGCGCCACGGGCTTGCTCTACCATTCTGTACGCTCGCCGGGCAACCATTGCTGGGCATTGATGACGCCCAGGCCTGTTGCCTCGATCATTCAGGCGGGGCACTACGAAATGATCTGGAACGGCGGGATCACCAGCGTCAACCGGATTTCCAATCCCTAGCGGCGTACCGTTCGCCCGTCATTGCACCCAGTCAGGTTGAACCCGTGCGGCGTCACCGGGCTCTGAACAGACACTGTTTTCAATCCCACGGGTGCCCCATGATCCAAATCAACAGCTACACCACCGTCAAACGTCGACCACGGGTACCGCACGACATATTCGCCCACTACTGGCGCGACGTGCATGGTCCGCTGTGCGCACGGCTGCCGGGATTGGGCCTGTACATCCAGCACCATCTTTCCCGCGAGCAGGATGCCCATCTGTGGCCGCTGGCCGAAGGTATCCAGGAAATCAGCGACTACGAGCTCGACGGCGGGGTAGAGATCGGTTTCCTGTCTGCGGCTGACCAGAAGCAGTTCCAGGACGCCAGCTCGTTGTTGTTCAGCGACGAACAGAACATGTTCGAGGAAACCCTGGCCTATGATCTGCCCGAAGGCTCGATCAATCTGGTCAACCGCACCGGCGACGAAGTCATGAATGGCCTGGATCAGGCCGATCGCATTCACCTGCACCTGAGCCCGCGCGGTACCCTGGGAAGCCTGCATCAGTACCTGCGCGACAAGCTGGGCCCGCTGCTGGCAGCCAGCGATGCGGTGCTCAAGGTGCGCCTGCACCTGTGTGCGCCCTTCGAGAACGATGGCATGCACCCACCGGCCCCGGATGTGGCGCATAAGGCGACACCGGTGCGGGCACAGCTGGCCGTGCTGGAGATCGCCTTCGTCAGCCCGCTGGCGCGTCGACGGTTTTACCAGAGTGACGAGTTCCAGCAATCGCAGGCCGAGCAGGCTCGGCATATTGCCCAGCTCAAGGCGTTCGCGGTATCCGGGGTGTACACGTACGTGCACGACGGCAAGATCACCGCCGCAGGCCTGCGTGGCAGCCGTGCCGCAGAATTGATCGATTACCTGGGCGCCACCAACCAGCTGACGTCGGATGTAAGCGCGTTGTTCGTACAGCATTCGAGCTGAAAACCCGAACCCCGGATGCACGAACGTTCCTCCTCGGCCCTATGCCGAGGAGGAGCTTTTTTTTGCCTTACTTGTTGGCCAGGGCCGAGTAGCTGTTCATCAGGTTGCGATAGTTGGGAATGCGCTGGGACAGCAGGTTGCCCAAGCCTTCGATGTCGTTGCGCCAGTCGCGATGCAGCTCGCAGGCCACCGAGAACCAGTTCATCAGCTGTGCGCCCGCTGCCGACATCCGTGCCCAGGAAGCCTGCTGCACGGTGTGGTTGAAGGTGCCGGACGCATCGGTGACGACGAACACCTCGAAGCCCTCGGCTAGCGCCGACAGGGTCGGGAATGCGACGCAAACGTCGGTGACCACGCCTGCGATGATGATCTGCCGGCGGCCGGTGGCCTTGATGGCGGCCACGAAGTCTTCGTTGTCCCAGGCGTTGATCTGGCCCGGCCGCGCAATGTAGGGCGCGTCCGGGAACATTTCCTTGAGCTCTGGCACCAGCGGTCCGTTCGGGCCCTGTTCGAAGCTGGTGGTGAGGATGGTCGGCAGCTCGAAGAACTTGGCCAGGTCGGCCAGGGCCAGAACGTTGTTCTTGAACTCGTTCGGCGTGAAGTCCTGCACCAGCGAAATCAGGCCGGTTTGATGGTCGACGAGCAGAACTACGGCATCGTCTTTGTTCAGGCGGTTGTAGGTCGTGTGGGTCATGGTCGGGTCCTCTCGGTTCGCTGGGGGTGTGTTGGAACTGAGGCTAGACTAGCTTCGACCTGAGGGAGGATAAATCGGGTGGACAGCGTTTCACTGTCCACTACCGGGTGACAATCAGCTGATCGAGCCATTCTCCGGCGCCGGGCTGGCTTCGCCTTTTTCGTTGATCAGCAGCATGCTCTGTGGCGCCGAAAGCGCTACGCCCATGGTACGCAGGCGGTCGAGGATGGTGAACAGCAGGTCACTGCGCGCGGTTCCCACCGAACGCGGGCTGTTGACGAAGCCGCTGACGCTGATCAGCAGGCCAGCGCTGGTCAGGTCCTTGAAGGTGACCGACGGAGCCGGCTCGGCCAGGACCGCTTCGTGCTCGGCATAGGCAGTCATCAACAGCTCGCGAATCTTCAGCACGTCGGTGTCCAGCGGCAGGGTGAGGGTGATGCCCACCACGCCCAGCGCGTTGCCCATGGTCACGTTGCGCACGTTCTGGGTAATGAACTGCGAATTGGGCACGATCACCGTCGAACGGTCGCCCATCTGGATTTCCGTGGCGCGTACGTTGATGCGGCGGATATCCCCCTCCACGCCAGCCAGGCTGACCCAGTCGCCGACCTTGACCGGCCGCTCGGTGAGCAGGATCAATCCGGAGATGAAGTTCTGCACGATTGCCTGCAGGCCAAAGCCGATACCGACCGACAGCGCGCTGACCACCCAAGTCAGGTTGGTCAGGCTGATGCGCAGCGTCGACAGCACTGCGATGCCCAACAGCACGAAGCCGATGTAGCCGACCAGAGTCACCAGCGAGGCGCGCATGCCGGCGTCCATGTTGGTTTCCGGCAGTAGCCGATCCCCCAGCCAGTTCTTCAGGACGCGGATACTGAACAGGCCGCCGACCAGCAACAGCACGGCAATCAGGATATCGCCCGGCACGATGTTGAAGGCGCCGAGGGATTTGCTGCCCACGTCCAGCCGGGCGAAGCTGGCCAGCAGTTCGCTGGGGTTCGACCCCGACGGCATGAAGGCCAGAATCAGCGCAACGCACAGCAGCAAGGTTCGGCCCACGCCGGCCAGCAGGGTGCTGGCCTGGGCCTGATGCCGTGGCGACAAGCCGAGCATGGCCCCCAGGGCCTGGCCGCCGGACTGCTTGGGCGAGAGCAGGGTTTCGCAGATGTCGACGAAGAACACCGTCAGCAGGTACGCGGTCGAGGTGACCAGGCTGATCCACAGCAGCTTGACGGTCAGCACGTAGGCCAGCGTCAGGTAGCCGCTCAGCAGCCCGAGCACGATGATGCCGATCCACACCGAGAGGATGAACGGAATCAGGCCGACGAAGCCTGCGGTGCGCTCGAGGGTGAAGCGGCGACGCGTTTGGCGCACACGCACCAGGCCGTAGACGAAGATCGACGCTACCAGCAGCGCGGTCAGGCCGTTGACCGCGACCGACAGCGCCAGGCTGCTGGCGATCACGCTGTTGATCCGTTCGAAAGTGCCGGTGAACATCAGTGCGAGGGCAAGCACGGCTGGCAAGTTGCCAATGGCGCTGGCGATCGGGTCGGGAATGTTGGGCAGGCGCCAGGACGGGTTGGGCAGCATCAGCAGGGCGCGGCCCATGCCGACGATGAAGGCGCAGAACAGGATCAGCGTCTGCACCTGTTCGATCAGGTTCAACACATTGGCGCTGGGTTGCGAATGGCTGACGATGCCCCACTGCAGCAGAGAGGTCGCCGCGCTGATGGTCAGCACCGTGGTCAGCCCGGTGGCCAGGGCCAGGGTACTGCGGCGCAGCCGACCTTCGGGGAACCAGCGGATCATGGCCCGCACCAGCAGCCGCTCGATCAGCCGTCGGGCCACCACCCATACCAGCAGGGCGCCCAGCACGATCGTGATGAACGTGCCGCGCGAGCCGGGTGCCAGGGCGCTGTCGAAGACCTGAGAGACGTCCTGCCACAGGCTGCCCAGCTTTCTGACGTCGTCATCGGTGGGCTGGATCAGGCTGGACCAGAACGCGGAACTCAACGGGCTGGCGGACCGGGTGCTGATCTGGGTGTCCAGCAGGTTGCGCCGCAGGTTGAGAATCTGGATCGCCAGGTCACCGGCCGAGGTACTCAGCGCCGTGGTGTCGGCCTGGTCGGTGGTCAAGGCCTTCTTCTGGTTGGTCAGCGTGCGGCGCTGGGCCGTCAGGGTCTGCGGCTCCTCCGGTTGCGCTGCGCCAAGCACGTTGAGCTGGTCATCCAGATGCCCCATGTCCACGCCCTGGCGAGCCAGCAACGCATCGGCCTGACGCTGCACCTGCAGCGCTGCCTGGCGCAGGCTGGCAAGCAGGTCATCGTTGGCGGCAGTCGAGACCTTCTGGCGAATCTGGTCGAGCTGGTCGCTGAGCTGTGCGGGTGTGGCCAGCACTTCGACCGGGGCGCTGGCGGTATTGGCCGGCGGTGCCGGGGCAGGCTCGGCATGGGCGGGCAGGGTGGCCCACAGGCACAGGGCCAGCAAGCCCATGCACCAACGGTTGATCATGGAATGCCGCATGTTCGGATTCTCTTTGAGCGGTTGCCAGCTCCGGCGAGCAACCAGGCGTAAAAATGATGAAGGCCTGAGCCATGGCAGCAGGCATCGCCTGCGCTGGCGCCGGGCGAGGTTACAACAACTCGATGAGATTTACGCACGCGTCGTCCGCGAAAGAGTCACTGCCGGTCGTCGGATTCATCAAACCGTAACAAAAGCTGTGCACAGTTCCGTTGCCCTTTATCTCAGTGAGTTCCTTAGATGAAAAGTTTGATGAAGTCTGCCGCGCTCGCCGTTGCCGTTTCGCTCAGCGCCAGCTCCATGGCCTTCGCTGCCGAAAGCGTCCGGTTGACCGGCTCCGGCGCCAGCTTTCCGGCCCCGATCTACCTCACCTGGTTCAAGGACTTCAGCAAGAAAACCGCTGGCGTTACCGTTGACTACCAGTCCAAGGGGAGCGGTGCGGGCGTACAGGACTTTTTGAACAAGACCGTCGATTTCGCTGCCAGCGACTCGGCCATGAAAGATGAAGACATCGCCAAGGTGGCCGAAGGCGCGCAACTGCTGCCGATGACCGCGGGCGAAATCGTCCTGGCCTACAACCTGCCGGGCAGCCCCAAGGGCCTGAAACTGCCGCGTGAAGTCTACTCCAACATCTTCCTGGGCAAGATCACCAAGTGGAACGATCCGCAGATCGTCGCTGCCAACCCGGATCTGAAACTCACCGACATGCCCATCACCGTGGTCGTGCGCGCCGACTCCAGTGGCACCACCGCAGTGTTCACCAAGCACCTGGCAACCATCAACCCGGCGTTCAAGCAGACCCTGGGCGAGGGCAACACCGTCAACTGGCCTGCCAGTGACAAGTTCATCAAATCGCCCAAGAACGACGGCGTGACCGCCACCGTTCGCCAGACCCCTGGCGCGATCGGCTACATCGAGTATGGCTTCGCCAAACTGGCCAAGGTCGACTTCGCCGAACTGCAGAACAAGGCCGGCAAGTACGTGGTACCGAATGCCGAAAGCGGTGCCGAGGCCCTGGCCGCGGTGAAGATGCCGGAAAACCTGGTGGCCTGGCTGCCGGATCCAGAAGGTGAGAAGTCCTACCCGATCACCACCTACACCTGGATGATCTTCCGCAAGCAGAACGAAGATCCGGCCAAGGCCAAGGCCATGCGCGACATGATCGAGTACAGCCTGACCGAAGGCCAGAAGATCGCCGATTCGATGGGCTACATCCCGCTGCCGCCGTCGGTTGTGGAGCAGGTTCGCAAAGCCAGCGCCAATATCCAGTGACATGCGCGAGACCTCTCCCGTCCTGGCTTCGCTGCCGGGTCGGGCGAGGTCTACTTCCACACCCCGGAATTAATCAATGAACAGCCCTTTCGTTGTACCGGATAACCCGGACTCAGCCTGCCAGCCGCCTTCGACGAAGGACTTTCTGGTCGATCGCACGTTCCGTGCGCTTGCGCGCGTCGGTGTGGTGCTGATTCTGGCCGTGGTATTTGCCCTGGTATTCGAAGTAGGGCGCAAGGCACTGCCCGGCATGGAAAAACACGGCTTCGACGTGCTGTTCGGCACCGTGTGGGATGTCAACCAAGGCAAGTACGGCATTCTCCCGGCCATCTGGGGCACGCTGTACAGCGCCTTGATCGCCCTGGTCATCGCCGGTTTCTTCGGCATCAGCATGGCGATCTTCCTGACCCAGGATTTCCTGCCTGCCAAGCTGGCGGCGGTATTCCGCACAATCGTCGAACTGCTCGCGGCCATTCCAAGCGTCGTCTACGGCCTGTGGGGCATCTATGTGGTGATTCCGGCCATCCGCCCGCTGACCACCTGGCTGCACACCGAACTGAGCTGGATTCCCTTTTTCGGCACATCACTGAGCGGGCCCGGGCTGCTGCCGGCTGCGCTGGTGCTAGCCATCATGATTTTGCCAACCATCGCCGCGGTGTCCCAGGACGCCCTGACCGCCGTGCCGATGAAAACCAAGCAAGCCGCCTACGGCATGGGTACCACCCACTGGGAAGCGATCCTGAAGGTCATGGTGCCCTCGGCGGCAACCGGTATCTTCGGTTCGCTGGTACTGGGCCTGGGTCGAGCCCTGGGTGAAACCATGGCCCTGGCCATGCTGGTGGGCAACGCCAACAACATCTCGCTGTCGCTGTTCGCTCCGGCCAACACCCTGGCAGCGCTGTTGGCACTGAACTTCCCGGAGGCCGGGCCCAGCGAGATCGAAGTGCTGATGTACGCGGCACTGGTGTTGATGCTGATCACCCTGATCGTCAACCTCATCGGCTCCATGCTCATGGTCTACGCGCAACGGGGTAGCAAATAATGACAAGCCTGAGTACTCCTACCGCCGCGTTGCCCAGCCTGCAGCGCAAGTTCGAAGGCCGCGCCCTGCGCAGCCTGGTATTGACCACACTGGTCTGGAGCGGCGCGCTGATCGCCAGCGTGCCCCTGCTGTCGGTGCTGTACATGTTGATCACCCGTGGCGGCGCGCGCCTGAGCCTGGAAGTGTTCACCGAGCTGCCACCGACCGGTTTCGAAACCGGCGGCGGCTTCGGCAACGCCATGGCCGGCACCTTCGTGATGGTCGGTATCGCGGCGGCGATCGCGGTACCTGTCGGCATCATGGCAGCGGTGTTCCTCGCCGAGCTTGGGCCCGACAGCAAACTGGCCAACGCCGCGCGGTTCGCGGCGAAGATGCTCACCGGCCTGCCGTCGATTCTGGCCGGGGTGTTCGCCTACGCGCTGGTGGTGATGACTACCGGTACCTATTCCGCGCCTGCGGGCGGGGTGGCCCTGGCCGTGCTGATGCTGCCGATCGTGGTGCTGACCGCCGAGGAGTCCATGAAGATGGTGCCCAAGGTGATGAAGGACGCCGCTTATGGCATGGGTTGCACGCGCTCGCAGGTGATCTGGAAGATCATCCTGCCCACCGGCATGCCGGCGATCCTCACCGGGGTCATGCTCGCCGTGGCACGGGCTGCGGGCGAAACCGCTCCGCTGTTGTTCACCGCGCTGTTCAGCAACTACTGGATCTACCACGAAGGCAACCTGGCGGTGATGAACCCCACCGCGTCGCTGGCCGTGCTGATCTACAACTTTTCCGGCATGCCCTTCGACAACCAGTTGGAGCTCGCCTGGGCGGCCTCCCTCGTGTTGGTGATGATCGTGCTGTTTGTGAACATTGTCAGTCGTGTTTTCGGCAAGCCCAAGTTCTGAGAATGGGAGCACCTATATTGTGAGTGTACTATCCGTGCAAAAAGCCGTCCCGTTCGCGACCCAGGCACCTGTGGTCATGGACTGCAAGCTCGACAAGATTTTCTACGGCAACTTCATGGCCGTGCGCGACAGCCACGTACCGATCGAGAAGAACAAGATCACCGGCTTCATCGGTCCCTCGGGTTGTGGCAAGAGCACCGTGCTGCGCAGCCTGAACCGCATGAACGACCTGGTGAAGGGCTTCCGTTTCGAAGGCCACGTGCATTTCCTCGGCCAGGACGTGTATGGCAAGGGCGTGGATCCGGTGGTGGTGCGCCGTTACATCGGCATGGTCTTCCAGCAGCCCAACCCGTTTTCCATGAGCATTTTCGACAACGTCGCCTTCGGTCTGCGTCTGAACCGCTACAAGGGCGACCTGGGTGATCGGGTCAAGCATGCGCTGCAGGGCGCGGCGCTGTGGGACGAGGTCAAGGACAAGCTCAAGGTCAGCGGCCTGTCGCTGTCCGGCGGCCAGCAGCAACGCCTGTGCATCGCCCGCGCGATTGCCACGGAGCCTGAAGTGCTGCTGCTCGACGAACCCTGCTCGGCCCTCGATCCGATCGCCACGCGCCGCGTCGAAGAGCTGATGGTGGAGCTCAAGAAGGACTACACCATCGCGCTGGTAACCCATAACATGCAGCAGGCAATACGCGTCGCCGACACCACCGCGTTCTTTTCGGTGGACATTTCCCAGGGGACCCGCACCGGCTACCTGGTGGAGATGGGCCCGACTGCGCAGATCTTCGAAAACCCGCGCGAACAGATGACTGGCGACTACATCAGCGGCAAGTTCAGCTAGCCAGCGGCAGGATGCCGTTTCACCCATCGAGTCCAGGAATATTCATGTCTGCAACGCGTCGTCTTGATCTGCCCGCCATCGAAGAAGCCCTGCGCGAAGTGCAGGGCCGCTTCGCCGAGCTCAGCGAGCACTTCACCGAGCAGCGTGATCCGTTGACGGACGAGGTCGTGGAGAACGTCCTGGCCGGCTATGCCCTGGTCGACGAATACGTGGCAGCAGGGGTTGACCTGTTCGACCTGCAACAGGTCAACCTGATGCTGGAAATCAATGCCACGGTGCTGTGCGGGCGTGACCCGGCGCGGCGTGTGGAGTTTGCTCAGCACCTGGCCGCCACCGAAGAGCATTTCTTCAACAACACCGAAGGTGGCATCAAGGATCTGTACAACTGGTACTGCACGTACCGCAGCGAGTCGGTGTGGAAGCGCGCCGCCGGCGTCTACGTGCGCATCCTCAGCAAGCCGCAGCTGTTCATCGAAGGCAACAACCGCACCGGTTCGCTGATCGTCAGCTATCTGCTGATCCGCGCCGGGCTTCCGCCTTTCGTGCTGTCGTTGGATAATGCGCAGGGTTATTTCAACCCTTCGTCGGTGATCCGCAACTCCGCCAAGCATGGCGTCAAGGCGCTCTACGAATTGCCCAAGATCAAGAAGAAATACGCCGCCTTCCTCGAAGAGCAGGCACCGGACCCGAAGAAGTTCTTCCTCAGCCACAAGCAGCTGGCCATGCACGAGGGCAGGGGTCGATGAACCAGACACAGCGCGCTGACCGATGCGAGCACAGCGCTTCAATTCAACCGTGGCCCAAAACGATGTGGCAAGCGATCACAGGTCTTACTCCGATGAATCCGTTCAACCGTCCGCGCGTGCGTATCTCATTCGACATCGACGACACCCTGGCCTGCCTGCCCCATCACAGCGAAGCCGAACAGAACTGGCTGCCGGGCTTCGTGCACCGCTGGCTGGGCGAGCCGCTGCGCATCGGTACCCGCTCGCTGACGCGGGAACTGCGTCGTCAGGGCTGCAGCATCTGGGTGTATACCTCTTCCGGGCGCACACCGGCCTATATCAAGCGCTGGCTGTTGCTGCACGGTATCCGCGTGGACGGCGTGGTCAACAGCGAAGTCCATAGCCGCGCCCTGGCCAGCCATGGCATGAGCCTCTCGCCGTCGAAGTTTCCGCCGGCCTTCGACATCGACCTGCACGTCGACGACTCCGAGGGCGTGCAGAGCGAAGGCCACGAGCATGGTTTTCGCGTGGTCGTGGTGCGCCCGGATGACCAGAGCTGGACGCACCGCGTGCTCGAGGCGGTCGCCACGGTCCAGGCGCAGCTCGCGCGACAGCAGACGCTGCGCCACAAACAGCCGGTGGGGCAGATTTCCCAAGCCTACTCCTGAGCTATTCCAGCGCCGCAACCTAGCGCTAGGCAGATGCATCCTAGGACCCGCATAGACGGGTCACCGCGAATGCATCCGGGTCCAGGTCCTGGTACTTCTTCATCCGCCGCCACAGCGTGGTGGTACTGATCTGCAACAAGCGGGCGGCCTGTTCGCGGTTGCCCCGCACGCTGTGCAACGCCTCGAGCAGGACCTGCCGTTCGCTGCGGCTCAGCATTGGGGGCGCTTGAGGCAGGGACTGGGCGGGCGAGGGCAGGTCTTCCAGCGCTTCTTCCACCCACGCTCCGGTCATTTCGCGGCCCTGGCCCATGACCGCCAGGCGCTCGACGATGTTGCCCAGCTGGCGAATGTTGCCTGGCCACTCATGCTCGCTAAGGCGCGCCAGCAGGGCTGCTCCAGGAACGGCGGCTGGCATGCCGAAGCTGACCAGCAAGTGGGCCACCAGTTCGGGAATGTCCTGGCGCCGTTCGCGCAGGGCAGGCAGCTGCAGCTTGAGTACGCAGATGCGGTAGAAGAAATCCTCGCGGAACAGCCCCTGCGCCACCAACTGCGGCAAGCGCTTGTTGCTGGCCGTAATGATGCGAATGTCCACTGGCGTGACCTTGTCGTCGCCGATACGCACTACCTTGCGCTCCTGCAGCGTGCGCAACAGCTTGAGCTGGATTTCCGCCGAGGTTTCGCTGATCTCGTCGAGAAAGATCGTCCCGGTGTGGGCCAGCTCGAATACCCCGGCCTTGCCCTCGGTCAAGGCGCCGGTGAACGCCCCCTTCACGTAGCCGAACAGCTCGCTCTCCAGCACGCCGGGGGCGAAGGCGGCGCAGTTGATCGCCACGAACGGGCCATGGCGCCGCTTCGAGGCGTTGTGGATACTCTGGGCGAACAACTCCTTGCCGGTACCGGTTTCGCCTTCGATCATTACCGTACTGTCCACCGCAGCGAAGGTCTGCGCCAGGCGCTTGGCCTTGGCCAGTGCCGGGCTGCTGCCGATGATCGATGCGAAGGTATTCTCGGCCACGTGCTGGCGCGCCAGCTGACGGCGCATCTTCTGCTCGATGGCCTTGATTTCGGTCTGCTTCTGCAGGGTCGCGACGGCGCCGATCACCTGGTCGCCCAAGGTGATCGGCGCGATGCTCAGGGTCAGTGACAGGCGCCCCAGGTTGATCAAGGCACCGCGCACCGCTTCGGCCTTGCCCAGCACACGGCCGAAGTAGTCCTGCGCCAGCAGGCCGGCCACATTGTCGCCACAACGCACGCTGCCCAGGTAGTGGGTGGCAACGCTGTTCATGTTGGTAATCACGCCGTGGCTGTCGATGCTGAAGATGCCTTCGGAGACACAGTCGAGGATGGACCGGATCATCTCGTAGCGTCCCTGCAGCTCCAGACGCTTGTGCAGTCGTTCCTGCTCGATGCGCAGCAGGTGCAGGGCTTCGTCGATGGCATCGAAGGCGGCGTCGGCATCGGCGTCGGACATGATGTAGTGCAGGCCGCGAGCTTTGACGGCCTGCTCCAGGGACAAGCCGCCGATAGCCACCTCGATACCCTGTTCCTGCAAGCGGTCCAGTTGCGCGTCGGTGCTTTGCGCGCTGCCGAAAGGTTCGATCGGGCAGATGGTCACCGCTGGCATGAACGGGCTTGCCTTCGCAAGGATCGCAGCATAGCCGTCGGAGGTGGCCAGGAAGGCGATGCGGTCCGACACCACCAAGGCTTTATGGTAGGCATTGATGCAGTCGAAGAACGTATGGCGCACCTCCACGATCGGTACCTGAAAGTGCTCGCGCAGCACGCTGGCGGTCTTGCCACGGCTGATCAGGACGCTGGCACCTTCGTCGATCACCCGTTGCGCCATCAGTACCGCCTGATGTTGCGCGGCTTCCACCACGGCCACGTGCAGTCCACGTTTCTCCAGCACCTGATTCATCACCGCGGTAAGGGTCGTGGACGGAGAGATGACAGCCAGTTTGCCGAGCATGGAATCGCTCCTGGTGGATGGGCAGTTGTTGGAGCGTAGTCATTGCACGCTAAAGGCTGATGAAAGCTTTTGCAATGAAATGCAATGGATTTGCAATCCGATGGCTAAATAGTGTTCGCGCTTTGTTTCTGCAAGTCATTGATTGCACTGTGTAAAAAGGCTCTCCTCAGAAATTGGCACAGGCCTTGCTCCAGCCCCATCAATAACAATACAAACAAGGAACACGCTGATGGAACTGCTTTTCATCGGGTTTGGCGAAGCGGCCTACCACCTTGCCACCGGCTTGCGCACTCAGGGCGATCTGCAGATTGGCGCCTTCGATGCCCAGGCAGATGACCCCCAGCGCGGCGCGACGATCCGCCAGCGCGCCGAGCACACTCGCGTCACACTCTTCGATTCGCTGGAAAGCGCCTGCCAGGGCGCACGTTTCGTGGCCTGCCTGACCAGTGCCAGCAGCGCACTGGCCGTGGCCGAGCGCGTGTTGCCGCTGCTGTTGGCCGGGCAGACCTATGTCGACATGAACTCGGCCGCGCCCACCGTCAAGCAAGCCATCGCCGCGCTGCCCAGGGCCCCTGGCGTGGCCTTCTGCGACGCTGCGGTGATGGGTACGGTGCCCGGCAACAACCATCGGGTACCCATGCTGCTGGCCGGCGACGGTGCACGTGCGTTCGCCGACGCGTTCACTCCCTATGGCATGCACCTGACCGTGCTGGACGCCGAGGCCGGCGCCGCGTCGGCGATCAAGATGCTCAAAAGCGTGGTGATGAAAGGCCTGCCGCAACTGCTGCTCGAAGCCTTCCAGGCAGGGGAGAAGTTCGGTGTGCTCGACACCCTGGTCGATTCTCTCGGCGAATCGCTCAACGGCAAGACCGTCGAGCAGCTGGCCAACACCTTCACAGCGCGCACGCTGATCCACGCCAAGCGGCGCAGCGCCGAGATGGACGACGTGGTCACCACCCTCGAAGACGCCGGGGTCGACGCCACCATGTCCAGGGCCAGCCACCAGCAGCTGGAAAAGCTCGCCGCCACCGACTGGCAAACCCTGCTGGGCGCCGATGGCAGCGATCTCGGTTACCGCGACGCCATTCGCCAGATGGTCAAACACTCCTGAGGAAGACGCCATGAATACCGAACACTACCTGCCCCTGCCCGAGCTGATTCCCCAGGACCTGCTCGACCGATTCCGCAAGCTCAGCCCCGCACAGCTGTGCGATGGCATGGCCAAGCTCGGCATTGCCCGCAACGGCGCCATGGACGCCGATCTGATGCCGCTGGACGACCGCAAGGTCATGCTCGGCACCGCCTACACCGTGGACACCGAAGATGGCGACAACTTTCCGATCCACGTGGCGGTGTACCAGGGGCAGCCTGGCTATGTTCTGGTGGTCGCTGGCAAGGGTTATCCCGGGCGTGCGTACATCGGTGATCTGATGGCGGGGGCGGCGCAGGCCGTTGGCCTTGCCGGGCTGGTCATCGATGGTTGCGTGCGTGACAAGCTGCCGCTGGCCGAGCTCGACATTCCTGTGTATGCCAAGGGTTTCATGCAGCGCAGCCCCGGCAAGCAGGGGCCAGGCAAGATCAACACCACCGTCACCTGTGCCGGTGTGGAGGTGGCCGCCGGTGACCTAGTGTTCGGTGACTACGACGGTGTCACCGTGGTACCCCGTGCGCGGCTGCTGGAAGTGCTGGAAGCGTCGGAAAAGAAAGGCATCTATGAAGAACAGCGTCGCGAGGTGATCGACCAGTACGTCCGCTGCCGCGACAACGGCGAGCCACTGCCGGAGCTGGCCCCTGACTGGGTCACCCAGTTGTTGCAGGGCCGGTAGGGCCCCGCAGGCTCGGTGGCCAAGACCGAGCCTGCGCAACAGACGCTGCCTCTCTCGATAAAAATAATATGTGGAGACGTTCGGATGCTGACCATTCTGGGCTATACGTTGATCACCTCGTTCCTGCTGCTGGTGATCAAGCAAAAACTTTCGCCCTTTACCGGCCTGATCGTGGTTTCGCTGGCGGTCGGCGTGCTGGTGTGCCTGCTCAGCGGCGTGCCGCTGGACATGATCATCAAGTGGATCAAGGAAGGCCTGTTCTATTCCCAGGGAGCGGACGGCAAGATCTCCCTGGGGACCGTGAACCCTACAGTGATGATTCTGTTCGCGGTGCTGTACTTCAGCCTGATGATGAACGTGGGGCTGTTCGATCCGTTGTGTACCTACCTGATCCGCAAGGCCAACGGCGACCCGCTGAAGATCATTCTGGTGACCGCGTTCACCTCGTCGGTAGTGACCCTGGATGGCGACGGCACCACCACCATCCTGATCATCACCACCGCCTTTCTGCCCCTGTACAAACAGATGGGCATGAAGCTGTCCAACCTGGCCATGCTGATCATCCTGCCTTGCGGGCTGGGCAATTGCCTGCCGTGGGGCGGGCCGCTGGCGCGCGCTGCCGCAGTGCTCAACCTTGAGGTGAACACGCTGTTCGTGGCGATCCTGCCGATTCTCGGGGTGTCGTTCATCTATGTGTTCGGCATGGCGTACCTGATGGGCATCAAGGAGCGCAAGCGCCTGGGCTTCGTCGCTGGCGAGAAAGTCATCGTTACCCCGCAACAGATTGCCGAGATGGTCACGGTCATCGAAGACCACGACAAAGAGCTCAAGCGGCCCAAGCTGTTTCTCTTCAACCTGGCGCTGACGGTGGGCATGCTGGTGATCCTGATCGCCGGCTGGGCCAGTGGCGCGGTGGTGTTCATGCTGGGCACGGCGCTGGCGCTGACCGTCAACTACACCGCGGTGGAACAGCGTGAGCGGATCACTGCCAATGGCGGCGATGCGGTGGCAGTGGCTTCGATCATTCTGGCGGCAGGGTGTTTTCTTGGGATCTTCAATGGCAGCGGGATGGCCGCTGCGGTGGCCGAGCACATGGCCAGCCTGATTCCCGAGTCGATGGGCAGCCACACGGCGCTGATCTTTGCGTTCCTCGGCGCGCTGGCCTGCTATGCGTTGCCGGTGGACGCCTATTACTTCGGCATCCTGCCGGTGGTTGCGCCCATTGCCTACAGCTTCGGCATCACGCCCACTGAAATCGGCGTCGCCTCGTTCATGGGCCAGGCGCTGCGCTACGCCAGCCCTACGGTGGCCTGGCTGTTCCTGCTGATGAACCGCACCGAAATGACCTTCGGCGAATACCAGAAGGAGTTCTTCAAGTGGTCGTTGCCGATGTTCGGGATCTTCCTGGTCACGGCCATCGTCACCGGTCAATTGCCAATCGGTTGAGGCTGCCCATGGACGTTCACCGCGCCGACGGTGAACGTCGATTAAACGGCTGTGGCGGGCGATGGTCTATTGGTAGACATCAAGTGCAGGGATGTAACCTGCGCACTGACTTTGCACGGGTTCGACGCGTTCGGCATGATTGACCAATCGCGGGCCAGCGTAGCGCGATGCGCTGGATCGTTGAGTCAGGTACCGTAAATGAAAAGGGCCCCAGATGATCGATCACCTCGACCACATCGTCCTTACCACCATCGATCTTGAGGCCTGCAAGGGTTTCTACATCGACGTGCTGGGCATGCGACTGGAAAGCTTTGGGGAAGGGCGCGTGGCGTTTGTCTTCGGCCATCAGAAAATCAACGTGCATGTGCGTGGGCATGAGTTCGAGCCCAAGGCGCACTTGCCTGTGCCCGGTGCACTGGACCTGTGTTTCATCGCCAGTTGCAGCCTGGAGCAGGTGATCGAACGGCTTGAGGGTCATCCGTGGCCCATCCTCGAAGGGCCGGTCAAGCGCACCGGTGCCACCGGCCCCATTCGCTCGGTGTACGTCCGCGATCCGGACCTGAACCTCGTCGAGATATCCGAATACCTTCAAGCGCCTTCAGCCTGATACACCGCGCCGGCCTTTTCGCGGCCACAGACCGCTCCTACATGCACACCGTGCATGTGCCCCGTGGGTGTGCCTCCCTGTAGGAGCGGTCATGGACCGCGAAGGGCGCACCCCAATTACCCTGACACACCACGCCGCCCTCCTGTAGGAGCGGCCCGTGGCCGCGAAGCGCGCACCCCGGTCTACCTGACACACCGCTTCAACGCGACAGCAGCTGCTCAACTTCTGCGCGGCTGGGCGCATAGGCCCCGGCATTGGCGCAGGACACCGAGGCACAGGCCGCAGCAAACGCCAGCCGGGCTTGGGGGGCTTCGATACCCAGCAGGCTCGACGCCAGCCAGCCGGCCATGCTCGCGTCGCCGGCGCCAACGGTGTCGGCTACTTCGACGGCGATAGCCGCCTGTTCGACCTTGCTGTCGAGCGTAAACAGCACCATGCCCTCGGCGCCGCGGGTAAACAGAACCTGTGCCCCTTCATTCATCTCGCGCAACTGCTGCAGGGCCTGCTCTTCGCTCAAGCCAGGATAGATCTGCCGCAGATCCTCATCCGACAGCTTGATGATGTCCGCCAGCGCGACCATCGCGGGGAACGTCACCTCGCGGTATCGAGCATCCATCAGGTTGCGCCAGTTGGGGTCATAGCTGATCAGCTTGCCATGCCGCTTCGCCTCCCGCGCCACCTCGACCAGCTTGTCAGCCAACGGCTGCCGGGCCAGGCTGATGCAGCTGAAATGACACAATTGCGCAGCCGCCAGCCACCCCGAGGGCAGCAGCTGCACATCGAAATGCAGATCGGCCTCACCGGCGAAAAAATAACGGGGAGGGTGGCTGGACGGCACGATCGCCACCAGTGGATCGGCCTCGACGCGCTGCAGGTAACGCAGGTCCAGCCCGGCAGCTTCGGACTGTCGGTACAGCTCATCGCCCAGCGAATCGGTACTGATCGACCCCGCGAACGCCGTCGATACCCCCAATCGGCTCATCGCCCGCGCCACGTTCCACGGCGCGCCGCCTGGATAGCCTTGCCAGCGACCGGGCGTGGTCTGGACCAGATCGGTGAGTGCTTCACCGAACACCACCACTGAAGGTAACTGCATGTCGATTCTTGCTCCTGTATGGGTCAGACGGCTGTAAGACGTCGATACTCGCTGGGCGTCTGCTGCATCTCGTGGCGAAAGTGCCGGTTGAAGTTGGACAAGTTCTCGTAGCCGACTTCGAAGCAGATATCGGCCACCGATCGCTGGGTCTGGGCGAGCAGCCTGCAGGCTCGCTGGACCCGCAGCTTGCGCATAAGGTCGATGAAACCATGGCCGGTCATGCGTTTGAAAAAACGCGAGAAACCCGCCTCGCTCATGCCCAGCTGCGCGGCGATCACCGACATGCGTACCTCGGCAGTCAGTTGCCGGGTGAGGTAGTCGAACGCCTGATTGATACGCTGTGTGCTGTATTCGTCGAGGGACGGGGAATAACAGGCGCTGGCCAGAACGCGGAATTCACTGGCCGGCGCGTTTGCCAAGGTATCGATGAGCTGCAGGAACAGCGTCAGGCGCCTGAGGCCATTCGCTTGCCCTATACGTTCCAGCAGGTCCGCTGCCTCGACCGCTGTCGCCGCGTGAAACTCGATTCCGCGCTGAGCTCGGTCGAACAGGCCTTTGAGCTCCGCCAGTTCGGGCCACACACTACGACACTCCAGCAGCGTGGTGCCGTCGAACTGCAGTACGACGTCGCGAGCGACCAACCGTTCACCCGTTGCCAGATCGCCCATCCAGTCGTGGGGCAAACCGGGGCCGATCAGTGCGACGTGACCGGGTCCGAAGGGGCCGATGTAATCACCTGCCACTAGCTTGCCGCTGCCTTGCCGGATCAAATGAATTTCGAACTCGGGATGATGGTTCCAGCGTGCCAGGGAATAGGGGTAGTCATGCTCGTACCAGCGAAAGGTCTGGTCTGGTCGTGCCAGGATCACTTCCAGATCTGGCTGACGGTACTCGAACACAGTGGCGCGGTCATCAGGCATCGAGTGCCCCTTTTATCGTTGTTTTTTTCATGATTCTGCAGGTCGACGGGTTCAACCATACTCTGAAATCCCGCTCCATCGGTAGCCCGTCAATGACAGCGTTCCGATACTTTTTTGCCTCGAAACCCAACGGTGCAAAAGATCAAAAAAGTACCGATCGCCCATTCGCCGTTCGTTTGAGTACAGATCGGGCAGCTGCTTTACTCGACCTGTCGCTGATCCAACGGCTCGGCGCACCAGAACAATAACAACGGCTCCGGTCGAACCGGCTGGACGCGGAGAACTTCATGAAGATTACCAATGCGTTGATCCTGTCCGCGAGTGTTTCATTTGCCGTCGCCGGACAGGCCGCTGAGACGTTGACCATTGCCACCGTCAACAACGGTGACATGATCCGCATGCAGCGGCTGTCCAAGTTCTTCGAACAACAGCACCCCGACATCACGCTTAACTGGGTCGTGCTCGAGGAGAACGTGTTGCGGCAACGCTTGACGACCGATATCGCGACGCAGGGTGGCCAGTTCGACGTGCTCACGATCGGTACTTACGAGACGCCACTGTGGGGCGCAAAAAACTGGTTGGAACCGATGAAGGATCTGCCAGCCGACTACGATGTAGACGACATCTTTCCCGCCGTCCGCCAAGGCCTCTCGGTGAACGGCACGCTGTACGCGTTGCCGTTCTACGGCGAAAGTACGGTCACCTACTACCGGACCGACCTGTTCAAGGCCGCCGGGCTGACCATGCCGCCAGTGCCAACCTGGTCACAGCTAGGCGGTTTCGCGGCCAGGTTGACCGATGCATCCAAGGGCCAATACGGTATGTGCCTGCGCGGCAAGGCTGGCTGGGGCGAGAATATGGCCTTGCTCAGTACCATGGCCAATGCCTTCGGTGCGCGTTGGTTCAACGAGCAATGGCAGCCTCAACTCGACAGTCCCGAGTGGAAGGCGGCTGCTACGTTCTATGTCGAAACGCTGAAGAAGTACGGGCCGCCCGGCGCTTCGAGCAATGGGTTCAACGAGACGTTGGCGTTGTTCAACAGCGGCAAGTGCGCGATCTGGGTCGACGCCAGCGTGGCCGGTTCCTTCACCACCGACAAAGCGCAGAGCAGGGTAGTGGACAGTGTTGGTTTCGCTGCGGCGCCCACTGAGGTGACCGACAAGGGCTCATCGTGGTTGTACGCTTGGTCGTTGGCGATTCCCGCCACCTCTCGGCACAAGGACGCGGCGAAGGCGTTCGTCACCTGGGCGACGTCCAAACAGTACATCCAGCTGGTCACCGACAAGGACGGTATCACCAACGTTCCGCCGGGCACTCGCATGTCGACCTACAGCGACGCCTACCTGGCAGCGGCGCCGTTTGCTCAGGTCACCTTGCAGATGATGCAGCATGCCGATCCTTCGCAGCCTTCCGCCCAGCCTGTTCCATACGTGGGCATTCAGTATGTGGTAATTCCCGAGTTCCAGTCGATCGGTACATCGGTCGGCAAGCTGTTCTCCGCCGCGCTCACCGGACAGATGTCCGTGGATCAGGCCTTGGCGTCCGCTCAGTCAACGACCGAGCGCGACATGAAGCGAGCCGGTTATCCCAAGCCCTGAAGCCCTTGTTTCCACGAACTCGAAGGTTGACTCGATGAACCGACTAAACGGTAAAAGTGCACTGATCACTGGCTCTGCGCGAGGCATTGGTCGCTCGTTCGCGCAAGCGTACATACGTGAAGGTGCCATTGTCGCGATCGCCGACATTGATCTGGACCGAGCCCAGGCAACGGCTATCGAACTCGGCCCCCAGGCTTACGCGGTGGAAATGGACGTCACCCAACAAGCTTCCATCGACCGAGCGATCGCCAGTGTGGTGACACACGCGGGCAAGCTGGACATTCTCGTCAACAACGCGGCGCTATTCGACCTGGCGCCCATCACCGAAATCACCCGGGCGAGCTACGACAGGCTGTTTGCGATCAACGTCGGGGGAACGCTGTTTACCCTGCAGGCGGCCGCGAGGCAGATGATCGGCCAGGGGCACGGGGGCAAGATCATCAACATGGCCAGTCAGGCAGGACGGCGAGGTGAGGCTCTTGTAGGTGTGTACTGTGCGACCAAGGCGGCTGTGATCAGCCTGACCCAGTCCGCCGGCCTCAATCTCATCAAGGAGCGGATCAACGTCAATGCCATCGCCCCGGGGGTGGTCGAGGGTGAACACTGGGATGGCGTCGACGCGTTGTTCGCCAAGTACGAAAGTCGCCCACTGGGCGAGAAAAAGCGTCTGGTCAGCCAGGAAGTCCCCTTCGGTCGCATGGGCACGGCCGAGGACCTGGTGGGCATGGCGCTCTTTCTGGCAAGCGACGAAAGCGACTACGTCGTGGCCCAGACCTATAATGTCGATGGCGGCAATTGGATGAGCTGAAAATCTCGCCCTGGGCAGTCATCGCTCTTGGTCAGAACGTATACGCCACGCCCGCCTGAACCGTACGCGGTGCGCCAGGATACGCGTACGTGTTGAACGCGCCTTCGTCGTAGCCCTTGTTGAACACATTCTGCAGTTCCAAATTCAGGCGAACGTGATCGTTCACCTGATAGAAACTCAGCAGATCGACCACGCTGTAGCGGTCCATGGTGTAGGTCTGGGCTGCGGTCTGTCCGGCGCGGTCATCGATGTATTTCAAACCTACGCCCAGGCCCAGGCCTTTGGCTGCGCCGTCCTGGAACTCGTAGGTGTTGAGCAGGCTGAAGCTGTTGCGCGGAATGTTGGCAAGGCGGGTGCCGTTGGGCAGGTTGTTGTCGTCGGTCACCCTCGCATCGACGTAGGCGTAGCCGCCGATCATCCGCCATTGTGGCGTGAGGTTGCCGGCGATGGTGATGTCCAGGCCACGGCTGGTGACTTCGCCGGCCGCGACGCTGTAGGTCGGGTCGACCGGATCACGGGTGAGCACGTTTTCCTTGACGATGTGGTAGACGGCGCCGTCGATGCTCAGCTGCTGATCGAGGGCTTCCCACTTCATGCCCAACTCGTAAGACTTGCCTTGTTCCGGATCGAAGCCGCCGCCATCGCGGCTTGCACCGCTATTGGGTTTGAACGACCGCGCGGTGTTGGCATACAGCGCCAGCGTATCGGTAAGGTCGTAGATCAAGCCCAGCCGTGGTGTTGCCGAGGTCTGCGAGGCCTTCCAGTCCACAGAGCTTGGCAAGCGGTTGTCGTAGTCCTGTTCGAAGCGCTCCAGACGCACGCCTGCGAGCACTTTGAAGCGCTCGGTCAATGCGACCTGATCTTGAATGAACGCGGCCCAGGTTTTCAGGTTTTCCGTGTCGTGGGTGGTGGTGCGGGTGAGGGCCGGGCGTGGCTGACCGAGCACCGGGTTGTAGAGGTCGATGGGGTAGGTGCCGGTCGCCGCGGACGAGCGCTGGATGATCGAGCGGTAGTCATAATCTTCATACTCTACGCCGGCCAGCAAAGTGTGGGAAAACCCTGCGGTATCAAAATGGCCGGTAAGGTTCAGCTGATAGTCGCGGTCGGTCCATTCCAGCTTGCGGTAGTTGAAGTTGCGCTGCAGGGTACGTCCATCCAGCGGCGCTGCGTTGGCCTCGACCGCATTGCCCTTGAGGCTGCCGTCAAGCCACTGCATCCCGCCGGCCAGGGTCCAGTCGTCATCGAGGCGGTGCTCGAACCTGAGTTGGGCCATGTCGTTGTCGTTGTGCAGCAGGTTGTCACGGCCTTGCTCCCAAACATTGGTGTCGCGCGAAGCGCTGCCCCGCTGGGTAGCGTAGCGCGTCAGGCCGCGATCGAGCGGATGGTTGTTGCGCATGAAATCGCCTTCGAAGACGATTTTGGTAGCGTCGCTGGCTTGCCAGCTGAGCACGGGCGCGATGTCGTAGCGTTCGGTTTCCACATGGTCACGAAAGCTCTCGCCGCCTTCGCCCAACACGTTCAGCCGATAGGCCAGGCGCCCATCCTCGCTGAGCGGCCCGCCGGCATCCAGCGTGGCGCGGTGCATGCCCTGATCGCTCAGCTGGCTGCCAATCGTCACCTTGCGCTCGGCCAGCGGTTGCTTGCTGACGACGTTGAAAGTGCCGCCCGGATCACCGCGGCCATACAGGCTCGTCGCCGGGCCGCGGATCACTTCCAGGCGTTCCACGGTATTGGCGTCCGGCGCATTGGGGTAGCCGCGATTGATTGGAAAACCGTTGCGGTAGAACTCGCCCGTGGTGAAGCCGCGTACGGTGAAAGTGGTCAGGCCCTGACCACCGAAGTTGTTGGCGCGGCCGACACCCCCTGCGTAATCCAGCGCGTCCTGCAAGCGAGTGGAGGCGGTGTCTTCCAATACGTCACGGGGCACGACGCTGATCGACTGCGGCGTCTCGTGCAGGGCCGTGTCGGTGCGCGTCGCACTCATCGAACGGGTGGCTTTGTAACCCGTGACCGGACCGTCCGCGCGCTCATAGTCACTGTTGGCCTCGATGTTCACCGCTTCGAGCTGGAGGTTTCCGCTGGCTTCGACGGGTTCAGAGGCCCAGGCAGACACCGGGGCAGCTTGCAGCAGGCACAGCGAAAGTAACGTGCGACGCATGGGTTCATCGTTCCAGGCAGGGGAGGCTAGCGAAATGGCAGCGGATTCTATCCGCAAACGATTCGCATTGACAGTTGCCGCTATCGAACCCTTGATTTAAACAGTCGCCAGTATTTCCGCCAGCCTGGTGTGCTCCCAGGTACTTAGAAGCTCGATAGGGTCGGTGCCGTAGTGGTGGGATGAATCGAAGAGGTAGGTGCGGCCGTCCGGGCTTTCACAACGCTCGCAATGAAAGCGCCCGTTTTCATGGTTGTGAAAGGTGATGATCCAGCCGTCGGCGCCGACGGTCATCGCTGTGCCGTAGGGATCGGCCCAATCCGTTTCGTCGAGACGGTGCAAGGTGCGAATACCTAGAGCGACGTCACGAAGCAGTTGGCAAGTTTCTCGTGCAGAGAGGGCGGCGGCGGACACTTGAAGAGCCTGATCAAAGTGAAGAGCAGCTTTATAGGCGATGCAGAAGGGGCCGGCAACCTCGTTGAATTAACCGTAAAACCATAGATAACATCATGACGCGCCGTCGCACATGGTTTCCTCCGTGAATCTTCCACAAAGGTGATCAGCTAGGAGCACCAAGCTGCTTTGCTGCGTTCACCAGGATGCCTTTAGCCATAATTAATAACATCATGATGAGGCCCCGCTACGAGTTGCTTTCATTTCCGTATTACCAACCTAGTGATCACCAAGTGGGGCAGGGTGCCAGGCGTAGGTTTTAATTCAATGTGGTTAGGTCGAGAGGGAAGGGGTTAAGTGAACATCTTTACCATATCATGATGTTATTAATAGACAGCACGGCGTCAGCCTTCCTTGCTAGCTGGCTTTAACCATCAACTCCCTAGCCCTCTTCAGCTGACTTTTTTTGCAGAGGCCCATAAACCCGATGCTTATCCTTGTAACGATAGAGATTCATTGCCTCCACATAAGGCTCTTCCTCCAGCAACGCCAAGCGGGTGTTCTTGCGGATCACTACTTTGGGTTCGTAACTCGAGAGCCGCTTTATCTTGGGCGGTGCAATACCCGTTTCATACACGAAGGGCACTGGCGCGATGATGGGTTTGACCTTCGAGTCGCCGTTCCTGACCCGTGCACGAATATGAGGCTGCACCAGGCGGCGAATGGCGACCTGTTCCTGCGGGTCCAGCTTGCCCAGCATGTCGATGCCGTAGACGAGAGCATTCTCGGCAGCCGCTTCCGAGGAGTGGTGCACCGTTGCCTGTTTGTCATGGTATTGGTCGAGTAGCTCGTGCCACTCTTGCAGCAGATCACCAGCCATCTTGCGGGCGCCGGACGAACCGGTGTCATCCCAGTAAAAGTTGATGTTCGACGGCGCAGTGAGCACGTTGGTCAGACGCAGGGCTTGCTTGGGCACGATGCCATTTCCGCTGCCTTTGAAGCGGTTCCACACGTTGCGACGGTCGTTGGTTTTGTCGATGGCACCGATCAACTTGCCCAGTTCGACACGCGTCGCATTGGTCTGCAGGATCTTGTCGATGGCAGTGCGGGGCAGGGCGATGGCACCAGGCACGCGCAATGTTTCCCGCGGGTGCTGACCCACTTTGACCCAGATACTGGTCAAGGCCTCGAACGCCGCCTGTACCGCCTCGTCACCTTCCAGTACACGCACTTCTATGGGTTCGTTGCGCACCGCATCCTCGGGCCTGAAATCCAGACCAAACATGGCATCGACACGTACGTGGTCTGCTGCAGTTCGCAATACTTCGCCCAAATCGGTCAGTTCGGCCTGAAGCCTGTTGACCATAGCGATAGCTGCGCTGGTCTGGCTGAGATGAAGATCCATGCGTATGTCCGGATAATGGGCAGGTGCGCTATTCTAGCTGAGCACTGTATCTTTATACAGCTCTGTCGGTTGGCTACCCAGTTAGTCCGTGAACGTTGCCATGGAGAGGGTCTTGAAGAAAAGTGAGTTACCGGTAAAGCACTGCGTCACCTGTGGTCTTGCGTTCACTTGGCGCAAGAAATGGGCGCGCTGTTGGGACGAGGTCCGCTACTGTTCGGAACGTTGCAGGCGGCAGAAGAAGCCGGTTTCCGGTGGTTGATATTTCAAAGCCCGTGTCTGTCACCCGCTAGCGATATCACCATTGGGCACGCCAGCGGTGCTCTGCCGAACAACCAGGCTGTGGGGCAGCGTTACGTGCCGCACTTCAAGAGGGCGTTTCTCGATCAAACTGATCAGCATGTCCACCGCGTGCTGGCCGAAGCACTCGGCTGGCTGAGCGATGGTCGTCAGCGGTGGGTCGCAATAGGCAGCCAGTTCGATGTCGTCGAAGCCGGCCAGGGAAACATCCTGGGGAACTCGCAGGCCCATTTCCTTGATGCGCTTCAATGCGCCAATGGCCATCTCATCGCTTTCACAGAACAATGCAGTAGGGCGCTCGGGCATGCCGAGCAACTGCAGTGCTCCGTTATAGCCTGCTTTCAGGCTGAAATCCCCTGGGCAAATCAACTTGGCATCGGGTGTGATGCCCGCTGCACGCAAGGCTGCCTCGTAGCCCGCACGCCGATCACGGGTCAACGGGCTGGTGGCAGGCCCGTTGATCAAACCCACACGTCGGTGGCCCAGGGCAAGCAGGTGTTCTGTGACCGCTCGCGCAGCGCCATGGTTATCCAGACTGACGGTGGGATGACGGCCCCCCTCGAGTATTTCGCAGGCGTTTACGATAGGGGGCAGATCGGCTGCGTCGGTAGTCGACGCGAATGGATCATAGGCGCGCAGTTGCAGCACACCGTCGGCTTGATGGGCGTGCACTAGGTCGGCATATTCGCGCTCGGTTGCTTCGCAGCCCAACGTGTCGCACAGCAATACGCGATACCCCGCCGACTGGGCAGCTTTCTGCGCGCCGCTGATGACACGAGCAAAAAAACTGTTGGCAATATGCGGCACGAGGATGACCAGGTTGAACGTGCGTCGCGAACGGAACTGCACGGCCATCAGGTTTGGCCGGTAACCGGCCTGTTCCACTGCAGCATTGACCCGCTCGCGCGTTGCGAGCAGTACCCGTTCGGGCGACTTCAGCGCCCGCGATACCGTAGCCACCGAAACGCCGGCCAGCCGCGCCACTTCACGAATATTCGACACGCCTACCTCGTCCCCGGTAATCCCGACGCAAAGCTTACCTCAGTTTGCCGCTGCCTCCGGTACCGCGATGATCCGCCCGATGGTGTTTGACAGGGGACGCGCTGGCGCCTAGATTCCTTGAATGAATGTAACCGGTTACATCGCCAGGTCATTGATTGCTGATCTGACCAGTGCTGAGCCGATAAGAATCTAGAGGCTGGATGTCATGCAAAAAACCAGAATGGGTTTCGTCGGTGGCGGGGAAGGGTCGTTCATTGCCCTGGCACATCGGCAGGCGGCGGCGCTGGATGGGCGATTCGATCTGGTGTGCGGTGCTTTCAGCCGCGATTCGCTGAACAATCAGCGTACTGGAAACGCGTTGGGGCTCGCGCCACAGCGCGTCTATGGCGACTGGCGGGAGATGATCGACGCCGAAGCGCGCCTCCCCGAAGACCAGCGCATGCAGTTGCTGGTCAACGTCACGCCCAATCATCTGCATGCGCCCGTTGCACAGCGCGCGATCCAGTCAGGCTTCCATGTGTTCAGCGAAAAACCCGCCGCTTTGAACTTGGCCGAGCTGCAGGCACTGGACCAAACCCTGGCCGGCAGTGACCGGCTCTATGGCCTTGCCCACGTGTACCTCGGTTACCCCATGGTCTGGGAAGCCCGCGAGCTGGTGCGCAATGGCCTCATCGGTGCCGTGCGTAAAGTCATCGTCGAATACCCGCAAGGCTGGCTCAGCCAGGACATCGCCAGCCAGGGCAACAAGCAGGCCGACTGGCGCGACGACCCGGAACAATCCGGCATTGGCGGCTGCATCGGCGACATCGGTACGCATGCGTTTAGTTTGGCTGAATTCGTTGCCGACCAGCAGGTGTACTGCCTCAGCGCCATGCTCGGCTCCCATGTCGAAGGTCGCCAACTGGACGACGACGTCAGTGTGCTGATCAAGATGAGCGGCGGGGCCAGCGGAGTTCTGATCGCCAGCCAGGTCTGCGCCGGCGAAGAGAATCCGTTGAAGATCCGCGTCTATGGCGAGTTGGGCGGGCTGGAATGGCGGCAGGAAGAACCGTCCAGTCTGATCCACCGTTCGCTGGACCAGCCCATGCGCATCCTGCGTTCAGGTCTTGGCCAACCTTGGCTCAGCGACGCCGCCACACGCCGGATGCGTTTGCCCGCAGGGCATCCCGAAGGTTACCTGGAGGCGATGGCCAATCTGTACGTGGATTTTGCCGACGCCATCCAGGCGGGTGTGGCCGGCAACCAGGTGCCGGGCGTACCCGGCATGCACATCGGCCTGCGCGGGATGGCCTTCATCGAGGCCGCACTCATCAACCACCGCGGCGACGCCAAGTGGACCGAACTGATCTGCCCATCTTCCTCACGGAGTACCGCACAATGAACCTTCCTGCCGAGACGGGGCTGCGTGGCCCAGGTATATTCCTGGCGCAGTTCATGTCGCCCGAAGCGCCCTTCGACAACCTGGCCAACATCGCTGGCTGGGCTGCGTCACAAGGTTACAAGTCGATCCAACTGCCCACGCTAGGCACGCGCTACATCGACCTGGAGCGTGCAGCGCAAAGCCAGGCGTACTGCGACGAGCTCAATGCCGTCTGCGCCAAAGCCGGCGTGCAGATCAGCGAGCTGTCGACCCACCTGCAGGGTCAACTGGTCGCCGTGCATCCTGCCTTCGACGCGGTGTTCGACGAGTTCGCCCCGGTGCATTTGCGTAATGCTCCACAAGCCCGCACCGAGTGGGCCATCGAGCAGCTCAAGCTTGCCGCACAAGCCAGCCAACGCCTGGGCCTGACCGCCCACGCGACCTTTTCCGGCGCCTTGCTCTGGCCCTATGTCTACCCGTGGCCGCAGCGGCCCAATGGTCTGGTCGAGCAGGGTTTTGCCGAGCTGGCCAGGCGCTGGTTGCCGATTCTCGATTGTTTCGAAGAGGCCGGTGTCGACCTGTGCTACGAGATTCACCCCGGTGAGGATCTGCACGACGGTGCCTCGTTCGAGCGCTTCCTGCAGGCAGTCGACCACCATCCGCGTGCCGGCATCCTGTATGACCCCAGCCACCTGCTGCTGCAGCAGATGGACTACCTGGGTTTCATCGATCGTTACCACGCGCGCATCCGCATGTTCCACGTCAAGGACGCCGAGTTCCGTCCCGATGCCCGCTCCGGCGTGTATGGCGGCTACCAGGACTGGGTCGATCGGCCGGGCCGCTTCCGCTCGCTGGGTGACGGCCAGGTGGACTTCAAATCGATCTTCAGCAAGTTGACCCAGTACGGCTTCAACGGTTGGGCCGTGCTCGAGTGGGAATGCTGCCTGAAGGATTCGGCGCAAGGCGCAGGTGAGGGTGCTGCCTTCATCGAGCGACACATGATCAAGCGCACGCAACGCGCTTTCGATGATTTCGCCGGCGTATCCGCCGACGTGCAATCCAACCGAAGATTACTGGGTTTGCTCGAAGACTGAACCGCCCAAGCTTTCGACCGACACCTGCCATAACAATAAAACGGTGAGCGCAATGAAAACGATGAACGCCCGACTGAGCGTGATGATGTTCCTGCAGTTCTTCATCTGGGGTGGCTGGTTCGTCACCCTGGGAACATTCCTGGCGACGGGCCTGGGCGCCAGCGGCAGCCAGATCGGGCTGGCATTCTCGACGCAATCCTGGGGAGCGATCATTGCGCCCTTCGTCATCGGTCTGATCGCCGACCGCTGGTTCAACGCCGAACGTATCCTTGCCGTGCTGCACTTGCTGGGCGCGGTGCTGTTGTATCAACTCTATCGAGCAGCGGATTTCGCCGCGTTCTATCCCTATGTCCTGGCCTACATGGTGGCCTACATGCCGACCCTGGCCTTGGTGAACTCGGTTGCCTTCCGCCAGATGAAAGAACCGGCTCGCGAGTTTTCCCGCATCCGGGTATGGGGCACCATCGGCTGGATCGTCGCCGGCGTGGTGATCAGTATGGTTTTCGCCTGGGATTCTGCTCAAGGTATCGCCGGTGGCGCACTGCGTAATACTTTCCTGATGTCGGCCGTCGCTTCGCTGCTTCTTGGGCTGTACAGCTTCACCCTGCCCAGCACGGCACCTTTGCAGGCCACCAGCGAGCGCAAGGGACTGAGTCAAGTGCTGGGCCTGGATGCTTTGGGGCTTCTGAAGGACCGCAGCTACCTGATCTTCTTCCTGGCCTCGATCCTGATCTGCATACCACTGGCTTTCTACTACCAGAACGCCAACCCGTTCCTGGCCGAGATCGGCATCGCGAATCCCACCGCGAAGATGGCCATCGGGCAAGTGTCCGAAGTACTGTTCATGCTCCTGCTGCCGCTGTTCATTGCCCGCTTCGGCATCAAGATCGCGCTGCTGGTCGGCATGTTCGCCTGGGTGCTGCGCTACGTGCTGTTCGCCTATGGCAGCGGCGGGGAAGAAGTCGCCATGCTGCTGATCGGCATCGCGTTGCATGGTGTCTGTTACGACTTCTTTTTCGTCTGCGGGCAGATCTACACCGACGCCAAGACGCCTGAACGCTTCCGCAGCTCGGCACAGGGCCTGATCACCCTGGCCACCTATGGGTTGGGCATGTTGATTGGCTTCTGGGTAGCGGGGCAGGTGACCGATCACTATGCAACGGGCATGCAACATGACTGGAAAAGTATCTGGCTGTTCCCGGCGGGCTTCGCCGGGGTGGTGTTGCTGGGCTTTGCGTTGACGTTCAAAGCCAGGCCCAGCTGAACACCTGGCGCACTCTGGGAAAAACGACGCGCTATCAACCGGTCATCTGCGCCAACCAGTCTTGCCGCATTTGCGGTACCGATTCGACAAGGCTCTGTGTGTAGTCATCAAACGGTGCGCTGAGTGCTTCAGCAGTGGGTCCTCGGTGAACGATACGGCCGTTGCGCAACACCGCCACCTCATGGGCAATCTGCTTGGCGACGTGCAGGTCGTGGGTGATGAACAGGTACGACATGCCCGTTTCGGCTTGCAGATGCCGCAGCAACGCCAGAATCTCCTGGGCAACCAGCGGATCCAGCGCCGAAGTGGGTTCATCACAAATGATCAGTGCAGGCTCGGCAGCCAGCGCGCGTGCAATGCATACGCGCTGTTTCTGCCCCCCGGAAAGCGTGTGCGGCAGTCGCTTTGCGATGTCTGCAGGCAGGCCCACCTGGCCCAGCAATGCGATCACCCGTTGTTGCCGCAGCTGTCGGCTTGACCCGGTAAATTTCTGCACGGCGCGATCGAGCTGATCGCCGATCGACAGTCTGGGATTGAGCGCACTATCGGGAATCTGATGGACCAGCTGGACCTGCTGCAGGTGCTGGTGGGCACGCTGGCCGAGCGTCAACGGCAGCGCCTTGCCGTTCAGCGTCATCGACCCGCCAACGTCCGTGAGCAATCCGCAAATGGCTCTACCCAAGGTCGACTTACCTGATCCTGATTCGCCGATGAGCGCCAGCGTGCAGCCTTGCCACAGACGCAGGGAAACGTCGTCCAATACCGGCCGATGGTGATACCTGGCGCTCAGTGAGCGGATGGTCAGCAGTTCTTTCTGCACCGATGGAACAACGCCTGGACCGCGAGAAGTGCATCCGGCATCGAGCAGATCCCGGGTGTAGCGCTGCGTCGGCCTTTGCAGAATCTGCTGCGTCGTCCCGTGCTCCACGCATTGGCCATGACGCAACACCATGATGCGGTCGGCCAGTTGTGCAACCACGGCTAGGTCGTGGCTGATGTAGATGGCGGCTACACCTGCCCGGCGGATGACCTGTGCAATGGCCTGAAGAATGCCCAGTTGGGTGACGACATCCAATGCGGTTGTCGGCTCGTCGAAGACGATCAGCTCGGGCGAACTGCACAGCGCCATGGCAATCATCGCCCGCTGCAACTGCCCACCCGACACCTGGTGCGGATAGCGTGTATAGAAAGTTTCAGGCTCCGGCAGACTGAACTCGGTGAACAGCTGCAGTGCCCGCGCCTTGGCCGTGGCCGCATCCATTGGCCCGTGCAACTTCGCAGCTTCGATCACCTGGGCACCGATGGTCAGGGCCGGGTTGAAGGCCGATCCAGCCGATTGTGCGACGTACGCGATGCGCCTGCCGCGTATCCGTCGCAAGCCAGGTTCGGCAAGGCGCAGCAGGTCCTGCCCATGGAACAGGACACCTCCGCCTGCCAGCGTCATACCTTCACGCAGGTGACCCAGGGTCGCCTGGCCGACAGTGGATTTTCCCGCACCGGACTCGCCGATCAGACCCAGCACTTCTCCGGCATTGAGCGTGAAGGACAGGTTATCGACCAGCATCTGCCCAGGCTCGCCTCTGGCGGCAATTCGTAACTGGTCGACGCACAACAGTGGAGGTGCAGAGGCGTGGGTCAAATCAGTCATGGTTGCGCGCTCCCCACTGGCGTGTGTTGCCGTTCAGCAGCCAATCAGCCAGCGCATTGATGCACAGCGCCAACACGGCAATCGCTGCACCCGGTATCAATGCGGCCCACACACCGAACAACACGCCGTCCTTGTTATCCCGGGCCAATCCGCCCCAGTCTGCCGTAGGGGGCTGAATGCCCAGCCCGAGGAAAGACAACGCGGACAGAAACAGCAGAATGAAAACGAAGCGCAGGGCGAATTCCGCGATCAGGATGGGCAGGGCATTGGGCAGAATTTCCCGCAGCAGAATCCAGGCCATGCTTTCTCCGCGCATGCGCGCCACGTCGATGAACTCCATGGCGGCAATATCCGCCGCCAAGGCACGCGCCACGCGCAGAATGCGAGTGGCCTCCAGCAGCCCGAGCACCAGAATGATCACAGCCAGGGTCTTGGGCAGCGTTGCCAGAATCACCAGCGCCAGTATCAACGTCGGTATCGCCATCAGCACGTCGTTGATACGCGAGATCAGTTGGTCGATCCAGCCCCCGGCAGCTCCAGCGATGAAGCCCAGCGTCGTTCCCCCGACGAACGCCACCAGAGCTGCGGCGGCAGTCACCGACAGCGACGTGCGCGTGCCCCAGATCAGCCGCGACAGCAGGTCGCGGCCCAGATTGTCGGTGCCCAGAGGCGCCAGCGTCGACGGGACATCCCAGGCTGTGCCAATCACCTGGTCGGGAGCATGGGGCGCCAGCCAAGGCGCGAACAAGGCGACGGCCACGAACAGAACCAGACCGACGATGCCGGGCAGGTGAACGATTTTCGGTGCGGGCATGGATTATTTTCCGTGGCGTAGACGGGGGTTGGTCAACAAAGCGATCACGTCGGCGAACAGATTCAGCAGGATGTAGATGGCTGCCAGCACCAGCGCGCACCCCTGGACCACAGGCACGTCCCGTTTGCCGATGCTGTCGACCAGGTATTGGCCCAGGCCGGGATAGACAAAAACGTTTTCCACGATCACCACGCCCACCATCAGGTAGGCCATGTTCAACACGATGACGTTGATGATCGGGCCCCAGGCATTGGGCAAGACGTGCCGCCACAAAACCCGCATGGGTGAAAGCCCCTTGAGCACGGCGGTATCGACGTAGCTGCTGCGCTGGGCATTGAGCAGCGCCGCTCGGGTCATGTTGCTCATGTGGCCCAGCACGGCGAGTACCAGCGTGGCCATGGGAAGTGCGATGGCTGTCAATCGGTCCGAGAACGGCATCCCTGCCTGCACGCTGCTGTTGCTGGGCAACCACGCGAGGGTCATCGAAAAGATGAAGATCAGCAGGTAGCCGGAAAAAAATTCGGGCAAGGCCACTGTGGTGCGACTTGCCAGGCTCAACAGGCCATCGACCCAGCCGCCATGGAAACGTACCGAAACGAACCCCATGATCAGCGCCAGCGGTACCGCGACCAACGCGGTGATGCCTGCCAGGAACAGGGTGTTTTGCAGCCGTTCCAAGAGGGCCGTAGAGATGGTTTCCCGAGAGCTCAGGCTGACGCCGAACTCACCTTGCAGCACCCCACCCAGCCACTGCACATAACGCCACCCGGCCGGCTGATCCAGGCCCAGTTGCAGCTTCAGGGCCTGGATCGCCGCAGGGGTTGCGGACTGACCCAGAATTGCGGTTGCCGTATCGCCCGGTAGCAGGTTCAGGCCGATGAAAATCAACAGCGAAGTCGCCAGCAGCATGACCATGCCGACCGCCAGGCGCCGCGCAATCATGCTTGCCAGCGCGCCTTGCCCCCCCGCGCGAGCGATAACCGAAAGTGTCACCGACATCGACTTTATCCTTCCAGCCAGACTTTCTCGGCGGCTCGGTTGCCACTGAGGGGCACCCCAGGCACCGACGTGAAACCCTTGACGTTCTTGCGCGTGGCTGCCAGCGCATCGGCGTACAGCGGGATGATTTCACTGCTCTGCTCGACCAGCATCACCTGGATGTCGTGGTAGATCTGCCGGCGTTTGTCTTCATCGGTTTCGCCACGCGCCGCTTTCACCAATTGATCGAAAGCCGGGACGCGCCAAGCGGATTCGTTCCAGGGGGCCTGGCTGGTGAACACCATGGACAGCAATGCATCGGCAGTGGGGCGTGCCCCCCAATTGGAGGTGCAGAACGGCTTTTTCAGCCAGGTATCGGTCCAGAATGCGTCGTTTGGCACCCGTTCGATGCCCAGGGGAATGCCAGCCTTTTGCGCCGACTGTTGATACAGCTGAGCCGCATCCACCGCCCCTGGAAAGCCCGCGTCTGCCGCGAAGAGCTTGAGCGGGCCTGCGAACCCTGCTTTTTGCCAGTGGAAGCGCGCCAGATCAGGGTCGTAAGGTCGCTGGGGAATATCCCGCGCGAAGTACCGGTTCGATGGGAAGACTGGATTGTCGTTGCCCAGCGAGCCATACCCGCCCAGGACCGTGTCGATCAACTGTTGCCGGTCTATCGCGTATTTCAGTGCCAGACGCCCATCGAGGGAATCGAACGGCGCCACGTGGGCCAGGCCGGGCAGGGTGAATATCTGACTGTCCTTGTCCCGCACCAGCTGAATCGAGGGCAGCTTTTCGATGCGCCCGACTATGCGCGGATTGACCCGATTGATGATCTGCACGGAACCACTGACCAGCGCCGCGACCCGGGCTGTCGAGTCATTCATGGCCAGGGTTTCGACGGAGTCGACATGGCCCCGTGAAGGGTTCCAGTGGTTGGGGTTGCGCTTGACCAGCATGCGCACGCCCGGCTGGAAGCTTTCCAGAATGAAAGCGCCGGTGCCGATGGCTTTTTCGAAGGCCTCGTTTTCGGCCGTGATCACGAAATGCACCGCTGACAGCAAGGCGATGAACTCGACGTTCGGCTCCGCCAGCGTGACAGTGACCTCGTGATCCGCAGTGGCTCTCAAGCTCGTGACCGGGTCCAGATAGACCTTGACCGGGGAGGACGACTTCTCGTTGCGGTGGTGGTTGAGCGACCAGACCACGTCCTTTGCACTCAAGGCGCGTCCATCATGAAAATGCACGCCATTGCGGATGTTCAGGACCCACTTGCGGCCACCGTCATCGCTGGACCAGGATTCGGCGAGTGAAGGCACGATTGCTCCGCTATCGTCGACTTCCACCAAAGCATTGAACAGCTGACTGCCGGTGAAATACATCCAGCTTTCGAACCAGAAGGCCGGATCCAGGCGGTCTGTGGTCGACGCGTTGTCCAGGCCGATTGTCAGGTGGCCGCCTTTTCTGGGGGCCTGTGGCTCCTGCGCGAAGGCATTGGCCAACGGCCAGGCGGAGGTCATGGCCGCTGTCATCGCGGCCGCTCCGGTACCCTTGATGAACGAGCGACGATCAAACATGCAGGGCATCCTGGGCAACGGGTACGAAGTCGGAGCCGGCGAGGGCGGTCGACAGTGCGCGAATGTGTTCCGGACCGATGCCACAGCAACCGCCGACGATACTGGCACCCTGATCGACCCACTCACGCGCCCATCGCAGGTAATTGTCCGGCTGGGTGTCGCGGCGCAGTGCGCTGATGCCGACGTTGGCACCCCGTTTATGGTCCGACGGTTCGAAGGCATTGGCATAGATGCCGAGCGGTAAACTGCTGTGTGCGCCAGCCTCGAGCAAGGCAGCGCTCATGACTTCCGGCGGGCTGCAGTTGAACAGCACGGAAGCCGCGCCCAGTTCGACTGCCGCCAACACGGCGTCGGTGATGCTTTCGCCAGATCGCAGGCGAGCCTTGCCCTGGGCGTCCAGCGCGTCATCCAGCGTGAAGGAAAACCAGCGTGGTCGCGGGTCGTCTTTCAATAACTCGGCCACCAGCCTGACTTCCGCAATGGAGCTTTGCGTCTCTGCCAGCCATAGATCGACATGCTCGCTCAGCGCGTCGATCAGCACCCGCAGGACCTTGCCAGCCTGCACCGGCTCGAACAGATCCGGGCGGTACGAGCCAAGCGGGGGAGGCAGCGACCCGGCGACGCGAACGGCGTAAGGACTGGCATCGGCAGCGGCGCGGGCGAGGGTGCCCGCCAGCTGCGCCAAAGCGGTGCCGTCGTTCTCGAACCGCGCTTCGCCGATATGGAAGGGCACCACGGCATAGCTGTTGGTGGAAATGACCTGCGCACCGGCAGCGATGAACGCGTCATGTGCCTGGCGGACATATTCCGGGGCTTCGATCAGCGCCAGCGCAGACCACTCGGGTTGACGAAACGGTGCACCGTTTCGCGACAGCTCTCGGCCCATGCCGCCGTCGAGGATTTGAATGTGTTTTGCCATCGTATTCACCAGAGCGCCAAAAGATGGCTGTGTTGTAGTGGACACTCAGTCACAAACCCACGACCGAGCAATCGCGAAGAACGCATTCGAACGCAGCTTGCCATTCAGGATTTTCAACCAGACAAAACGAGCGTCGAAGTGCAGCGTCCTTAGATTAAATCGCACTATAAAAACCATCGCAACGATCACAATGGAATAGACTGCTCTGATTCAGATATATATTTTCCAACTGTTTACGGAGCAACAGTCATTCAACAGTATGACTTCGACACTCACCCCGGCATGATGGGCAGTGACATCTGAGAGCAAATGAACCGTATATCAATCGTTACGTGAACAATGAATCTTCCATTATTCGTTTCTCTCGACGGGCCCAAGGGCACCGGTAAAACCACGCTGTTGGAGGCCGTGACCAAAATATTGAGGGCCGACGACAAAAAAGTGATCCGGTTATGCGAGCGCAAGAGCGATCCGCTCAGGGCTGGAACCATGATTCTGGTCAACCAACTTGCGAGAAGTCCCCGTGAGGATCTGGAGTGGGAGATCTGTGAGCGTTTTGCCCAGAGCCGGGCCTGGATCTCCCAAAACGTGCTGACTCGGCAGCCACGCGACAGCATCATCCTGATCGATCGCTGGTACCCATCGGAGGCCGCTTTTCGCCGGATGGTCCCATTCGCAGACATTCTGCAGCTGAACATCGATCGAAACGTGCGAGTGCCCGACCTGCATGTCGGGGTTGTTACAGACCCTGATATTTCATGGGCGAGGGCAGCTGCTCGACGGCGCGGACTCAGCAGTACGGTGATCCATACCTTGCAAGAACATGTCGCTTGTACCCAGGCGTTCGAACGGGCGATTGCAGATCATGGCTGGGTTTGCTGCCGTAATGACGGCAGTGTCGAACAGGCAGCGATGCAGGTGGTTGCCGAGGTTTACAAGGTCCTTGGCATGAAGTGGCCAGGGAAAAGCTGATGGGGTTGGTTAAGTGGGTTGTCGTGGCACATGGCACGTGGGCCGTCCCTAAGAGGCACGGCCGGAGGATACCTGAGAGGTTACTGCACGGTGCCTTGCAGGGTAGGGCCCGGCGTTGCGCCTTTGCGGCGAGTCAGTCGCTTGCCCAATTGCACGCCCGGCATCTCGACATACTTGTAGGTCAATGTCGAGACAAGCAGTACCGCCGCCAACTGTAAGACCACGATGCCGTTGTCGAGCCATATGCTGTGGGTCGAGATGTACTTGACCATGTTGGGCATGTCATGGCCCTGCAGGGTCTCTGTCAGGTCGGTGTGCAGCACTTTCGACAGCACGATCACGGCGCTCTTGAAAACAAACAGAATGGCTGCGTGCGTCAAATAGATGGAGAACGACAGGGCGCCCAGCCAGACGAAAAAGCGCTGGTGCAGCAGTCGCGAAACCACGCCGCGCTCGAACGCAAATACCAGAATCAAGACACAGAACAGCAGGCTGGCATACACGCCCTTGTGATCGATGTTCGACACCAGCAGACGATAGCTGCCCAGCACCAGGGCAATCTCCAGCAGATTGAAGTCCACGGCGTCCAGGTCCAGGTCCTTGATGCGATCGTAGAGCACGTACAGGCATGCACCGGCGAAGAAGCACGAAGCGCCGCGGAAGATTTCCAGCTTCAGCCAGGATTCACCATTCCACAAGGTGATGAAGGCCGCCAGAGACACCATTGCGAAGACCTTGACCTTGCTGGTGCGCGCCAGCACTGCCATGACGCCAAATATCAAGTACAGGTAGTACTCGATGCTGATACTCCAGGAGGGGTAATTGAACGAGCCGGTCATGGCGCTGTTCAGCCAGGATTGCAGCAGGAGCAGGTTGGGCAGAAATTCGTCCATCGACGTGGCGCCGCTGAACGCCGGTTCGTTGAAACTGAAGCCCTTCCTCTCAGCCAGCGAGCGACCCATTTCCAGCACCAGGTAAACGCCCAACATGGTCAGGTGCAGGGGATACAGGCGAGCCGTACGACTGATGAAGAAATTTTTATAATCGGTCGCGTTGTTCAAACGCTGGCCATAGGTGTGAAACAAGACAAAACCACTGAGGATAAAAAAGAACTCCACAAGCAGGAAGGCGTTCTTGAAAAACTCGAGTTCGGCAATGCTTTGCACCACGTAAGTGTGGAACAGCACGACGGCAACCGCGCAGAGGCCGCGGAAACTGTCGAGTACGACAAATCTTTTCATGGGTAGTCCAGGGCGTTGTAAGTATTGCTACCCGGTGTCATGCCGAAGAGGCATGGCCCGTAGCCATCACACGAGCTAAGCTAAAGCAAGTCATCGGTAGGCACAAGGGCAATTTGGTCGATTCTATAGGCCAGGTAAAAAGTATGGATCTGACCAACAGCGCCTTCTTGGGATTGAGCAGGCCGCCGTTCTTCTGGATGCTCCTGAATCAATGCTTTGCCCAACCTGTGTCAGTCATTTTGTGGAGAAGTAGATCCCTGTATAGCTTAAGAGTCGGTACAAGCAGTCAGTGACCTCCAAGAGTTTTCGTCGAGTATCAAGCACGACTTATCCTCTATGGATCAACGAGTAGCGGCTAGGGGAGTGGCCCCATCGGCTCAAGCTCACGTATGAGGTCAATGAGCAGGCGCAGACCAACAGGTATCTGTCTGAAACTTGAGTAGTAAATGTGAAAGCCTGGGTCATAGTGAGTCCAATCCACAAGGACCCGCTGCAGAGATCCTTCCGCAATCTGCCGCTCGACTACCTTCTGCGGGACGTACATCAAGCCTACGCCGCGCATAGCCATCGCCACACCGACGCGACCCTCATCAATAGTGATGGGCCCCGGCACATCTATCTCCATCTGCTGACCGCCTTTCGAGAACTGCCAGTGGTAGATGCGTGCATTGCCCAGGCGCACACGCAGACACCGATGATGGTGCAGGTCGTCCGGATGCATCGGAATTCCGAAACGCTGCAGGTAATCCGGCGCGCCAACGACGGCCCAAGCGACATCGGGAGAGAGTCGCTGGGCGATCATGTCTTCGGGCACCGTCCCGCCGTAACGTATCCCCGCATCATGGCCGTCACCAATGACATCTACCATTCGATTCGTGACGGTGAGGTCAACCTCTATATCCGGATAGCGATCAACGAAGACTGGGAGGACCGGGCCGAGGATGAGTTTCGCGCCGTCGCTCAAGACGTTTAGTCTGATGCGTCCGGCAGGCTCGTCGCGCAGCCGGTTCAGGGCCTCCAGCGCCTGACCGATATCATTTACCGGCGCGCTGATGAGGCCCTGCAGCTCTTCGCCAGCTGCCGTAAGCGTCACGCTTCGTGTTGTGCGGTTAAGCAGTCGAACGCCCAACCGTGTCTCTAGCCCTTTCATGGCATGGCTTAGCGCAGACGCGCTGATCCCCACGTCCAGCCCAGCTTTCCTGAAGCTCTGGTGCCGAGCGATGGCAAGGAAATAAATGATATCTGCCAGGTTCGTGCGGCTCAGCTGCATTGATGACTCCGATGGTAAAGCGTTAAGGTCAGCCGACTTCCGGCAAGTGGTCAATCAGCTTATCGAGCGTAATGGGATAGTCACGGACTCTAATGCCGGTCGCGTTATAGATAGCGTTGGCAATCGCCGCAGCGGCGCCAGAAATACCTAGCTCGCCGACGCCTTTAGCCTTCAACGGCGTGGCATAGGGATCAACCTCATCCAGGAAAATAACCTCCTGATGGGGGATGTCGGCATGTACCGGCACTTCATAGCTGGCCAGATCGTGATTAACAAAAAAACCTAGGCGATGATCCACGACCATTTCCTCCATGAGCGCAGCACCGGCGCCCATGGTCATTCCCCCGATGATCTGACTTCGTGCCGTTTTTGGATTGAGTATCCTGCCCGCTGCGCACACTGCCAGTTGACGACGAATACGGATCTCGCCAGTGGCAGCATTTACTCCAACCTCAACGAAATGGGCGCCAAAAGTTTGCTGAGCGTACTCCTTGGCGAGGTCGCCAAACTCCATGAAGTCTTCGGACACCAGCTCGCCGTTCTTTGTCGCAGTGGTCAATGGCAGACTTATCGACCCTTGACGAACGTGGCCAGCGACAAATTCGGTGAGGGTCGGATCAAGGCCCAGCTTCATCGAAACGGCTTCCCTGAGCTTCACACAAGCAGCGTAGACGCCTGCCGTAGATGAGGCAGCGCCCCATTGACCGCCCGAACCGGATGATTCCGGGAAGTGCGAGTCGCCCAAGTTTACGTTTACCTTGTCCATATCCACGCCCATCATTTCCGCAGCAGTCTGGGCAATAATCGTGTAAGAGCCGGTGCCGATGTCGGTCATGTCAGTTTCGACGGTGACTATGCCTTCGCGGTCAAGCCGGACTCGAGCAGCGGACTTTGTCGTAGGTGCACCTCGGATCGCGGAGGCCATTCCCAAGCCAACCCACCATCCGTCACGGAGTTCTTTGGCCGGATGGGTGTTACGTCGCGCCCAGCCGAAATGATCAGCCCCCTTATTCAGGCACTCTACTAACTGGCGTTGAGAGAACCGGCGATCCGGCTGCTCGGGATCTACTTGGGTGTCGTTGATAACACGAAATCTTACGGGATCCATCCCCAGTTTCTCTGCCATCTCGTCCATGGCAATCTCCAGAGCCATCATGCCCGGCGCTTCACCGGGCGCACGCATGGCGCTCCCTTCAGCAAGGTCGAGTTGGGCAAGATAGAGGCGGGTCATGCGGTTAGCACCCGCATACAATGTTCGGGTCGATGCGGTGGCGGCTTCAGTGCGCCCACCTCGCAGATTGCCCGACCAGCTCTCATGACCAACGGCAGTGAGCTTGCCGTCGGAGTTGGCACCGAGCCTGATTCTTTGAATCGTCGCAGGCCTATGGGTCAGGTTGTTGAACATAAGCGGTCGGGGAAGTGCGACCTTCACCGGGCGTCCAGCCTCTTTCGAGGCAAGAGATGCCAATACCGCGTCGCACAAGATAGTGCCTTTGCCGCCAAAGCCGCCGCCGATGTAGGGCGAAATGAGGTGAATGTTCCCTTTGGGAATCCCCAGTGTTTTAGCCAGGTCTCTGACGCCCCAATTCATCTGTTGGATCGACGTCCAAAGCGTCAGTTTGTCACCCTGCCATTGAGCAATGGTAGCGTGAGGTTCCATCATCGCGTGCGCATGATCCGGAGTGGTGTAATGGCCGTCGAGTGTCACTGCGGCCTGCGTAAATGCGCCTTCAAAATCCCCGATCTCAGTGTGTGGGGGAGGGCCAAACGCGCCCGCCGCTGGCGTAGTGGCAGACGCTCGCTGTGCTGAGAGGTCGTAGGCGCCAGTTTCTCTGACGTAGTAGACCCTCAGCAATGCCGAAGCCGCCCTGGCTTGTTCGAACGTCTCTGCCACGACGATTGCTACGGCTTGGTGATAGTGATCGACTTTCGGCCCGGCAAGTGCCCGATCAACGTAAAATTCACCCCTGTCCAATTGACCTGCATTTTCGTGGGTGACGATGGCGATGACACCGCTGGCTTGCCGTGCCTCGCTTGAATCGATAGACGATATCCGACCTTTGCCGATTGCCGAGCCGACAACATAGCCGTAGGCGGGAGGGCTTAGTGCGGCTCGTTGTTCGTAAGCATAGGTGGCTGTGCCGGTCGTCTTCAGTTTGCCCTCAACACGATCCTTTGGCTGACCGATCACCTTCATCTGATCTATCGGGTTTGTGCTCGCGGGCGTATCAAACTTCATTAGGCATACTCCTGGTCAATCGACCGCAGCCGTGCGAGGCCGTTGTGAAGAAGACGAACTGGACAAAGCCAGACCGATCGTCCGTTCCGCCAGTTTGATTTTGAAAGCGTTTTGGGTAGTTGGATTAGCGCCAGCCAGCAAGTGTGTTGCTACGGCTTTAGCGCCGTCAGGCAGAAAAGCGTCGGCCGCTTCACTTCGCCAGGGCTTGTATGAGACACCCCCAAGGGCTAGTTGCCCCGTCCCATCGGGCAGCACGATCGCAGCGACTGAAACCAGCGCAAACGCATAAGACGCACGGTCACGAACCTTGTAGTAGATGTGCTCGCCGCCAACAGGCTTGGGCAAGGTCACAGCGGTAATCAGCTCGCCTGGCCCAAGGACGTTTTCGATATGAGGGGTGCTCCCTGGGGCACTGTAGAGGTGGTCGATCTCAATCGTTCTGACGTGACCGTCTGAATTGAGTGTTTCTACCTTGGCGCCCAATGCTCGCATCGCCACCGCCATGTCGCTGGGATGGCTGGCAATGCAGGCATCGCTGACACCTATGACCGCTTGTTGCCGACTGGCACCGCCCATTGCAGAGCAGCCAGTTCCCGGGCGACGCTTGTTGCAGGGCTGATTAGTGTCGTAGAAGTACGCACACCGGGTGCGCTGTAACAGATTGCCTGCCGTCGTGGCTTTGTTGCGCAATTGTCCTGACGCGCCGGCAAGCAGCGCCCTGGAGAGGACGGCATAGTCTCGACGCACCTGTGGCGCAGCCGCCAGATCAGTGTTGCGCACCATGGCGCCAATCCTTAGCCCGCCTTCGTTCGTCGCGGTGATTTTGTCGAGCGCCAATCCGTTTACATCAATCAGATGCTGCGGGGTCTCGATCTCCAGTTTCATCAGATCGAGCAAATTGGTACCACCGGCGATGAATCGGGCTCCCTCGTGGCTTACGCAAGCGTTAACCGCTTGCTGCATAGATGCGGCGCGTTCGTACGTGAAGGACTTCATGCCTCGCCTCCTGCTGATTCCTGGATGGCGTCGACGATGTTGGAGTACGCACCGCAACGGCAGATATTCCCACTCATGCGCTCCCGGATTTCGACGGCGCTGACTTGGCTCTTGGCAATCAGATCACCGCTGACGTGACTGGGTATGCCGGCTTTTATTTCTTCAAGCATCGCGACTGCCGAGCAGATCTGGCCAGGCGTGCAGTACCCGCACTGGTATCCGTCATGCTTGATGAACGCTGCTTGCAGTGGGTGCAGGTTGTCCGGGGTACCGAGGCCTTCAATGGTGGTGATGCTGTCGCCTTCGTGCATGACCGCAAGTGTCAGGCACGCGTTGATTCGTCGACCCTCAACGATCACCGTACAGGCGCCGCACTGGCCGTGGTCACAGCCTTTCTTGCTGCCCGTCAGATGCAGCCTTTCTCGAAGGGCGTCCAGAAGCGTGGTGCGGTTGTCGACATCCAGGGCAACTCGCCGCCCGTTGAGGGTAAACGTCACATGACTGACTGGCGGAGTTTGCGCTGTCGATTTGATATTGGCGGTCGCTTGGGCGTGATCGACCTTTGCCAAAACCGCAGTGACCGCAGTGCCTGCGGTGCCAATGAGCACTTGTCGGCGGGACATCTCTATTCCCGCTCCGGATGCGGTGGGATTTTCGGGGTTCATGAACGTCTCCGATCGCAATGTGTGTGGCATAAGCGGGTATCAGTTACTGATGACTTACCGGCGCACGTCTAATGTGAGGGCAATGACGGCACGCAGTGCCGTATTTTCATGACTAGAGCCTATGGCACTGCGTTCTAGCTGATAACTGCGATTTTAAGGATGAATCCATGAGTAGCGCTCAGTAATGTCCACAAAGGCCCGGAATTGGCGGGTACTAAGGTATCGGGGATTGAATACAGCTGCCGGCCGCGGCTTGACCACTCCTAACGGTTATCTGGTTTAATCAGGGACAATCGTGAGCGATGGCTGAGGCAAGGCTTCGCAGTCCTTCATCAGAGAAGTATAAATGCGAATATCAATCCTCAAGGCCATGTTTTTTTAGTGGTGTTTGGGTGGGATCAGCGGTTGCCGCACCACCTTCTGAGCAAATTGTGCGTATTGCGCAGCTTGTCATCGATCCTTCTCAACTGGCGGCTTGTCAAGTTGCCGTCAAAGAGGAAATGGCCGACTCCGTCCGTCTTGAACTGGGTGTGCTGACTCTCTACTCAGTTGCAGAAAAAGGACACCCGAATAGGCTCCATTTCTTTGCAATCTAATCGGATGGAGCGGCATATCAAAGCCATATTGCTTCACCGCATTTTCAAGAATACGTGAAAACGACTCAGTCGATGATCCTGTCTAAAGAGTTGATCGAGACCTTCCCGGTTTAACTCAGCATTCAGCCGGGTCGATGATAGATCTGTTCGAACTGACGGGTCATTAGGGAGTCGTGCGCAGAGCCAAGTTTTTTCAAATGGGGGAAATGTGATGAAGAGTTTAAGAGTGATGGCGCTTGCAGCAGCGGGTCTTGCGTTTGTCTCAATGAATAGTTTTCAGGTAATGGCGTCTGAGGCTTCGTACGCACATGCCCCGGCCTACTATGTCGGCGAGTTTGAAATTACCAATCCAGAAGGTATGAAGCCTTACAGCGCAGGGGTTGAAGCCACCTTCAAACCCTATGGCGGGCACTTCGTCGTGCGTGGCGGCAAGACTATTTCGCTTGAGGGTGTAGCGCCGAAGCGGCGACGCGTTGTTATCGAATTTGAAAGCATCGAAAAGGCCCAGGCTTGGTACAACTCTGCGGAGTACACCGAACTCAGGAAAATCCGCCAGCGATCAGCTAACACAGATGTTTACTTGATTGAGGGAGTCCCAGCCCAATAACTCACTCCTAACCCAGGCGCCGCGTGAGCAGCCACTCGTGTTCAACGCGGCCGCTGGGGAAGGAAGTAATACTAAAGCCACATGACTGCTTTTGCGTGGCAGACACTGCAGGACTAAATCTGCCGTAGGCTACAAAAAGGCGCCGCTACAACGCTCCGCCTTCCAGTATCATTTTACGGCGGCCCACGTTCGCAAGCCCCGACCAGCTATCTTTACCCATCCCTTTGCATCTGAGGTTTTTGTCGGCTCGTGAACACCTCATGCACTACCGGCACGGCGGTGAACACGTTGGGCCACCCGGCGTAGAAGGCCAACTGAGTCAACATTTCCGAGGCTTGAGCCTGCGTTAGGCCGTTATCCATCGCACGATTAAGGTGAGCGGCCAGCTGAGCCACTTGTCCCGTGGCGATCAGGGCGCTTACCGTGACGAGGCTTCGATCACGTGGGGCCAGGCCTGGGCGCAACCACAAGTCGTGGAACAGAGAAGCGCTGGTGTAATGGACAAGACCCGCAGACACAGGCCCTACATTCTTATCGACATACGCCGTACGAACCTTTTCGGAAGCCTGGTCGATAGCGAGTAGGGGAGGTGAGGCAGGCGGCAATTGATCCGGAGTGGTCCCGCGCCGGGTGAATACCTCTTTGGTGACAAGAATCGTAGCGGTTGCGTTGCCCCAACCGGTATAGAACGCCAGGTGGTTGATGACTTCGGAAATCTCCGAAGGCTTGACGCCGTTGTCCAGTGCCAGATTGAGGTGATACGCCAACTCGACCGTTTGCTGCTTGGAAATCAGCACCGCCAGTGTGGTTAGGCTGCGATCGCGGGGCGATAAGCCCGGGCGTTTCCACACCTCACCCAGGAGGGTGGTCTCAGTGTTATGAGCCAGCGCGGGAGATACTGCACGCATGTCCTCAAGAGTCGGCACTTCCGGAGAGCGATGTGCGGACATGGGGTCTTTGGTCGAGCACGCGACTAGTAACAGGGTCAGGCAGGCGACGCCTGCTTTTGCCCAGCTCATCGGGAAGCCTCGTACTGCGCTTCGCTGACCAGTTCCATCCACTCGACGTTTTTCCCGTCGACAGCTTCCTGGATGGCCATATGAGTCATCCCTGTAATCGCGGTAGCCCCATGCCAATGTTTGACGCCGGGCGGTGTCCAGATGACGTCGCCTGGTTTGATAACGATCTTCTCTCCGCCTACCTGTTGTACCCAGCCGGTACCCGCCGTGACTATCAAGGTTTGGCCTTTGGGGTGGGTATGCCAGGCAGATCGTGCTCCGGGCTGGAAAGTGACTGCGCCTGCCGAGACAGTCGAGGGTGCGCGTGCCGGAAAAAGAAGGTCGATGCGCGCGTTTCCAACAAAGTTGGCTGGCGCTCCCATCATCGAAGGTTGTTCACCATTTCGCGTGACGGCCATTACCTGATCGTTTGGAATCTCGGCGCTATGGGCAGAGATGGCGGTACACATCACTACGGCCAACGAAGACGTCTTGATAAATCCTCTCATAGACAAGCTCCTGCTAGTGGGCGTTCAAGCGCACAAGCTAGATCAGCATTGCCTTCTGTACTACCACCAAAACCAACATGATCCGGTGAGCCGAGCTCAGCAGTCCGAAAGTTATCCGGGCGGTCGCTCTACCCCGGCTCTCCTAACATTAATGAGTGCTGCTCAGTAGAGCATCCTACTTAAGCCCGGTATTCAAGGGCTGACTCAGTGATTAGTTTTAGCACACTCGAATTTTATACGCATGTCAGCCACCGCAACCGTCGCTGAGGAGGAATCAAATATGAGCACTCGACTACTTCCAGGCATGGCATTGAGCTCGTTGTTTATCTGCAGTGGCCTCAGCACTGACGCCGCAAGCGCGGATGCGGTCAGCACATCGCAGCAAAAGGAGGCACCCATGAAGTGGGATCAGCGTGAGCTTGGCACTATCGTCAAAGCAGACGACTTACATATCTCGGTATTTCGACAGGACATGGTGAACTACGGTACGCCGACATTTATATGGTGCGTTGAGGTGGAAGGTGACCTCTATGTGCGTGCTTACAACGGCGTTCAGTCCCGTTGGTACCAGGCTGCACTTGAACAAAGGGCCGGTAGGATTATCACAGCCGGCAAGACGATCGACGTCAGGTTTGAACCGGTTAGCGGTGACGTCAATGATCCCATCGACGACGCCTACCGAGCCAAGTACAGCACCAGCAGCTATCTGGCTCCTATGATCAGCGAGCGCTCGCGAGCTGCGACTCTTCGAATTTTTCCTGAAGGCAACGCGCGGTGAGAGAAATAGCATTGGCTGAGCCTCGTTCTGGAGAAGCGCAAACGGGGCACGAACCGCGGCACGGCATCCGGATTCTGTTGATCCTTAGCGCCTTGTTGGCCTTCGCGTCGATTTCTACCGACCTCTATTTGCCAGCAATGCCAATTATGGCGACCTCTTTACACACAGACGGCGGCACGATGGCGCTGACCGTGAGCGGCTACCTGGCTGGGTTCAGCGCAGGGCAACTGTTCTGGGGGCCGTTCAGTGACCGCTATGGCCGAAGGCTGCCTGTCGCGCTTGGCTGCTTGCTCTTCATCGCGGGATCCGCCGGCTGTGCGCTGGCCAGTGATGGCACCACCCTGGTCGTCTGGCGTGTGGTGCAAGCATTAGGGGCCTGTGCCAATGTGGTTCTCGCACGGGCCATGGTGCGTGACCTTTATGAAGGCCGGCAAGCCGGCCAGAAAATGTCCACCTTGATGACCATCATGGCGGTCGCACCACTGGCGGGCCCTACGGTTGGCGGGCAGATTTTGCATTCGTTCTCCTGGCAAGCCATCTTCTGGACCCTGGTAGTGCTGGGGGTGGCCACGCTAGCTAGTCTGGTACTTTTACCCGAAACCTTACCAGCCTCCCGGCGCAGCCACACTTCGCTACAAACCATCATCCAGCGCTATGGATTGCTGCTGCGCACGCCCAGGTTTCTGGCCTACGTTGCCACTGGCGGGTTTTTCTACGCGGGTACTTTCGCCTACATCGCGGGCTCGCCCTTTGCGTACATCGCTTACCACCATGTTGATCCGCAGTGGTACGGCGTGCTGTTCGGCGCCGGCATCATTGGGCTTATGGTCACCAATCAACTCAATGCTCGATTGCTCAATCGCTATGACGCCGACGCAGTGCTGTTTGTGGGCGGGGTCATCTCGGCCAGTGCCGGAGCCCTGATCGCATTCACCACCTGGGCTGACTGGGGCGGACTGCCGCTGCTCATCTGTGGCTGTTTCGTGTTCGTCACTGCCACAGGCTTTGTTCTGGCCAACGCCATCACGGGAGCATTGAACTGCCTTCCCCAGTTTTCTGGCACTGCATCAGCACTCGCCGGCGCTATGCAGTACGGAGCCGGTATTTTGGGCTCAGCACTGGTGGCACGGTTTGCCGATGGCACTCCCTGGCCCATGGGCTCGGTCGTGGGCATGTGTGGCTTTGGCTGTCTGCTCGCCGCAGCCTGCGTGCTGTGGGTACGTCCTGTATCTGATCACCTTTAAAGTTGAGGATCTTCGATGAGTTTTTCATTTGAAAACCAAGTTGCACTGGTCACAGGTGCAGGCTCTGGAATTGGTTGGGCAACTGCCAACGCGTTCGCTCAGCTATGTGACAGGGCAATCCATTTCTGTGGACGGCGGTTTCATCATGCGTTGACCTCCGAGCTTCGCCACGCCCACTTGTAGCAATTCAATGCCACGAGTGCCAACGCTCTCCCCAGTATCAAGGAAATGATCTATGCCAGAAATGAAGCTGTCCAGGACACCCCGTGCGCTGCTTATCGCACTGGGCGTAATTACCTTGCTACCAGGGTTGTTCATGCTCATCGCTGGAATCTATCTGATTAACTTGGGAGGCTCCCGGTACTTTGCCGTGGCAGGCTTGGGCATGACCGCATCCGGGGGACTTCTTTTACGTGGGCGTCTGTCAGGATCGTTGCTTTATCTTGCCCTGTTCATTGCGTCTATAGCGTGGTCGGTATGGGACGTGGGTTTCGCATTTTGGCCTCTGTTTTCAAGGTTGATGGCGCTGGCTGCCTTGGCTTTCCTGATACTGCTAGGCACCCCAAAGCTACTTTCTGGTGGCACGCCTTTGGTGGCCAGGCTTTCATACGCTGGCGCGTTTGTTGTTGCTGTCGCGCTCGCGGGAACATTCTATGCAGCACTGCAGCCGCAGCCTATTCAGACTGCTGACGCTGCACCGAGTCCAGTCCCCGGTAAAGCGGTTGGCATAGTCGAACCTGCCGCCGACTGGCGGCACTTTGGGCGTACACCTTCCGGCACCCGGCACGCTGTTTTGGATACGCTCAACCCGCTGAACGTAGCTGAGCTCAAGGTTGCCTGGACATACCGAACGGGCGAGATTCCTAAGGAGGCTAAAGAGGCCCATGTCGTGACGCCACTGCACGTCAACGGCATGCTTTACGGCTGCACTCAGTCCAGCCAGTTATTCGCCCTAGACGATGAGACGGGGAAGGAGATCTGGCGCCATGACCCCAGGGTTGAGGCCAATAACGTGTACCCACGCTGTCGTGGTGTGGGTTATTACGAGGACACCGCTGATGTAGCAACGACGGACACCCAAGTACCTGTGGCGGCTTGCGCGCGTCGGATCATAGCGACAACGGTGGATGCCCGCTTGATCGCGGTGGACGCTTAGACGGGTGAGACCTGTAAAGATTTTGGTGACAATGGCAGCGTCAGCTTGCGGATTGGCATGGGGAGCCCGGACAAGGAACTCTATTTTCCGACCGCAGCACCCACCGTTGTCCGAGACCTGGTCGTGGTCGGTGGGCTTGTGTGGGACAACCAGAAAACGGGGGAACCGTCCGGTGTTGTGCGTGCCTTCGATGTTCGCTCAGGCGCGTTGGTCTGGGCATGGGACTTGGGTAACCCCACGATTACACGCGAGCCTCCAGAAGGACAAAGCTATACCTCAGGTACTCCGAACGTGTGGTCGATACCAGCGTTTGACGATGAGTTGGGGTTGATCTATCTGCCAACGGGGAACGCGACGCCTGATTTCTGGGGCGGTCATAGATCTCCCGCTGATGACCAGTATTCGTCGTCCATCGTCGCACTTGACATCGCTACAGGCCGTGAGCGCTGGCACTTTCAGACCGTGCATCACGATCTATGGGACTATGACGTGCCCTCCCAGCCAGCCCTTTATGATGTTCCGGACGGCCATGGAGCTATGGTGCCGGCGTTGATCCAGACGACCAAGCGCGGGCAGATCTTCATGCTTGACCGGCGCACCGGTACTCCGATAGCCAGCGTTGAGGAGCGCCCTGTTCCTCAGGGGGGTGTACCGGATGATCGCAGTTCACCGACCCAACCCTATTCAGTAGGCATGCCCGCAATCGGCACTGAGCCGCTTAGTGAAAAGCGCATGTGGGGCCTCACACCGGTAGATCAACTCATCTGCCGAATCGAGTTTCGTAAAGCACGCTATGAGGGCGAGTTCACGCCGCCCAGTGAGCGCCTGACGATTCAATACCCGAGCTGGCTGGGTGGTATGAATTGGGGTTCGGTTTCAATCGCTGAGAACCTCGGCTATCTGATTGTGAATGACACTCGGGTTGCCATCTGGAATCGCATGATCCCCCGCAAAGCCTACGACGAAGCAAGCGTAAAAAATGGCGGCCACGAGGGTAACGCTCCGCAGGCAGGCACGCCCTGGGGTATCGAGATGGGGCGTTTCCTGTCGCCCTTGGGCATTCCTTGCCAGGAGCCACCCTATGGGACAATCAGCGCTATCGATTTGGCAACGCGCAAAGTCGCTTGGTCAACGCCGCTAGGAACGACTGAAGACACCGGTCCTCTGGGGATCGCCACACACTTGCCCATGCCTATCGGCATGCCCACACGTGGAGGGCCGATAACAACCTCTACAGGTCTGGTGTTCATTGCAGCGTCGCAAGACTTTTATATCCGCGCGTTTGACGTGCGCACCGGCAAGGAGTTGTGGAAAGGGCGCCTGCCTGTTGGCGCGGAAGCAACGCCGATGACTTACATCTCTCCGAAAAGCGGCAGGCAATTTGTGGTTATCAGCGCGGGCGGAAACTCCGCCACGACTTCAAAGGGGGATTACGTGGTGGCCTACGCACTGCCTCGATGATGCGCGAACCCTGCGCTACATGAACTGAGTGAGCCACACGCTCAATTGGCGGCGCAGGCAAATACTTAGTCGTTTAACTCTTGTAGCGGAGCGCATTGACTATCAGTGCAAAGGCTGGCAATGACTGCCTGCGGCTCGGATAATATAGGTGATATCCAGGAAAAGTTGGCGACCAGTCTTCAAGAACACGGATCAACCGACCATCCTCGACATATGCCTGGACAAGATCCTCCGGTGCATATGCCAACCCGTATCCTTGCAGAGCGGCGGCCATTATTTGGGGTGAATTGCTAAAGATCATCTGGCCAGACACCTGAACCTGTAGCGCCTTGCCGGCCTTGGAAAACTCCCAGGCATACAAACCACCATGAGTGGGCAAACGCAGGTTCGCGCAGTTATGAGTTGTCAGGTCTTGGGGAATCTGTGGTTTCGCACGATGAGCAAAGTAACTCGGCGCCCCCACCACAGCCATTCGAAAGTCAGGGGAAATCCTGACTGCGATCATGTCCTTTGCCACTTGATCGCCTATACGCACTCCGGCGTCGAAGCGTTCAGCGACGATATCGATTAACCGGTAGCCGATGTTGATCTCTAGAGTCAGATCGGGATATTCCGGCAGCAACCTAGAGAGTTTCGGCCAGAGAATGGTAGATGCCGCATGGTCGGGCGAGGTGATCCGGATAGTTCCGGCCGGTTTGTCACGCAGCTCTCCTAACGCGGCAATTTCGGCTTCTATCCCCTCGTAGTAGGGCACAAGGCTCACAAGCAATCGCTCGCCGGCTTCGGTCGGCGACGCGCCGCGTGTGGTTCGAGCCAGCAAGCGAATACCAAGACGTTCCTCAAGACTGCGAATGCTATGGCTAATAGCAGATTGGGACACGCCCAAATGGGCCGCAGCCTTGGTGAAACTGCGCTCGCGCGCAACGGTGATGAACACCGCAAGGCTGTTGAAATCGTTCTGTGGCATTATGAATTAACCTCATACCGGTTATCGCAGTATGCCACTTCTTTAATGGGGGAGATGTTTATAAAGTCGCTGAATCCCCAATAACCAAACAATTTGTGGGTTGATTTCCAACACCCACAAAAGGAGATGGATGATGCATAAGCGCAAAATCGGCAGCAACGGCCTCGAAGTGTCAGCCATTGGCCTGGGCTGCATGGGCCTGACATTCGGCTATGGCACCGCCACTGACAAAGCGGACGCAATCAAACTCATCCGGGCGGCCTTTGAGCGTGGCGTCACCCACTTCGATTCGGCAGAAGCTTATGGGCAAGTCAACGAAGAAATGGTTGGCGAAGCCGTTCAACCATTTCGCGAGCAGATCGTCATTGCGACAAAATTCGGTTTTAAGGGCGGCACTCCCGCCGCAGGGCTGGACAGTCGACCTGAGCGCATCCGCCAAGTGGCGGAAGAATCACTCAAGCGCTTGAAGACCGACTGCATTGACCTGTTTTACCAACATCGCGTCGATCCAAACGTGCCTATGGAAGATGTTGCCGGGGCCGTGCGCGACCTCATCACCGAAGGCAAGGTCAAGTACTTTGGCATGTGTGAAGCCGGCGTAGATGCTATCCGTCGCGCCCATGCGGTGCAGCCGCTGTCGGCACTTCAAAGTGAGTATTCAATGTTCACCCGTGAGCCTGAACAGGTAATTATGCCAACCCTCGAAGCGCTCGGGATTGGCTTCATTCCCTTCAGTCCATTGGGCAAAGGTTTTTTGACCGGGAAAATTAATGCCGGCACGACCTTCTCCAACGGCGATGTCCGGAACAATCTGCCTCGTTTTGCTGACGGTGCCCGCGAGGCCAACCACCATCTCGTCACCCTGATCGGTGAAATCGCCCACCGCAAGCAAGCCATCCCCGCCCAGATTGCGCTGGCTTGGCTGCTGGCACAAAAGCCGTGGATTGCGCCTATACCAGGTACTACCAAGCTGCATCGCCTTGAAGAGAACGTAGGCGGAGCAACCGTGGAGTTGACCGTAGAAGACCTTCGCGAACTTGGTGAGGTTCTGGCCGAGGTGCCTGTACAAGGTGAGCGTTATACCGCGCAAATGATGAAAACCATCAACCGTTAATCGTTCTTCAGCGCCTGACGGTGTTTCTTCGGGGCACCGTCACACCCTCGTTTCCCAGTTATCTGGACGGTGCCAAAAGAAAGGCCCCTCATCGCCCTTGGCTTGCGCGATGCTCGCTAGATCTCGGTGCCGGTTACCACGCCCAGGACTGCGTGTTTATTCATGGCGAGAACTAATACCCGACTGAAACGAACTACGAGTGGGCGGAAACCGTTCAGGATTTCTCTCGCGTGGAGGATTTGTCTACCATTTTCAAAGGCAAGCTGATGCTGGCGGTAGAAAACACCCCAAGGGCTGGCGAAATCACCCATTGCGCGCAGGATTTAGCGTTGAAGCTCAAGCGGTAAACGGGCAGGGGGCCTTTCTGTCGTCAAACTTCCTAGTAATGACGCTGGCGGCCCGGAACGTCCAATGGATTTCAGATCGACTATTCAAAAGCTAGGTGCACGCTAGCGACCCTTGGGGGGGCGCCTCATTGATCCATCACTGCGGCCGACGTAGAGGAGGGTGCCAGGCCATAGGCTCAGATAGCACGGTAGGAGGCGAACCAGTCGCTTCGGTTCCCATGCTTTGACAATCTACTCTGTACACCTCAGTAAGTCTGAAACCAGTGGAATTTGGATATGTCTTGGCAAATACCGATATCTGGCCAAACACTGTCGTTAGACCCGACATCCTGCGAGACGAAGCTGTTGGGAATAAGACCTGCGCGCTTTGCCGATTCTTTTCGATGAGGCTGCCGTAACCATAAGCATCGACGCCGCGCATCAAATCCGATGGTGTTTAGAGCTCAGACCTGGATCATCGCCAGAGAGAGTCTGTCGGATGATCGGACGCCATAGCGGATCAAGAGGCTTGGCTGCAAAATTCCCCCGAGTCTTTTTGGAATACCGACTACAGCCCGGTGTCGTGACCCAGGCAATGGGCGGTCTCATGATGAACTCTATAAAAGCTCATGCGTCGGCGCTGCCCCAATCAGCCAAGGCTATCCTTCGGATTGACCAACTCCAGTGCATCATCGACTCTATGATCGGGCAAAGCATCTTGTGGTGACGATCTTGGAATCCAGTCTGCTGGGTTAGCCAAGTAACCAAGTCATGGCTGCCAGGTCAGCCGGGGCAGTGCAGAGGGCCTAAAAACGTCATGGGGGATTCATCGTGGAGATGTGACGGTCGCGAATTGAAGAGACTCGGGTAACCTACTGATTCTATGTAGAAAATATTAATATTTTTCAATTGGTGAGACTTCACTTGCACGTAGTCGCACTATATCTGCATAAAAATACACGAAGTCTCACATTTACTTCACCATAATTCGGCTAGTGGGAAACGTTGCGCCCTGCGACGAACACCGTGAATCGCCAAATCTGCAAGAAATTCGAAGTCCGCGAATTTCACGCCTTTTAGATATAAACTCCTTAATCAAAGCCTGTTGCCAGTCATAATTGACAATACAACGTCAAAACATATCAAGCAAATTGTCACCCCTATAGGCCTCTGCCCCGGAAAGCCTAGGCGGGGCAATCCGTCATTCAAGTTAAAAACAGTTAGTATATATAAATACAACTCTCGCTATATATAAATGACAATACTTGACTAATTAAAAAAAGCTACGAAAGTTCTTGCCTTTCTTTACTGGAAGTCTATTATCGCTCCGCATCAGGTCAGAACGAAGTGCGTGGGGTTCAATGACAGAATGAATGATTCAGGGAGTAAGCGGCCCAACTCGCAGTCGTCAACGAAAGAGCTGTATGAACTTAGATTGGCGGCTGAGCGTTATAATGTAGTACAAGATTACAAAAGCAACCTGATCGATAGAAAAACTGCGATGCTCAGGCTTGGGCTGAGTCGTGCTCAGTTTCATAGGCTGTGCAAACGCATAGCCATGAAAGGGAGTATTGAGGGAGCAAGACGGCTATCTCGAGGGAGAAAGGTCGGCGCTCAGCCAATATCAATAAAGCTGGAACGAATTTTCAGCGATAAGTTTGATAAGCATTTTCAAGGGGCAGCCGCTACCTACGCCGAGGTTTGGAGACAGATTCAAGCAGTGGCTGATACCGAGAATGTTGCCTGTCCGAGCTACCACACGGTGCGGCGCTGGATTAAAGAGAACAAGAAACAACGGGATATTGATCGAAGGCGGTTAGGGGCTGAAGCAGCCGCGCAGATCTACGGTGCCAAGCCTGGATTATATCCATGTAAAAGTCCTTTGGAGTGGGTGCAGCTTGACCACACTCTCATGGATGTACTTGTCGTTGATAGTGAAGACCCTACGGTTATTATTGGTAGGCCTTGGGTAAGTTTCGCAATCGATGTATTTACGCGCGCCGTGGTAGGGTTTCATATCGCACTACTGCCGCCAAGTAGTATGACAGTTGCGATGCTGATTGCAAATGCTGTACTACCAAAGCAAAATTTGCTGAGCCGTCTCAACATGCGCACTGACATGCTTCCTATGCATGGCGTAATGAAGGCAATCCATATGGATAATGCAAAGGAGTTTTGGACAGAGCTGCTGCACACGGCATGCGCGATGTACGGTATTGGGGTACATCATCGGGATATTGGTAAAAAACATCAGGGTGGACATGTAGAGCGACTGATTGGGACAATGATGACTACGCGCGTTCATTTTTATCGGGGTACTACTTACTCTAATGCAATCGAACGGAGAGGCCAGTCCAGTGAGAAGAAAGCGGCTCTGAATTTTAGCGAGGTTCGAGAACTTTTAGTGCATTCCATCAATACATATCATGGCACAGTGCACTCCGCTTTGAAAATGTCCCCGTTCGACAAATGGAATGAATATTACAAGTCGCATGACGCACCCAAAACTATTGCTGCAGCGGAGGAGGATTTTTTTAGGATCGATTTTTATCCTGAAGAAGTGAAGAAGATTCACCCTTGTGGCATTAAGATTTTAGGGAGAGTTTTTCACGGAAGATGCTTAAATTCCCTTATCGGCGAGAAGTGTCTCGTGAAATATGATCCATATGATACAAGTCAAGTCAAGGTGTTGATTGCAGATTCGTATGTAGATGTGCCTTGTTCCCAAAATGTTTCGGATCGGGATACAGACTATGAAGTATATCGATATCAAAGAAGTAAAAAAGGCACTAGGCCTGGGACTATCACATCTGCATCCTCTAGGCAGTCAGTGGTTGAAATGAATGAGATCCAGCAACACGCTGTTACCAAAACAGAAAGGGCTAAACGCCGCAAAAACAAAGAGGCGCGGGAGCAACATTTCGCCTACAAAGAAATGGTTTCACCGGTCATGGGCACTGTGGTCACCGCCGAATCTGATCAGGCGAAGACTGTAGCAGTTCCGAAAAAGAAGTTTTCCGTAACTGTCGATTCAACAGTTAACTCAAAAATCGATTTCTCTACCGACCCAATCATTTTTGACGCTGACTTTTGAATCTTTAGATCTTCGGCGCCGGGTGAGCGCCCATGTCGCCGCAGATCTTTATCAAATTGTATAAACGCCAAATATAAATCCTCCTCCTCTAACTTAAAGGTTGTTCCAATGGCTGATATCGTCAACTCCTCGTTCGCACACGTTAATCCGAAAAGGCATTACATCTTTGACCTTCCTGACGAAGAACGCGCTGATGTTTGTCGCGAAGATTTTTGGGTGCCGCACCCTGCTGCAACTTCTTTGATTCAAAAAATTAAAATGATGCTTCGAGTCAAAAATAAAACTCAGGCCCCGTGCATGCTCTGCTGTGGTGATGGAGGTGCTGGAAAAACAAGCCACGTCCTTCGCTTGGAACAGGAAGTGAAAACTTGGGAGCAAAAACTGATTTTTGTGAGCATGCATCAAAATCCTAACAATTATAGTCTCAAGCAACTTATTTTGGATAAAATGGGCGTAGATTTTAGTCGTCAGGCGCGAGCCGCCACCAATATTACTCCGCAAATGCAAGCAATCATCAAACGCGACAATATCAAAGGTGTCGTGATTGATGAGGTTCATGATGCCCTGACTCTTACAGACCTGCAGCAACGTATCAACCTTTCATTGCTCAAGAATTTGTCTGGCAGTGAATATGGGCTTTCGGTTTTCGCATTTGGGATCGCCAGTGCACAGAAAGTGCTTCGCGCAGATCCACAACTTGAGAGGCGCTACGCGATTCACGACATCAAGGCCTTCAGTTACGGTGAAGAGTATCGTAACTTCGTCAGTTCATATATCTATAACCTCCCCTTGAAATCTCGCTCCATCATCGACGGAGAACTTCTGCTCGCGCTCCATAAGAAAACTAATGGACTTGTCGATAATGTTGTTAAAGCGCTTCAAGCATCTGCCTCATATGCGGTTTTGAATGGTGATGAGCGTATCAAAAAAGAACACATCGCGAATGTTGATGCGTTGTTGGATATGTTTGGCATGGCAATGAGCTCTTATGATTAATATCATTAACATGGTGAACGCAGCTGCGACTCGCTTAGAAATCACGGAAGCTGGATTGCAGTTTTTTTTAGATGAAATCCACAAGTCCTTGGCTAATGGCAGAGACGGCAAATTAGTCGTTATTACTGGCCCGCCGGGGAACGGTGCGACACACATACTAAAACAGCTATCGCTGAGGTATCCCGATAAATATTTACGTTTGAATCATGACTATTTCTCATATCCACTGAATTTCGCAGAGCGCGTCGCCGATGCGTTAGGCGTTCTTCAACCCGAATTGGGCTTGCGACGTACACCGCGCTACATCCTTGAGATGGTTAAATGTAGCGGTAGGACGATTATGATCGATGATTTTGATGCTTATGTAGGCTCCATCTATGGAGTCCCGAGGCTTAGAGAGGGTTTGATTAACTTTATCGCGGGGATGGCAGAAGCGAAGATTCTGGTCGCCACAAAGGATAATAAGTTCATTAGAAAGCTGATCAGACCGCCATTAAATCAGGTTCAGTTTTTTTCCGTGCCTGGTTTACTTAGCCCAAACGCAGTCGTGAGCTTCGCAGGCATGTATTCACAATCGTTGGCAAGTATTCTAGAAGTCGAAGTTGAAGTGGTTGCCTGCGAAAAGTTTAAATCATTACCAGTCGCTGACATGGTGGCTGTAATTAAAGTCGCGATGGCTGTTGCAATGACAAGAAACAACGTCAAGCTAGATTTGAGTCTGGTTGCGAAGGAGACAGATAGCTATGAGCTTAAAAGATTTCTGGAGTTTGCCTCCCCTTACAGATGAAGTTTTTTCTTCATGGCTTTTTCGTAGAACTTTGAATGATCGGTGGATGGATAGTAACGCGCCGTTAATGAACCTCTTTACAGTTCGCGAATACGCCGAAAGCTACTTTGATCCTGATTACGGAATCGGTGGCGCTGATTTTATTTCTTGCTGCCAAGCGATTGGTGAAATTCCAAAAAAAATTGGCAAGTTATTTGAAACGCCTCAAGGATGGGTCATTCCACGTACAGTCAGACGCTCCTATTGCATTGAGTGTATGAAGGAATCAATCGGTGTTTGTGGACTCCCAGTTTATAGACGGTCTTGGGGGCTGGTAATGATGCCGTTTTGCAACCAGCACGGAGAGCTGTTGCATCAAGGGGCTTTTAACTCAGAGAATAAAATGAGCCTAGGCTTGGATCTATTTAGAAAACACTGGGATGATAGGCTTCATGACATTGATTCAACGTTGTTGAATGATACCTTCCCGTGGCTACATCTCTCTCGAAACATCCAAGCAGCCCTCAGCACCGCACCTCTGAAGCAGTCACAATCGCTACAGAAGATCCTGATGCAGCTATTTCTCAGTCGTCATTACAGTTTTACTAGCTATGAGGCTGAACAAAACCTGTGGCGATCGACCGGTGGCTTTTTTGAGCCCAGCAAGCACAGCTCCAGAAGCGCACTACACTACGACGCGCTGATGGCGTGCACCATTATTCGCGCCAAGGCACTGCTTTATTTAGGTCGTGTTCTAAACCTAATATCTGACGAAGAAATGGCAGCCTCTCTGTGGGGGTGCTATTTTATGCCAAAGAGCCTGGCAGAAATAATTTCTCATATTGGAAGAGCAAAAAAATTTGCTCATCCTCATATAGTTTCTCGCAGGCTCCAATGTTTCGTGGATGATCGCACTCCCAAAGAAATAATTACGTTTATAGAAGGTTTAAAGCATGTCCTCAAGACTTAGCCTCTTGATCCCTGTTAGTTTCGTACCTAATTTCACGGTCAGCGACCGGCTCCCATTGATTTCGATGCTGATCTGCTCTAAAACAGGGGAGATCATGTCATGTGTATATTGTTATGGTGACGCAATTATTATCAATCGTGTTCGGGTGACGCTCAATGCAATAGCAAACCTAAACCTCACCCAGCCCTTCCGTTTTTCTACTGGAATGTTTTCTATATCTAGTGTTGTCGTAGGCCCGCTTGGCAGAGCGCACATGTCTTTCGATGAGTGGTCTACCGGCTATCATTGGAGGAGAGATTTGCACGGTGCATATTTGAACCCCGAATGGTCGGAGGTGTTTTTTTATTTTCTCTATGATAGACCTTTGGATTGCTATCCAAGCTACGGAGTGAGGGACATTAGCACTGTGCTTTTCAGAAAGTTACTACGCGTCACTCTTAGCCGATATGACGTATATGTATTAACGCGAAGTCAAAGCAAGAGACTACTACTGTAAAAATCCTCAAAGGCTCGACCCCAGCTTGGTTGAGCTCTGATGTGCTTGGTGTCGATAGTAAAAGGTGCTTTATATCGACATCATTTATCGAATATGCGGGGCTACGTATTTTCAAAGGATTGGTCGGGAGTTCTCTTCCAATAACGATTCACAATGGTCGCGGACAGTCCAAGTTCGCGAGCAATCTGCGCCTGTGTCATCCCTGAGCTTTTGAGTCGTTGAACGGCATCTAGATTTTCGTTATTCACAGGCTTTCCGCGTGTCCGTTGAACGAGAGCACCAGCGGAGAACTGCTCAGAAAGTAGCCCCATGCCTCCGTCAGCCTCAAAAAGCCGAAGCTGCTCATAAGCATCCTCTATGAGCTTCTGGTAGGGCGTATCGAGCCGGGCGGACATGCACAAAGCCATAAGGGCTAAAGGATTTATTTCGAGAGCTTCAGCCAAGCTTTCGAATTTTTCGAGCGTGATGCTTGTCTCGCCTCGCTCCAGAGCACTGATCTTCGACCTACCGCTGGCCTCAGATAGCTGCTCATACCGCATGCGTCGGTTCAGCCGAAGGGCTCGAAGGGTGCCGGCTAGGGCGATTTTAATATGCATTCCAGGGCCAAAACTCAGGATATAGCCACAACACAGGCTTCCTGATAAACGCCAATATGAGGTATTATTGTGTATGAATCGCATAGCCTCAGCCCTTCACATGGTCGCAACGCCCACCAGAGGGGAGGATGCAGTAAAGATCGCTGACAATTTCCGATTAATGCTCCACGTGGGTGAATAGATATGGATAGTCCCATTCAAGACGGCCTGCTGGGCCCTGGTGTCAATCTGATGGGGGCAGAGCTGAGCCTCGAGGGAGCACTCAGCGCGGCTCGCGAGCACTATAAAAGGTTGCCTCTCTGCGTCGTAGAAGATTGGATCATCCTCGACGCTATCCTTTCAGATGATGAGCGAGAGAAGGTCGCAGTAGCGGGTTGCCAGCCCATGTTCTTGTTTGCCCATAAAGTAGTGCATGACGAACAGAGGCGGTTCGAGCCGGGTCACTGGGTACGCTCAAGCATGGGCACTACCTTTAAAGAGGGCTTCCTGTTCGCTACGCGGAATTCAGTTTACGTTTTGCTCGGGCCCGGCCATCGCAAGTCTTCCTCCATCGAAGCGATATTTTCCCTTTTCTGATTATCAACCGGCTTGTGGAGGGCAACTGACGCACTCCATCAGCGCGAGGCACACATGTTTAGAACCATAGACAGCGACCTCATAGGCGTCCCAGGTATTTTTGGCCAAGGCGTATCTCACTGGCGTGGAGTCTCAAGGCTGTTGCGAACGCCTTGGTACCACCTCACCCTGAGCGTAGAAAACGAGGGTCGGCTCAGCGAATGCTCGGTAATGATTGACGACACGCGCCAACTTCAAGAACTGCTGGTGAATCAAGGTACCGACTTAGCTATCACCGAGATCATGGCTGTGACCCCCTCCTGGATGAATAAGACCGGGGGTTGGCAAATGGAAAGGTTAACCAGGTTGGCTGTAGGCGAGGACAAGATCGGCGCTGAGGTTTGCTTGTTGGAAGTGGCTAAGGGGGCGGTGTATCACACCTCGCACCAGCAAGGATTCGAGATCGAAGCGCTGGCAAATCTGAGGCCCATATTCCTCTCGAACATGATTCAAGGGCATTGAGATTACCAACAATCTTGCACGCTATCAGCAAGCCTGGTGTCGTGCGCAATTCCTGATATCGCCTTATGTACTGCCCTAGGGAGGAGCAATGATGCTCGACACGGTTGATGTAAATTTTCACGGTAAACGCCATACAGATTTTGATCTTCTGCGGATCCTAAGAGCCCAAGAGCAAGGTTTTGACGAACCCGTTACGGCGTACCTCTGCGGGGTTTCCATAAGGTCATGCGCGGGTATCGGCGTGGTCTTCGGTCATGCTCGGAAGGATCAGTACGGTCGGTTCGAGGATGGTCATTTGATTCGGACTTCTGACGTGTTGAAAGTCGAGCGCGAGGGGAGGTTTTGGGTGATGACGACTGAGAATTCGCGCTACGTGCTCGCCACGTTTCAGCGGGGGAATGGTCGTGCGAGTCTGCGTGAGTATTTGCGTCTTCGTGGGGGACTGCACATTACTCCACGAGTGCTGCAGTGATCATTTGATGGTGCGGGGAGGGTGAGGCGTGCCGCTTTGCGGGCGGCTGTCGTAAACCGAGCCCATACGGTCTCGGCCCTGCGGGCTTCTATCCTCACGTCTACGGCCTAGCGGCCTGCGCGCTCCGCTTGCTTTGACTCGCAAAGCCACATATGCGACCGAGTGACTTTCAAAGCGGGCCGCGCGCCGATCCGCATCTATTTCTGCTTGCTTGCTTCCGGACTTACACCAGAAGGTGTTTTGTATTGAAATTTCAAAGCAAGCTGCAGAGCTAAGTCGAAGCCAATTTCAGCATCCTTTTCAACCTTGGGGTGCCCATCAATGTCGAAGGTCAAACGTGATGGATTGCCGTGAACGAGTTCCGACCGAACGTCATAAAGTCGATAGAACTCTTTGGCTGGACGAACACCAAGATACTCTTTGACAACTCGCTTACAGGCTTTGGAGATCGTCTCTCTTTTAGCGCTCTCTAAGACCTTCGCCAGCACGTCTTTCGTCGTGTCTGTAGCCTCAACCAGATTGATATGACTCTTTAGTTCGTCAAGCGCATCTTTTATTTCCTGACCAACATCACCTCGATCACTGAGGACTTCTATCGCAGTCATAGACAGAATCAGCTTCGACTTTGCGTGTGGCGACGCTAAAGCTAGACCCAGAACGCTCAGTGCTTCTAGGACTCGCACGGTATCGTAGTTAAATGAGGTGTCGGGGAGGGTAATATCCTTAAGCGTTGCCAGCTCAAAGGCAACAGCAACGGGTTGTGCTCCGGGCCAATGCTGATGACGTGACGATTCATAGGCTTGGGGTTGGAAACTGAGTGGAACAATGTTGGCTTTGTCAAAAATGCTACCGATGACGCTCGTTGCAAGCCGCTGTCCGGTACTGAACGATAGCCAATCTTCATGAGGAATCTTGAGCTTAAGCAACGCGATTTTCACCTTCATGAGCAAGGTCGCAAGCTGCCTGAGCGCATCTTCTTTGGTTTTATACCCCTCCGACGAGACAAGGAAGACGTTCTCCTCCTTCTGCTCGACTGTGAGGTCTTCGCCATCGCACTCAAACAACGCAGGAGAGGACGAGGCTAGAATACTGCGATCTGTCAGCTTTATTGCGAACGAGTAGGAAAACACTTTGATCCCTCAATGAATAATCCCACCAAAGCGGCGGTTGTCATATGGCCGAACCGTCTAGGATGCGGGTTTGGAAGCGAGTCTTTTATACTCTAGCGTTTGCTTGCTGGCGCACAATGCTTTTGGCCAAAACCTTTTGCTTTTTTAAATATCGCGTCGTAAACATTGCTCTGCCATCGTCCTATGAGCGACCGTCGTGTCAGAGCGAACTCCTCGTTGTCCTGAAAACACCCCATTGCGCCTCGGCGCATTTAGCCAGTCCGATTTTGAACGGGCCACATCCGGCATTGAGCCAACTTACTCTGCCCTTTCCGGAGCGCTGACAGGCTTGGCGAAGGCCGCCTCGGAGGCCCAAGAGTTCGAAGCCGCGAGGGTCTGGTGGCTGCTGGCGGATCTTTGCAAGATGATGCTGGACACCAGCAACAGGAATGAGCCCTTCAGGCCCTACCTACTCATTGGCGACCGGCATTCGATATCACCGGCAAGCATGGTCGAGGAAGAGTACGTGTTCTTCAAAGACTTGGTCGACTGCCTCCCCAACGGCCTCTTGAAGGCGAGGGTCTCCGATCTACTCTGGATTACACCTGGCCTCAAACACATTCGGCATGCCCGAGCCGCTATTGACTGCTATGCGACGGCTCCCCTCAATGATCAGGTTTGGTACCAAGAGGGTCGTGAGTGTTTCCAAAGAGCGCTGTCCCTGGCGAAGATGATCGGGCCTGGGGCTGAGGGGCGGCTTACGACCCTTACTCAGATGATTGTTGATGCAACCACGCAGGCGATTGAGCAAGAACTTGTGTTTGCCGTGGGGCTGGTCGAGACGGTCATTGAGTACCGGCTTGAACATCCCGAGGTGCCAGAATTACCTGAGAAAACGGCTGAACTTGGCCATCACTTCCAGAGCAATAATGATGTGTTCAGCGCTCGTAAGTGTTTCGAGACAGCTAGCAAAGGTTTTGCGTTGTTCAACCGCGACCTGCTTGCTGCAAAAATGACGGTCGCCGTAGCGCAGACGTGGATATCAGAGGCAGAGCTTAGGGGTGAGCAAACTCACCCGATTGTGGCACAAAACGCGTTAGAAAATGCTCTTCAAATTTACCGATCTATTCCAGGAGCATTTCGAGCCGAACTCGATGTAGGCAAGGTTCTGCCCGTTCTGCGCAAGAGAATTGCTGAGGCTGGTGCCCGCGTGGTGGAGCAGATGCATAAGCTCTCAACTCGGACTGATATCACTAAACTGGTTGAGCGTACCAAGCGCCTCATAGAAGGCCAGTCCTTTGGTACTGCCCTCTATAATCTCGCAAATATGTACCCGTTTTGCTCTCCTGCTGAAGCCCGGCAGGCAGCGATAAAGTCACTGCGTGCAGGCATAGTGAGCTCCCTGACAGAGGCAGTCTTCTTTGATGAGACTGGCAGAGTGATTGCGAGACGACCTCCGCTGTCCTTCGGCGGCGAACTGACTGAAGAGGATGAACACACAATCCAGGCCAAGATGGTCAGCGAACACTTGCTCACCATCAAGCTTACGGTAAGGGGTGGAGTTTTGCCGGCGCTTGCGATCATCTCAGAAGCACACTGTGTCAAAGAGATCGACATGGTTGAGCTGTCCAAAGCATCTGCTCTCGTTCCTCCAAATCGAGCGCAGATGATCGGTAAGGGGTTGTACTGGGGATTCGTAGGAGACTTTGGTATGGCAGGTCATTTCCTCATACCGCAGATAGAAGCAATCATTCGACACCGAATGAAGGGAGCCGATCTCAATACTTCGACGTCCAGTGCTGACGGGATCGTTACCGAAAATGGTTTGAGCACCCTAATGGATGTCGAAGGTGTCACCGAACTGCTTGGCCATGATGTAGCTTTTGAAGTCAAAGCTGTGTTCTGCAGCCCGTATGGCCCGAACCTTCGAAACACCTTTGCGCATGGGCTACTTGACGATGACCAGTTCTATTCAGAGTCGATCGTCTACGCCTGGTGGTTCATGCTCAAGTACATCTCAGGGCCATTTTGGGAGACAGTACCCAGGGCATAGCGCAGCCCAAACTGATGGCTCAGTCGCATGCTGCGGCTGGATCCGCAACATGAAGCGACAGCTACACGCGGGGAGGTGCAACACGATTGTGCCTTTACCGTTTAATTCCTGTTATCGGGGCAGCATTGATCGGCACGTTGTCGATAAGACCCTGCAAGCGGGTTTGATTTTCGGAGTTAAAGAGGACATTGATGAAAGCTACACTCAAAGCCCATTTGCAGTTGTGGATGAGCCGACTCGATACACAGCAGGATCCAGAGCGCGACCGTTCTTCGGATTATGACCCCTATTCGGATTACGACTTTTTCCTGGAGTATAAGGTGATGGGGATAGCGACATTTCTGAAGCAAGTCGCCTATCAAGAAGACGATCCCGATCTGCTTGCATTCGCGTCGAAAGCTGAGATGCACGTCGAGAGCATGATTAGTGCTAACGAAGCAGCTGATGAGGCTGCCGACCGCGAGCATAATGAGCAGCAACAGGCATACTATGAGCAAGATGAGCGCATTCGGAAGGCGTGTGCCTACCATTTCTACACTGTCCCCGCGTTTTCGGTAGATACGTCGAAATACGACGTGATGGTTCAAGATGCGGAAGCTAGATTTACTGATCCCTACAAGCTTTCTAGCTTGAGAAGGTATCTGGAGAGCGACCAGGTGCTCACCAGAGTCTACGAGAAGGTGAAATCCCGCCTAAGACGCACGTTTGACCGAGTGGGTGACTCTCCAACCCTAGAAGAGATATCGCAGGCCTTTGATGTTGAACTGATGAATATCTATCGGCTAGCCGATGCCCATGTAGAACGTACGATTGCTCAGTACGCTCCATAGGAGCAGCCCCGGCGGCATGGTTGGTCGAGATGACGCGGAGACTTGCGGCGGGCTTGATGAGGAAACACCATCAGCATCTTGGGCTACATTTGAATTCCGGACGACAAGCAGTCATTAGATTCTGGTTTTCATAGTTCATTTAAGGTCTTGTGGGGCATCACCCCCTCGGATACGATCGGCTTTGGCTCTCCGCCAAAGCTCTGGTCGGCTTGAACAAGAGAACTTCATAACCGCCTCAAATATTTTGCTATCGGCATCCGGATTTCCCGGTTATTCGCTAGCGACAAAACGCCCAGCGCAGCGACAAATCCTGGAATTTTTCAGATGACTGACTTCGTCAAGACAGCTGCATTTGCAGCTAAAACATCCCTCGCTTTGAAAGGCATCAAAGTCCAGCACGGTATCGCTCTTGAGGTTGTTGCTGCGTTTTTGGGCTACAAAACATACGCCGCGCTTGTGGTAGAAGAGAATCGCGAGGATATGCAATATCACTTGGCTGATGCCGAGATCATCGTTCTCAACTACTCGGGCGGTCTCGCCCGGCTGACTGAACTCGGGGTGTTGCAGGCCTCCATTGTTCAGGATTTCATCGATGCTCTAGTCAACTGTCGCGACGGTGTGTTTTCGGATCTGCCAGATTTTCTCGATGACTACATTCAACAAGAGCTTCGGAATGTGATTCTTTCGGATGAGAGTGTCGTAGCTGCTGTGGATCGGGCGACAGGATCTGAGCCATTTTCGGTCGAGCTGGATGAAAGAAAGTCGTTCAGCGAGCCCCTTTGGGGGGCTTCTGATACTTGGGAAGTGTCAGGTTTTGGCACAGTCCGTGGACTGGATGATCGGGCTGATGCCGACGATGAGAATCATGAGGGCGAGGAAGCTATCCACTGTTTTGGCTGGGTCAAGTTTTCTAAAGCGGGGAGGGCTGGACTGAAACTTCAGCGGAGCGGCGGTGAGTTTGTCGAGAGGTGATCTACCGGCTGCCTTAGCCGTGAACAATGACGTTTACCCGGCCCGGGTCATATAGGGTTGAGACGGTTTGGGAGAGGAGGGCGAGTTCCTACGTCTCAAACCAATCTCAAGCCACCGGGTGTGTCGACGTCGACGGCCTCATCCTTTTCTCGCCTCGCTTCACTCATGCGCATCAGCAGACTCACTGCTCCTTGGCGGGTGATTACTTCACAGATTTGTAGAGTCGTGATTTGGCTTTCCAGTATCCCTTGGAAACGGTGATACATCGCATCCGCAGCGTCCAGTTTCAGCCAGTTCGCAAGGTTTCGTTCGAAACGTTCAATTTCGCTTGCTCGTAACGGATGTGGCGGTTTTTTAGCTGCCATGCATGTGATCCTACTGATTAAGGGTA
>NZ_JACYUJ010000002.1:0-668902 GCF_014841695.1 Pseudomonas sp. CFBP 8771 | reverse complement strand
CGATGGTAGTGTGGGGTTTCCCCATGTGAGAGTAGGTCATCGTCAAGATTCAATTCCGAAACCCCTATCTGCGTGAGCAGGTAGGGGTTTTGTCTTTTCCGGCCTTTGTTTTTCGCGCGTCCCTGAAGCGTCGAATGCCAACAGCGGGCCATGAAAAAGCCCCGCAGCGGCGGGGCTTGGTCTGAACCTTTGATCTATTGACTGACCTCGGCTTCAAGTGCCGCAACCGCTTTGGTCAACTCGTCGTGGCGGCGGATGAATTTCCAGTCGGTTTCATCAATGTAGATGCCGTCACTACTGCTGCCGCCTTCAAGGTCGATGGCGACATGGGCGGATACTTGCGGCTTTACGCTGGCCAGAATCGGGGTAAAACCCAACTGCTGGCTGGTTTCGAGCAGGGCCGCCTGATTGCGCTCGTCGATGTCGGCGGCCTCGTCCAGGTAGTAGGGCAGACGGATGCGGCCGGCCTGATCGCGATCCATCAGGTGTAGCAGCAGGTACATGTTGGTCAGCGCCTTGATGGTCATGGTGGTGCCATTGGACGCTGCGCCATCGATGTCCGTGTGGATGACCGGCTGACCGTTGACCTTGGTGATTTCGAAAGCCAGCTCGAACAGGTCCTTGAGGCCGAGTTGATTGTGGTTCGCCGCGACCATACGGGCCAGATACTCCTTCGCTTCCTCGTTCTTGCTGTCCTGCTCCACACTCTGGTTGAGGTCGAACACGGACAGGGTTTCGCCTTCTTCGTACTGGCCTGCGCTGTGGATGATCTGGTCGATGTGCTTGAGGGCATCCTTGTTGGGTGCCAACACAATGCGGAAGCTTTGCAGGTTGGACACCTGGCGCTTGTTGATCTCGCGGTTGAACAGGGCCAGTTGATGTTCGAGGCTGTCGTAGTCGCTGCGAATGTTGCGCAGGGTTCGGGCGATGTCGGTGACCGCGGCACGACGCGCCTTGCCCAGGGTCAGGGCCTCGTCGGTGCGATGGGCATAGGCGTTGATCAGCAGCTGCAGGCGTCGCTCGACGTTGTCTTCGCTGTCGAACTTGGCCACGCCCTTGAGGCGCACCTGGGCGTACAGCGCTTCGATCTGTCCATCGATACGTTGCAGGCCTTGCCAGCTGTCCTGATAGTCATTGAGCAGGGGCAGCAGGTTGTCCATCGAGTCGTCGACCTGCTCCATGAAGGGCGTACCGAAGGGCAGATCGGCGGGTAGCAGGTGGCGGCGGCGCAGGGCGTCGTCCAAGGTGCGCTGCTTGCTTTCCAGATCGGCGATTTGCCGGCCCACCAGTTGCAGTTTGGCCGACAGTTGTCGGACCCTTTCGGTGAAAGCGTCACTTGCCCGTGCCAGTTCATCCTGAGCGGCCTCGAGTTGGGCCAGCTGCTCGAGCTTGTCCTGTTCCTCGACGCTCAGGGTTTGAGTACGGCGGTAGTCTTCCAAGGCCTTCTGCGCATCCAGGACCTGCTGATACAGCGTCTCGGATCGAGATTTGCTGGCTGACAGGTCGGCCGCCACGCCTTGCTGGGTCTTGAGCTGCTGCAACTCCTTTTCCAGACGTGCACTCTGCTCACGCAGTGCGGCACGATCGGCCAACGCCTGCAGCACAGGCGGCTCGATGGTTGAAAGGTCGATGGACATGCCTGGCAGTTCGAAGCGATCGCCCTTGAAGCGGTCGAGCACGGTCTGCACTGCATCGACCCATGCGTTGCCGTCCTGCAGAACGAGACCGTGTGGCCCCACGGGCAGGCTGAACAGGGCGCCGTTGAACAGGCGCATCAGCCGGTCGACATCCTGTTGCGAGAACTCCTCGCGCAGACGGGCGTAGCTGTTGTTGTCGGCATGTTCCAGCTGCTGGCGGATGGACTTGAGGCGGCGTTCGATGTCGCCGACGCGCTCCTGCAGATCCTGGGCGCTGAACTGCCGGGACTGCGCCAGGGCGCCGGCCAGCTCGTCGTGGGCATCCTTGGCAGCCAGCAACTGCTGCTCCAGCATGCGCACGTCGGTGACCAGGGCGAAGCGGTTCTTGAGTACCGACAGCTCACCGAGCCAGCGCTGGATGCTCGAGATTTCACGCTCCAGGCGCATCAGTTCCTGGGTGCTGCCGCGTTGATTGTCTTGCAGCACGTCCTGTTCGTTGCGGTAGTGTTCGGACTGGATGACCAGCTCTTCCTTGCGTGCCCCGGCGTAGTCCTGCCAGGTGCCGAGCAGCGCGTCGAGCAGGGGTGAAAGGCGGTGCAGCTTGCCGCGCAGCACGTCACGCTGGGCGACGCCGTTGGCCAGTGCTTCGACCAGAGGACCGGCGGCGACCAGTGCGTTGTAGTCCTGCTCCATGCGCCGGACATCGCGAAAGGCTTCTTCACAGGCCGCTATGTAGTCGACGCTACCTGAACGCAGGCTGTGCTCGAACGCATCGAGGAACAATTGCTTGAGTTTCGCCGCGGTGATTTCGCGCATGTGCAGCAGGTTGATGAACAGCGCGCGAAAGGTCTTGAGGCTCTGCTCGCTGGTCGAACGCAACGGGATCAGGGTCAGGTCGAGCGGCACGCTGGTATGCCCGCCCACCAGCAGGCGGCGCAGTTCCTCGGGCTTGAGTTCGTAGGCCTTCAGGCCTTGGCGTTCCAGGTTGCCGAACAGCTCCTTCTGACGCAGGCAGGTGCCGTCCTGTTGATAGTGGGCAAGGTCCAGTTCACCCGCGTAGGCGAAGAACTGATGGCCGAACCCACCGCCGGGGCCGCGACCGACCACGCCAATCACGTGGGGGCCGTGAGCCAGTACCACTTCGCAAAGGATGTAGCTGGTATCGGTCGCAAAATAGAAGCGTCGCGATTGTTCCAGCGTGTACTTGCCGAAGCTCATGTCGGACATGCGCGCCAGGATCGGAAACTGCAGGGCGTTGATCGAGGCGCTCTTGCCCAGGTTGTTGGCGCCGTAGACCGACAACGGCTGCTCCAGGGGGAACAGTCCGAGGCTGTAGCCTGCGGTATTGAGCAGGGCGAAGCAGCGGATGCCGTAGCGTTCCTGAGTCATGTGTCGAACTCCTCTTGTTCCTGGGCTATCGCACGGGCCAGGGCCTGTTCGTCGGTGCTGTCGTCGCCGTCGTCGTCGACAAGCATCGGCACCGGCAGGGGCAAGGCGCTATGCAGGCTGGCGGCCAGGTCGCGGTCCTGCTGCACTGAAAGGCACACGTCGAGAAACCGATGCATCGGCGCCAGGAAGCGGTAGATGCCGTTGTCTTCGGCGGTGAAGCCCAGTTGGGTCATGCGTCGAAGGATCTTCTCTTCCAGTTCTTCCTGGGTCTGTACTTCGGCCTGCAGGAACAGGTCGCGGTACTTGTCCAGAAGCGCTGGCAGCTCGTCGCGGCCAAGGCTGCCGCCATCCAGTACGGCGATCGGATCGCGGCCCTGGTCAGCCAGGTGCTCGACCAGGATGAAGGTGAACAGGGAAAGGCGCTGAGCGGTCTTGTTGACTTGCGCGGCGGCCTGCTCGGGCACGAAGTAGTAGAAGCCGCGGGTGTCGCAGACCAGCTCGTAGCCCAGGGCCTTGAACAGGCCGCGGTACAGGTCCTGAAGATTGGACAACTGTGAGTACAACTCGGGATCGCGGCGGCTGATGTGGAAGCCTTTGAGCAGTTCGCGGAAAATCGGCGCCAGGTGAGTCAGTTCGTTCAGGTCAAGATGCATGATCGGTGCTCGCGGAGTGTGCCGAGGCGACCGCGACGGCGGGCTCGGCGCTGGAAAGCAGGGCGAAGGAGCGCAGGCTCAGCTGATGCTCACGGGTGTGGTAGTCGCGGCGTTCGAGGCGCTGTCGGGCGAAGCGTTTGTCACGCGAGAGGCGTGAGAACCAGTACAGCAGGTCGTCGGTGGCGCCATCGGGTTCCTGCTCGAGAAGCCAGCGCATCAAATCGGGCATCGGCAGCGCATTCTCGCAGCGTTCGAGCATCTCCTTGACCGTGCGCGGCGCGCGCTGGGTGCCTGCCGTGTCGCTCTTGTGCGCCTTGGGAAAGGGCGCCGGTTTGGCTTCGAAGCGGGCCAGGGCATAGACGTACGCCTCGACCTGGCTGGCGCTGCCCAGAAAGGTGCTCTGGGGACGGCTGAACAAAGGCAGGGCGGCTTGTGGCACGGCGTCCAGGCCCTTGCGGCGAATGGCCGAAAGCGCGAGGGCCGCGCCGCGGGTCACGGCGTTGTGCCGACGTGCTTCCTCGCGCAGTGGCAACAGCAGCTCGCGGGCGTGGCGCAAGGTCAGTTGAGCGCAGGTCTGCATTTCGAGAATGCGCGCGTGGGTACGCAGCAGCATGTCGTCGTCGACCAGGTGGCCGAGGCGTTGCTGTTCACCGAGCAGGCGCAGCAGGACGTTCTCGACCTTGCGCACGCCTTGTTCGAATGCGCCATCGGCGTTGACCAGCTGGATCATCGGTTCGACGTATTCGTCCCAGGTCGCCAGTACCTCGGCGTAGCGCTGGCGCAGGGCTACCTGGCGGTCGCGGGTCTTGGCCCGCTCGGCCACGGCGACCAAGGCCTGTTCGTCATTGGCCAGTTTCTTCAGGACATCACGCACGCGCATGTCGAGCAGCCGCAGTTGCCGTGCCAGGTCGTTGCCATCGCGGATGTCGAATGCATCCTGGATGTGTCCGGCCAGGCGTTCGAGGTGGCGCAGGTAGGCTTCGATCTCCAGGCACAGACCCAGTCGGTGCTCGCGGCGCAGATAGGCAAGAAAGTCGTGGATCTGCGCATTGAGCTCGAAGCGGTTGGGGCTTTTTGCGACAGGTACGAGGATGTCCAGCCGGATCCACGTGTCGAGCAGGCTGGTGATCTCTTGGGCAGTGCTTTCCAGGCGTTGGGCAGCCAGTTGCTGGCGCAGCTCGACGAGGCTCAGGGTGCCTTGGTCGAAGTGCTCGCACAGCGGCTCCAGGAGGGCCCAGTGGTCGGCGAGGGCGCGCAGCACGCGCTTGGGTTCGATCATCGGCTGGTCGACTCATGCCAGTAAAAGGGTCGCGATTGTACTGCATGACGAGGCGGGTATTTGCGCTGCGGGCGACGGCGTGCGCAAAACTTGGCGGCACATTGTGTCGAACACCGGTAGAATCCACCGCCTCGACTCACCCACAGATGGTTGACCTTTTGCTCAACGAGTCCCGTCGCCGCGCCTACCTTGACGCCATGCAGGTAGTGCACTGGCTGCCCCGCACCGAACTGCCGTTCGCAGCGCCATCGCGTGCCAGCCTGCTGGAGCATGTCGAGGCGTCGCCGCTGCCAGTGCAGGCCGTGGATCAAGGGGTGGCGGCGGCAGTGCTGCCGATCGTGCCATCAGCAGTGGAGCCAGCCAGGCCCGAACCTTCCAAGGTGCAGCGGCCCAAGATCGAGGTGCCACGGCCGGGCAGCATACGCCCGGCCGTGGCAGCCGTGGCCGAGGTGGCCGTGGAGGCGCCGGTCGCCAAGCCAGCGAATCTTCCGCCGCGCTTCGCCCTTCAGGTGTTGCGCGCCGGGCCCTGCGTGGTGCTGGTGGAACTGGCCACGGGGCAGGCGTTCCAGAGTCGCGACCCTTCCTATCTCCTGCTCAAGGACATGCTGCGTGCTGCCGGTTTGCCCGATGCGCCACAGATTCTGGGCGAACCGATCCGCTGGCCGCTGCTTCAGAGGGGTCAATTGGACCAGGGACCGGATGCAGCCTGCGATTTCGTTCAGGGCTTCGTCATGGCTCAGCTAGAACAGGCGCCGTGCACCTGCCTGTGGCTGGTCGGGCTGCCGGCGATTCGTTTTGCCGGGGGTGCCAATGCAGAAGACTACAATAGGGAGTTGCAGGTGGAGGGGCTTGGCGTCGCCTGGGCGCTGCCTGGCCTTGAGTTGTTGATGGATGAACCCGAGCGCAAGGCGGCCGTGTGGCAAGCCATGCGCCGTTTGATACCGCGTTGGAAAAATCGTGATGAGTGATACCGTAAGCTTTCGGCGAATGACCGAGGCGGATCTGGATGCCGTACTGAAGATCGAATTCGCTGCCTATTCGCATCCATGGACGCGGGGCATCTTTCTCGACGGCCTGAAATCCTACGAGATCTGGCTGATGTTCGACGGGCAGCAGCAGGTGGGGCATGGCGTGCTCAACGTCATCATCGACGAAGCCCATCTGTTGAACATCACCGTGAAGCCTGAAAACCAGGGCCGTGGACTGGGCTTGCAGTTGCTCGAGCGGCTGATGACGCGTGCCTACGAGCTGGGCGGGCGTGAATGCTTTCTGGAACTGCGAGCCAGTAACCAGTCGGCGTATCGCTTGTACGAACGCTATGGTTTCAATGAGATCGGCAAGCGGCGCGACTACTATCCAATGGCCGGGGGGCGCGAAGACGCGCTGGTGATGGCCTGTACCTTGTTCGAGTAGCAGCTGCAGTCACCGCCCGAAATTGCTTCGGGCAGTGATCGGTAGGCATGCTGGACTCAGCGTTTACCATCGAGTGGGTCGATCAGCGCCAGCTCTTCTTCATCCAGGCCATCGCCGCCACCGATGTCGTCTTCATCGACGAGGCTAAGTTCCTGATCAGCGGGTCCGCTGTCGCCTGGCTCATCGGGCGAACGTGCGCCATCCTCACGGATCAGTGTTTCGGGGCTCATGTCGTCGTCGGTCGGATTGTGGTCATCCATCGAAGCGCCGGTCAGTCCTGCTTCGCGGGCGCGTTCGTCAGGCACCAGATGCTCCAGCTCATCGGCAGGAATGGTGTCGCCGATCCTGCCGGTGGGACCGTCGGCGTCATCGAAATCCAGCTCTCGAACCTGGCCCATGCGGTCTTCAATGTCATCGATCGCAGCGGGTTGTGGGGCGTCGTAGGGGCGATGGGAATCAGTCATTACGGCAATCCTCTGATGTGTGTCTAGATAGGGTTGACCCCCGTACGAGTGGAAAGATTCAGCGTGATTTGTCGGGACCGACCGTGACCTTGTGCGGCGCTGGCCAGTCATAATCCAAATCATTCTTGAGGCTTGAACATGCATGATCTACAGGAACTGATCGACAACAACGCGCGCTGGGCCGAGGCGATCAAGGAAGAGGATCCGGAGTTCTTCGCCAAACTAGCACGCCAGCAGACACCTGAATTCCTCTGGATCGGGTGCTCGGACGCGCGCGTGCCGGCCAACGAGATCGTCGGCATGTTGCCGGGCGATCTGTTCGTCCACCGCAACGTTGCCAACGTGGTGCTGCACACCGATCTGAACTGCATGTCGGTGATTCAGTACGCAGTCGACGTGCTCAAGGTCAAACACATTCTGGTCACCGGTCACTATGGCTGCGGCGGTGTTCGTGCGGCGATGCAGGATCGTCAGCTGGGGCTGATCGATGGCTGGCTGCGGACCATTCGCGACCTGTATTACGAGCACCGCAAAACGCTGGCGACCCTGCCTACCGAAGAAGAGCAGGTCGACCGATTGTGCGAACTCAACGTGATTCAGCAGGTGGCCAACGTGGGGCACACCAGTATTGTCCAGAACGCCTGGCACCGTGGCCAGGAGCTGTCGGTGCATGGCTGTATCTATGGCATCAAGGACGGCCGCTGGAAGAGCCTGGATGTGACCATCAGTGGCTTCGATCAGTTGCCACCACAGTATCGTTTGCGCGCGCTGGATTGATGGCCAGGAACGAGTGAGCCGCATTCGGGTTCTGAATCGGATGGGCGACGGCTTGGGTCGTGGCCTTTTCGGTAATCAAACGCGAAGCGAGGGAGGCACCATGAAGTCTTATGGCTGGCTGGCACTGATGGCAGCGATGTCGATCGGTAGCGCCAATGCGGCATCCAAGGAAGTCCAGATCAACCTGGTCAGTGCCGAGGGCGCACCCCAGCCGATCGGCACGGTGATGATCGAGGAAACGGCCTATGGCCTGCAGTTCACTCCGCAGCTGAAGTCGCTGCCCGCAGGCGTGCATGGATTCCATGTGCATGCCAACGGCAGCTGCGCGTCGGCGATGAAAGACGGCAAGATGTCGGCGGCGGAAGCGGCAGGCGGGCACTTCGATCCACAGAAGACCGGCAAGCACCTGGGACCTTACGATGCGAAGGGACACTTGGGTGACTTGCCGGCGATCTACGTGAACGCCGACGGTACCGCAACGTATCCCGTGCTGGCCCCGCGTTTGAAAAAGCTCAGCGAAGTGGAAGGGCATGCACTGATGGTGCACGCCGGTGGTGACAACCACGCCGATTCACCGGCGCCGTTGGGCGGTGGTGCGGCGCGGATGGCCTGTGGGGTGATCTGATCACTGTATGAGGCTGGGGAGCAGCGGGCTCGCCGCCCGCTCCGCTCCCACACGTTTCAGAGCTGGACTGGCGTCAACACAGGCTCGCCGGCGAAGAACGCAGTCAGGTTGCGTTCGACCATCTTCACCGTGTCTTGCGTGGCTTCGGGAGAAAGGCCGGCCACGTGAGGCGTCAGGACCACATTGCGCAGCGTTTTCAACGCATCAGGTACGTTGGGCTCATCGTCGAAGACGTCCAGCGCAGCACCCGCGATGGCCTGCCTTTGCAGAGCGTCCAATAGATCGGGCGTCGACACGACGCTGCCACGGGCGATATTGACCAGATAACCCTGTGGACCGAGTGCTGCCAGTACGCCGGCGTTGACGATGGCGCGTGTCTGCGCGCCGCCGGGCGTGGCAATTATCAGGATGTCACTGACCGCAGCCAGGTCCGTCGGGTTTGCGCAATAGCCATAATCGACATCATCGCGCGGGCTGCGATTGTGGTACTGCACGCTCATGTCGAAACCCAATGCGGCGCGCTTGGCGATTGCCAGGCCAACAGCGCCCAGCCCGATGATGCCCAGACGCTTGCCGGCCACCGACGGGCGCATGGTCTTGGCCCATTCGCCTCGGCGCACCGACGCATCGGCGCCGGGGATGTCGCGCATCAGTGCCAGCAGCAGCGCCAGGGTGTGATCTGCCACCGACGATGCATTGACTCCGGCCCCATTGGTCACGGTCAGTCCGTGCGCCTTGGCGGCGGGCAGGTCAACGTTCTCGTAACCCGCACCGAGCACACAGATGATGCGCAGTTTGGGCAGCGCTGCCATTTCATCTGCCGTCAGACCCAGTGGCCCGCGTGTGAGCACCGCATTGATGCGATCAGCGTGTTGCTCGATGGCCTCTGCGCGGGCTGCCGGTGAGGGCGCCATGATCAGCTCGTAGCCTTGATCTTCGAGAATCGACACGTAGTCGTTGATGGTTTCGACCAGCACCAGCACGGTTGCGCGCATGTAGACCTCCGGGTGGGAAATGACGGTCATGGTAGCAACTTAGAGATGGGCGAAAGTGGGTGCGCGAAAAAAAGCGCACCCCTACCCCTCAAGTTGTTTGGGGCGCTTTTTATTCGATAACAATAATGTTAATGCAAATCACTCTATGTTAATTTCCGCCCCGAGATATACCGTTACAAAATGGGCTAGCTTTCGCGGGATCTTCAGGGGAGGGGAAGGTAGATGGCTTGCAATAACAAGATGAATCTCGGCATGAACTCTTTGGCTTTGGTTGTTGCCACATTTGGTTGGCAGGCGATGGTCTGTGCCGAGGAAGCACCGGCCAGGCCTGTGAGCAAGGGCACAGCGCTGCAATTGCAAGACCTGGTCATTACCGAACAAGCACCGGAAAGCCAGCAGACAGTGGGCTATCAGGTACGCAACAGCACCGCGGGTACCAAAACCAGCACGCCTTTGTCCGAGACTCCGCGTTCGGTCTCGGTGGTAACGCGTCAACGCATTCAAGACCAGGGCTCGCAGACCCTGACCGACATTCTTGGTTACGTACCGGGTATCTTCGCTCCACCTTTCGCTGTCGGTGACGGCCTGGCCGGTGATCTGTTTTCCATCCGAGGTTACAACGCCACGGACTATGGCTACGGGTTACTGAAGGATGGTCTACGCCTGCAAGGCAACCGCTACGACACCACGACCGAGCCCTATGGCCTGGAACGTACCGAAATCTTTCGAGGCCCCAGCTCGATTCTCTATGGTGAGAATGCGCCCGGCGGATTGGTCAATCTGGTGAGCAAGAAGCCGACCGAAACTGCGCAAGGCGAAGCGAAATTCACCTATGGCAGCAATAACAGGCGCCAGCTTGGGATCGATGTATCCGGCCCGTTGACGGACGATAACCGTATCCTGGGACGAATGGTGATGCTGGGCCGCAATGCCGATACGCAAGTCGACTCGGTGCCGGACGACCGCCTCTACATCGCGCCGTCGATGACTTTCAATTTCAACCAGGACACGGCACTGACCCTGCTGTCCAGCTACCAGCGCGACCGCACCAAACTGCTGCTGGGCTATCCGGCTGCAGGAACGCTGCTCAACAACGTCAATGGCAAGATCGGCAAGGACCAGTTCAACGGCAACCCGAGCTGGGACGACTTCGAGCGCGAAACCTGGACCCTGGGTTACGAGTTCAGCCATCAGATCAACGACGTCTGGCAGTTCCGGCAGAACTCGCGCTACATGGAATCACGTTTGAACCGCCATGAAACCTGGCCGAACAATCTGAATCAGGCTGGCTTCGGAAGTACATTGAGCAGCACTGCGTATGATCGCGACAACAAGTCGATCACTTATTCGGTGGACAACCAATTCGAAGGGCACTTCACTTCGGGGGCGCTGGATAACACGGTATTGCTGGGCGCCAGTTACGACCGTACCTCGTTCAATCAGGATTGGAACGCAGGCCTGGGCGGTACTTACAATGTATTCCGGCCGGTGTTTTCGCCGGTGCAACCCAATGCCTCGCAATATGTGCAGAATTCCCAGCTCGATCAGCACATGTACGGTACGTATGGGCAATTGCAAAGCAAGTACGATAATTGGATTTTCCTGCTGGGCGGGCGTCAGGACTGGGTACAGAGCCAATACCGCAACCGTGCCAGCGCGGCTCGTCCAGGCAGCGCAGCGGTAGCGGCCACGGATCTTGACGGTTGGGATCATCGGTTCAGCTGGCAGACGGGCGTGATGTACCAGTTCGAAAACGGCATTTCTCCCTACGTCAGCTATTCCACTGCATTCACGCCTGTACAGCAATCGTCGCAGCCCAACGGCGATCTGCTCGATCCGATCCTCAGCGAACAGTATGAAGTGGGTCTGAAGTTCGAGCCCGCAGGCTGGAACACCACCTTCAGCGCTGCGGTTTTCGATTTGACCAAATCTCGCGACGTAGTCGCAGGCAGCAACGGTTTCAGCCAGCAAGTTGGCAAGAGCGAGTCCAAAGGCGTCGAGCTTGAGGTCAATAGTGATGTAACGCGTAATCTGAGCTTGGTCGCGTCGTATACCTACACCGATGCGCGAGTTACCAAGGATGCGCCGGGGTCATTGTTCGAGGATCGTCAACTGACGGGCATTCCGCGCAATCAGGCGTCAACCTGGATGACGTATCGCTTCCTGGAAGGTGCGCTGAGCGGTTTACGCCTAGGCGGCGGCGTGCGCTATTTCGACAGTACCTTTGCCTACACCGCGCCGACACTGTACGGCAAGCTGAAGGCGGGCGATGTGACGCTGGTTGACGCCTTGATAGGGTATGACATCGACAAGCATTGGTCGGTGGACGTGAACGCGAAGAACGTGTTCGACAAGGAATACGTGTCGGGCTGCAACAATGCCGGTCGCTGCTATTGGGGTGATGAGCGCACGGTGCTGGGGACCGTGGCGTATCGCTGGTAATCCGCTTGGCTTGCCAGACAACCAGAAACCTTGCCAGACAACCAGAAACAAGAAAGCCCGCACGAGGCGGGCTTCTTGAGGTGACTCACAGACTGCTGTAGACATCTGTGGATCGTACTTGGTGGCTACACAGGGACTTGAACCCCGGACCCCAGCATTATGAATGCTATGCTCTAACCAACTGAGCTATGTAGCCAAGTGGCGCGCATTATTCGCCTGAAACGAAATTGTGTCAACACCCCTTTGCAAAATATTTATGCGTGCGATCAAACGCTTAGGCTGCGCGTGGCGTGCGAGGGCGTGCGCAGTGCGGCGATCAGCCACCGAACCAGCCCAGCTTGATGACGAAGATGATCGACAACACGACCAGTGCCGAATTGAGTTCGCGCCACCGGCCACTCAGCAGTTTGACCGCTGTCCAGGTAATGAAGCCGAAGGCGATGCCGTTGGCGATCGAGTAGGTGAGCGGCATGGCCAGGGCAGTCACCAGGACCGGGGCGGCGACGGTGATGTCGTCCCAGTCGACCTCTGCCAGCCCAGATGCCATTAGCACGGCTACGAACAGCAGGGCGGGCGCGGTGGCGAATGCCGGAACGCTGCCGGCCAGGGGCGCGAAGAACAGCGCGAGCAGGAACAGCACGGCGACCACGATGGCGGTCAGGCCGGTACGGCCGCCAGCGCTGACGCCGGCGGCCGATTCGATATAGCTGGTGGTGGTCGAAGTGCCGAGCAACGAGCCGGCCAGCGCTGCGGTGCTGTCGGCGATCAGGGCGCGGCCCATTTTCGGCATGTGGCCATCCTGGCCCATCAGGCCGGCGCGCTTGGCCACGCCGATCAAGGTACCGGAGTTGTCGAACAGATCGACGAACAGGAAGGCGAAGATCACGCTGATCAGGCCCACATCGAATGCGCCCTTGATATCGAGTTGCAGGAAGGTCGGCGCCAGTGACGGCGGCATTGATACCACACCCCCGAACGGGGTTACTCCAAGCAGGATCGACACCACGGTGATCAGCAGGATGCCGATCAGCACCGAGCCACGGACCTTGAGTGCCTCGAGTGCGACGATGATGAAGAAGCCGAGGATCGCCAGTACCGGTTCGGGTTTCGACAGATCACCCATGCCGACCAGAGTGGCCGGGTTGGCAACCACGATCTTGGCGTTTTGCAGCGCAATGAGTGCGAGGAACAGGCCGATGCCCGCAGCGATGGCCGACCGCAGCGGCAGGGGAATGCTGTTGATGATCCATTCACGGATGCGGAAGATCGACAGCAGGAAGAAACACACCGCTGATATGAAGACCGCACCCAGTGCAACCTGCCAGCTATGGCCCAGGTGCAGGACCACGGTGTAGGTGAAGAACGCATTGAGGCCCATGCCCGGTGCCAGGGCAATCGGGTAGTTGGCGATCAGCCCCATGATCGCCGAGCCGATGGCGGCGGCCAGGCAGGTGGCCACGAACAGCGCGCCCTTGTCCATGCCGGTTTCGCCAAGAATGCTGGGGTTGACGAACAGGATGTAGGCCATGGCCAGGAACGTGGTGACCCCGGCGAGGATTTCCGTGCGCACGGTGGTGTTGTGCGCTTTCAGCTTGAAAAATGAGTCCAGCATGTTGCTCCCCTGGGGCGATGGGCGCCGTGGATCGTGCGGCGACGGTGTGTGTAGCGAGCAAGCCCGATCGAGCGTTGGCCGTGTGCTGAAACATAACTGCTTGGTCAGCTTTTGCGGTTTGCCTGTAGCAGGTTCCGGGCCATGTCGACGAACCCCGCTGCGCATGCGCCCTGGGTAATGCGTTGCGGTCCGGTTGCCACTTCCGGTTACACAGCCGCTGCACTCATTGGAGGCGTGCGTAGGTGGGCCGATGCACCAAAGCGAAGCCGCAGCCCATGGGGCGTGCTCGACGCTGCGGGCAAAGGCTGAGAAAGTCGGTTGGTCTGAATCTTGCTGCAGTGGCATTTTGCTGGCGCCACGTTTCCGTAGGTACCTGCATTCTCCGTGGAGTTGTCGGACATGCATGCTTTGTTGTCGCCGGGTATCCGGTTGCTGGGTCGCTATGGTTTCGCCCGCAAGTTTCAGCTGCTGTTTCTCTTGTTCATGCTGCCGCTGGTCGGCAGCCTGTGGTTGCTGGGCGAGGATTTTCGCGACCGGCTGGCGGTGATCGATGCCGAGCGCAGCGGCGTGCATCAGTTACTGGCGCTCGACAGCCTGGATGCGCAACTCTCGGCGCAGCGCAATCGTGCCGCGCGCTGGAAGGCGGTGGATATCCAGCGTCAGCCGACGCCCCAGGCCCAGGCCGCGATCGCGGCGTTGGAGGCGGCCGCACCGGGAATTCAGGCATCGCTCGATAAACTGGCCGCTGAGCTGGCACACGAGAAGGCCCCTGCCGACACTCTGGAGCGAATGCAAACGGTGCAAACCGCGACCAAGGGCCTCGACTTGGCAAGCCTGCGCCAGGTGGGCTGGTGGCCCGATGGATACGATCGTTTCACGGCGGCGCTGACGTCGGTGCAGGTGCTGCGCGAACAGATCGCCATGGCCAGCGGGTTGATCGTCGATCCGTGGCGCGAAAGCTATCTGTTGATGCAGATCGCCACTCAGCAAGCCCCTGATCTGATCGAGCGTGTGGGGCGTCTGGGCAGCATTGGCCAGTCCTCCCTGGTCGCCGGGCAGTTCAGCCTGCAGAGTCGTTTGCAGATGCGTGACCTGCGCAGCCGTATCAATGATGCGCGCGAGCAGCTGGTGAAAGCCGGTGGCACGCTGCAGCAACGCCTGCCGCAGCAACTGCGCGGCTGGGACGAGCAGTATCAGCAGGCACTGGGTACATTGGACGGTGAGTTGAAGCGTCTGGACGACAATCTGTTCGGCGGCGACATCAAGCTGTCTGCGGCCCAGTTCGAAAGCAGTGTGGACAGCATGCTCGGCGCCCTGAACGGCTTGCGTCACGAGTCGCTGATGTCGTTGGAGGTGCGCCTGGATCATTATCATGATCAGGCCGTTCGCCAGCTGATTCCGGGTGCGACGGTGTTCGCCCTGCTGCTGTTGGCGGCGCTGTACCTGTTCGTGTGCCTGCAAGCATCGATCCGCCGCAGCGCCAGTGGCATTACCACCCTGGCGCAGTCGCTGCGCGACGGTGACCTGAGTGTGCAGGTGGCGGTGCAGGGACGCGATGAGCTGGCGGCGATCAGTACGGCGCTCAATGCTGCCGTGGTGCAGTTGCGTGGCAGCCTGCTGGGCGTCAACCACGAAACCGTGCAACTGAGCCAGGCGGTGGTGACGCTCAACAGCCAATCCAGCGGCACGCTCGACGAGGTCGAGGCGCAGCAACAGCAGATCAGTCAGATCGCTGCGGCCGCCACCGAGCTTGCGGCCACCTCGCAGGGCGTGGCGCGCAGTTGCGAACTGGCTTCGGGCAGCGCCCAGCAGACCCGGCAGATCGCCGAGGACAGCAGCCGTGACAGCCAGCGCACGACGGCCAGTATTCAGCAGCTCAACCAGCGCTTGAACGACACGGCGCAGGCCCTGGGCCGTGTCAGCGAGCAGGGCCAGCAGATTCAGTCGGTGGTGGATGCGATTCGCGGCATTGCCGAACAGACCAATCTGCTGGCGCTCAATGCGGCCATCGAGGCGGCGCGGGCGGGCGAGCAGGGGCGCGGGTTTGCAGTGGTGGCCGACGAGGTACGCAGCCTGTCACAGCGCACCCAGGCTTCGACTGGGCAGATTGCCGGTACGGTGGAAAGCCTGCGCTCGACGGTCAAGCAGGCCGTGGAACTGATGCAGGCCGCGTGTGGCCAGGCGCAGGTCGATGCGCAGTCGGTCATGGGCCTGGGTGAACGCCTGGGTGAGATTGCCGGGGCGGTGCAAGGGGTGACAGATACCCTGGCTCAGATCGCTACGGCGGTGGAAGAGCAGGCGGCCACGGCAGATGAGGTGAGCAGCAACATTCAGCAGGTGGACCAGGCGGCGGTGCGTCTGCTCGATGGCGCGCGGGCGGTGAACCAGGCGGCGGATCGACTGGGGCAGGGGAGCCGAGTGCTGAGCGAGAATACGGCGCGGTTCAATCTGGGGTAGGGCGAAGGGACCGCTCCTACGGGTGAGTGCGTGTGCAGTTCGTAGGAGCGGTCATTGGCCGCGAAGCAGTCGATGCGGTCTGTCTGATGGACCGCGGGACGGCTTTCGCGGCCGCGGACCGCTCCTACGCGAGGGCGCGCGTCAGGCCTGGGCGGTTTCGGCCGGGGAGACGATGCTGGTTTTCATGCCACGCGAACGGCCTGAGCTGAGGTAGGCGGCGATCGATTCCTGGGTCACCTCGCCGAGGAATACGTTCTCGGCGTCCAGCACCGGCAGCCACGAGCGGTTGAACTCGTACATGCGCGACAAGAGGATGCGCAGGTGCTCGTCATAGGCAGCCGTGGCGTTGAACTCGCGCAGGAAGTCGACGCAGCTGCCGGCCTGGCGATGCAGGTCGCGTCGGCGAACATAACCCATGGCCTTGTTCTGCGCATCGGTCACCACGACGTAGCGGCGGTCGTGTTCGTCCATCAATTCCAGCGCATCGGCCACCGGCGTTTCCGGGCTCACCGAAGGCGCATTGTCGGCGGCGTCTTCGGCCTTGACCAGCAGCAGGCGCTTGAGCGTGCTGTCCTGGCCGACAAAGTTGCTGACGAAGTCGTCCACCGGATGGGCCAGCAGCGTGTCGGGATGGTCGATCTGCAGCAGCTTGCCGGCGCGGAAGATGGCGATCTTGTCGCCCAGCTTGATGGCCTCGTCGATGTCATGGCTGACCATGATCACGGTCTTGTTCAAGGCCCGCTGCATCTCGAAGAACTCGTTCTGGATCATTTCGCGGTTGATCGGATCGACCGCGCCGAACGGCTCGTCCATCAACAGCAGCGGCGCTTCGGCGGCCAGGGCACGGATCACGCCGATGCGCTGTTGCTGGCCGCCCGAGAGTTCGCGCGGATAGCGGTGCAGGTATTGCTTGGGCTCCAGCTTGATCATGCTCATCAGCTCGCGGGCACGCTCGGCGCAGCGCTTCTTGTCCCAGCCGAGCAGGCGCGGGACCACGGTGATGTTCTCCTCGATGGTCATGTTGGGGAACAGGCCGATCTGCTGGATGACATAGCCGATGTTGCGACGCAGGGTGACCTCGTCCAGGCCGGTGGTGTCTTCGCCGTTGATCAGGACTTTGCCGGAGGTTGGCATGATCAATCGGTTGATCATTTTCAGCGTGGTGCTCTTGCCACAGCCCGACGGCCCGAGGAATACGCAGATCTCGCCTTCGTTGACGGTCAGGCTTACCGCGTCGACGGCTTTGACTTCCTTGCCGTTGCTGTGGAAGGTCTTGGTCAGGTTCTGAAGTTCGATCATTTCAATAATCCTTTGGGGGTCAGGGCGCGTTGCAGCCATTGCAGGAGCAGGTCGGCGATGATCGCCAGGACACTGACCAGCACGGCGCCGACGATGAGCATCGACATATCGCTGCGGCTGATGGAGGTGAGGATGAGAACGCCCAGGCCGCCGGCGCCGATGGTGGCAGCAATGGTCATGACGCCGATGTTCATCACCACGGCGGTGCGCACGCCGGCGAGGATGACCGGTACCGCGATGGGCAGCTCGACCATGCGCAGGCGCTGGCCGAAGGTCATGCCGATACCTTTGGCGGCTTCACGGATGCCGGGCTCGACGCCGGTCAGTGCCAGGTAGGTGTTGCGCAGGATCGGCAACAGCGAATAGAGAAACACCGCAGTGATGGCCGGTAGCGGCCCCAGGCCTTGGCCGAACTTGGAGTAGAACGGCAGCAGCAGCCCGAACAGGGCGATCGAGGGAATGGTCAGCAGCACCGTGGCGCAGGCCTGCAGAGGCCCCGCCAGTGCCGGAAAGCGCGTCATCAGGATGCCGATCGGCACGCCGAAGACGATGGCCAGGCTGACCGCAATGCCGACCAGAGTGATGTGCTGCCAGGTCAGTTGCAGCACCAACGGCCAGTCGAGGTGGGAGAAGGTGTCGAGGAAACTCATGGCTTCTCCTGGGCTTGGTCGGTGATCGGATGGGCCTTGAGAAACTCCGCCGCTACCACCGTCGGGCTGCGGTGCTCGACGTCGACCTGCGCATTGAGTTCGCGCATGGTGGCATCGTCGAGCATTTCGGCCAGGGGCTTGAGCTGCGCAGCCAGTTGCGGATGGGCATCGAGCAGCTGCTGACGGACCACCGGTGCGGCGGTGTAGTCGGGGAAGTACTCGAGGTCGTCTTCAAGCAGCTTGAGCTTGAAGGCGTTCAGACGCCCGTCGGTTGTGTAGACCAGACCGGTGAATACCTGCCCATTGCGCAGCGCGGTATAGACCAGGCCGGCGTCCATCTGGCGAATGTCACGGCGGGTGAATTTCAGGTCGTAGGTTTGGGTCAGTCCCACCAGGCCGTCCGACCGGTTGGCGAACTCGGTGTCCAGGGCCAGGATATGGCCTTTCTTCGGCTCGTCGATCAGCACCTGGTTCAGCTGGCTGATGGTGTTGACCTGAGGATAGGCCTTGGCCACTTCTTCAGGCAGCGCCAGGGCATAGGTGTTGCTGAACCGCGAGGGCGTCAGCCACACCAGGCCTTTCTGGGCGTCCAGTTGCTTGACCCGCGCGTAGGTGGCCGCGCTGTCGAGTTTTTCGTCGATGTGGTTGTAGGACACCAGAGACACCCCGGTGTATTCCCAGAGCATGTCCAGCTGACCGCTTTCCTGGGCGCTGCGCGCCAGGTTGCTGCCCAGGCCACCGGTGACGCGTACGTCATAGCCTTTGCTGCCCAGGTACTGCGCGGTGATGGCCGCCAGTACGGTCTGCTCTGTGAACACCCGGGCGCCGAGGCGGATCACCGGTCTGTCTGCGGCGTGCACGACGCCTGCGCACAACAGGGCCAGGCCCAGTACGATGCTTAACTTTTTCATTGAATTCATTCCTTCGCTCAGCGAGTCAGCCCACGTTCGAACCACAGGCGGCTGACCAGGGTCACGATGCCGTCCAGGATCAACGCAAGCAGCGCGGTGCAGGCAGCGCCCAGCAACAGTTGTGGCTGGTTGTTCAAGGCGATGCCGGGGAAGATCAGGCTGCCCAGGCTATTGGCGCCGATCAGGAACGCCAGGGGCGCGGTGCCGACGTTGATCGCCAGCGCCACGCGTACCCCGCCGACCATGATCGGCACGGCGTTGGGCAGCTCGACCTTGAACAGCACCTGACGCGGCGTCATGCCGATGCCGGTGGCGGCTTCCTTGAGCGAGCCCTGGACGTTTTTCAAGCCCTCGTAGGTGTTGCGCACGATGGGCAACAGGGAGGCAAGGAACAGCGCGAAGATTGCAGGACCACTGCCGATGCCAAGGATGCCGAGGGCGATGGCGAGTACTGCCAGGGGTGGAATGGTGTTGCCAATGTTGAAGATCTGCATGAAGCGTTCGGCACGCTTGACCATGCTGGGTCGGCTCAACACGATACCGGCGGGGATGCCCACCAGCAGTGCGGCAAACATCGAGACCAGCACCAGGATCAGGTGCGCTTGCAGGTAGAAAATCAGATCTTCGCGGTAGTGCTCGATGGTACTTATGCCGATCCAGTGGACCAGCAGGGCCAGGACGGCAACGATAACAGCGCCCCCTAACAGCCCTTTGCCATAGCGATTAGCCACAGGCGGACTCCTTTTTTCAGTCGGCGCCTACCGGGCCTGCGATGAGCGCTCGGGCGAGCGGTCGGCCCAGGTAGGACGCGAATAGCAGCTCGCGCGGTGCGAGCCATAAGCGCAGCCTCGTCAGGCTAACTTGCTGATTTTGCAGCCCCTGACGACTCAACGAATCAGGGAGTGGACGTCTCCGTGCGGCGAGAGGTTCCCACAGTGAGGCAGCATTTGGCCACCTTTTATGACCATAAAGCTTGCATGAGATGGCGTTCAAGGGGGAGTTACCCAAGGCATTTGACGCGGCTTGCGCCGCTGCTACAGGGGTTCGCGGTGTTTGTAGCAGCGGCGCGAGCCGCGTCAGGGGGTTTTGCGATTTCCCAGACGATAGATCAACAGCGTCACCGAGTCGGCATTCTTCAGCAGGATCTTTGAACGAATGTCAGCGTCGATCAGAAACCGCTGGCGTGCGTCGTCCAGATTGGGTGAGCCCGCCAGGCGCAGGATCAGGGCGCGCCCCTTGCGGTCTTCGTTGAGGATGTCGCGCACCTGCCCGGTCGTGTCGTCGCGGACAATGAACAACTTACGCTTGGGGGTGAGGTGCGAGAACGATTCGTCGTGCTGACGCTCCAGCCACGCACGCCTCACGCCTGGCTGCAACCGATCGGCATAGGGCATCGCCGCTTCGATATAGTGGATGTCCCGGGTGTTGCATGCAATATGGGTGAACTCATGCAGCAGGACCATCGCCTTGCTCAGGGCGTTCGTTTCAGCGATGGTGTATTTCGGATCGAGTGGCAGGAGACGTGCCGTCTCAAAATCAAAGAATTCATCTGTCAGAAACATCTGACCTTGTGGATCCTGTACGGATACGAAGGCAATGCCCACGGCTGACTGCGCGCTCAAGCGGCTTGCCATCACGTAGCGTCTCGAGGTTACTGGCGAGTAGGCGTGCGATGCCATGACCCGGGCCATTTTTTCCAGTACGCCTTGGACCCGCGCGATCAATGAGTCCGTGACCTGAGAGACGCCGAAGAACTGCTTGAGCACTTCCAGGGTATGGGTTTCCACGCTACCGACCAGCCGTGCTCTTCGCAGGCTGTCCAACGCATTGCCCAGATACCCCAAGGCATCGCGGTGGGCCCGGTGCAGGACGCTGGCGCGGTGCGGGCGCAATTGGCGGATCTGCCGGCAGCCCACGGCATGGATGACGATTTCATCACGGGTCAGCGTCCAACGCACCAGTTGGCTGCCTAGCCTGCTCGGTACGCCGCCAGCACTGATTGCAAGGTTCTGCCCAGGATCGATTACCCAAGCCTGCTCGGTATCCAGCAGCAACCTAGGGCCTAGTTCATCGTCGCGCTGCCCGACCAGGTACCAACGATCCTGTTCCTGGCGAGCGCGATATGCCTTGCCGTTGAGGCCGATGTAGTGCGTTTGGTCGCGGATGTTCAGGTAAGTGCACGTGGACGGCTGAAAAACGAACGTGCGCAGCGTTTCGATGGGGGCCTCGTAGCGCGCGAGTGACAGGCCGTACTCCGGGGCGCTGCGCACGGTTTGCCAGAAGCGCTCGCGTACGTTGTCTTGAAGTGCACGCTGCGTCATCCCCTGACTGATCGCCAGTCCCTGTACAAGCACGCAGGTCAACTGCGCCAGTGTTTGCCCCCAGCTGTTGTGCTGCACGTTCTGGGCGATGTTCAGCACCGCCAGTTCGGCTTGCCAGGCGGCCACGGCAAGCCCGACCTTGCCCGGCAGGAACATGCTCAGTTGCTCCCAGGCCAGGCTCATCACATTGATCAGCGCCTGCCAGCGAACTTGCTCCGTGGTAACCAGTTGAGTGGCGGCGAGAGCCTGCAGATAAAGGCCGTTCTCGACGAATAGGTACCGCAGCGCGTTACCGGCAATAGGGTTGCAGGCCAGCTCCGGGCCTGTCGAGGTGCTCTGCGTCAGGGTGAAGTCGGTGTCCCCAACGCGGCCCAGGTGCGGCTCGCTGAAGCCGCCATGGGCATAGCGCGGGCGCAGGCTGACAGGCATGCGCGCGAGCAGTCGCGCCTGCAGGGCAGTGTCGCTGGCAAGGGCGGCAAGCAGGGCCGTACCACTGTCGAAGGCTTGAAGGGTATGGGTGGCTTCATAGGGCAGGTACAGCACCAGCGGGCCGTCTTCACCGGCCCTGAACAGATAGCAGCCGGGCAACGTGTCTGGTTTGATTCCCGGCTTGGGGATCAATTGCAGCGGGGTCAGCAACACGACATGGCCGCTCAGCGGCTGTCGCAAGATGGGGTCCGGCATGCAGGCCACGCGAGTGACCAGTTCGACCGCCTGCATGGGCAGGTTGTGCTTGAGCCGGGCTCGCCAGGCGCACTCCAGCAACTGCGCCGGTAGCTGGCGGGCGTACAAATTTAGCCGGCGAGGGTAATCGAGGTCTGAGGGGTCGAAGGTCTGTTTGAGCAGGGCCTGATAGTGCGAGCCTAGATTCACCTCCCGTACCAATCGGCGGCAGTAGTCGGCATTCAACACGGCGGGCGCCACATGGCCCTCACCCAGTTCGATGCGGGCGATGGCGTCGTCCCAGTCCCGGAAGTGATTCAAGGCGTATTCGATCAGGCTTTGTCGCCGCACGACCGAGGCGGCGGGAAGGCTGGAAGGAATTTCACCCGAGGGTACCAAGGCAGGCACGTATCGCGCCGTGGTGATGAAGATCGCTTCGGGGTCGAAGCGTTTTGCAGTGAAGTCTTTGTCCAGATGGTGCTGCAGCACGCCGCGGGCATAACTGCTGATATCAGGAACGCCGAACAGATAGTCGTCTTCGGCCGGGCTGGCCAGCAGATTCAACCCCAGCACGCGCAGGTAGTGCTGCTGGTCGTCGACTGCCGCCCGCTGCAACCAGGCAGGCAGGGCAGCTTTGGCGGCCAGGCCACGTGCCATATCTTCCATGCGCTGCATCTGCCGTTGCAGGCTGTCGAACGCCATGGCCTCGCGAAGCAGAGCAGGCAAGGAGTCGGAGGGCCATGCTTGGTTGCGCAGTTGGTCGAAGGCTTGCAGCTCACTTCGTTGTCGGGCCTGGCTTTCCAGGCTGTTCAATGTATTCAGTGCATCGCCTGCAAAGGCTGTCCAGTTGCTCAGGCCAGGCCCGAGGTCGGTCGGCTGCTCAGACCATTGCATGGCGTCACGATGCGCGGCATCCAGAGACTCGAAGAGTTGAAAGCCCGTTTCATGAGCCCAGATCACAATGGTTCCGCTGGCATCGGCTGCCTGGCTCAACATCATTGCATCGGCATTGGCTTGCGCAGGATGACCGCTTCTGTGCTGCCAAGCCTGTACGGAATCACCGCGCAGAAACGCTTCGACCAGCGGCGAGGTCGCTGATCGACTCTGCTTGAGTAGCGCCCATTCGAAACTGAACAACCAGCGCCGCAACGAGCGTTGGTAGGCCTGCCCGGTGGCTTCACGGTGACTCAGTGCAGTTTTCAGCTCGCGGTAGAGGCTGCGCCGAGCTTGGCTGGTGATGTGCTCGATCAGCAGGCATGGCAGCTGATTCAGAACCTGACGTGTGCCTTCGGCAACTACCGTGAACACCTGCCAACGCCTGCCAGCAACGGCGGCGAGTGGTTCGTTTGCCCAGATACTGGCGACCCATGACGTTGCGGCAGTGGGCCGTTCCAAGTCCATGAGGTAAAGCGAACGGGCAGGAGGTCCATTTGGCAGAATGCACGCCAATTGCAGCTCCAGGGCTTGAAGTGCGGCCACACGCAAGTCAGGGCCGCGCTTGAGATAGCCGGCGTACTGGATTTGCAGCTCGGTCAGATGATTTACCACGCGCTGCGGTTTTTGCAGGTCGGTTTGCGCTGCGCCGGTGAGGCGCATCAAGCTGGCTGGGCTGTCCCGTGGGTCGGCAGCGAACGGCGCGGCGAGCCTCTGCAGGCTTGGCGCCAGGCGCTGATGCAGGCCCAGGGCTTGCTCGCAGAGCGTGTGGCGGTCTCCCATGAATGCAGCAGGTGGGCTGTTGGACAATATCGAGTGCTGTACTTGCAGCAGACGTCGGGTGTAGCTCGCCAGACCGAAAGAGGAGGGGGGCTCGGCTACCAACTCAATATCAATGATAGGCAGTGTCTTGAACGTCGGCTGTTGTGCGTTGGGTACGCAGGGCAGCCATTGGGCACGCTGCCCCAGATCGGTCAGTGCTGCCAGGAGTGCCGAGCGGTCGGTGTAACGCACCAGCCCGCTCGTGGCGCTGAACAGGTAGCATGCAGCCGCCGCGCGCTCGTTGGCCAGTACCAGGGTATTGATCAACGGCTGCTGGCGGCCCTCGGCAGTTGATCCATGGAGGATGAAGCCGGTAAGAGGCGATGGCTGGACTTGGCCCTTCAGCCAAGCCCAGAGTTGATCATGCTCAACGGCTGGCAGCGTGCCGTCCCATTGCGTACGGGCAAGATCAGTGATCAGCTGCGTGCGCAAGTGGCGGGTCAGCCGTTCGGCGGGCAGCTCTGATCGGGGGGCTCCTTCACGCCAGTAGTGGGCGAGCAGACTGGCCATGGCGGCCTCTGATCCACTGCTCACCAGCTCCTCTGAGCTTGGTTGATCCAGTAACAACTGACGCCACTCGCGTAGCTGCTCACTCAGACGATGCTGAATGTCCAGCATCAAGGTATCGAACACCGACCCTTCCATGAGCGTGACCTGCATCTCGTGGAGTTCGCCAAGGCGCATCAGCCGACGTTCTGCCTGCGAAAGCAGGTAGCTCAGCCCCGGATCGTTATCAGGGCTGGCCAACCGATCCAGCAGGTAACGCTTCAAACGACGCCGATCATCGAACAACTTCAAGCCGCAGATTGGGTGGTAGTGGGCCACCCAATCGTGCTGCGTCGTACTGATCAACAGGCTCATGGGTAATTCGACGGCAGTTCCTTGCGCGGTGATGATGCTCAACCCGTCCACGCGCATTTCGTCTTGTGCCTGAGGTTGGTGATCGCGCTCGGGCTTGGCAAGTTGGCGCAACCATTGAGTCCCTTCAGGCGTCAGGAGTGAGTGGGATGAGTCGCTAAGGTGGCGCATGAAGCGTTGTGCCAGCGCGCGGCTGTGAAACCAGGGCAGTGGTGGGGTCGTCATTGGCAGCTCCAGGGGCAATAGGCACCGCTGCGGGCTTCGACGTGTCGAGCCCTGCGATGGAGGCGATACGTTGCCTGCGCTGCAGCGCTGCGCGGTGGTAGATATTGCACAGCCCTGCGCCCAGACCTGGCCGCAACCGATGTGGCGCACAGTGGCCTCAACGCTTGGAACTGGGCTATAATCCGCGCCCATTTTCTATCCCTCGCCAGGCGATCCCCCATGACCCAACAGGCCGCCGAAGTCGCGAAGCGCCGCACTTTCGCCATCATTTCCCACCCGGATGCGGGTAAGACCACCATCACCGAGAAGCTCTTGCTGATGGGCAAGGCGATTGCCGTGGCCGGTACGGTGAAGTCGCGCAAGTCCGACCGTCACGCGACCTCCGACTGGATGGAAATGGAGAAACAGCGCGGGATCTCCATCACGACTTCCGTGATGCAGTTTCCCTATCGCGAGCACATGGTCAACCTGCTCGACACCCCGGGCCACGAAGACTTCTCGGAAGACACCTACCGCACCCTGACCGCAGTGGACTCGGCGCTCATGGTGCTCGACGGCGGTAAAGGCGTCGAACCGCGGACCATTGCCCTGATGGATGTCTGCCGCCTGCGCGACACGCCGATCGTCAGTTTCATCAACAAGTTGGACCGTGACATTCGCGACCCGATCGAGTTGCTCGACGAGATCGAAGCGGTGCTCAAGATCAAGGCCGCGCCGATCACCTGGCCGATTGGCTGCTATCGCGACTTCAAGGGCGTCTATCACCTGGCGGACGACTACATCATCGTTTACACGCCGGGCCATGGCCACGAGCGCACCGATGTGAAGATCATCGAGAAGCTGGACTCCGACGAAGCGCGCGCGCACCTGGCCGACGAGTACGACCGTTTCGTGGAACAGCTGGAACTGGTTCAGGGTGCCTGCCATGAGTTCAATCAGGACGAGTTTCTGAACGGTCAATTGACGCCGGTGTTCTTCGGTACGGCGCTGGGCAACTTCGGTGTCGACCATGTGCTCGACGCCGTCGTGAACTGGGCGCCACGCCCTTTGCCGCGAGTGGCGAACGAGCGGACCGTGGAACCGGTGGAAGAGAAATTCACCGGCTTCGTGTTCAAGATCCAGGCGAACATGGACCCCAAGCACCGTGACCGTATTGCCTTCATGCGCATTTGCTCGGGCCGTTACGAGAAAGGCATGAAGATGCGCCACGTGCGCACCGGCAAGGACCTGCGCATTGGCGACGCCCTGACGTTCTTCTCCTCCGAGCGCGAGCAGCTGGAGGAAGCCTTCGCCGGCGACATCATTGGCCTGCACAACCACGGCACCATCCAGATCGGCGACACCTTCAGCGAGGGTGAAAGCCTGGGTTTCACCGGCATTCCGCACTTCGCCCCGGAGCTGTTCCGTCGAGTGCGGCTCAAGGATCCGCTCAAGTCCAAGCAGTTGCGTCAGGGCTTGCAGCAGCTGGCTGAGGAGGGCGCCACCCAGGTGTTCTTCCCCGAGCGCAGCAACGACATCATCCTGGGTGCGGTCGGCGTGCTGCAGTTCGACGTGGTCGCCAGCCGGCTCAAAGAGGAATACAAGGTGGAATGTGCCTACGAGCCGATCACCGTATGGTCCGCCCGCTGGATCGAGTGCGCCGACAAGAAGAAGCTTGAGGAATTCAGCAACAAGGCTGCGGAAAACCTGGCCCTCGATGGCGGTGGGCACCTGACGTATCTGGCCCCGACCCGGGTCAACCTGGCGCTGATGGAAGAACGCTGGCCAGACGTGAAATTCCGCGCCACCCGCGAGCACCATTGATCGATCCGATCCGGGCCTCAGTGACGGATCTGGTTCCAGGTCCGGGTACGTAGCTGCTCGATATCGGCGGGCATGGGTTGCAGCAGGAACAGCTTGCTCATGACCTCGGCGCTGGGATAGATCCGCCGATCACCCTTGAGCGCAGGGTTGACCCATTCATCGGCGCCCTCGTTGCCATTGGCGTAGTGCACGCTGTTGGTGATGTCGGCCATGACCTTGGGTTCGAGCAGGTAGTTGAGAAAGGTGTACGCAGCATCCTCGTTCGGCGCATTGGCGGGGATGGCGACCATGTCGAACCACATGGTCGAGCCCTCGCGCGGCAACGTGAACTCGATCTCCACGCCCTGGCCCGCCTGTCTGGCCTGGGTTTGCGCCTGCAGTACGTCCCCGGAAAAACCCACTACCGCGCACAGCTTGCCTTCGGCCAGTTGATGGCTGTACTCCACCGAATCGAAATAGCGTACGTAGGGCTTGATGCTCAGCAGCAGCGCGCGGGCCTTGTCGTAGTCGGCAGGGTTCTGGCTGTGCGAGGGCAGGCCCAGGTAGTTGAGGGCCATGGGCAGCAGTTCGGGACCGATATCGAGGATGGCGACCCCGCATTTCTGCAGGCGAGCGATGTTTTCCGGTTTGAACACCAGGTCCCAGGAATCCACTGGGGCATCATCGCCGAGCGCCGCCTTTATCTGCTTGACGTTGTAGCCGATGCCGCTGACGCCCCACAGGTACGGAAAGCCGTAGCGGTTGCCGGGGTCGTTGGTTTCCAGGGCGCGCAGCAGCGCGGGGTTCAGGTACTTCCAGTTCGGCAGGCGAGTGCGGTCCAGCGGCGTGAGGTTGCCGGCGCTGATGTGGCGGTTCATGAAGTGGTTGGAAGGGAAGATCACGTCGTACTTGCCGGGCGCTTCGCGCAGGCGTTTTTCCAGGGTTTCGTTGCTGTCGAAGGAGCTGTATTGGGTTTCGATGCCGGTCTGGCGCTGGAAATTGGGCAGGGTGTCGGGGGCGATGTAGTCGGGCCAGTTGTAGATGCTGAGCGTGCCGGCGGCGAACGCCATGGGCGTGACGAGCGTCAGTGCGGCGAGGGCCAAGCGAAGCATGTGGTGATTCCTGAGCCGCCGTTGATTGCCTACTGTAATCATAGAAACGAAGTGGGGGAAGGCCCGTGGCTGCATAGAGCTGCGCGCTGCGCCGCGACAGCGGTATAGTGCCCGGCGCACCCTGTCATCGAGGAGATCGCCGTTGCGTTGGGTATCATGGATGCTGGCCACCGTTGTATGCGCCGTACAGGCCGCCGTCGCCGCGCCGCCGGTGGCGACTCTCGACCGCAGTCACTGGCCGGAACGCATCGATTCGCCAGTGCTGTTCGACGTGGCGTCGCGCGCGCACATCCTGCTGTTTGCACGCTCGTTGCTGGCCAGTGAAAGCCAGGACGAAGCACAGCTGAACACGCGCCTGGGCCTGCGTCAGATCAACCTGCTGGCGATCAACGACTTGCGCCAGCGGCTCTGGCAGCGGCTCTGGGCCAATTTCGACCTCGCCCAGCAAAGCTGCGAACAGGATGCCTCGTTCTGCTATGCCATCGACAGCGAAGGCGACCTGCGCGCCCAGGCGGCCGACCTGGGAATCGATCCCGAATCCTTCTACTCCGGGTTCGCCGTGCCGGGCCAGGTGTTCAGCGAGGCCTATCTCAACGAACTGTTGCGTCTGGCCGCGGTTTCACCGCAGACCACCAGCGAGGTGCAACTGTTGTCGGAGCAGGAGTTCGATGGCAACGGCTTTGCCGACCGGACGTTCCTGCTGACCTTCGATGGCGGCCCGAGCCCGGTCGATGGCTCCACCGATGCGTTGACCGGGTACCTGCGAGCGCAGGATTGGAGCGCCACCTTCTTCGTGCCCGGACAAAGCCTGCAGGCGCGTGCCGAAAAGACCTCGGTGGCCCAGCTGCAGGCGCTGTATGCCGGGCAGTGCGTGGCGACCCTGGGTTGGCAATACGTGTCCCATGGCCAATGGGACAAATGGCAGGACTCGATACTGCGCAGCATCGCCCTGCTGCAGACCGACCTGCCCGACAGCTACGTGCCCTGGTTTCGCCCGCCGTACGGCCAGCGTCGTGCCGACAGCGCTGCATTCTTCGCCGGAGCGGGGCTGAAAGTGGCGCTGTGGAACATCGATTCGATGGACGATGACAGCCGCCTGACGGCCATGCAGGCTGGCGAGCGGGCGCTGAGCCTGATGCTGTTGTGGCGACGCGGCATCGTGGTGTTCCACGACAACCTGGCCAAGGCGCAGACCGCGCTGCCCTGGCTGATGCGGGAAACCGCCCAGACCGGTATCAACTGGCAGGCCTGTGCGGATGTGCAATAGGCTCAGTCGGCAAACGCCAGCATTTACGGGGGGTTGGCAGGTTTTTGGGAAAAATTGCGCGGGCGAGGAGGGGCAGGTCAACTTCTGACTCTAACGGCGTCCGCGCCACCCGCCAAGCGTTATTCGCACCGCTGAAAAATAAACTTCAAAAAACCGTAAAGAGCTTTTTTCCTTCATGGGTTTTGCGGTATTACGAAGACAGACCGCCGAACCCTGCATCACAGGTGGCGTCTTCGACAGACTCTCCACCTGTGCGCAGGTCCTGCTCCTTGATGTGGGAATCCGGCGGCCTTTTCGCGGCGCAGCACCGTCCAGGTATTGCGTTGTCAGGCTCCCAAAAAGGTGACCGAGTATGGATGAACAAGGACGCAGCACCTCTTCCAATCAGCCAATCCTTTATGTGCTCGATACCAACGTACTGATCCACGATCCAAACGCTCTGCTGAATTTCGAAGAACACCGTGTCGCCATTCCCATGACCGTGCTGGAGGAACTGGACAAACTCAAGGATGGCAAGCAGACCGTCGCTGCCGAATGCCGGCAGGCCATCCGCCTGATCGACAAGACCCTGGGCGATGCATCGCCGGCCGTGGTCGAATCCGGCGTGCCGATCATGCGCGTCAGCGGCAACACCAAGGGCTTTCTGTCCATTCTGATGGACAAGCGTCCCGAGCCCTCGAACCTGCTGCCGCAGAACCTCAACGACAACATCATCATCAACCAGTTGATCGACCTGCACACGCGTCACCCCGACCTGAGCGTGATTCTGGTCACCAAAGACATCAACATGCGCCTCAAGGCGCGCGCCTGCGGGATTGCCGCCGAGGACTACAGCACCGATCAGTTGGTGGACGACGTATCGCTGCTTTCGCGTGGCTATCACAACGTGACCGGCTCGTTCTGGGACCGCGTGAGCAAGGTCGAGACGCGCCAGGACCATGGCCGCACCTGGCACCGGGTGCAGTTGAGCGAAGTGCTGCCATCGGTGCACATGAACGAGTTCATCATCGACGAGCAAGGCTTCGTCGGCTGGATCAAGGGCATCAAGGACGACGAGCTGATGATCCTCGACCTGCACCAGGAGCCCTTGCTGCATCAGGAAGCCTGGGGTCTCAAGCCGCGAGACATCTACCAGGGGCTGGCCCTGTTCGCCCTGCTGGACCCGGACATCCATCTGGTCAACCTGACCGGTGCGGCGGGTTCGGGCAAGACCATCCTGGCCCTCGCTGCGGCCATCGAGCAGACCATGGTGACCAAGCGCTACCGGCGCATCATTGCCACCCGCAGCGTGCAGGGGCTCGACCAGGAAATCGGTTTCCTGCCCGGTACCGAGGCGGAAAAGATGGAGCCTTGGCTGGGCGCCATCACCGACAACCTCGAAGCCTTGCACATGGAGGATGAAAATACCCACGGCAGCGTCGACTACATCCTGAGCAAGGTGCCGTTGCAGTTCAAATCCCTCAACTACATTCGAGGCCGCAGTTTCCAGCAAAGCCTGATCCTGATCGACGAGTGCCAGAACCTGACCCCGCATCAGATGAAAACCATCATCACCCGTGCCGGTGCCGGTTCCAAAGTGATCTGCCTGGGCAACCTGGCGCAGATCGACACCCCCTACCTGTCGGCCCCCAGTTCCGGGTTGACCTATCTGACGGAGCGTTTCAAGGACTTCCCCCAAGGCGTGCACATCACCCTGCAGGGTGTACCGCGGTCGATCCTGGCCGAGTACGCCGAAAGCCACCTGTAGGTCAACAACCCTGCGCAAACGGACTCGCTATCGGTGCCTGGGCACCGACAGTGAGCCTAGCCTTCGAATTCATGAGGGATCTCCCGCGGGCCTTCCTGCAGAACGAACCGGTAGGAACGCCCGGTTTTCTTTTCGAACGACAGCGTTTTGCCCGGCCGGATGTGATGCTTGGTGGGCGGGGCACAGTGCTGTCCGTTGCGATCGCAGTCGTTGAAATGATCCAGTACCACCGTGGCGTTGCCTTTGTTCGGGATCGTGAAGCGCTCGGCCTCGTGCAGCACTTCGGTGGCGTAGGTGGTCTGCGACGGCTTGACGAACATCACCGCGCCATAGCCGGCAAGGATGCTCACCCCGGCCGACAGCGCCTCATTGTACTGCTGGGCTTGCTCGCTCGTGAGGCCGAAGCCGTCGCCGGTTTCCGGAAGGACCGGAATGAAACGCAGGCGAAAGTAGCGTTCGGCCTGGCGTTCGCCCCGGTACAGCAGGCGCACCTGCTGCATGCCATTGGGCGGCACGATCACCCGGGCTGGGCTGGCGATCAGGGTGCGCTGTTCGGCCGGCAGGCCATCCAGAGGCACTTCGGTCACGGTGCCGTCGGCGGCGTAGACCAGCTCGGCCACGCTGACCTTGACGAACGCTGCCGTGTCACCGCTGTTGTAGATGCGCTTGAGCGAGGTGCTGCGGTTGCCGTCGAAGTATTCGTAGAGGCTGCCGATGTTCAGCTGCGGTGCGGCCCAGGCGTCGAACGTCGTCAGGCCGAGCAGTAGCGCGAGGTATTTCATGGAAGGCTCCTCAAGGGTTGGCGTCATAGATGATGGTGACCCACCCGCTGTATCGGGCGCCGGGGTAGCGCAGCATCTCGACAGCATCGTCACTGCTGACATCGAAATGCAGCGTGCCCGGGGCATTGCTGGCGGTACCTGTGGGCACGATGGTCTTGGCATTTGCGATACGGTCTAGCAAAGGCAGACGATCCACCGGTCGTCCGGCGTAGCCAAACCCGCCTGGCAGCGAAATGGCGACGTTGACCGGCACGTAATGATCTGTGGTCTGGTTTTTGAGCCTGCATAGATTTCGATTGGTGTCGTGCTCGCACGCCAGGTAGACCTTGAAGGCACTGCCGGCCCACAGGCGCAGCGGTGAGTCGTGATACAGCCGCACCGGCGCCTTGCTGGTGTTCATCACACTGGCCCAGCTGCCTTGGGGAACAAGCCTGATTTCGGTGCCGTGGGCCGGAAAGTCGACACGCATTTCATGCATTACCTTGAAGCTGATGCGCACGCGGAAATGATCGGTACTGGCGTCCAGGATATTGCCGAAGTCGAAGTCCTGGCCCAGCCCCACACGGTAGTCGGCAATGCCTTCCCAGTCGCCGGGGGCCAGTGAGCCCACCGCAGGGAACTCGGGCCTTACCGAGATACCGGTGTTGGTGAATTCCGAGTCCTCCACGTTCGGGTTGGCAGACTTGGTCGAAAAACAGGGAGCCGGATTGGTGCTGTTCATGACATACCAGAGAAACCGCGAATAGCCCGGGCCACCGCCCAGGCTGCCAAATACACCGCAGCCACTGGGAGCGCCGTTGACGACCGTCTCGTGCACCCAACTGACCCGCTGGCTGAACTGGTAGAAGGACAGGAACATGGTGGCGGTTTCGCCAGTGAGCTGGTTCTGCAGGGTAATGGCGCGCCGCGCGGGCAAGCGCACGTAGACCTTGTCGCGCGCATCGGGTGAGTTCACATCCACCCGTTTGCGATAGGTAATGGGCAGGTTGGTCGACCATGAGGTCGCGCAGAAACTGCCCATTCCAAAATGCGCGCAATAGTCGGCCCGGGGTGTCGTATTGACGAACCGGGTGCCGTCGATGCGGGCAGTGAAGGCTATCTCGTTGGCCGTAGCCTGGGGTGTGAAGGGCAGGGCCAGCAGCAAGGTGGCTGCCAGGGCGCGAAGCATGTTCATCCTGCATCTCCTTCATGATTGCTGCCGGTTGCCGCGAGGGTGTCTGGGCTGCACTGTTGATCGCCCACCATCAACACTTCGTTTTCACGTTGGGCGTTCTTCTCGTCGAGCTTGAGGAAACACAGGCGTGCGCCACTGCGGCGCACCTCCAGGGTGGGCGTGGATTCGCTCATTTCCACGGCGAAGAAACCGTCCGCCTCGCTCAGGCTGCGGCTGGCATGATTGATGACCATGGCACCCTTGATCGGCGCACCACCGGCATCGAGCAGACGCCCCAGCACGGTCACCGTGCGCATGATGCGCACTTTCTGGTAGGTCACTGCGCCACGGTTGAGGTGGTAACTGAAGCTCGACGGCTGGATCACCGCGGCATGGGCTTCCAGGCCTTCGAAGTCCATCAGCACCTGGCCCGGTCGATAGGCGCGCAACGGCAGGATATTGCGCCCTGGCCGCAGTGTGGCGCTGGGGCCCTGCAGGCTGTCGGCGCGCACGCGCAGGTTGTCCAGGTCGGATTCGACGTCGACGATCATGCCGGCTTCGTAGGGTTGGAAATCACCACTGATGGCGGCTTTGCCGGCCCCCACGGCGACGGTGCTTTCCAGGTTCAGGCCGCCACTGACGGCGTGGTCGTAGGACGAGTTCTGCACATAGGCATCGCCGTACACCATGCTGTTCTGGAACTGCACATTGGCCGCCAGGGCGGCCCCGTAGCGATCGCCGGTGAGGGTGCCGGCGACGTTGCGCAGGATGTGATGCTCCAGGCTTTGCTGGTAGGTCACCGAGACGTTGCGATCGCGACTGCCGTCCAGCGCCGTGCGGCTACCCAGGGTAGCGGACAGGCGTCGCCCTTCCTGCCCCAGGCTCATGCTCAGGGTGAAATTGACCCCACGATTGCGGGCGCCGTCGGTGGCGAGCGTGCCGGGGCGGTCGAACACCGAGGCACGCCAGTTGGCGTCCGAGCCCATCAGTTTGCCGTGGTACACCAGGCCCAGGTCCACGGAGGTGCCGGCGTAAAGACCGTCGTCGCGGGCGATGCGGGTATGGGTGCTGAAGCGCCGATCCATTCGGTGCTGCCAGGACAGTGAAGTCTGGATGACCTGTTGGCCCGGTCGCGGCTCGCGTTCGCCGCGCAGTCGTGGGTAGCGCTGCCAGCTCTGGTTGCGGCTCAGCACCAGGTTGCCGGCACGGTAGTTCCACAGCGCCTGCAGGTCGTAACCCTGGCCGTGTTGATCGGTGTGATACACATTGGCGTACAGCTTGGTGCTTTGCAGGGCGTCCCAGTCGGCGGAAAGCCCGTATTGGGTGTAGTCGCCCACGCGCTGCAGCGAGCTGCCGAGCACCACCCGCGAGTGCGCCAGGTAGTTGAGCAGCACACCGCTGCTGAGGCTGTCATCGCTGTCCTCTTCCCAGTTGCTGAGCAAGGTGCGGCGCTGGCCCAGATAGAGGTTGTAGCGCCATGGCTGGTCGGGGTTGCTCCAGTTCGACGGCTTGTAGATGAATGCTTCGTTGCTGGCGGTTGTCTGCCCATCCTCGATCAGGCGCACTTCGACGTCATAAATGCCGCCGGGCAGCACTTTGGTATCGATGGCTTGCAAGCCCGGTTGCACCGGCTGGCTGTTGATCAGCACGCCATTGCGGTAGATCTCCACCACGCCGGGGCGGTTCGGGGTGACATAGATGGGGGTAGCGCTGGGGGTGGCGTTGTCCACGCCCAGGCTGTCGCTGCTGCCGTACATGACACCTAGGGCGGTCAGGGGCGTGTCGCCCAGCAGGCGCGGCTGGCGGGTCAGGCCCTGGGCGTCGGGCATGAAATAGCCGAGGCGATAGAAGTGACCCTGGTCCACGCGCTCGGCGTAGAGCTGGTCGACACGATGGCGGGTACCGTAGCGGTCGTCGTCACTGCGATCGGCCTGCAGTTGGGCCAGGGTGGTCCAGTCACCGAGGCTGCCTTGGCCCTGCAGCGCGTAGCGCCCGACTTGTTCGAAGCGTCCGGCGGAAATGTTCAGCTGATTGCGCAGAATCATGCCGTGACCGCCGTGCTCGGGCAGGGCGTGATAGCGTTGGTCTTGCGCAGTGCGTTCCACCGTACGGGTAAGAATGGACAGGCGCGAGTCGTACAGGCTGTAGTGCAAAGCCACCAGGTCGTCGCGGCAGCTCTGCGTGCAGTTGCCCAGCGGCACGGGGTCGGCCAGATAATCGGCCCATCGCTGGCGCAGCGGATCGGGCGCACGGCCTTCTTCGTCCGCGGTGAACTCGATCAGTTGCACGCGCTCCTGGCGGTCCAGGGTGATCAGCGCTTCACCCAGGCCGCGTCCATCCAGATCGACGTGCACGGCCAGCGGCACGTCGTAGAAATGCTCGTTGAACTCTCGTGGCAACCCCTGGGCCTGGCTCGACAGGGCCGTAGTGGCGATGTTCGTGTTGCCTGTCACGGTGGTCGGGGACAGTGCCACCAAGGACAGCAGGCCCAGCGCCAAAGGGCCGGTGAACACCGTTGGGGTGATTCTAGTCATGGTTGTCACACAGGCAGAGGTCGCCCTGCCGGGCACACGGGCGCCCGGCGGGGCAACGTTCAGAACACGGGGTTTGAAACGAGGTCAGACCGGATCAGGCGTTTCGAAGACCAGGTTGACGGTGCCCTGGTAGGCGCCTGGAACGTAACCGGCAGATGGCTTGGCGCCGGCGGTCACCAGAAAGTCGACCACGGTGCCGGCAGCAGCATCGGCTACGTTGGCGACGATTTCAGAGCTGGTGCTCAAGGCCTGGTTGCCCACCTTGACGTTCAGACCAATGGAGTTGGACCCGCTGGTCATGGTCGGGCTGTTGAGCAGTTTGGCCTTGATGGCCCCGCTGGTGCTTTTCATGGTCAGTTGCTTGCGGATCGGCTCCAGGCTGCCGTCCACCGGCTTGAAGCTCATGTTCTGTGGCTCGTTCATCCAGTTGCCACCCAGTGGCTCTACGATGAATTTGTCGGTGGGCACGGTAGCGGTCACGGTCACGGTGTGATCGATACGCTGGTCGGCCATGGCACTGCCGGTGAACAGCAGGGCCAGTGGCAGCGCGAGGACTGAAGATTTCATTGGGTACGACTCCTTGATTTCGATATGAGCAGCAGGTGCGCACTGCTGGTCGAACCGACCCTGGGCTGAGGTTCTTCGGGTCGGTTGGCAGCGCGAGGGAGGATTGTGCCGGGCGCAGGGCAGTCAAAAAGTCGGACGGTTCCCAAACTTTGTGGGATCCGTCCTACAACGCGACGCTCGAGGTTTTGTGCAACGCAGCTGTTCCGGGGCTACAATCGTCGCTTCTGGAACAGGAGCAAGGCAGTGCTGACTCATCTCGATTCCCAAGGTCGCGCCAACATGGTCGACGTCACCGACAAGGCCATGACTTCCCGCGAAGCGGTGGCCCAGGCGCGTATCCGCATGCTGCCGCAGACCCTGCAGATGATCGTCGAGGGTGAGCATCCCAAGGGCGATGTCTTCGCCGTGGCGCGCATCGCCGGCATTCAGGCAGCGAAGAAAACCAGCGACCTGATTCCGCTCTGTCACCCGCTGATGCTCACCAGCGTCAAGGTCGAACTGGCCGCCGACGGCGCGGACGCCGTGCTGATCACCGCTCGCTGCAAGCTGGCCGGGCAGACCGGGGTCGAGATGGAAGCGCTGACGGCGGCCAGCGTGGCGGCCCTGACCATTTACGACATGTGCAAGGCGGTCGACCGCGGCATGGTCATCGAACAGGTGCGCCTGCTGGAGAAACAGGGCGGCAAGAGCGGGCATTTCAAGGCGGACGCTTCATGAACTACACCGTGTTGTATTTCGCCCGCTATCGCGAGCTGCTGGGCACGGGCGAGGAAGTGGTGACGGGTGAATTCGCCAGCGTCGACGCGTTGCGCGAATTTCTCATCCTGCGCGGCGACCGCGAGGTACTCGCGGAGAAAGGCCTCATGTGTGCGCGCAACCAGGAGATGTGCGGGCTGGCCGAACCGCTGTTCGATGGCGATGAAGTGGCATTCTTTCCCACCGTGACCGGAGGTTGAGATGAGTGTTCGCGTGCAACATGAGCCGTTCGACCCCGGCGCTGAACTCAATGCCCTGCACCAGGCCAACACCGGCGTGGGCGCCGTGGTGAGCTTTGTCGGCTACGTGCGCGATTTCAACGACGGGCTGGAAGTGCGCGGGATGTTGCTGGAGCATTATCCGGGCATGACCGAAAAAGCCTTGGACAAGATCATCTTCGAGGCGGCGCAGCGCTGGCCGTTGCTCAAGCTTGCGATACTGCACCGGGTGGGCGCGCTGGCGCCGGGCGAGCCGATCGTGTTCGTCGGCGTGGCCAGCGCCCATCGTCAGGCGGCGTTCCAGGCGTGCGACTTCGTCATGGACTATCTCAAGACCCGGGCGCCGTTCTGGAAAAAGGAGAATACCGAAGATGGCCCGCGCTGGGTGCAGGGACGCGAGAGCGACGAGGCAGCAGCGCAGCGCTGGGAGTGATTGTCCGCCCATGCGCTGAGGCAGGTTGGAACGCGGTGCGGCTTTCGCGGCCACGGACCGCTCCTACAGGGGGCTTGAGTACATTCGTAGGAGCGGCCATCGGCCGCAAAGAGGGCGGCGCGGTTAGGCCGCTAAATCGCGGTGCGGCTTTCGCGGTCGCGGACCGCTCCTGCAGCGGTCAAGGGTGCTTGCGTTCGACGGGTTTCAGCAGCTCGGCGGACGGCATTTCGAAGTTGATCTTGCGACCCAGCAACGCCTCGATCGAAGGGAGCTGATAGGAGTCGTCTTCGCCGGCGAAGCTGATCGAGACACCGCTGCTGCCGGCCCGGCCAGTACGCCCGATGCGGTGAACGTAGTCATCCGGCACTTCGGGCAAGGTGAAATTGATTACATGGCTGATGCCGTCGATGTGGATGCCGCGGCCCGCCACATCGGTGGCCACCAGTACGCGAATCTTGCCCTCGCGGAAGCCTTCCAGGGTTTTGATGCGCTTGTGCTGCGGCACATCGCCGGACAGTTGCGCGGCATTCACGCCATCGCGCACCAGGCGCTCTTCGATGCGGCGGACTTCGTCCTTGCGGTTGGCAAACACGATGACGCGCTCCCAGTCGTTGCTGGTGACCAGGTTGTAGAGCAGTTTGTATTTGTCGCTGCCAGCCACTGCATACACATGCTGCTCGACGCTTTCGCTGGCCACGTTTTCCGGCTCGATCTCGACGATGGCCGGGTCGGTGGTCCACTGCTGGGCGAGGTTCATCACGTCTGCGGTGAAAGTGGCGGAGAACAGCAGGGTCTGGCGTTCCTGTTTGGGCGGCGTCTGGCGGATGATCTGGCGCACCTGGGGTATGAAGCCCATGTCGAGCATGCGGTCGGCCTCATCGAGCACCATCACCTCGACCATGTCCAGGTGCACTTCGCCGCGCTGGTTGAAGTCCAGCAGGCGGCCGGGGGTGGCAACCAGGATGTCGCAATGGCGTGCTTCGAGCTGCTTGAGCTGCTTGTCGAAGTCCATGCCGCCGACGAACGTCATCACGTTCAGGCCGGTGTACTTGGTCAGGTCCGCGGCGTCCTTGGCAATCTGCACCACCAACTCACGGGTCGGCGCGATGATCAGCGCGCGCGGCTCGCCCATGAAGCGCTCCTTGGGCGGAGGGGTCTGCTGCAGTTGGGAGATGATCGACACGAGGAAGGCAGCGGTCTTGCCGGTGCCGGTCTGGGCGCGGCCGATGGCGTCGCGGCCCTCGAGCGTGTAGCCCAGCACCTGGGCCTGGATCGGTGTGCAGTACGGAAAACCCAGGTCGTGGATGGCGTGCATCAGCTCGTCGGTGAGCGCGAAGTCGTGGAAGCGTGTCTTGCCTTCCTGCGCTTCCACCTGAAAATCGGTACGGCTCCAGGCAGGCGCGACGGGTTTGGGCTGACGGACACGCACAGGCTTTTCATCGGCGATCACGGTCGGTGCGGGTGCTTCGGGTTCGGGGCTGACGCTGGGGGCTGGCGCAACGGCGGCCGGCTGGGTCGATGCGTGGGTGTCGACGGGTAGGACGCGGGTGGCGCCAGTGTCGGCTGCAAGGGGTTGCGCCTCGCTTTTGCCGAACATCTTCTTGAGTGCTTTGAGCACAGGCTTCTCATCGATTGGTTGAGGAATGAACGTCAGGCAGTGTAATGCAAGAATCGAGCGCGACGATAGAAGAGTGGTGGGGGCGTACGGTGACCGCTGTGTCGCCGGTACTGCGCGGCGCCTGCTTCGCGGCCGATGACCGCTCCTACGAGTCGACCGCGAACCTATGTAGGAGCGGCCCGCGGCCGCGAAGGGTGCGCTGCGGTTCGCCGGACACACCGCGGCGCCTGCTTCGCGGCCACAGGTCGCGCCTGCGGATGTGCAAGGTGTCAGTGCAACCGTTCGGCCAGCCAGTCGCCGATGTCGGCGATCTCTTGCGGTAACACTTGGTGACCCATGGGGTATTCCTGCCACGCTGCGTCCACGCCCCAGCGTTTGAGGTATTCATAGGCGCTGCGGCCCATGGCGTTGATCACCACTTCGTCATTCTGCCCGTGCAGGCACAGTGCCGGAGTGCGCTGCTGACTGGCAGCCAGTTCGATCTGCTCGTCGAAAGTCGGAGCGTAGGTCGACAGCGCCAGCACTCCCCCAAGCGGACCCTGCCAAGTGATATAGGCCGTATGTAATGCCACCGCGCCCCCCTGGGAAAAGCCTGCGATGAAGATCCTTTCCGGCGGGATGCCGCTGGCCTGCTGCTCCTCGATCAGCCCGCAAAGCATCTGCGCAGACGCCTCCAGCTGGCTTTGGTCGATGGCCCGTGCAGGACTCATGGCAATGATGTTGTACCAGCTGGGCATGGCGTAGCCGCCATTGATCGTCACTGCGCGGGTGGGTGCCTGCGGCAGTACGAAACGTGTTCCCTGCAATCGTTGCTGCAAGGCTTCCGCCACGGGCAGGAAGTCATATCGGTCAGCGCCCAGGCCATGCAGCCAGATGACACAGGCGTCGACGCTGTTGTCGGGTTCGATGATCAAGGGGTCGGTCATGGTTGCTCCGTTGTGGGGCGCCCGCTCTGTTTGAGTGCAGTGCGACGAGGCGCGATGGTGCGATCTCTGAAGAAGATGTCGCAAGGCTACAAGTTTTTCTATTGACGTGCATTTAAACGCTGATGCGATTCACTATGGTACGACGCTTGCTATGTAACTGGCGTAATACCAGCATCGTCATCGGCGGTAACACTATAGAACCGTTATGGACTGACGCAGAGCAGTCAACGACGATGCGGAAAAATTTGCCGATGATCACCAGAGACGCCGCAGACCACTGCGTCGAACCTTGCGGGGAGCGGGGGCAAGCGTTGCATATCCCGGTCGGGCCATCCGGTCGGTCGGGTTCATCACTTGTATTGCGATTGATGCTTTGACCCAACAACAAGCCGACACGGGTCGACAGCGCCTCATTTAGGTGCAGCGCAATTCAAGCTCGGACACAACAAGAGCAACTGGAGGTTTTGAATGAAGATGTTGAAATCCACCCTGGCTGTACTGACCGCTGCGACCGTTCTGGGCGTAAGCAGCTTCGCTCAGGCGGGTGCCACTCTGGACGCCATCCAGAAGAAAGGTTTCGTACAGTGCGGCGTCTCCGACGGCCTGCCTGGTTTCTCCGTTCCTGATGCTTCGGGCAAGATCGTCGGTATCGACGCCGACGTCTGCCGCGCTGTCGCCGCTGCCGTGTTCGGTGATGCTACCAAGGTCAAGTTCAGCCAACTCAATGCCAAGGAGCGCTTCACTGCGCTGCAGTCCGGTGAAATCGACATTCTGTCGCGCAACACCACTTGGACCAGCTCCCGCGATGCGGGCATGGGCATGGTCTTCGCCGGCGTTACCTACTATGACGGCATCGGCTTCCTGGTGAACAACAAGCTGGGCGTGAAAAGTGCCAAGGAACTGGACGGCGCCACCATCTGCATCCAGGCCGGTACCACCACCGAGCTGAACGTGTCCGACTACTTCCGTGGCAATGGCCTGAAGTACACCCCGATTACCTTCGACACCTCCGACGAAAGCGCCAAGTCCCTGGAAGGCGGCCGTTGCGACGTATTGACCTCCGACAAGTCGCAGCTGTTCGCCCAGCGCAGCAAGCTGGCCGCGCCGAACGACTACGTCGTGTTGCCGGAAACCATCTCCAAGGAGCCGCTGGGCCCAGTGGTACGCCGCGGTGATGAAGACTGGCTGGCGATCGTCAAGTGGACCCTGTTCGCCCAGCTCAACGCTGAAGAGGCAGGCGTGACTTCGAAGAACGTCGAAGCCGAAGCCAAAGCCACCAAGAACCCTGACGTGGCACGCTTGCTGGGCGCCGATGGCGAATACGGCAAGGATCTGAAACTGCCGAAGGATTGGGTCGTGCAGATCGTCAAGCAGGTCGGCAACTACGGCGAGATGTTCGAGCGCAACCTGGGCGCGAACACCCCGCTGAAGATCGATCGTGGCCAGAACGCTCTCTGGAACGCTGGCGGTATCCAGTACGCACCTCCGGTGCGCTGATCGGCCCGGCGCCTGACGGCACGTTGCCGTCGGGCGCTGTTCTCCATCTCTCCTGGGGCTTTCCATGCAAAATCAAATCGGCGCACCCAAGCAGGGGTTATCCCTGACTGATCCGCGTGTGCGTGCGTGGCTTTTCCAGATCATCACCATTGTGGCGGTGGTCGGTATGGGCTGGTTTCTGTTCGACAACACACAGACCAACCTGCAACACCGGGGCATCACTTCCGGCTTCGACTTCCTTGAACGCAGTGCCGGCTTCGGCATTGCCCAACACCTGATCGACTACACCGAATCGGACAGCTACGCGCGCGTGTTCCTGATCGGCCTGCTCAACACCCTGCTGGTGTCGATCATCGGCATCATCCTGGCGACCGTGCTGGGCTTCGTGATCGGCGTGGCGCGACTGTCGCCCAACTTCATGATCAACAAGCTGGCGACCGTCTACATCGAGGTGTTCCGCAACATCCCGCCGCTGCTGCAGATCCTGTTCTGGTATTTCGCGGTGTTCCTGACCCTGCCGGGTCCGCGCGCGGCACATGGTTTCATGGACAGCTTCTACGTCAGCAGCCGTGGCTTGAACATGCCGGCCGCGCTGGCCGCGCCAGGCTTTTGGCCATTCGCTATCAGCGTGGTGGTAGCCATCGTGGGCGTCGTACTGATGTCCAAGTGGGCCACCAAGCGCTTCGAGGCCACCGGCCAGCCGTTCCACAAGTTCTGGGTGGGCCTGGCGATCATCATCGTATTGCCGGCCCTGTGCGCGCTGATCTTCGGCACGCCGGTGCATTGGGAAAAACCCGAGCTCAAGGGCTTCAACTTCGTCGGTGGCTGGGTATTGATCCCGGAACTGTTGGCCTTGACCCTGGCCCTGACCGTGTACACCGCGGCGTTCATTGCCGAGATCGTGCGCTCGGGCATCAAGTCGGTCAGCCACGGCCAGACCGAAGCGGCCCACTCGCTGGGGCTGCGCAATGGCCCGACCCTGCGCAAGGTGATCATCCCGCAGGCCCTGCGCGTGATCATTCCGCCACTGACCAGCCAATACCTGAACCTGGCGAAGAACTCTTCCCTGGCCGCCGGTATCGGTTACCCGGAAATGGTTTCGCTGTTCGCCGGTACCGTGCTCAACCAGACGGGGCAGGCGATCGAAGTCATTGCCATCACCATGAGCGTGTACCTGGCGATCAGTATCAGCATTTCCCTGCTGATGAACTGGTACAACAAGCGCATTGCGCTGATCGAACGGTGAGGATGAGCGCATGACCACCCATATTTTCAAACCCGACCAGCCACCACCGAGCAAAGTCTTCGGACCTGTCGCGTGGATGCGCCGGAACCTGTTTTCCAGCTGGCTCAACACGCTGCTGACCCTGCTGTCGCTGTACCTGATCTGGCTGATCGTGCCGCCGCTGTTGAGCTGGTCGATCTTCGACGCGAACTGGGTCGGCACCACCCGTGCCGACTGCACCAAGGAAGGCGCCTGCTGGGTGTTCATCCAGCAGCGTTTCGGTCAGTTCATGTATGGCTATTACCCGCCCGAACTGCGCTGGCGCGTCGATCTGACCGTGTGGCTGGCAGTGCTGGGGGTGGCGCCGCTGTTCATGTCGAGGTTCAAGCGCAAGGCGGTCTATGGCATCGGCTTCCTGGTGCTGTACCCGGTCATCGCCTACTTCCTGCTGCACGGCGGCGCGTTCGGCATGCCGACCGTGGCAACCAGCCAGTGGGGTGGCCTGATGCTGACCCTGGTGATCGCTACCGTGGGCATCGCTGGCGCCTTGCCGCTGGGGATCCTGCTGGCGTTGGGCCGGCGTTCGAAGATGCCGGCGGTGAAGGTGGTCTGCGTGACCTTCATCGAGTTCTGGCGCGGCGTGCCGTTGATCACCGTGCTGTTCATGTCTTCGGTCATGCTGCCGCTGTTCCTGCCCGAGGGCATGAACTTCGACAAGTTGCTGCGGGCGCTCATCGGGGTCATCCTGTTCCAGTCCGCCTATGTAGCCGAAGTGGTGCGCGGTGGCATGCAGGCGATTCCCAAGGGGCAGTACGAGGCGGCCTCGGCCATGGCGCTGGGCTACTGGCGCAGCATGGGCCTGGTGATCCTGCCGCAGGCCTTGAAGATGGTCATCCCGGGCATCGTCAACACCTTCATTGCATTGTTCAAGGACACCAGCCTGGTGATCATCATCGGCCTGTTCGACCTGCTCAACAGCGTCAAGCAGGCGGCAGCCGACCCGGCATGGCTGGGCATGGCAACGGAGGGCTACGTGTTCGCGGCCCTGGTGTTCTGGATCTTCTGTTTCGGTATGTCCCGCTACTCCATGCATCTGGAGCGCAAGCTGGACACTGGCCACAAGCGTTAGGAGCTTAATCATGAGTGAAGCGATCAAGAAACCGGCGGGCGCACCGGGCATCATCCAGATGCAAGGCGTGAACAAGTGGTACGGCCAGTTCCACGTGCTCAAGGACATCAACCTGAACGTGGCCCAGGGCGAGCGCATCGTCCTGTGCGGGCCCTCGGGCTCGGGCAAGTCGACCACCATCCGTTGCCTGAACCGCCTGGAAGAGCATCAGAAGGGCACCATCATCGTCGACGGCGTGGAGCTGACCAACGATCTCAAGCAGATCGAGACGGTACGGCGCGAAGTGGGCATGGTGTTCCAGCACTTCAACCTGTTTCCTCATCTGACCATCCTGCAGAACTGCACGCTGGCGCCGATGTGGGTGCGCAAGATGCCCAAGCGCCAGGCCGAGGAAATCGCCATGCATTACCTGGAGCGCGTGCGCATCCCGGAGCAGGCGCACAAGTTCCCCGGGCAGCTGTCCGGTGGCCAGCAACAGCGCGTGGCCATTGCGCGGGCGTTGTGCATGAAGCCCAAGATCATGCTGTTCGACGAACCGACTTCGGCGCTCGATCCGGAAATGGTCAAGGAAGTACTCGACACCATGATCGGCCTGGCTGAAGACGGTATGACCATGCTCTGCGTGACCCACGAAATGGGCTTCGCGCGCACCGTGGCGAACCGGGTGATCTTCATGGACAAGGGCGAGATCGTCGAACAGGCCGCGCCGAACGACTTCTTCGACAACCCGCAGAGCGACCGGACCCGGATGTTCCTGAGCCAGATCCTGCACTGATTGCCGTTTGCGGCACACGAAAAACCCGGGCCTGTGCCCGGGTTTTTTCGTTACTGGCCTGACACACCGCGGCGCCTGCTTCGCGGCCGATGACCGCTCCTACGGGGAATGCGGGAACGGTGTAGGAGCGGTCCGTGGCCGCGAAGGGTGCGCTGCGGTTTCGATGGCACCCTGCTGGCTGAGCATTTGCCATTGCTGGCAATACGCTCTACGCTTCCTCGTTCAAAGCCGTATCAAGAGACCATCAGGCGTTCGCGTTCTGGCAATGGTCCGCACTTTCGTTTCTGGACCCTTATGCCTACTGCCAACTGTACCGCTTCGAGCAGCGACGTCGTGACGCCGTTGCATAAACCCTGGTTGCTGATCCTTGGCCTGGTGCTGGTGGCGCTGAACCTGCGTCCGGCCTTGTCGAGCATGGCGCCTTTGCTCGCGCAGGTCTCGGCCAGTCTCGGCCTGAGCGGCTCGACGGCCGGCCTGCTGACCACGCTTCCGGTTCTGTGCCTGGGTCTGTTCGCACCCTTGGCGCCTCTGCTGGCACGGCGTTTCGACAGCGAACGGGTGGTCTTGGGTGTGTTGCTCGTGCTGGCCGCCGGCATTGCCCTGCGCAGCCAATTAGGGGTGTGGGGATTGTTCATCGGCAGCCTGGTGGCCGGCGGCAGCATCGGGATCATCGGCGTGTTGCTGCCTGGCATCGTCAAGCGCGACTTCGCCCGACAGGCCGGGACGATGACCGGCGTCTACACCATGGCGCTGTGCCTGGGGGCAGCGCTGGCCGCCGGTTCCAGCGTTCCCCTCAGCCAGTATTTCGATGACAGCTGGCGCATCGGTCTGGCGTTCTGGATGGTGCCTGCATTGCTGGCGGCCGTGTTCTGGCTGCCCCAGGCGCGGCAAAAGCACGGCGTCCAGCGTGTCCGCTATCGTGTCAGTGGCTTGTTCCGCGATCCCTTGGCCTGGCAGGTCACGCTGTTCATGGGCTTGCAGTCGTCGCTGGCCTACATCGTCTTTGGCTGGCTGCCGTCGATCCTGATCGGCCGGGGCTTGTCTGCCGCCGAGGCAGGACTGGTCATGTCGTTCTCGATCATCGTGCAGTTGCCCAGCGCACTCACTGTGCCTTGGCTGGCCACCCGCGGTCGTGATCAGCGCTTGCCGATTGTCGCGGTGATGGCGATGAGTCTGGCCGGTTTGTTCGGCCTGCTTTACGCACCATTGAGCGGGATATGGGGCTGGGCGATCGTGCTCGGGCTGGGGCAGGGCGGGGTGTTCGCACTGGCGCTGACCCTGATCGTGCTGCGCTCGCGGGACGCCCATGTGGCAGCCAACCTGTCGAGCATGGCTCAAGGTGTGGGCTACACCATCGCGTCGATGGGACCCTTCGCGGTAGGGTTGGTGCACGACATGACGGGCGGCTGGAGCGCAGTGGGGTGGGTGTTTGCCGTGATTGGCATCGCCGCCACGGCGGCGGGTATGGGGGCCGGGCGTACGCTGCATGTGCGTGCGGTGGCGACGAAGGTGGAATGATGCCGCGGGTTTGCCTACAGGCGTTGCTGAATCAATGACCGACATCACGCCACCCAAACCCTGGTATGTCTACTTGGTCCGCGCGGCGAATGGCTCGCTCTACTGCGGCATCAGCGACGACCCGCAGCGCCGTTTCGCCAAGCACCAGAGTGGCAAGGGCGCGCGTTTTTTTCTCTCAAGCCCGGCAGTGGCATTGGTGTACTACGAAACCTGGCCCAGCAAAGGTGAAGCGCTGCGCCACGAGCGGCTGATCAAGCGCCTGCGCAAAGTTGCCAAGGAGCATCTGGTAGCGTCTTTCCGCCCCCTGTAGCAGCGGCGCGAGCCGCGTCCGGTGGCACCGCGTCCATTCAGGCACATCGCATACACCGCCGACGCGGCTTGCGCCGCTGCTACAGAGCACGCAATCCCTGTAGCAGCGGCGCGAGCCGCGTCCGGGGACAGCGCGCTCATTCAGGCACAGCGCATACACCGCCGACGCGGCTTGCGCCGCTGCTACAGAGCACGCAATCCCTGTAGCAGCGGCGCGAGCCGCGTCCGGTGGCACCGCGTTCATTCAGGCACAGCGCATACACCGCCGACGCGACTTGCGCCGCTGCTACAGAGCACGCAATCCGTGTAGCAGCGGCGCGAGCCGCGTCCGGTGACAGCGCGCTCATTCAGGCACAGCGCATACACCGCCGACGCGGCTTGCGCCGCTGCTACAGAGCACGCAATCCCTGTAGCAGCGGCGCGAGCCGCGTCCGGTGGCACCGCGTTCATGCAGGCACAGCGCATACACCGCCGACGCGGCTTGCGCCGCTGCTACAGAGCACGCAATCCCTGTAGCAGCGGCGCGAGCCGCGTCCGGCCGTATCGCGTTCATTCAGGCACACCGCATACACCGCCGACGCGGCTTGCGCCGCTGCTACAGGGGTATGTGCTCTGCGCGCGGGCGAGTAAGCTGTGAGCTTTCCCACCCTGCTGGAGCCGATATGTCCGACTTGATCCTGCATCACTATCCGACCTCGCCGTTCGCCGAAAAGGCCCGCCTGATGCTCGGCTTCAAAGGGCTCGCATGGCGCTCGGTACTGATCTCGCCGATCATGCCCAAACCCGATCTGACGGCGTTGACCGGTGGCTACCGCAAGACCCCGGTGTTGCAGGTGGGCGCCGATGTGTATTGCGACACGGCCCTGATCGCTCGCCGTCTGGACCAGGAAAAAGCCTTCCCGTCGCTGTTGCCCCAAGGCCAGGAACTGACTGTCGCCACCTTCGCCGCCTGGGCCGATTCTGTGCTGTTCCAGCATGCGGTCAGCCTGGTATTTCAACCCGAGTCCATCAGTGCCCGTCTGGCGCGCCTGCCGGAAGACGCTGCCAAGGCGTTCATCGCCGATCGCATGGCGCTGTTCCAGGGTGGTACGGCCACTCGTTTGTCGGTCGAGCAGGCCAAGCACCAGTGGCCGACGTTCATGACGCGCCTGGAACAGCAACTGCAGGACGCAGAAGGCGACTACCTGTTTGGCGAACCTACTCTGGCAGATTTCTCCATGGCCCACCTGTTGTGGTTTCTCAAGGGCACGCCGGTCACTGCACCGCTGGTGGATATCTATCCCGCCATTCATGCCTGGCTGGGCCGCGTGCTGGGCTTTGGCCACGGCACCTACAGTGACCTGAGTGCCGATGAGGCGCTGGCGATAGCCAAGGCTGCTACTCCAGCCGCCTTGCCTACGGAAACGTTCGAAGACCCCAATGGGTTCAAGGCTGGTGATCAGGTAAGCGTGGCGGCAGTGGACTATGGCGTCGATCCCGTGCGGGGAGAGTTGTTGTTTGCCGGGGCCGAGGAATTGATCATCAGGCGCGAAGACGAGCGCGCCGGCGTGGTGCATGTGCATTTCCCACGCGTCGGTTTTGCCCTCGCGAAGCAGTAACGGCCTTACGTTCAGCGCGTTACACCGCGGCGCCTGCTTCGCGGCCGGTGACCGCTCCTACGGGATGTCCGCGATGTGCAAGGGCCTGGTGTGGGAGCGGGGCGGGCGGCTGAGCCCTCTGCCCGCGAAGGGCGCGCTGCGGTCTGATTGACACACCGCGGCGCCCGCTTCGCGGCCGGTGACCGCTCCTACGGGGTGCAGGCGAACCTCCGCAGGCTCAGCTCAATCCTTGCGGCGTTTGAGCTGGTCGGTCAGTTGGGACGGCAGGCCCTTGATGATCAAGGTGCCGGCCTCTTCATCGTATTCGATCTTGGAACCCAGCAAGTGGGCTTCAAAACTGATCGACAGCCCCTCGGCGCGCCCGGTGAAGCGGCGAAACTGGTTGAGGGTGCGCTTGTCCGCCGGGATCTCGGGCGACAAGCCGTAATCCTTGTTGCGGATATGGTCATAGAAGGCCTGCGGGCGGTCTTCATCTATCAGCCCCGACAACTCCTTCAACGTCACCGGCTCGCCCATCTTGCTCTGGCTGGTGGCGTACTCCACCAGGGTTTGGGTTTTTTCCCGCGCAGACTCTTCGGGCATGTCCTCGCTCTCGACGAAGTCGCTGAAGGCCTTGAGCAATGTCCGCGTTTCGCCCGGGCCGTCGACGCCCTCCTGGCAGCCGATGAAGTCGCGGAAATACTCCGAGACCTTCTTGCCGTTCTTGCCCTTGATGAACGAGATGTACTGCCGCGACTGCTTGTTGTTCTGCCACTCCGACAGGTTGATGCGGGCCGCCAGGTGCAACTGCCCCAGGTCCAGGTGCCGCGACGGTGTGACGTCGAGCTCGGAGGTCACCGCCACGCCTTCGCTGTGGTGCAGCAGCGCAATCGCCAGGTAATCGGTCATGCCCTGTTGGTAGTGCGCGAACAGGACGTGCCCGCCTGTGGAGAGATTCGATTCTTCCATCAGTTTCTGCAGGTGCTCGACGGCCGTGCGGCTGAACTGGGTGAAGTCGCGACCCTCGTCCAGGTAGTCCTTGAGCCAGCCGCTGAAAGGGTGCGCGCCGGACTCGGCATGGAAGAAGCCCCAGGCCTTGCCCTGCTTGGCGTTGTAGCTTTCATTGAGGTCGGCAAGCAGATGTTCGATGGCGCTGGACTCGGCCAGCTCGCTGTCGCGCGCGTGAAGCACGGCGGGTGTGCCGTCGGGTTTCTTGTCGATCAAATGGACGATGCAGTGACGGATCGGCATGGGCTTCTCGGCTGGTCTGTTTGACGGGCACGGTGGACGTGGCGGGCCGTGCGGCAAAGGGGCGAAGTGTAACGTAGATAGGGGTTTTACGGCTTGCTGGTGACGGGCGCGTGCGCTGAAACGACGAAATCGTCTACTTTTCGGCCAAACCCATGATAAAGCTGAATAAAAGGACCGCTTGTGGCGGATATTTGTCTGGCTCTGTGCTAGTTTTGCCCGGTCTTGCGGCCCACAAGGCCGTGAAGCCCCGCAGAGAGCGGCTTTCGAGTCGAACCAAACGCCATTCTGGGTATCTACAATGGCGATTGGCATGACCGAAACGTGAGCCCCGGCGGACGTCGCACGCCCGGCTCCGACTTACGCTGCACTTTGCAATCCAATTGAATTTGATAGGGAAGGTACACCACCATGGCATTAACCAAAGACCAACTGATCGCCGATATCGCTGAAGCTATCGACGCGCCGAAAACCACCGCGCGCAACGCTATCGAGCAGCTGGGCCAGATCGTTGCCGATCAATTGGAAAATGGCAACGAGATCACCTTGCCTGGTATCGGCAAGCTGAAGATCACCGAGCGTCCTGCCCGTACCGGCCGTAACCCTTCGACCGGCGCTGCCATCGAAATCGCTGCCAAGAAAGTCGTCAAGTTCGTCCCAGCCAAAGTGCTGACCGATTCCGTCAACAAGTAATTGTAACGGCTCGACGAACCGTGCCGCGGGTCAACCCGGGCGCGGTTTTTTTGTGCCCGCGAAATGTACCCAACCCTGCGGGAGCGGGCTCTGCCCGCGAAGGGCGCGCCGCGGTACGCCTGATACACCGCAGCGCCTGTTTCACGGCCGATGGCCGCTCCTACGATGTTTGTATTGAGGTAAACCAGCTGTTACGCGCCTGTTCGGGCAGGAAGGTCCAGGCGACGAAGCGGCTTTGCTTCTGGCCTTGACCCATTTCCACCACGCGTACCTGCGCCGCCTGGACCTTGCCCAGGGTCGCCTGGATGGCCGCAAGGTTGGAAGCCTTGGACACCAGCGTAGAAAACCACAACACCTGCTTGCCCAGCGCCACGCTTTCGTTGATCAACTGGGTCACGAAGCGAATCTCGCCCCCTTCACACCACAGCTCGTTGTTCTGCCCACCGAAGTTCAGCACCGGCAGCTTGCGCTTGGGATCGGCCTTGCCCAGTGCACGCCACTTGCGCTGGCTACCACGCGTGGCATCCTCCAGCGAAGCATGGAACGGTGGGTTGCACAGGGTCACGGCGAACCGTTCCTCGGCGCCTATCAGTCCCTGCAGAATCTGCCGTGGCTGGCCCTGCAGGCGCAGAGTGATGGCCTTGCCCAGCTTGTTCGCCTGGACGATGGTATTGGCCGAAGCCAACGCCACCGGGTCTATGTCGGACCCCACGAACTGCCAGCGATAGTCACTGTGCCCCAGCAATGGATAGATGCAGTTGGCGCCCACACCTACATCCAGTGCCTTGACCGCAGTGCCTCTGGGAATCTCTGCTCCGTTGCTTTCGGCCAGCAGGTCCGCCAGGCAATGCAGATAATCGGCGCGCCCGGGGATGGGCGGGCAGAGGTAACCCGCCGGAATATCCCAGTGCCGAATGCCGTACAACGCTCCGAGCAGGGCCCGATTGAATACCTTCACCGCTGCCGGGTCGGCGAAGTCGATGCTTTGCTTGCCATACGGGTTGAGAATGACGAACCGGGCGAGGTCCGGGTGGGCCTTGATCAGTTGCGGGAAATCGTAGCGGCCCTGGTGGCGATTGCGCGGGTGCAGGGTGGGTTTTTGCGGGGTGGACATGGGGAGGTTACCGGTGAGGCTGCTGGCCTCTTCGCGGGCAGAGCCCGCTCCCACAGGGATCTACTGGGTTGCATAGATCTCTGTGGGGGCGAGCAGCGCCCGCGATGAGGCCCGCAAGACGAATTACAGGCTGGCGATCCGCGCGTGCTGTTCGGCCAGCTTGGTCAATGCCTGTTCGGCTTCGGCCAGTTTGGCGCGCTCTTTGTCGATGACGGCGGGAGGCGCCTTGTCGACGAAGGCCGCATTGGACAACTTGCCGCCCACGCGTGCCACTTCACCATTCAGACGCTGGATCTCCTTGTCCAGACGCGCCAGTTCGGCGTCCTTGTCGATCAAGCCTGCCATGGGCACCAGCACTTCCATCTCGCCGACCAGCGCGGTGGCACTCAGAGGCGCCTCCTGGCCATCGGCAAGCACGGTGATGGATTCCAGCTTGGCAAGCTTGCGCAGCAAGGCATCGTTCTCCTGCAGGCGACGCTGGTCCTGGCTGCCGGTGTTCTTGAGGAACAGGGCCAGCGGCTTGCCTGGACCGATGTTCATCTCTCCACGAATGTTGCGCACGCCCAGCATCAGGCCCTTGAGCCACTCGATGTCGTCTTCGGCCGCCGTATCGATGCGGCTTTCGTTGGCCACCGGCCAAGGTTGCAGCATGATCGTCTTGCCCTGCACACCGGCGAGCGGCGCCAGGCGCTGCCAGATTTCTTCGGTGATGAACGGCATGAACGGATGCGCCAGGCGCAGGGCCACTTCAAGCACGCGCACCAAGGTGCGGCGAGTACCGCGCTGACGCTCGATCGGAGCGTTTTCGTCCCACAGCACAGGCTTGGACAGCTCCAGGTACCAGTCGCAATACTGGTTCCAGATGAACTCGTAGAGCGCCTGGGCAGCCAGGTCGAAACGGAACTGGTCGAGGTGGCGGGTCACTTCGGCTTCGGTGCGCTGCAGTTGCGAGATGATCCAGCGATCGGCCAGCGACAGCTCGTAGGCTTCGCCGTTCTGGCCGCAATCCTCGCCCTTGTCGAGCACGTAGCGCGCCGCGTTCCAGATCTTGTTGCAGAAGTTGCGATAGCCTTCGACGCGGCCCATGTCGAACTTGATGTCGCGACCGGTGGACGCCAGCGAACAGAAGGTGAAGCGCAAGGCGTCGGTGCCGTAGCTGGCAATGCCGCCTTCGAACTCGTCGCGGGTCTGCTTTTCGATCTTCTTCGCCAGTTTGGGCTGCATCAGGCCGCTGGTGCGTTTTTCCACCAGGGCTTCGAGCTCGATACCGTCGATGATGTCCAGCGGGTCAAGCACGTTGCCCTTGGACTTGGACATCTTCTGGCCCTGGCCGTCACGCACCAGGCCATGTACGTAGACGGTCTTGAACGGCACCTGCGGCGTACCGTTCTCGTCCTTGACCAGGTGCATGGTCAACATGATCATCCGGGCGACCCAGAAGAAGATGATGTCGAAACCGGTGACCAGCACGTCGGTGCTGTGGAATTTCTTCAGGAATTCGGTCTGTTCCGGCCAGCCCAGGGTGGAGAAGGTCCACAGGCCCGAGCTGAACCAGGTATCCAGTACGTCGTTGTCCTGGTTGAGCGTCACGTCGGCGCCCAAGCCGTGCTTGCTGCGCACTTCCTCTTCGCTGCGGCCGACATAGACCTTGCCGGACTCGTCGTACCAGGCTGGAATGCGATGGCCCCACCAGAGCTGGCGGCTGATGCACCAGTCCTGGATGTCACGCATCCAGGAGAAGTACATGTTTTCGTACTGCTTGGGTACGAACTGGATGCGTCCGTCTTCCACGGCAGCGATGGCTGGCTCCGCCAAAGGTTTGGTGGACACGTACCACTGGTCCGTCAGCCAAGGCTCGATGACCGTACCGGAGCGATCACCCTTCGGCACTTTCAAGGCGTGGTCGTCGACGCTGACCAGCAGGCCGGCGGCGTCGAACGCGGCGACGATCTGCTTGCGTGCCTCGAAGCGGTCCAGGCCGGCGTATTCGCCGGGCAAGGTGCCGTCCACGCTGTCGTTCAGGGTGCCGTCGAGGTTGAACACCTGGGCACTGGCCAGCACCTGGGCATTCTTGTCGAAGATGTTGAGCAGCGGCAGGTTGTGGCGCTTGCCGACTTCGTAGTCGTTGAAATCGTGGGCCGGGGTGATTTTCACGCAACCGGTACCGAACTCAGGGTCGCAATAGTCATCCGCGATGATCGGAATGCGACGGCCCACCAATGGCAGTTCGACGAACTTGCCGATCAAGGCCTGGTAGCGCTCGTCGTTCGGGTTCACCGCGACGGCGGCGTCACCGAGCATGGTTTCCGGGCGCGTGGTGGCGACGATCAGGAAGTCATTGCCTTCGGCAGTTCTGGCGCCGTCTGCCAGCGGGTACTTGAGGTTCCAGAGGAAACCCTTTTCGTCGTGGTTTTCCACTTCCAGGTCGGAGATCGCCGTGTGCAGCTTGGTGTCCCAGTTGACGAGGCGCTTGCCGCGGTAGATCAGGCCGTCTTCGTGCAGGCGCACGAACGCTTCCTTGACCGCTTCGGACAGGCCGTCATCCATGGTGAAGCGTTCGCGGCTCCAATCGACCGATGAGCCGAGGCGGCGAATCTGGCGGCTGATGTTGCCACCGGACTGGTCTTTCCATTCCCAGATCTTTTCCAGGAATTTTTCCCGGCCCAGATCATGGCGATTCAGCCCCTGGGCTTCGATCTGACGCTCGACCAGCATCTGCGTGGCGATGCCAGCGTGGTCGGTGCCAGGCTGCCACAGGGTGTTGCGGCCCTGCATGCGACGAAAACGGATCAGCGCGTCCATGATGGCGTTGTTGAAACCGTGGCCCATGTGCAGGCTGCCAGTCACGTTCGGCGGCGGAATCATGATGGTGTAGGAGTCGCCGGCACCTTGCGGGGCGAAATAGTTCTCGGCCTCCCAGGTCTGGTACCAGGAAGTTTCGATAGCGTGCGGCTGGTAGGTCTTATCCATGCGCGGCGGGACCCTATAAGGCATTTATTCAAAGAAAGCCGGGAAGTATAGCGGGGATATGGCGGCTATGGGAGGGAGGCGGGCTGCGTAGGAGCGGTCCGTGGCCGCGATGGGCGCGATTCGGTATGGCTGACACACCGTAGCGCCTGTTTCGCGGCCGATGACCGCTCCTACGGTGGTAGGCGAGCGGTCCGTGGCCACGAAGGCGCGGGGGAGGGTATCAGCCCTGGTTGAGCAACCTTTCCATGCGCGCTTCGAGGCGGCGCTTGATTTCGGTTTCGATGTGAGGCGCGAAGTCGTCGATCACATCCTGCATGATCAACTGGGCCGCGGCGCGCAGTTCGGCGTCCAGGTGCAGCAAGGTATCCTGGCGATTCTGCGCCGGGCTGGGTGCCGCTGCCGGTTCCGACGGCAGGGCCGCCGGTGCAGTGGCCACGGGTTCGTCGTGCAGTTCGAACAGCAACGGCACCTCGGGTTCGCTGCGAACCACGGCGTCGGTCAGCAACGGTGGTTGCAGAGTGTCGTCGCCGAGCAGCTTGCGGATCGACTCGAGGTCGTCCAGCAGGTGTACGGATTTGGGCAAAGGCTTGGTGTTGTTGTCCATCTTGGGCTCAAAGTCGCGATAAGCGGTGGTCTTGCAGAGGATAGCCTTGTTCACGGTAGAAACGAAAACTCTCCCGGGCGGCCTGACGAATAGCAGGGTCTTCGACGACAATTTCGGCAACGCGCGCGAACTGGCTGGCAAAGCCTGGAACGTTCAAGGCCAGATTGATCAGGAGATCGTCATGGCCTGCCGCCTGGGCTGCGATGCCCAATGTGACGGGCGCGTGAGGGCCATCCTCTTCAAGGCTGTGGGGCACGAAGCTTTCACCCTTGAAACTCCACAGGCGTGCGTCCAGTGCTTCGCGCTGGGCAGCGTCGGTGCAATGAACGTACACCCGGTGGCCCAACCGCCAGGCTTTCTCGGCCAACTTGCAGGCGAAATCCAGGCGTGCGGCGGGCAGGGGAGTGGGCAGAACATAGAAGTCGACTTGGGGCATGGTGTGTTCCTGGTGCTTGAGACCGAGTCGCCCTCTTCGCGGGCAGAGCCCCCTCCCACAGGAAGCATGCTTGTGTGGGAGCGGGGCTCTGCCCGCGAAAAGACCGACGCGGACTTGAGGCATTACACCCCGGCGCGGTCCAGCAGGTACTGGGTGAGCAGAGGCACCGGACGACCGGTGGCGCCCTTGTCCTTGCCGCCACTGACCCATGCCGTGCCGGCAATGTCCAGGTGCGCCCACTCGTAGGCCTTGGTGAACCGGGACAAGAAGCAGCCCGCGGTGATGGCGCCGCCCTTCGGCCCGCCGATGTTGGCGATGTCGGCGAACGGGCTGTCCAGTTGCTCCTGGTACTCCTCGAACAGCGGCAGCTGCCAGCAGCGGTCGTCGGCCTGCTTGCCGGCTTCCAGCAGTTGGCCGACCAAGGCCTCGTTGTTGCTCATCAGGCCCGTGGTATGGCCACCCAGAGCCACAACGCAAGCACCGGTCAAGGTCGCGATGTCGATCACCGCGCGCGGGTTGAAGCGCTCTGCGTAGGTCAGCGCGTCGCACAGCACCAGACGGCCTTCGGCGTCGGTGTTGAGAATTTCCACGGTCTGCCCGCTCATGGTTTCGACGATGTCGCCAGGGCGCGTCGCGCGATCACTGGGCATGTTCTCGGCGCAGGCCATCAGGCACACCAGGTTGATCGGCAGCTCCAGCTCCAGCACGGCGCGCAGGGTGCCGAACACGCTGGCAGCACCGCACATGTCGTACTTCATCTCGTCCATGCCGGCGGCTGGCTTGATGCTGATGCCGCCGGTGTCGAAGGTGATGCCCTTGCCGACCAGCACGTACGGCTGCTCGGATTTCTTCGCGCCTTGATAGTTGAGCACGATCAACCGCGGTGGCTGCGCACTGCCCTGGGCTACGGCCAGGAACGCACCCATGCCCAGTTCCTTGAGCTTCTTCTCGTCGTGAATCTCGACCTTGAGGTTCTTGTGCGCCTTGCTCAGGCTCTTCGCGGCTTCGGCCAGGAAGCTGGGGTGGCACAGGTTGGGTGGCAGGTTGCCCAGATCCTTGGTGAAGCTCATGCCACTGGCAATCGCCTTGGCGTGGGCAACGGCGCGTTCGACGTCGGCCTGTCTGGATTTCTGGGTCAGCAGGGTGATCTTCTGCAAGGCACGTGGATCGGCCTTCTTGCTCTTGAAGCGATCGAACACGTACTCGCCATCGAGCAGGGTTTCTGCCAACAGGCGCGTTCTGCCATAGGCATCGCGGCCCTTGACGGTCAGTTCGTCGAAGGCAAACACGGCATCGCTGCCGCCCAGGTTCTTCAGTACGCCGTAGGCAGCGCTGGCCAGTTTGCGCCACGGGCGGTCGGCCAGTTCGTCGTCCTTGCCGCTGCCCACCAGCAGCAGGCGCTCGGCCTTGAGCGCCGGCACGCCCGGCAGCAACAGGGTCTGGCCCGCACGCCCGGCGATGTCGCCGCGCTTGAGTGCAGCGCTGATCAAGCCGCCGCTCAGGCCGTCGATCTTGCTGGCAATGGCGCCCAGGGCGCGTTCTTCGCCGATGGCGACGACCAGGGTCGCGGTTTTAACTGATTCGGCAGCAACGCTCTTTACAACCAATTCCATATCCAGAACCCCTGATTCTAGGTCGATGCTTGCGCAAGACGGTTCGCGCGAAAGCAGCCAGTTTGACCCCAGCCCCAGCCCGCTCGCAACCTTTGCATGGCGGTAATTGTCCACCCGATGCCGCTGTTAAGTGACAGGCACAGCCTTTCACAGGATAATGCGGCGACTTTTTACCTGGCCCGCTCACGCGGGCCGGCCCCTGTCCTGGCTGCTACGTTCCCCTGTCGGGCTGCCTGCGCGCGACGACCCTGGAGTGTCTGGTTTGATCGTTTTCCGTTATCTGTCCCGTGAGGTCATGATCACAATGAGCGCCGTGAGTGCCGTGCTCCTGGTGATCATCATGAGCGGGCGCTTCATCAAGTATCTGGCCCAGGCGGCGTCCGGCATCCTGGACCCCGGCGTGCTGTTCATGATCATGGGCTTCCGCCTGCCGGGCTTCCTGCAACTGATCCTGCCGCTGGGCCTGTTCCTGGGCATCCTGCTGGCGTATGGGCGGCTGTACCTGGAAAGCGAGATGACCGTGCTTTCCGCCACCGGCATGAGCCAGCAGCGCCTGTTGGCCATCACCCTGGCTCCGGCGACGCTGGTCGCCCTGCTGGTGGCGTGGTTGAGCCTGAGCCTGGCTCCGCAGGGCGTTGCCCAGGTCGCCACGATCATCAACCAGCAGGACGCCATGACCGAATTCGACACCCTGGTGCCCGGTCGCTTCCAGGCGTTGCGCGATGGCACGCGGGTCACCTACACCCAGAGCCTCTCGGAAAACCGCGTCGATCTCAGCGGCGTGTTCATTTCCGAGAAGCGCATGTCCCAGGACAAGGCCAAGGACCGCGGGATCTCCGTGCTGGTGGCTGAAAAGGGCCGCCAGGAAGTGCGCGCCGACGGCAACCGCTACCTGATCCTGGAAAACGGCTTCCGCTACGACGGCAATCCGGGCGAGGCCAACTACCGCGCCATCCAGTACGACACCTATGGCGTGCTTCTGCCCAAGCCCGACGTGAGCAGCGACATCACCGACCGCGAAGCCATCCCCACCGGCGAGCTGTGGGGCAGCACCGATCCACGGCCGCGCGCCGAGTTGCAGTGGCGCCTGTCACTGCCGGTGCTGGTATTCATCGTGACCTTGATGGCGGTCCCGTTGTCACGGGTCAACCCGCGCCAGGGACGCTTCCTCAAACTGCTGCCGGCGATCCTCCTGTACATGGCCTACCTGACTCTGCTCATCGCCGCGCGTAGCGCCATGGAAAAAGGCCGCCTGCCTGCAGCACTGGGCATGTGGTGGGTGCACGTGCTGTTCCTGGCCATCGGCCTGCTGCTGATGTACTGGGAACCGATGAAGCTGGCCCGTGCCAGCCGTCGCGCCAAGGGGGTGACCCATGGTCAAGCTTGATCGCTACATCGGCAAGAGCGTGGCGGTCGCCATCCTCGCGGTGCTGGGCATCATTCTCGGGCTGGCTTCGCTGTTCGCCTTCATCGACGAAATGGGCGACATCAGCGACAGCTACACCTTGTTCGATGCCGGCAAGTACGTTGCCCTGACCGCGCCGCGGCGGGTCTACGACATGCTGCCGATGGCGGCTTTGATCGGCTGCCTGATCGGCCTCGGCAGCCTGGCCAGCAGCAGCGAGTTGACCATCATGCGTGCGGCGGGCGTCTCGGTGGGGCGCATCGTCTGGGCCGTGATGAAGCCGATGCTGGTGCTGATGGTGGTCGGCGTACTGGTGGGCGAATACGTCGCCCCGCCGGCAGAGAACAAGGCTCAGGCCGAGCGCTCGCTGGCCCTGGGCAGTGGCGATGCGCAAAGCGGCAAGCACGGCATGTGGCACCGCCAGGGTGACGAGTTCATCCACATCAACACGGTGCAGCCACGCGGCCTGCTGTACGGGGTGACGCGCTACCGTTTCGATGATCAGCGCCACATGCTCAGCGCCAGCTTTGCCCGCAAGGCGCAATACGACGGCGATCACTGGCAGTTGAGCGAGGTCACCACCACGCTGTTTCACGCCGATCGCAGTGAAGTGGTCAAGGCTCCCGAGGAGCGCTGGGATGTTTCCCTGACACCTCAGTTGCTCAGCACCGTCATCGTCGCACCCGAAGCGTTGTCCATCTCCGGGCTGTGGGGATACATCCACTACCTGGCCGACCAGGGCCTCAACAACGGTCAGTACTGGCTGGCGTTCTGGGTCAAGGTGCTGCAGCCGCTGGTAACGGCGGCATTGGTGTTGATGGCCATCTCCTTCATCTTCGGTCCATTGCGCTCGGTCACCCTGGGCCAGCGCGTGTTCACCGGTGTGCTGGTGGGCTTCGTGTTCCGCATTGCCCAGGACCTGCTCGGGCCTTCGAGCCTGGTGTTCGGCTTTCCGCCGCTACTGGCGGTGGTGTTGCCTGCGGCGATCTGCGCGGTGGCGGGACTCTGGCTGCTGCGACGCGCCGGCTAGCGCCTGGCGGTCACCTTCGAACCGGCCCTCAGTGGCCGGTTTTTTCTTTGGCAACCCGCACGACCTGGCTACGTGAACCCAAGTCGTGCCAGGTGCGCTGGCGGCGCTCCATCAGCATCCACCACCAACCGAGCCCCAGGCACAGCCAGGACAGCAGTGCCAGCACGAAGCGCAGCAGCGCCTGGCCGAGGCTGACGGTGCTGCCGTCGACGTTCTGCACGCGAATGCCCCAGGCCTGCATACCCAGGGTCTGTCCGCCATGGGTCCAGAAACGAGCGAAGAAGGCGAACGACAGGCCTGTCAGCAGCAGCGACAGCCATGGATCGCGATCCAGCGCACCCGCCTCGGAAAGGACGCGCAGACGGGCCTCACCGTACCAACCCATCTGGGCCAGCTTGTACAGCGCGGCGGCAGCCATCAGCAGCGCCAGACACAGGATCAGGTCGTAGGTCGCTGCGGCCAGGCGCCGAGCCAGGCTCGCCGGTATCGGCTGCAGGTTGTGCGCTGCAATGGGCGCCATCGAAGATCCTTGGGCAGAATTGGCCGGTCACGTCGGCCGAGCGGCCACAAAAAAACCCCAGGCTATCAGCGCTGGGGCTTTTCGGCGACGCTCGAATCAAGCCTCGGCTTGAACCTCGTCAGCCTGCAGGCCTTTCTGGCCCTGCACGGCAACGAAGGTGACCTTCTGGCCTTCCTTCAGGCTTTTGAAGCCGTTGCCCTGAATGGCGCGGAAGTGTACGAACAGGTCCGGGCCGCTCTCAGGGGTGATGAAACCAAAACCTTTTTCGTCGTTGAACCACTTGACGGTACCGCTTTGACGATTCGACATAGCTTAATTTCCTTGAAACCTAGAATTATTAACAGCGTCTTTCACATGAAAGAGTACTGGGCTGATTTGCAGGAAAGTAAGAGACGTCGAACGGGTTGTAGCAATGATCAGAGCTACTGCCCAGGTCACGATCCAAGCGACCCATGCAAACACAGTGGAGAAACTTTACGCTAACTTCAGCGAGAAAAACAAGCCCTCGCAACCTGCGCATTTCGAGCTTTTTTTGCCGCATTTCAGGCCGTATCCGCCGCGTTGCTCCACGATCGTGCACGACGCTGTATTCCCTTGACGCCAATGGATTCAAGCAGTGGCAATCATGGGCCGAAGTGCGGTGGAACCATGACGCTTTATAGACGCGTCATAGTTTTTATCTACCAGCAGCGACTGTTTGCGCACTCGCAGGGATATCCGGTCTTTCATTCACCCACGATAATAGCGTTGAGCAACGAAGGGCATCTTGGCAACTTTCAAGGGCACGGGCTTGCCACGCACGATGGCCTGCAGTTCGTTATCCAAGGCAGCGGCGCTGGCGTCGACGTAGCCCATGGCAACCGGCGCGTCCAGTGTCGGGCCGAACCCGCCGCTGCACACGCGGCCGACTTCCACTCCTTGAGCGTTGATGATCGACGCACCTTCGCGCACTGGAGTGCGATCCTGCGGCAGCAGGCCGACGCGCTTGCGTGCAACGCCTTCGCGTTGCTGGGCAAAGATGATGTCAGCACCTGGGAAGCCACCGGCGCGCGCACCCTCGGCACGGCGCGCCTTGGAGATGGCCCACAGCAAACTGGCCGCAATCGGTGATGTCTCGCTGTCCATGTCATGGCCATACAGGCACAGGCCCGCCTCCAGGCGCAGCGAATCGCGTGCGCCCAGGCCGATCGGTTCCACTTCAGGCTCGGCCAGCAGGGCGCGCGCAAGCGCTTCTGCCTCGCTGCTGGGCACGGAAATCTCGAAGCCGTCTTCGCCGGTGTAGCCCGAGCGACTCACGTAGCACTCAACGCCCAGCAGCTTCACGCTGGCGAACTGCATGAAGGTCATGTCTGCGACTTCCGGCGCCAGGCGTGCCAGCACCGTTACCGCTGCTGGCCCCTGCAGTGCCAAAAGCGCACGTGCGTCGAACAACGCCTCGATTTCGCAGTGACCGTGCAGATGGCGTTGCAGATGGGCAAGGTCCTGATCCTTGCAGGCGGCGTTGACCACCAGCAGCAAGGTGTCGTTGCCCAGGTTCGCCACCATCAGATCGTCGAGAATGCCGCCTTGTTCATTGGTGAACATGGCATAGCGCTGCATGCCCACGGGCAGGTCGATGATGTCCACCGGCACCAGCGTCTCCAGTGCCTTGGCGGCATCGGCGCCGGTCAGGCGAATCTGGCCCATGTGCGACACGTCGAACAACCCGGCCTGGGCACGGGTGTGGCGGTGCTCCTTCATCACGCCCAGCGGATACTGCACCGGCATGTCGTAACCGGCGAACGGCACCATGCGCGCGCCCAGTTCCAGGTGCAGCGCGTGCAGGGGTGTTTTTTGCAAAGTGGCATCGGACATTGTTTGTTCCTTGCGAGGCAGGGCGCGCAGCGATCAACGCTGCGCGCCGCAGTTGTCACGCTTGCTGATAGGCTTCGATGGAAGGGCAGGCGCACACCAGGTTGCGATCCCCAAAAACGTTGTCGACCCGACCCACAGGCGGCCAGTACTTGTTTTCCTGCAGCGTCGGCAGCGGGTAGACCGCCTGTTCGCGGCTGTAGGCGTGGGTCCACTCACCGACCAGTTCGGCGGCGGTGTGCGGCGCGTTTTTCAGCGGGTTGTCTTCGCGATCCAGACGGCCTTCCTCGACGGCGCGAATCTCTTCGCGGATCTGGATCATGGCGTTGCAGAACCGATCGAGTTCTTCCAGCGACTCGCTTTCGGTCGGTTCGATCATCAAGGTACCTGCCACCGGGAACGACATGGTCGGGGCATGGAAGCCGAAGTCGATCAGGCGCTTGGCGACGTCGTCGACGCTGATGCCGCTGCTGTCCTTGAGCGGGCGTACGTCGAGGATGCACTCGTGGGCCACCAGTCCGTTGCTGCCGGCATAGAGGATCGGGTAGTGCTGTTCCAGGCGCCGGGCAATGTAGTTGGCGTTGAGGATGGCCACCTGGGACGCGCGCTTGAGACCATCGCCGCCCATCATGCGAATGTACATCCAGGTGATCGGCAGGATGCTGGCGCTGCCGAACGGGGCCGCGCAGACCGCGCCCTGTTTGCGCTCCAGCGCGGCATGGCCGGGCAGAAACGGCGCCAGGTGCGCTTTCACGCCAATCGGGCCGACACCTGGGCCGCCACCGCCATGGGGAATGCAGAAGGTCTTGTGCAGGTTCAGGTGGGACACGTCGCCGCCGAACTTGCCCGGTGCGCACAGGCCGACCATGGCGTTCATGTTGGCGCCATCGATGTACACCTGGCCACCGTGGTCATGAATGATCGCGCAGATCTCGCGGATGCCTTCCTCGAACACGCCATGGGTGGACGGGTAGGTGATCATCAGTGCGGCGAGCTTGTCACCGTGCTCGATGGCCTTGGCGCGCAGGTCTTCGATGTCAACGTTGCCGCGTGCATCGCAGGCAGTGACCACGACGCGCATCCCGGCCATGTGCGCGGTCGCCGGATTGGTGCCGTGCGCCGAGGATGGAATCAGGCAGATGTCGCGGTGCGCTTCGCCGCGGCTCTGGTGGTAGGCCCGAATGGCCAGCAAGCCGGCGTATTCACCTTGGGAGCCGGCGTTGGGTTGCAGTGACACGGAATCGTAGCCGGTGGCCGCGCACAGCATGCTCTCCAGCTCGTCGGTCAGTAACTGATAGCCCCGGCTCTGCGCGGCCGGTGCGAAAGGGTGCAACTGGCCGAACTCGGCCCAGGTCACCGGGATCATTTCGCTGGCGGCATTGAGCTTCATGGTGCAGGAGCCCAGTGGGATCATGGTGCGATCCAGGGCCAGGTCCTTGTCGGCCAGGCGGCGCAGGTAGCGCATCAGCTCGGTTTCCGAGTGATAGCGATTGAACACCGGATGCTGCAGGATCGCCGACTGGCGCAGCAGCGGCTCGGGCAGTTGATCGCCGACCTCATCGGCCAGGGTCTGGAATACTACCTGCGTGCTTGCGTTGTGGAACAGCTCCCACAAGGCTTCCACGTCGGCCTGGCGGGTGGTTTCGTCCAGCGAGATGCCCACGCGCTGCGCGTCGACTTCGCGCAGGTTGATGCCTGCAGCCCGGGCCTGCTCGTGCAGGCGCTCGGTCGCGCTGCCAGTGGCCAGGGTCAGGGTGTCGAAGAAGTGTTGCTGCTCCACGCGCACGCCCAATTGGGTCAGGCCACGTGCCAGAATGGCGGTGAGCTGGTGGGTGCGTCGCGCGATCTGGATCAGGCCGGCCGGGCCGTGGTAGACCGCGTACATGCTGGCGATGTTGGCCAGCAGCACCTGGGCCGTGCAGATGTTGCTGGTGGCCTTCTCGCGACGGATGTGCTGTTCACGGGTCTGCATGGCCAGGCGCAGCGCGCTCTTGCCATGGCGATCCACCGACACGCCGACCAAACGCCCAGGCATGTCGCGTTTGAAGCTGTCACGGGTGGAAAAGTACGCCGCGTGTGGGCCACCGAAACCCAGTGGCACGCCGAAACGCTGGGCGCTGCCGATGGCGACGTCGGCACCGAATTCGCCTGGAGGGCTGAGCAGCGTCAGGGCGAGCAGGTCAGCCGCTACGGCTACCAGGGCATTGCCAGCATGAAAGCGCTTTACCAGTTCACGGTAGTCGAAAATGTCGCCGTTACTGGCGGGATACTGCAGCAGAGCGCCGAAGAAACCGTCGGTGTCGGCAAGCTCATGCTCGTCGCCGATGACCACTTCGATACCCAGCGGCTCGGCGCGGGTGATCAGCACGGCCAGGGTCTGTGGATGGCAATGGCTGGAGGCGAAGAAGCGCTGGCTGTTCTTGTTCTTGCTCAGCCGTTTGCAGAAGGTCATGGCCTCGGCGGCGGCGGTCGCTTCATCGAGCAACGAGGCATTGGCGATGGGCAGTCCGGTCAGGTCGCTGATCAGGGTCTGGAAATTGAGCAGCGCCTCCAGACGACCTTGGGAGATCTCCGGCTGATACGGCGTGTAGGCCGTGTACCAGGCGGGGTTCTCCAACAGGTTGCGCAGGATCGGCGCCGGCGTGTGGGTGTTGTAGTAGCCCTGGCCGATGTAGTTCTTGAACAGTTGGTTCTGCTGGGCGATGGCCTTGATCGCGGCCAGGGCATCGGCTTCGCTTTGCCCGGCCGAAAGGCCCAGCACGCTGGTGCCCTTGATGCTTTCGGGGATGACGCTGGCGCTCAGGGCATCGAGGCTGTCGAAACCCAGGAAGTCGAGCATGGCCTGCTCGTCGGCCGGGCCCGGGCCGATGTGGCGAGCGATGAATTCATTGTCGGTGTGCAATGCAATGGCGCGAGTCATGGTGGGTCCTCAGCCTTGGGCGGCGATCAGGTTGTCGTAGGCGGTCTGGTCGAGCAAGGCGCGAACCTGTTCGAGGTCGTCGGGAATGAACCGGAAGAACCAGCCCCGGGCCAGTGGGTCCTGGTTGACCAGTTCCGGAGCCGCATCGAGTGCAGCGTTGACTTCGACGATCTCGCCATCCAGGGGCATGTTGATGCTGCTGGCGGCCTTCACCGATTCCAGCACCGAAACCTCGGCATCGCGCGCATGGCGGGCCAGTTCGGGCAACTGCACGAAGACCACGTCGCCCAAAGCATTCTGGGCAAATGGGGTGATACCGACCGTGACGCTACCGTCGGCTTCGAGGCGCAGCCATTCGTGTTCGACGGTGAAACGCAACTCGCTCATGGAAACTCCGCAATGATTTGGGGTTCAGCAATGAGGGTTACCTAGCAAGATGGTTGCCAGATTTCCCAAAGTCACAGGCTGCAAGGGCTCCAGGCAAGTCACCCCCATCAAGGATCGCAACGACTGTAACGAAAACGCTACGCAACACGTGGGCCAGCAAACAGCCTGATTCCTCTGTAGCAGCGGCGCAAGCCGCGTCGGCGGTAGACGCGGTCTATTGCATGGACCCAGGCGAGCCCGGACGCGGCTTGCGCCACTGCTACAGAAGTCGTATCGAATTAAGTACGCTGTATTTAAATCGATACAGTCCGGTTCGGCTGTGGTATCAGTTCGCGCCACCGATTCCATACTTGCGCAACCGGTTGGCGATGGCCGTGTGGGATGTCAGTAGACGGCTGGCCAGTTGCCGGCTGGATGGGTAACTGGGGTAGAGCTTTTCCAGAAGCGCTTTTTCGTAGGCGCCAACGGCCTGCTCCAGGCTGACGACGTCGCCGTCGTTGCGTCGACTCACGCTGGTGCCGGCGATGTCCAGATCGCCGATGTCGACTGTGTTGCTTTCGCAGACGGCGGCTGCGCGAAAGATCACGTTCTGCAACTGCCGAACGTTGCCCGGCCAGCGGTTGCCCAGCAGGGCAGGGTAGGTGCTCGTCGTCAGTCGGCACATCGGTCGCTGAATCTGCGTGCAGGCCTGCTGCATGAAATAACGAGCCAACAGCAGGATATCTTCGCCGCGCTCGCGCAGGGGTGGCACGTTCAGGTTGAGCACGTTCAAGCGGTAGAACAGATCTTCGCGGAAGGCGCCTTCGGCCACCATCTGCTCCAGGTTGCGGTGGGTGGCGCTGAGGATGCGCACGTTGACCTTGACCTCACGGTCGCCGCCTACCCGGCGAAAGCTGCCATCGTTGAGGAACCGCAGCAGCTTGGCCTGCAGGTACGGCGACATTTCGCCGATTTCGTCGAGAAACACCGTGCCTTGGTGGGCCAGTTCCATCAGCCCCGGCTTGCCACCGCGCTGGGCGCCGGTGAACGCGCCAGGGGCATAGCCGAACAGCTCGCTCTCGGCGAGGTTTTCCGGCAGGGCGGCGCAGTTGAGCGCCAGGAACGGCGCGCCGTGGCGCGCGCTGACGGCATGGCAGGCCCGCGCCACCAGCTCCTTGCCCGTGCCCGTCTCGCCTTGGATCAACAGCGGCGCATCCAGCGCCGCAACACGTTGCGCCCGGGCCTTGAGCGCACGGATCGGTGCGGAGTCGCCCAGCAGCGAATCGAACCCTTCGGCGTGGTCGTGGTGCAGGGCGGCCAGTCGCTCACCCATGCGGTTGGGCGTGTATAGCGTCAGCAGGGCACCGGCGTCGGTGATGGGTGTGGCATCGAGCAACAGCGTCTGGCCATTCAGGTTGACCTCGCGCAGTGGCAGGCGGAACCCTTGTTCGAGCAAGGTGCCGAGCAAGGCAGGATCGGCGAACAGGTCCGCCACCGACTGTCCGGCGGGCTCGCGGCCGTACAGCTCGACCAAAGCCGGGTTGGCCAACAGCACATTGCCGGCACTGTCCAGTGCCAGCACTGGATCGCCCATGGCGGCCAGCAAGGCTTCAAGCTGCAGGTGCCGGCGTTGTCCTGGAAGAATATCGACCACGCGCACGTCCTCCACGCCCCGCACCCGGAACAGCGCATCGTGCAGTTCTTCCAGCACCAGCGGGCTGAGGGTCGGTGCGTCGATATAGACGTTGGGCGGGACCATCTCGACTGCGTCGAGGTTGAGGTTGCGCGCCCCCAACAGGGCCAGCACTTCCTGGGTGATGCCGACACGATCGATGAAGCTGACGTGGATACGCATGGGGTCTCGAGCATTCCGGACAGCGGAGGGACGCAGTATGCCTTGCCATCGCACAAAGCTGTAGCACCTACGCGGGCGTGCTCAGCGCTGGGGGTTGATGCGTTCGGGCCGCGACCAGATCCACAGGTTGACCAGCACCATGCCGGAGATCGCCGCGTACACCGGCCAGTGCTGCTTGAGGGTAAACCACATGAGCACTGAACAGAGGACCATGCTGACGGTTGCGCTGACCTTGGTTCGACGGGTTATGACCTTGCCATTGCGCCAGTTCCGCAACATCGGGCCGAACAGCTTGTGGTTCTCCAGCCAGGCGCTCAGCCGCGGTGAGCTTTTGGTCGCCGCCCACGCGGCCAGCAGGATGAACTCGGTGGTGGGCAACCCCGGCACCACGATGGCGATCAACCCGATGATCAGGCTGGTATAGGCCAGCAGGCCGTAAAGCACGCGGGCCAGCTTTGAGGGGAGCGGGCGAGGGTTGTCCATGAGTTCCATACAGTGGGGGTCAGGCCGGCGCCGTTTCCTTGTGGTCGGCGTAGGTGTGTTGCAGCAGCACCTGCAAGCGCGCAAACGCATCGTTGGCCGCCTGATCAGCTTGCGCTTCTTCAGCCGCGCTGAACGGCAGGGCGTCGAAGATCGCGTTGAAGGCTTTCCAGCCTTTGCCGCGTCCGCCCTCGGGTTCGGCCAAATGGCGAGCACCGAAACTGGCGGTGTAACCCAAGGCGTTAGCCCGTTTGATCAGGATGGCGGCGCCGAGTTTAGACCCTTCGGAGACGCGAATCCAGGTGAGTGCCGTGGCCTGACTGGGCTCGCTGAGGGCGCCCGGAACAGGTTGCGGAATGGCCACGCCCAGATCGATCAGATCGGCCTTGGCTGCCTCTGCGCGGCAGCGCTCGGGCAGATCGGGAAACAAGGCGATCAGGGCCGGGTCGTTGTACAGGTGTTGCAACTCGGATTGGAACAGGTACTGCATCTGCAGAAAGCGCGCATAGCTTTGCGGCGTATCGAATGGCGCGTAGCGGGCCACGGTATTTTCCAGGCTGTCGTGCAACGCCTGGCTGATCGCGCGCAAGCGGGCGGAGCGCAGTGGGGCGAGGTCCTGAGTGTGCTCGGTGACGGTCATTGCGAGTTCCTTGAAAAATGCGGTGCTGTTTAGACGAGACGAATCAACTCACAGCGGACCGTAAAAAAATCCCACCACAGGGGCAGCGGTTATCTGCCCCTACAGTGCCATTATCAGATGTCCCAAACCAGATTGATCGCGAAATTACGACCGGGAGCAGTGAGGCGGTCGAGGTTGGCGGGTGATGTCACCGCCGCTTCGCCCACGCCGTCATAACTGCGCACGTCGTCCCATAGCCAGTATTTCTTGTCGGTGAGGTTGTACAGGCCGGCGTTGACCGTGACGTCGTCGGTGACCTTGTAGTAACCGGCCAGGTCGAGGATGCCGAAGCCAGGCGTTTTGAACACACCGCTGCCGTCCGGCGACTTGAACGCGCTGCTGTCCACTCGGTTCTGCCGCTTGACCAGTGTCCAACTGAGCAGGCCACCATACTGCTGCTGCTCGTAGCCCAGGCCGAATACGCCCTTGAGCGGATTGACGCTGTTGATCGGTTGGCCGTTGTCTTCGTTCTTGCCATGGGCGTACGCGATGGAGCCCTGGCTGTAGAGACCTTGCGGTGCACCGAAGCTGTCCAGGTTCAAGCGGCCCTTGAGCTCGACGCCCTTGATGGTGGCATGCTTGATATTGTTGCTTTGGAACACGGCGGACGTCGCCCCGGGGCTGACCGCATCCTCGTTGATGAAGTCGCGGTACTGGTTGTAGAACACCGCGATATCGAAGGTGCCTGCCTCGAACTTGCCGCGTAGGCCGGTTTCATAACTTCTGCTTTTTTCCGGTTCCAGATCCGGATTGGGCTGGACCGTATAGCCTGCGCCAAGGTTTTCGAAGCGTCCATAAAGCGCCTTGGCCGAAGGTGTGCGGAAGCCTTCGGCGTACTGCCCATACCAGGTGTAGTGGTCATCGAAGTCGTAGGTTACGCCCAGCGTGGGTGACAACCGGTGCCAGTTCCGATCGCTGTCGGTCACGGTGTACTCGCCAGTGGGGTTGACCGTGCGCAGGAACTCATCGGTCAGGCGGGGCTTGAGCTGGGTGTAGTCATAGCGGGCGCTGGGTCGCAAGGTCCACTGGTTCCAGCGAATCTCGTCCTGGGCGAACAGGCTGTAGGTGTTGATGGTCGGGTCGGGGAAGTCGCTGGATTTGACCAGGCGATCGGCCGCGCTGTCGGCGCCGATGGCTCGGCAACTGCCCATCACGGTCAGGCAGGTCCCGTAGCCGCTGCGTGAGCCGGTAACCTTCTGCTGGCGGATATTGGTGCCGTAGGTCAGCATGTGATCGGTTTCACCCACCTGGAAGGCCTTGTCCAGTTGCAGGTCGAACACCCACTGGCGCTCTTTGTAAAAAGTGTCACGCGCTCGCAACACATCGCGTGCGCGCGGAACGACATAGTGCTCTTCGGTGTGCTGGTCGGTCTTGGCGATCTGGTAGTTCAAGCTCCACTTGATGTGATCGGCCACGACGCTGTCCAGCTCGAAGTCGTGATTCAAGCCGAAGCGCTCGCGGGTGATGGTGTCATTGCCACCGCGCGATTGATAGAAGTTCAGCGGCCTGCCATTTGCATAGGGGCCGCCATAGGCACTTTTCAGATCGACATCGCGGTCGTCCTTGTAATTTTCGTAGGTGAGCCCGAATCGAGCATCGTCGGCGTAGTTCCAGCCCAGCTTGGCCAGGACATTGGTCGAGCGCACGTCCTTGGGGTCGGCTGCGGTGCGGCTCAGCCCTGTGCTGGTATGGTCGCCGTAGGATTCGGTCTCGTGGCCATTGCGCTGGCTCAGGTGCAGGAGGGCATCGAAGTCACCCGAATGGCCGGCCACGGTAGCCGAGTTCAGCCAGCTTTCGTCTGCCGAACTGTAACCGGTCTTCAGGCGTGCGCCGACATCCTTGCCGGGCTTGATGATGTCTTCCGGGTCCAGGGTGTAGTAGCTGACCACCCCGCCGATGGCACTGCTGCCGTAGAGCGACGACGCCGGCCCGCGCAGGATTTCCACACGCTTGACGATTTCCGGGTCGACGTAATTGCGCTCGGTTTGCGCATAGGGGCCGTTGAAGAAGCTGTCCGGCACCTCGACGCCATCGACCTGGGTGAGCACACGGTCGCCGTCGATACCACGAATGTTGTAGCCGGTAAGGCCGCTGCGCAAACCGGTGCCGCCTGCGGAGACGCCCGGTTCGTAACGCACCAGGTCCTGAAGGGTGTTGACGTTGTCACGGTCCAGCTGCGTGCGGCCCTGGACGCTGACGGTACTCGGGACGCTGTCGGCGCTTTGTTCCTGGCGTGTGGCGCTGACGGTCATCTGTTGCAGGGCGATCACGGCGCCCGGCGAGCTGCGCTCGAGCACGACATTGTTGGCGCTGATTTTCCGGTAGCGCAAGGGTGTCCCTGCGAGCAGCCGATCCAGTGCCTGTTCCGGCGTCAGGTTACCGCGCGCACCGGGTGAAATGACGTCCTGGGCAAGCTCGGCGGGCAGTCCGACCTCCCATCCCGTCGTGGTGCTGAAGCCGTTCAAGGCCGACGCCAGAGGCTGCCGAGCGATGCTGAAGGCGTGATTGACGCTGATGCGGGCGCTGTTCGGTGTCAGCTCCGCAGCGCTGCCCACGGCCGGCACGGCGGCCAGCAGCAGGGCAGCGGTGAGCACCGAGTGGTGAAACTGAGGACGAGTGAAACCTTTGGACATCGAAAGCGCTCCCTGTCGCGTGTCGTTATAGTGTTACCGATCCGAATGCGAATCAGTTGCATTGGCTATGACTAGACGGATGGGGAAGCGCTACAGCGTAAAAATAATTATGCGGTGTCTCGGTCCGTGGATATGACGTATCCGTCAGTTCAGGATGACCAGCGCCGGAAACTCCCGCACCTGTGCCGACGTCACCTGAGCCAACGAGCGAACCACTTCGAGCGGGTTGTCCAGGCGGTAATTGCCGGTCACTGCCACCTGCTCGAGCTTCTTGTCGGTGTTGATGATCCACCCCGGGTAATAGCGCCGAAGTTCGGCAAGTACCTCGCCCATTGGGCAATTCTCGAAGATCAAACGGCCCTGGACCCAGGCCAGATCCTTCTGTGGATCGAGCCGCTCACGCGTGCCGAATCCCCTGGGGCCGATGCGTATGCTGTCGCCGGCGTTCAGGCGCACCGTCTCGTCGTGGCTGGCGCTGAGGTCGACGTTGCCGCGCTGCACCCGCACTTGCGCCTGGCCATCGTGGTAGCTCACGGCGAAGGCACTGTCGAGCACATCGGCACGCACCGGGCCTGCTTGCACCTTCAGGGGTTGTCGGCGGCTGGGAGGCACCTCGAAAAAAGCTTCGCCTTCGTACAGGCGTGCGCTGCGTTGCCGGGTGTCGATGCGGCTGGAGAAGGCCGAATCGGTGTTGAGCAGTACCTTGGAACCGTCTTCCAGTTGCAGGTGTTGCCGTTCGCCGACCTGGGTCAGATGAGCGGCCTGTACGCGCAGCGGCAGGTGGGTGAAATTCAATACGCCTACCACCAGCATTGCGGCGGTAGCCAGTGGTTTCCAATGCCGACGCCAGGCCGGCAGTCGGCGCCGCGTTTGCAGGGCGACGGCGGCCTGGTGAATCGGCGCGCCGTGCCATACCGCGCGGGCCTGCTCGAATGCCGCGGCATGTTCGGGGTCGGCCAGCAGCCAGGCCTCGAATGCCCTTTGCTCGGTGGGGTCGGTGCAAGGCTGGGCAATCAACCAATCGATGGCTTGCTCCATGGCAGGCGTCGGTGGCGCTCGCTCTGGTAGATGCTGCCGATTCACGGATGCTCCTCCAGGCGCTGGGCGACACCGATGCAGATCGCCATGATCAATTTCAATTCCTTTTGCACGGTGCTTGCCGAGACGTGCAGCTCATGGGCAATTTCCACATAACTGCTGCCATGCACTCGGCTCAGGATGAAAATCCGCTGCTGGCGCGGCGTCAGTCGAGCCAGGCTCACGGTCAGCCTGGCCAGAAGCCGCTCAGCATGGGCGACCTCGTCCGGACTGCTGGCCACTGCTGCAATGCTTTGTAGCACGTCGAGGGGCACATCTTCGACTATGGTTCGCTCGTGCACCCGCCGTGAGCGCAGATAATCCAGGGCCAGATTGCGTGCTGTCTGAAACACGAAGGGTTCGAGGTGCTCGATGCGTCGCTCACCCAGGGCACGATTCACCCTCAGGTAGGTTTCCTGAAGCAGGTCTTCGGCGGTGCTGGGGTTGCGTACCATGCGCTGAAGGGTGCGCAGCAGACTCAAGCGTTGGGAGAGGAAAACGGAATTGAAGCGTGATTGACTCACGGAATTGCCCGGACGGAAAGCAGAAGATGATAATGCTTCTCATCTGTGCGCCTGGTCAAGTCGCGATCTTTGCAAGAGGTATCGCGGCTGGAAACGGCATCCACCGTATCCAGCCGCTATGGGGCCTTACTTGGCGTTGATCAGCGCCAGGCAGTTGTCCAGCATGCGGTTCGAGAAGCCCCACTCGTTGTCGTACCAAGCCATGACCTTGACCAGCTTGCCGTTGACCTTGGTGTGGTTGGCATCGAAGATCGACGACAGCGGATTGTGGTTGAAGTCGGTGGAAACCAGCGGCAGGGTGTTGTAGCCCAGCACCTTGGACTGCTCGGCCGCGGCATGCATCAGCGCATTGATCTCGTCGCGGCTGGCTTCGCGCGAGAGGTTCAAGGTCAGGTCGACCAGCGAGACGTTGATCACCGGCACGCGCACCGCCATACCGGTCAACTTGCCGGCCAGCTCCGGCAGCACCAGGCCAACGGCTTCGGCAGCGCCGGTCTTGCTGGGGATCATCGATTGGGTCGCCGAGCGGGCGCGGTAGGGGTCGCTGTGGTACACGTCGATCAGGTTCTGGTCGTTGGTGTAGGCGTGGATGGTGGTCATCAGGCCCTGCTCGATGCCCAGCTCGCGGTGCAGTACCTGGGCCACCGGGGCAAGGCAGTTGGTGGTGCAAGAAGCGTTGGAGATCACTTCGTGGGACTGACGCAGCACGTCGTGGTTGACGCCATACACCACGGTGGCATCGGCGCCCTTGGCCGGTGCCGAGATGATCACCTTGCGCGCGCCGGCCGTCAGGTGCGCGGCAGCCTTTTCACGGTCGGTGAACAGGCCGGTGCACTCGAACACCACGTCGATGTTCTCGGCCTTCCACGGCAGTTCCGCCGGGTTGCGGATGGCACTGACCGAGATGCGGTCGCCATTCACCGTGAGGCCTTCCTTGTCGTGCTCGACCGTGCCGTCGAAGGTGCCATGCACCGTGTCGTACTTGAGCAGGTGGGCGTTGATCGCGCTGTCACCCAGGTCGTTGATGGCGACGACCTGCAGGTCCTGGCGGTAGCCTTGGGTATAGAGTGCCCGCAGGACATTGCGGCCAATGCGGCCAAAACCGTTGATTGCTATGCGAATGGTCATGAGTGATTCCTGTGATCAGATTGGGTGATTCCCCTTGGATCAGGTCCGGGCAAGCAGGTCACGTAATCTGTTTTGTTGTTGGAATTACAAGATTATTCGCATAGAAATAGAAAACAAGCCTTTTTAGTGGCAATATTTTGTTCTATCTACAACGAGTGACCGGTACAACCCTTCCTTTACAGCGATTCTTGCCTGCAGGGCTTTGAGCCCTGACACGGGTCGTAGTTCGGACAGAGTGTTGCAGAGGTCGCCCCCAAAGCCTGGAGTTCTTCACATGCATCCCCGCGTCCTTGAGGTCACCCAACGGCTGATTGCGCGTAGCCAAGCTACCCGCAAGCACTACCTGCAACTGATCGACAGCGCTGCCAGCGACGGGCCCATGCGCGGCAAGCTGCAGTGTGCGAACTTTGCCCACGGAGTAGCGGGGTGCGGCACCGAAGACAAGCACCAACTGCGCATGATGAATGCGACCAACATCGCAATCGTTTCGTCATATAACGACATGCTCTCGGCGCACCAGCCCTACGAAACCTACCCGGAGCAGCTCAAGCAGGCGTTGCGCGAGATCGGCTCGGTCGGCCAGTTCGCCGGTGGCGTGCCGGCCATGTGCGATGGCGTGACCCAAGGCGAGGCCGGCATGGAACTGAGCCTGGCCAGTCGTGAAACCATCGCGCTGTCCACGGCCGTGGCCTTGTCCCACAACATGTTCGATGGCGCCCTGATGCTCGGCATCTGCGACAAGATCGTCCCGGGCCTGATGATGGGCGCGCTGCGCTTTGGCCATCTGCCGATGGTCTTCGTCCCCGGCGGGCCGATGCCGTCGGGCATCTCCAACAAGGAGAAGGCCGATGTTCGCCAGCGTTATGCCGAGGGCAAGGCGAGCCGTGAAGAATTGCTCGAATCAGAGATGAAGTCCTACCACAGTCCGGGCACCTGCACGTTCTACGGCACGGCCAACACCAACCAGTTGCTCATGGAAGTGCTGGGGTTGCACCTGCCGGGGGCCTCGTTCGTCAATCCCAACACACCGCTGCGCGATGCGCTGACTCACGAGGCGGCCCATCAGGTGACACGCCTGACCAAGGCCAACGGCGAGTTCACGCCCATCGGCCGCATCGTCGATGAAAAGTCGCTGGTGAATTCGATCGTCGCCCTGCACGCGACGGGCGGTTCGACCAACCACACCCTGCACATGCCGGCGATCGCCATGGCTGCGGGCATCATCCTGACCTGGCAGGACATGGCCGATTTGTCCGAAGTGGTGCCCACCCTGTCCAATGTCTATCCAAACGGCAAGGCTGACATCAACCATTTCCAGGCAGCTGGCGGCATGGCTTTCCTGATTCGCGAGTTGCTCGCAGCGGGCCTGTTGCACGAGGACGTGAACACGGTGGCCGGTCATGGCCTGAGCCGCTATACCCGCGAACCGTTTCTGCAAGAGGGCCGGCTGGTCTGGCGCGAGGGTCCCGAGGCGAGCCTCGACGAAACCATCCTGCGCCCCGTGGCACGGCCTTTCTCGGCCGAGGGTGGATTGCGCGTGATGGAAGGCAATCTGGGTCGGGGCGTCATGAAAGTGTCTGCCGTGGCGTTGGCGAACCAAGTAGTGGAGGCGCCGTGCCGCGTGTTCCAAGACCAGCAGGAGCTGGCCGATGCGTTCAAGGCCGGCGAACTGGAAAAGGATTTCGTCGCGGTCATGCGCTTCCAGGGGCCGCGCTCCAACGGCATGCCGGAACTGCACAAGATGACGCCTTTTCTCGGCGTGCTGCAGGATCGCGGCTTCAAGGTCGCGCTGGTCACCGACGGGCGCATGTCCGGCGCGTCCGGCAAGATTCCCGCCGCGATTCACGTCAGTCCCGAGGCGGCCAGCGGTGGCCCGTTGGCCTTGGTGCGCGATGGCGATATCATCCGGGTCGACGGTGTCGAAGGTACCTTGCAGGTACGCGTCGATGCCCAGACGCTGGCCAGCCGCACCCCGGCGGTCGGCACCTTGGCCAATGGCGTAGGGTGCGGGCGTGAACTGTTCGGGTTCATGCGCCAAGCCTTCAGCTCGGCCGAGCAAGGCGCCAGTGCCTTCACTTCGGGGTTGGAGATTTTGCGATGACACTCGCCCTTATCGGCGACATCGGCGGTACCAACGCACGTTTCGCCCTCTGGGAAAACGATGCACTGCATTCGGTTCGGGTCTTCCCCACGGCAGACTACACCAGCCCCGAGCACGCCATCGGTGTGTACATGGCCGACCTCAAGCTGCAGAAGGGCGACATCGGCGCCGCGTGCCTGGCGGTAGCGGGCCCGGTGGACGGTGACGAGTTCCGCTTCACCAACAGCCATTGGCGCCTGAGCCGCAAGGCATTCTGCGCAAGCCTGCAGATCGGGCACCTGCTGCTGATCAATGACTTCACCGCCATGGCGTTGGGCATGACCCGTCTACAGCCCGATGAATACCAGCTGGTCTGCGAGGGCGAAGCGGATCCCGCACGTCCGGCAGTGGTCATCGGCCCAGGCACGGGGCTGGGCGTGGGCACGTTGATCGCCCTGAGCAACGGCTGGATGGCATTGCCGGGTGAGGGCGGCCATGTCGACCTGCCCGTCGGCAGCGCGCGCGAAGCCCAACTGCGCGCGCACATCGAAGCGCAGATCGGTCACGTCAGCGCCGAGACGATTCTCAGCGGTGGTGGGTTGTTACGGTTGTATCAAACTGTGTGCGAAGTGGACGGCCACACGCCTTCCTGCACTTCGCCTGCGGAGGTTACCGACGCCGGGCTTGCCGGCGACCCCGTCGCTCGGGAAACCCTGGAGCAATTCTGCCGCTTCCTGGGCAGGGTGGCAGGCAACAACGTGCTGACCGTGGGCGGCCGGGGCGGCGTGTACATCGTCGGTGGCGTGATCCCGCGCTTTCTCGACATCTTCATGCAAAGCGGTTTCGCCGAGAGCTTCGCCGACAAGGGCTGCATGAGCGATTACTTCAAGGGCATCCCGGTGTGGGTGGTCACGGCCGAGTTCTCCGGGCTGTTGGGCGCAGGCGTGGCCTTGCAACAGGCGCAGGCTTGAGCGTTTAATCAGCCCTTGAAAAAAGCCGGGCGTATCGACCCGGCAATGACAACAAGGACGCCCACGTGAGCACTGTCGGCAAATCGATCCTGCTGGTCGATGACGATCAGGACATCCGCGAACTGCTGGACACCTACCTTAGCCGCGCCGGTTTCGCCGTGCGCACCACGGCCGATGGCGCGGGCTTTCGCGAAGCGCTTGGCGCCGAGGTCGGCACCGACCTGGTGATTCTCGACGTCATGCTGCCCGACGAAGATGGCTTCAGCCTGTGCCGCTGGATCCGCCAGCATCCGCGCATGGCCCAGGTGCCGATCATCATGCTGACCGCCAGCTCCGACGAAGCCGACCGCGTGATCGGCCTCGAGCTGGGAGCCGATGACTATCTGGGCAAGCCGTTCAGCCCGCGCGAGCTGCAGGCGCGCATCAAGGCGTTGCTGCGACGCAGCCAGTTCGCCAGCGAGCGCAGTGGCGAGGTACTCGGCTTCGACGACTGGCGGCTGGATACCGTCAGCCACCGCCTGTTTCACACCGACGGGGAAGAGGTGTTCCTGTCCGGTGCCGACTTCGCCTTGCTCAAGCTGTTCCTCGACCATCCGCAGCAGATCCTCGACCGCGATACCATCGGCAACGCCACTCGCGGGCGCGAGCCGATGCCGCTGGATCGTATCGTCGACATGGCGGTCAGCCGCCTGCGCCAACGCCTGCGCGACAATGACAAGCCCTCGCGGCTGATCCGCACGGTACGTGGTAGCGGCTACTTGCTGGCGGCCCACGTTGCGCCTGTTTAAGCCGCGCTCACTGCTGGGTCGCATGCTGTTGCTGACACTGCTGGCGGTGCTGCTGGCGCAGGGCTTGTCCAGCGTCATCTGGCTGTCGCAGCTGCGTGCCACCCAGCTCGAAGGGTTGGTGACCAGCGCCCGCAGCCTGGCCCACTCGATGGCGGCCAGCGTCAGCTATTTCCGCTCCTTGCCACTGGCCTATCGGCCGCTGGTCCTGGATCAGCTGCGCAGCATGGGCGGTACGCGCTTTTTCGTTTCGCTCAACGACAAGCCACTGGGTATGCAGCTGCTCGAATCGACCGCGCGCAAGACTGCAGTGATCGATGCGGTTTCTGCAGTGCTCCGCACCCAGCTGGGCGTCGACGTGGATATCTCGGTGGCCTTCGTCAGCCCCGACGACCTGCGCATCTTCAATAGCGGCCTGAAGCTCGACGAGCTGCCGCGCTCCTGGGCGCACTACGCCTTGACCCTGGAACCGGTCAACCCGCCGGTGCTGGTCACCCAGATTCGCCTGGGACCCACCGAATGGCTGTACATCGCTTCGCTGTTGCCCGAACCCTATACCACGCTCGAGGAAGAGGGCCTGCCTGCCCAGCAGATCTGGTTCATCGCCCTGACCAGTGGGTTCCTGCTGCTGTTCATCGGCGTGCTCGTGCACTGGCAAAGCCGGCCCCTGAAACGCCTGGCCCGCGCCGCACGCGAGCTGTCGTTGGGCGAGGTGAGCAACGAACCGCCCATGGACGGCGGTGGCAGTGAGGTGGTGGAAGTGGCCCGTGCGCTGAATGCCATGCGCGAGCGCATCAGCCGCTACCTGACCGAGCGCAGCCAGCTGTTCAGTGCGATTTCCCACGACTTGCGCACGCCCATCACGCGCCTGCGGCTGCGCGTCGAACTGCTCGACGATCCAGCCCTGGAAGCCAAGTTCGGCCGTGACCTGGACGAGCTGGAATTGCTGGTCAAGGGCGCGCTGCAATGCGTCAAAGACACCGACATCCACGAAAACATCGAACGGGTCGATCTCGATCAGGTACTCGACTGCCTGGTAGAGCCCTATCTGGCGCCGCACGGCAACGGCCGAGTGACCCTGGAAGGCAAGGCGCGCCGGGCTTATACCGGCAAGCCGCTGGCGATCAAGCGCTGCATCGGCAATCTGATCGACAACGCACTCAAGTACGGCGACCGCGCGCACTTGTCCATCCATGACGACGCCGAGGCCTTCGTGTTGTACGTCGACGACGAAGGCCCTGGGGTGCCGGAGCAACGGCTGCAGAAAGTCTTCGAGCCGCACTTTCGTCTGGCCGGCACTCAGCAGGGCTACGGCCTGGGCCTGGGCATCGCACGCAATATCGCCCACAGCCATGGCGGCGAGGTGACCTTGCAGAATCTTCCGGCTGGCGGGTTGCGCGTGACCCTGGTGTTGCCACGCAAGGCGGTGTGACTAAACAAGTCGCGCACTGAAAAACGCACCCTGAGCGCGGCTTTAAAAACGTGCTATTAGTAAAGTAACCAAAGTACCTTATATTCGAAAATGGCCTATAAGTTTCTCAGAGTCAAATATTGTCTGATCGAAATATTCCTGAAATAAGGTTATGGATTCCGTATGCTTTTTGTAAGCTGTATTGTAGAAGTTCCTAAGAATAAATTGTAGGAATAGATAAGGCGTTAGCGGTGCGGACACAGGTATCCTACAGTTTTTGTATTGACCCAAAGTCAAGTGTGATTTTGGGTGGTGAATTTCCTCAAATACACCTTCGGTACAATCGTAGTCAAACCGTATTGGAAAGACTACAATGTTCCGCATTACTATGTCGGCATAAATATCGTCGTCATCATAGATTTCAGGATGGTTTTGGTATTCGGTTAGGTCCGGTGATGGAAAAAAAGCAAGCCTGTGTGATTTTAAATCGCCATTTTCAAATCTGTACATAATCTGGATAAGAGCGCCGTCCAGCATTTTCAGATTGTAAGAGTTGGACCTGAGAAGCTCAGAATAGATTTCTCCATAAGGTTGATTTTTGAGTACTATGCTTAAGTCTCCTTGGCCACTATAACTTATCTCCTGAAGGATGCCCTCATTTCTATACGAAGGGAAGTTTTGGCTATTACATAGACCAAGTCCAATGAAGTCTGCAGTGAGGCGTTCAACTTGCTGTCTGATTAATTCAGGGTTTATCATTGTCTGCCCTCTTTGTTAAGCAGGGTTCTAAGGCGGTCAAGTTGCTCTTTTGGTAAGTCATCCAAAAAAACTTTTCCCTGCTCAATTTCCTTTAAGAGAATCGCGACACTTTCTTGGGTTTTAATGATCTTCCCTTTTTCTTCGGATGACATGTCTCGGTTGACTATATTAAGATTTTTTCTCTCTTCGTCAGTTGGGTATCTAAATGATAGCTCAAAGTTGTGCTGTTTGACAGCCTCAAATTCCTCCATGAGCTCCACCATCTGAGGGCCAACGCCAAGAACTCTTACCCATGCCTTGCTTCGGGTAATGGCCGTGAATAGCATATTTCTCATTCTTGCCAAGCTTCCGAACGAATAATAGCAGTCGTGAGCGTTTATGATGTAAACCATGCCTGCCTCATTGCCCTTAGCCCTGTAAATTCCAGTAAAAACAACGGAATCATCCTCGCTTTCGAAGAATACGTCTTGAGATGTATCAACTCCGGCAAGATGGCTATTTATACCCTTTTCAAATAGTATTTTTCTGGCGGGGCCTACTGCGTTTCTAGTTGTTAAGGGGTCGGGGTTGATGACTATGATGTCGTCATGATTAAGCTCATCATTCTTGATATTAGATTCGATTTCTGCTGCCAGCCAAGCGGCTTGGTCATGTTCTGAGTTGAACGCTTTGAACTGCACTAAGTCAGAGACGTCGGAGTGATCTTCGAGAAAGGCCGGGCTGCTGAACTCCGTACGAGCCAGGCTTACGTCATGACCATCTTCGAGATGTCCTGCTTTTACTTCATAGCCCACATCACTCCACAAATGACTCTGATCAAACATCTGTATTAGGCCAGTCCCTGTTTTAGGGTCTGCTTTACGATAAATTCCAAATCCTAGTGCGTGCGCGGTGGTTAGAATGGGCCTGGAGTTGCGATAGCACTTTTCTAGGATTATGTCTTGTTTTGGCTTGCCCGGCGACGGCTCATCAAATTTGACACGTGGTTGCCCGCCTGGGGTTGTGCCAAAAATCTCTTCGGGTGACGGGAGGGATTTTTCACTTAAGCTCTGAAGTTCATCATAAGCATAAACAAGCCTTTTATCTTTCGTAAGGAACTCATAGCATAAACGTAGAAAGGAAGGTGAAAAGTCTTGGGCTTCATCAATCAAAATGACGTCATATAGCGGCTTGACTTGCAGCGCATCTTTGAGGGCCTTGTCGCAAGCTCCTTCGAAGTCTTTGTTGCGACCGTAGCGGGCTTTAGCCGTTTGGTAGTCGAGAAATTCCACGCCATGCGTTTGGCAAAACGTGTAATACATTCCTGTTCTTTGGGCGCCACCAGGCCCACCCCATGCATTGATTATCTGTAGATTGTCCCAGTCTGGCTCCTCATTCGTATGCTCGATGACAAATGTATTTATAAGCCTCTTGAATTGTGCTTTAAGGGATCGCGTGTTAAATGTTACGGCTATTTTCCACTCTGGATGCTGTGCATGAAGATAGGCTGCTTTTAATGCAAGTACTATTGTTTTTCCCGATCCTGCAAGTCCTCGTATCCTCTGGACTCCCTGCACCGTTTCGATGACTGCACTACCTTGGAGGTTGTCAAGATTAGCTATAGAGTCTTCGAGAGTTTTTAATATTGCGCCTCGAGAAGTTGGCTTTGTAGTCTCTCTCTTCCTCTTGCCTTTGCGGATAGTAGATATTGACTGAATAACGGCAAGCACAGACTCAAAAATGGCTGCATTATCGAATATAGGAAGCTCATCTATAAATGCATGAAGATTTACTGAATTGCAAATAGGATGTTCTTGCTCAAGCGTGTCAACTTTCATTGTGGTTGCAGGCGCGAAAGTCACAACGTTTGGTGGAATTTGTAACTTCCTTCCCTTCATCAGACTTTTGTGGTTTCTAAGTTTCGCCTCCAGCGTATTGAAGCTGTCGTCCTGCGCTTCTTCGTAACCTAAAGTGCTTCTGCCTTCTATCAAATTGAATAATAGCAGGCCATGCTCGCGACTAAGCCAAATAGCGTCAATAGGGTGTGGCCCATTCGGTGTACCGATGATTGGATAACCAATAAAAAGATGCCCGCCATACTGTGGGTTGCTTTTGAAAAACTCCGCTAGCTGGTTGCTGGAAACTGGCTTTTTGGTTGAACCCCATATAATGTCGGTCATTGCATGCCCTGGCCTTAAAGTAAAAAAGAGCTCTTAAATATTTTTGCAGAGCCAAACGAGTCTGCGCATTGGCGGTGATTCTATACTACCATGGCTATTCGCCGACAATGAAGTTTGGAGTTTTTTGATACTAGTGTGTTCTGCATGAATCTTTGCTCCTTGTAGATGACCCACGGCATCGTCTAACGGAAAACTTTGCCTATGCAGCGTTCGGCGATTCTGCTGCCTCGGTTTGTCCTAAGCTTAACGCGCTTGTAGTAAATTTTCTGTAGGAGCGCTCTGCTACCGATGTCGCGTTAGACTACTCCTCCGTAGGTAAGATCGCTGAATTCTTGCGCTTTTTTCACCTCATCCCGTGTGACTATCAGTGGGGTGATATTTTCCATATCGTTTATACTCTTATATGGTGACGTGACAATTTTTTTCGTAGGCCTCGACGGTATGAGGTTCGTAGGCCGTCGATGAGGTTAGGGTGCAGGCTTAATTGTTTCAGTACTGCCAAAAAATGGTTGGCAGGCACTGACTGCTCATCGTGCGGCCATGAAACACAGCTGAATGTCACCAGTCGGTGACATTTCCCCATCCCTTCGTTACCTGCGCCCCTGTGGCGATGTTTACACTCTCATGCAACGCAAGCATCAGACTTGCATCTGCATAACAACAAAAAAGGATGTCCCATGAACTCGCTCTCCCGCCTCGCCATCGTCGTTTCCCTTGCCTCCGTGTTCCCGCTCAGTGCCCTGGCTGCCGACTCCAAAGGTTCGGTCGAAGTGGTGCATTGGTGGACGTCCGGCGGTGAAAAAGCAGCAGTCGACGTGCTCAAGGCGCAGGTGGAGAAAGACGGTTTCACCTGGAAAGACGGCGCCGTGGCCGGCGGCGGCGGTTCCACCGCAATGACCGTGCTCAAGAGCCGCGCCATGGCTGGCAATCCTCCTGGCGTTGCCCAGATCAAAGGCCCCGACATCCAGGAATGGGGCAGCACCGGGCTGCTCAGCACCGAAGCCCTGAAGCAGGTTGCCGTGGATGAGAAGTGGGACAGCCTGTTGGTCAAGAAGGTGTCTGACACCGTCAAGTACGACGGCGAGTATGTGGCCGTTCCCGTGAACATCCACCGGGTGAACTGGCTGTGGATCAACCCCGAGGTGTTCAAGAAAGCTGGTATCGAAAAGGCGCCGACTACCCTCGAAGAATTCTATGCAGCCGGCGACAAGCTCAAGGCCAAGGGCTTCATCGCGCTGGCCCATGGTGGTCAGCCATGGCAGGACAGCACCGTGTTCGAAGACGTGGTGTTGTCGGTCATGGGCGCAGACGGCTACAAGAAAGCCTTCGTCGACCTCGATGAGAGCACCCTGACGGGTGAACAGATGGTCAAGGCGTTCACCGAGCTGAAGAAGGTCGCAACTTACATGGACCCCAACCGTGCCGGGCGTGACTGGAACATCGCGGCTGCCGACGTCATCAATGGCAAGGCCGGCATGCAGATGATGGGCGACTGGGCCAAATCCGAGTGGACCGCGGCAGGCAAGGTGGCCGGCAAGGATTACCAGTGCGTGGCCTTCCCCGGCACCGAGAAAGCCTTCACCTACAACATCGACTCGCTGGCCGTGTTCGAACTCAAGAACAAGGACGACATGGCCGCGCAGCAAGACCTGGCCAAGGTTGCACTGGGCACCGACTTCCAGAAAGTCTTCAGCATGAACAAGGGTTCGATCCCGGTACGTACCGACATGCTCGCCGAGATGGACAAGTTGGGCTTCGACGCCTGCGCCCAGACGGCGGCCAAGGACTTCCTGGCCGACGACAAGACCGGCGGCCTGCAGCCGAGCATGGCGCACAACATGGCCACGACGCTGGCGGTGCAGGGCGCGATCTTCGATGTGGTGACCAACTACATCAACAATCCCCAGGCTGATCCGCAGAAGGCCGCCTCGCAGCTGGCCAAGGCCATCAGTTCGGCCAAGTGAACATCAGGCTGACACACCCAGCCCTGTAGCACCGGCGCAAGCCGGGTCCCGATCGCCGCCGTTGCATCATGCATTCGCGGCGCTGCCGGACGCGGCTTGCGCCGCTGCTACACACTATCCAACGAAGCGGACATCTCAACATGAGCTCAACTGCTGTCATGCGCAGGGCTTCGCCCCTGGACGCCCTGCAGCGCTGGCTGCCCAAGCTGGTGCTGGCACCGAGCATGCTGATCGTGCTGGTGGGCTTCTACGGCTACATCCTGTGGACCCTGGTGCTGTCCTTCACCACTTCAAGCTTCATGCCCAACTACAAGTGGGCGGGCCTTGCGCAGTACGCGCGGCTGATGGACAACGATCGCTGGTGGGTCGCGAGCAAGAACCTCGCGGTCTTCGGTGGCCTGTTCATTTTCATCAGCCTGGTGATGGGGGTATTCCTGGCAGTGCTGCTGGACCAGCGCATTCGCCGCGAAGGCTTCCTGCGCACCATCTACCTGTATCCCATGGCGCTGTCGATGATCGTCACCGGTACCGCCTGGAAGTGGCTGCTCAACCCGGGCATGGGCCTGGACAAACTGCTGCGCGACTGGGGCTGGGAAGGCTTTCGCCTGGACTGGCTGGTTGACCAGGACCGGGTGGTCTACTGCCTGGTGATCGCGGCTGTGTGGCAGGCCTCGGGCTTCGTCATGGCGCTGTTCCTGGCCGGCCTGCGTGGCGTCGACCAGTCGATCATTCGTGCCGCCCAGGTGGACGGCGCCAGCCTGCCCACCATCTACCTGCGCATCGTCCTGCCGAGCCTGCGTCCGGTGTTTTTCAGCGCCTTCATGATTCTTGCGCACATCGCCATCAAGAGCTTCGACCTGGTAGCTGCGATGACGGCGGGAGGGCCGGGCTACTCGTCGGACCTTCCCGCGATGTTCATGTACGCCTTCACCTTCAGCCGGGGCCAGATGGGGCAGGGGTCGGCCAGCGCCATGCTGATGCTCGGCGCGATCCTGGCCATCCTGGTGCCCTACCTGTACTCCGAACTGCGGGGCAAACGTCAATGAACCCTATGACCGGCAAACCGGCCCTGACCTTCAGTCGCGTGGCGATCTACGCCGTGCTGCTGCTGGCCGCGGCCATCTACCTGGTGCCGCTGGTGGTGATGCTGCTGACCAGCTTCAAGACACCCGACGACATCCGCACCGGCAACCTGCTGAGCCTGCCGGAAGTGTTCACTGCCATCGGCTGGGTCAAGGCCTGGGGTTCGGTGGGCGGGTACTTCTGGAACTCGGTGATGATCACCGTTCCTGCCGTGCTGATCTCCACCTTCATCGGTGCCATGAACGGCTATGTGCTGTCGATGTGGAAGTTTCGCGGCTCGCAACTGTTCTTCGGCCTGCTGCTGTTCGGCTGCTTCCTGCCGTTCCAGACCGTACTGTTGCCGGCGTCATTCACCCTGGGCAAGTTCGGCCTGGCCAACACCACCACCGGGCTGGTGCTGGTGCACGTGGTGTATGGGCTGGCATTCACCACGCTGTTCTTCCGCAACTATTACGTGAGCGTGCCGGACGCACTGGTCAAGGCCGCACGCCTGGATGGCGCCGGGTTCTTCACCATCTTCGGCAAGATCCTGCTGCCCATGTCGATCCCGATCGTCATGGTCTGCCTGATCTGGCAGTTCACCCAGATCTGGAACGACTTCCTGTTCGGCGTGGTGTTCGCCAGCGGCGATGCACAGCCGATCACCGTGGCATTGAACAACCTGGTCAACACCAGTACCGGGGTCAAGGAATACAACGTGGACATGGCAGCGGCAATGATCGCCGGCCTGCCGACGCTGTTGGTCTACATCTTCGCTGGCAAGTATTTCCTGCGCGGGCTCACGGCCGGCGCGGTCAAGGGGTAGCAACATGGCAACGCTGGAACTGCGCAACGTAATCAAGACCTACGGCAGCGGCTTGCCGGACACGCTGAAGAACATCGAGCTTTCGATCGACTCGGGGGAATTCCTGATCCTGGTGGGGCCGTCGGGCTGTGGCAAGTCGACCCTGATGAACTGCATTGCAGGCCTGGAGAACATCTCCGGCGGGGCGATCCTGGTCGACGGCGAAGACATCAGCGGCATGAGCCCAAAGGACCGGGACATTGCCATGGTGTTCCAGAGCTACGCGCTGTATCCGACCATGACGGTGCGCGAGAACATCTGCTTCGGCCTGAAGATCCGCAAGATGCCCCAGGCTTCGATCGACGAAGAAGTAGCGCGAGTGGCCAAGCTGCTGCAGATCGAGCATCTGCTCGAACGCAAGCCCGGCCAGCTCTCCGGTGGCCAGCAGCAGCGCGTGGCGATGGGGCGCGCACTGGCGCGGCGGCCCAAGATCTACCTGTTCGACGAGCCGCTGTCCAACCTCGACGCCAAGCTGCGGGTGGAGATGCGCACCGAGATCAAGTTGATGCACCAGCGCCTGAAGACCACCACGGTCTACGTGACCCACGACCAGATCGAGGCCATGACCCTGGGTGACAAGGTGGCGGTGATGAAGGACGGCATCATCCAGCAGTTCGGCACGCCGCAGCAGATCTACAACGATCCGGCCAACCAGTTCGTGGCCAGCTTCATCGGCTCGCCGCCGATGAACTTCATTCCGCTGCGCCTGACCCGCCAGGACGGTCGCCTGGTGGCGCTGCTCGACAGCGGCCAGGCGCGTTGCGAACTGCCGCTGGGCATCGCCGACGCGGGGCTGGAGGATCGCGAGATCATCCTCGGCATCCGCCCCGAGCAGATCGCCCTGGCCAGCGAGCAGGTCACGGGTTTGCCCACCCTGCGTGCCGAAGTGCAGATCACCGAGCCGACCGGGCCGGACACGCTGGTGTTCGTCACCGTGAACCAGACCAAGGTGTGCTGCCGCATGGCGCCGGATGCTGCGCCGGCCATAGGCGCCACCTTGAACCTGCTGCTGGACCCGAGCAAGGTCCTGATTTTCGATGCGGCCAGCGGTGCGCGCCTCGGCGCCACGCGAACCGCGCAGGAAGCTGCACCCTTGGGCAACGTGACCCAGTTCAAAGGACGCTGAATAGCGATATCGGCGGGCGGCCTGTCGCCTGCCATTGGCAAGACTGTACAACACGTCAATAACAATAAAAGAGGAAGAGGGATGAACAGCAGACTTATCACTAAACCCAGACTGATCGGCCAGTTGTCGATGCTCGGCGCCTTGAGTCTGGCCGGCAGCGTGCATGCCGCTGGGGCTTTTACCGAAGAGTCGCCGTGGATGACCGGTGACTGGGGTGGGGCCCGTACGGAGTTGCTGGAAAAGGGCTACGATTTTTCGCTGGAATACGTAGGGGAAGTTGGCAGCAATCTCGACGGTGGCTACAACGACGACACCACCGCACGCTACAGCGACCAGTTCGCCCTGGGCGTGAAGATGGACCTGGAAAAGATTCTGGGGTGGAAGGATGCGGAGTTCAAGCTGGCCATCACCGAGCGTAGCGGCCGCAATATCTCCAATGACCGGATCGGCGACCCGCGTGCCGGCACCCTGAGTTCATCCCAGGAAGTCTGGGGCAGGGGCCAGACCTGGCGGCTTACCCAGATGTGGTACAAGCAGGGTTATTTCGACGACAAGCTCAACGTCAAGATCGGCCGCTTCGGCCCTGGCGAAGACTTCAACAGCTTCCCGTGCGACTTCCAGAACCTGGCGTTCTGCGGTTCGCAGGTCGGCAACTGGGTTGGCAACATCTGGTACAACTGGCCGGTCAGCCAGTGGGCGTTGCGTATCAAGTACAACATCACCCCGGAAGTGTATGCGCAGGTGGGCGTGTTCGAGCAGAACCCCTCGTACCTGGAAACCGGTAACGGCTTCAAGCTCAGCGGCAGCGGCACCAAGGGCATGATCCTGCCGGTTGAACTGGTATGGACGCCCAAGCTCAACGACCTGCCGGGCGAGTATCGCCTGGGCTACTACTACAGCACGGCCAAGGCCGACGATGTGTATGAAGATGGCAATGGCCAGGCGGCTGCGGTTTCCGGCGCCAGCTACAAGTCCCACAGCAGCAAGCACGGCGCCTGGATCGTCGCCCAGCAACAGTTGACCAGTCACAACGGCAGCGCCGCGCGTGGCCTGAGCATCTTCGCCAACGCCACCGTGCACGACAAGGACACCAACTTCGTCGACAACTATCAGCAGATCGGCCTGACCTACATGGGGCCCTTCGACGCCCGGCCCAAGGACGACATCGGTGTGGGCATCGCGCGCATCCACGTCAACGAAGACGTGCGCAAGAATCGCCGCCTGGTCAATGATCTGAACAACATCGAAGACTACGACAATCCGTCATACCTGCCGATCCAGGACACCGAGTACAACGCCGAGATCTACTACGGCTTCCACGTGACCAACTGGCTGACGGTGCGGCCCAACGTGCAGTACATCAAACATCCTGGCGGCGTGAACCAGGTGGATGACGCACTAGTGGCCGGGTTGAAGATCCAGTCCAAGTTCTGATTTGCGGTGTGCGCTTTCCGGGCGACTCAGGTCGCCCTTTTTTTCGAGCCAGTAACGGGCTCACCGTAGGAGCGGTCATCGGCCGCGAATGCTGCCCCGCGGTGAAACTGGCACACCGCGGTGTTCTTTTCGCGGCCGCTGACCGCTCCTACGTGGGATCAGGGGCTTATTCATCCCATTTACCTGCGGTTTGACCGTAGGAGCGGTCATCGGCCGCGAAAGGCTCGCTGCGGTGAATCTGATCCACCGCAGCGTTTTTTCGCGGCCACTGACCGCGCCTGCAGATCCATGTCCTTTACCTGCATTCAGTCCAGGCCATCCCCAGCCGGGTAGCGACTCACGTTCAGGCTTTCCTTGATCTTCCTCAGGTGCGGCTGGAAATCCACGCCGCGCCGTAGCGTCATGCCCGTGGCCAACACATCAAGCACAGTCAATTGCACGATGCGCGATGTCATCGGCATGTAGATATCCGTGTCTTCAGGCAGGGGTATGTTCAGGCTTACGCTGCTGGCCTTGGCCAAGGGCGAGCCTGCTGCCGTGAGCCCCAGCACCGATGCACCGTTTTCCCGTGCCAGGCGGGCGACTTCCACCAGTTCGCGCGTGCGCCCGGTGTAGGAGATGATCACGAACAGCTCGCCGGTATGGGCAACCGACGCCAACATTCGCTGCATGAGGACATCGGCATGGGCCGACACCGCCAGGTTGAAGCGAAAGAACTTGTGTTGGGCATCGAGCGCCACCGGCGCCGACGCGCCGAGGCCGAAGAAGTGGATCTGGCGTGCCTGGATCAACATGTCCACGGCGCGGCTGACCAGCGCCGGATCGAGTTGCTGGCAGGCGCTGTCCAACGAAGCGATGGCACTGCCGAAAATCTTCTGGGTATAGGCCGCCGGGTCGTCGTCGGCTTCTACCGCGCGACTGACGTAGGCTGCGCCACTGGCCAGGCTTTGCGCCAGTTGCAGCTTGAGCTCGGGGTAGCCGCTGACGCCGAAGGAACGACAGAAGCGGTTCACCGTCGGCTCGCTGACCTTGGCGGCCTGCGCCAGAGCGGCAATACTGAAGCGGGTCGCCTGCTGCGGATTGAGCAGAATGACTTCGGCCACCTTGCGCTCGGCCTTGTTCAGCTCATCGAGGCGGCTCTGGATCTGTTCCAGAAGATTTCGCACACGGTCCATGGTATGTCCTTGGGTCTACTGCAGCGCCAGCGAGCATGTCTGGCCAGGCTGTCTTCACGGGTGGCTTATCCTACTGGGGGGCGCAGTGCGCCACCACCCGTATCTGTCTGAATGGGTAAATGTTGTGGTTATTACTACATTCTGCCTTGAATCGTCCCCTGAAAAAGGGTATTTCTACGTCAACTTGATAGAAGAACAAACATCATGCCCTCAATGACCGCAGGATCATGCACCTTTGCTCTTTTTGGCGCCCTGGGCGACCTGGCATTGCGCAAGCTGTTTCCGGCTCTATATCAACTCGATCGCGCGCAGTTGCTGCACGCCGATACACGCATTCTCGCCCTGGCCCGCGAGCCCGGCGATGAAGCCCATCACCTGGGTGTCATCGAGGCAGGGTTGCGCAAGTTCGTTTCCGACGCCCAGCTCGAGCCCGACGCGGTGCAGCGTTTTCTGGCGCGGCTGAGCTATGTGCACGTGGACTTTCTGGATGCCGACACCTACGTCGCACTGGCCGAGAAAGTCGGTGACGCCGAACAATTGATCGCCTACTTCGCCACACCGGCGGCGGTCTACGGCGCCATCTGCGAAAACCTGCACAAGGTCGGCCTCACCGCGCGCACCCGCGCCGTGCTGGAAAAGCCTATCGGCCACGACCTGGAATCCTCGCGCCGGGTCAACGATGCCGTCGCGCAGTACTTCCCGGAAAATCGGGTCTACCGAATCGACCACTACCTGGGCAAGGAGACGGTGCAGAACCTCATTGCCCTGCGCTTCGCCAACAGCCTGTTCGAAACCCAGTGGAACCAGAACTACATTTCCCACGTTGAGATCACCGTCGCGGAAAAAGTCGGTATCGAAGGGCGCTGGGGCTACTTCGACCAGGCCGGCCAGCTGCGCGACATGATCCAGAATCACCTGCTGCAGCTGCTCTGCCTGATCGCCATGGACCCACCGGCCGACCTGTCCGCCGACAGCATTCGCGATGAGAAGGTCAAGGTGCTCAAGGCGCTCGCGCCATTCACCGCCGACGGCTTGACCCAGCAGGTCGTGCGTGGCCAGTACATCGCGGGCTACAGCGAAGGCCGTCCGGTGCCGGGTTACCTGGAAGAAGAAAACTCCAACACCCAGAGCGATACCGAGACCTTCGTCGCGCTGCGTGCCGATATCCGCAACTGGCGCTGGGCCGGCGTGCCGTTCTACCTGCGCACCGGCAAGCGCATGCCACAGAAGCTGTCGCAGATCGTCATCCACTTCAAGGAACCGCCGCACTATATCTTCGCGCCCGAGCAGCGCCTGCAGATCAGCAACAAGCTGATCATCCGCCTGCAACCGGACGAAGGTATATCGCTGCGCGTGATGACCAAGGAGCAAGGCCTGGACAAGGGTATGCAACTGCGCAGCGGGCCGCTGCAACTGAATTTCTCCGACACCTATCGCAGTGCGCGCATTCCAGATGCGTACGAGCGATTGCTGCTGGAGGTGATGCAGGGCAATCAGAACCTGTTTGTCCGTAAAGATGAAATCGAATATGCGTGGACATGGTGCGATCAGCTCATCGCCGGCTGGAAGAAATCCGGCGATGCTCCCAAGCCGTACGCGGCAGGTTCATGGGGGCCGATGAGCTCGATTGCCCTGATCACACGCGATGGGAGATCCTGGTATGGCGATATCTGATTTGCAGTTCCCCGAGGGGGTCAAGGTTCACGATTGCGTGAGCGCACCGTTGCTGGCCGAAGCCCTGGCCGGCAAGGTCGCCGAGCAACTGCGCCAGGCGATCGAGCGCCAGAACGTGGCAACCTTGGTGGTTTCCGGCGGGCGCAGCCCGGTGGCTTTCCTGGAGTGCCTGGCGCGTCAGAGCCTGGACTGGTCACGGGTAGTGATCTCCCTGGCCGACGAGCGTTGGGTGCCCATCGAGCACGCCGACAGCAATGCCGGCCTGCTCAAGCGCCACCTGCTGGTAGGCGCGGTCGAGCAGGCACGTTTCGTCAGCCTGTACCACACCACGTCCAGCCAGGAGGAGGCCGCCGCAGTCGCCGATGACCTGCTCGGTCAATTGCCGCCGATCGACGTGCTGGTACTGGGCATGGGCGATGACGGGCATACCGCTTCGTTGTTTCCCGATAGCCCCAACCTTGAACAGGCTCTGGCGCTGGACAGCGAGCGCCGCTGCTGGCCCATGCTGGCGCCGAGCGTGCCGCATCAACGCCTGAGCATGAGCCGTGCGTTGCTGGCCTCGGCCCGTTTCAAGGTGCTGTCGGTGCAGGGCGAAAGCAAGTTGACCACGCTGCGCACTGCACTGGCCGGCGACGACGTGGCGCAGATGCCTATCCGCGCCTTCCTGCACTCCGCGCTGGATATCTACTGGTGTCAATGAATCAAGGAACCGCCGCTATGATCACCACCGAACAACAGCAACGCATGGTCGACAAGGTTGCCCGGATCGACGCCCTGGCGGCGCGTGCGCGAATTCTGCCGGTCATCACCATTGCCCGTGAAGAAGACATTCTGCCTCTGGCCGATGCCTTGGCAGCCGGGGGGCTGACCGTACTGGAAGTGACCCTGCGCTCGGCACTCGGGCTCAGGGCCATCCAGGTGCTGCGCGAGCAACGCCCGGAGCTGCTGGTCGGCGCTGGCACGGTGCTGACCCGCGAAATGCTCGCCGCAACCGAGCAGGCCGGCTCGCAGTTCACCGTCACCCCCGGCGTGACCCAGGACATGCTCGAGGCCGGTGTGGAAAGCTCGTTGCCGTTGCTGCCGGGCATCAGCAGCCCGTCCGAACTGATGATGGGTTACGCGCTGGGCTATCGCCGCTTCAAGCTGTTCCCGGCCGAGGTGAGCGGTGGCGTGGCTGCCATCAAGGCGCTCGGCGGGCCCTTCCCGGAAGTGCGCTTCTGCCCGACTGGCGGCGTCGGCCCGGGCAACATCAACAGCTACATGGCTCAATCCAATGTGATGTGCGTGGGCGGCTCCTGGATGCTCGACAGCCAGTGGATTGAAAACCGCGATTGGGCACGCATTCAGGAGTGCAGCGCGCAGGCGCTGGCTCTGCTCGACTGATTCGACTTCGTTAGGCGCTTCACGGTTGTCTTTCAGTGCGCTCGGTCGGCGCACTTTTTTTTGCCTGAAAGAAAGTTGCCAGGCGGTTCAGCGCCCATCGGCGATGCGCGGCTTGCCATGCTTGACCCGCAGCGGATCGAGCAGGTCGGACAAGCCGTTGTGATCGATTTCCTGCATCAGCGCCAGCAGCCCACCCAGTTCACCTTTAGGAAAACCCTCGCGGGCGAACCAGTTCAGGTAATGCCCCGGCAGGTCGGCGATTACTCGGCCCTTGTACTTGCCGAAGGGCATTACGAAGGTCACCAGCGATTCAAGTTTTTCGGGGTTCATGACTGAATATTCACAAGGGTGTGGGTCTGCAAAAACGGCGTTGCGCGAGGTTACATGCATTCTGCACGGTCACAAAGCCGTCGATCATGCATAAAGACAGCTTCGGAAAAACGTCGGCTATGTTAACTCTTTGATATAGATGATTTTTGTTTGCTTTGGAAGCTGGCACGAAGGCTGCTGTATGGACAGCATCCCAACGCGGTTTTCGATTTCCACAGGAATTCAAAAAGATGAATGATTCTGCCAAGACGGTTGTTTCCATCCTGAACAAGCTTATCGAGACCTGCAAGGACGGCGAGGAAGGCTTCAAGACCTGTGCCGAAGACATCAAGAATCCCGAACTGAAGGCTTTGTTCACCAAGCATTCCCAGGAATGCGCCGAAGCGGCCGGTGAACTGCAGGCCGAGGTCATCGCACTGGGCGGCACCCCGGAAGACTCCACCAGCGTGAGCGGTGACCTGCATCGTCGCTGGGTCGACGTCAAATCGATCTTCACCGGCAAGGATGAAGAAGCGGTGCTGAACGAAGCCGAGCGCGGCGAAGATGTGGCTTTGAAAGCTTACAAGGAAGCCTTGACCGAGGCGCTCCCGGCCAACATCTTCACCATCGTCGAGCGTCAGCTTGCCGGTGTGCAGCGCAACCATGATCAGGTCAAAGCCCTGCGCAACATCGCTCGCGCCAGCAGCTGAGCAGTCACGCTGTCGCTGTAAAGAAAACGCCCGCATCGGGCGTTTTTTGTTGGTCGATGTTCAGTGGCTGGCCGGCAATGCCGGCGTTCTGGAACCGTCGGTGCGATGGAACAGCCGCTCCAGTTGCAGATAGATCACAGGGGTGGTGAACAGCGTCAGCATTTGGCTGATCAGCAGTCCCCCCACCACGGCGATGCCCAGTGGCTGGCGCAGTTCGGCACCGGCGCCATAGCCGAACATCAGGGGTAGTGCGCCCAGCAGTGCGGCCAGTGTGGTCATGATGATCGGGCGGAAGCGCGTCAGGCAGGCTTTGTGAATCGCTTCACGGGCGTCCAGCCCTTCGCTGCGCTGCGCATGCAGGGCGAAGTCGATCATCAGAATGCCGTTCTTCTTGACGATCCCGATCAGCAAGACCAGGCCGATCAAGCCCATGATGGAAAAATCCTGTCCCCATAGCCATAGCAGCAACAAGGCACCCAGCCCAGCCGATGGCAGGGTCGAGATGATGGTCAGCGGGTGAACGAAGCTTTCGTACAGCACGCCGAGAATGATGTAGACCGCCACCAGTGCGGCCAGAATCAGCCAGGGCTGGCTGGCCAGCGAACTCTGGAAAGCCTGGGCAGCGCCCTGGAAGCTGCCGGAGATAGAAGCGGGCATGGCCAATTCGGCTTGCGTGCGTTCGAGCAAACCGACGGCCTCGCCCAAGGCCACGCCGGGCGCCAGATTGAACGACAGGTTGGCCGCCGGAAACAGGCCATCGTGGCTGATCGACAGCGGGCCCTGAGTGGGTGCCTCAACCTTGGCCACGGCCGACAGCGGCACCATTTCGTTGGTCAGGGGCGAGCGCAGGTAGAAGTACTGCAGACTCTGCGCCTTGCCGCGCTGATCGGCCTTGAGTTCCAGAATGACCTTGTACTGGTTGGTTTCGGTCTGGAATTCGTTGATCTGGCGCTGACCGAATGCATCGTACAGCGCCTGGTCGATGTCGCTGGTGGTCAGGCCGAAACGCGAAGCTGCCACCCGATCGATGCTGATGTGGGTCACGCTGCCACCCAGCTGCAGGTCGTTGGACAGGTCGCGAAAGGCCGGGTTGGCACGCAGTCGTTCGGTCAGGCGTTCGGTCCACAGGTTCAGGCTCGGCCCGTCGTTGCTCTTGAGCACGTACTGGTACTGGCTGCGGCTTGGCCCGGCGCTCAGGTTGATGTCCTGTCCGGCGCGCAGGTAAAGCACCACGCCAGGCACCTGGGCGAGCTGGGGCCGCAAGCGGTCGATGAATGCGCTGGCCGACACGTCGCGTTCGCTCTGTTCCTTGAGGCCGATCCAGAATCGCCCGGTGGCGATGGTCTGGTTGCTGCCGGTTACGCCCACGGCGTGGGAATAGGCCCTGACCGCCGGATCTGCACCGATGATACGGGCCAGGGCAAGGTGTTTTTCCTGCATGTCTTTGTAGGAAATGTCGGCGGCCGCTTCGGTCGTGCCGAGAACGAAGCCGGTGTCCTGCACCGGGAAAAACCCCTTCGGGATGAGCACGTAGCCCGCCACCGACAAGGCAACGGTCAAGCCGAACACGGCCAGGGTGATGCCCTGGTGAGCCAGTGCGCGGATCAGACCTTTGTCGTACCAGGCCAGCAGGCGCTCACTGAAGCCCGCGCGTGCGGCGTGTGCGGGGCGGCGCATGAACAGCGCGCATAGCGTCGGTGCCAGGGTCAGGGAAACCACCACCGAAATGAGGATGGTAGAGGTTGCCGTCAGCGCGAATTCCTTGAACAGGCGCCCGACCACGCCGCCCATGAACAGCAGTGGAATGAATGCAGCAATCAGCGAAAAGCTGATCGACACTACCGTGAAGCTGATCTCGCTGGCGCCCTTGATCGCCGCTTCACGCATGCCATCGCCAGCCTCCAGATGGCGATGGATGTTCTCCACCACCACGATCGCATCGTCGACCACGAAACCGACACTGATGACGATGGCCACCAAGGTCAGGTTGTTCAGGCTGAAACCCATCAGGTACATGGCGGCGAACGTTGCGATCAGCGAAACGCCCAGCACGCTGGACACGATCAGCGTGGCCGACAACTGGCGCAGGAACAGGGCCATGACGGCCACCACCAGCAGCACGGCGATCAGCAGCGTCAGCTCCACTTCGTGCAGGGATGCACGGATGGTCTGGGTGCGGTCGTTGAGTACGGTGACATCCACGCTTGCCGGCAGCATCTCCTGCAGGCGTGGCATGGCGGCCAGTATTCGGTCGACCGTGTCGACGATGTTCGCACCGGGCTGGCGGAAGATCGTCAGGTTCAATCCTGGCTGATCACCCGACCAGGATTGCACATAGGCGTTCTCCGCACCCTTGATCACGGTCGCGACGTCCTTGAGTTGTACCGGTGCGCCATTACGGTAGGCCACCACCAGCTGCGCGTACTCATGAGCCTCGAAGAGCTGGTCGTTGGTGGCCAGTGTGGACACGCTGGTGTCACCGTACAGAGCACCCTTGGCCAGGTTCAGGCTGGTCTGCTGGATGGCACCGCGCAGGTCGGCAAGCGTCAGCTCCAGCGCTGCGAGGCGCTCTGGGGCTGCCTGCACACGGATCGCCGGGCGTTGCTGGCCGGTGATGTAGACCTGGCCAACGCCCTCGATCTGGCTCAGTTGCCTGGCCAGCAGGGTTTCGGTGTAGTCGCTCAACACGTGGGTGGGCATCTGCGCCGAACTCACGCTGAGGATCAGCACCGGGCTGTCTCCTGGATTGACCTTGCGCCAGGTCGGCAGGTTGGGCATGTCCTGCGGCAAGCGTCCGGCTGCCGTGTTGATCGCCGCCTGGACCTCCTGGGCGGCGGTGTCGATGCTTTTGCTCAGGCTGAACTGCAGGATCAGGTTGGTCGAGCCCAGGGCGCTGCTGGAGGTCATCTGGGTCATGCCGGGAATGGCGCTGAACTGCACCTCCAGCGGCGTGGCCACCGAAGACGCCATGGTCTGTGGACTGGCGCCGGGCAGTTGCGCGTTGACCTGGATGGTCGGGAAGTCCGCTTCGGGCAGTGGCGCGATCGCCAGCCGGGTGAAAGCCAGGCCTCCGAGCAACACCAGCGCCACGGTCAACAGCACGGTGGCCACCGGATGGTCGATGCACCAGGCGCTGATCGAGCGCCCGGTGCTCATCGCAAGGTCGCTGCGTTGTCCACCGTTGGCTCGAGCACCTGTACGCGGGCTCCCGGCCTCAACCGCGATTGCCCGTCACTGACCAGCACATCGCCCGCAGCAACGCCGTCTATCAAGCTTTGGGTCGACGTCTGGTAGCGCACCTGCACCGGCACCTGCTCGACTTTGGCGTCTGTCACGCGGTACACATAATGGCCTTCGATACCGCGCTGCACTACGGGCAACGGCACCACCAGAGCGTTGCGTTCGACGCCGACCTGCAAGCCGACACTGACCAGTTGGCCTGGCCACAAGGTGTGTCGGCCGTTGTGAAACTCGGCCTTGGCGCGGATGGTTCCGGTGCTTGCGGCAATCTGATTGTCGAGCAGCGTCAGGTGACCCTCACCCACCAGCTTGCCCGTTTCGGTATCGCCATCGAGGTAGGCGCGCACCACTGCCGGCTGCGGCCGGTCGAGCAAGGACTGCAACGTCGCCAGCTCCTGCTGGGGGAGCGAGAATTCCACTGCGATGGGGTCGATCTGGGTCACTGTGAACAAGCCTTCGGCATCGCTGACACGCAGGAAGTTGCCCGGATCCACACGGCGGATACCGACCCGACCGGTTACCGGAGAGTGAATCTGGGTGTAGGACAGCTGCACCTGAGCGGCAGCGATGGCGGCCTGATTGCCTTGCAAGGTCGCGGTGAGCTGGTCGAACAGGGCCTGTTGTTCGTCGAGCAACTGGCGCGAAATACCATTGTCGCGACTCAGGTCCTTGTAGCGGCGCAGATTGACCCCTGCCACCTGCAACTGCGCCTGGCTCTGGCTGGCTTGCGCCCGCGCCTGAGCAAGGCTGGCGCGAATGGCACGATCGTCGATGCTGGCCAGCGCATCACCCTTGTTCACCCATTGGCCTTCCTTCACGGCGACCTGCGCCAGAACCCCATCGACCTGCGCGCGCACGGTCACGCTGTGCAGCGAAAGCACCGAGCCGATACCGGTGAGATAACGCGGCACATCGGCCTGCACCACGGTGACTACACGCACCGGGATGGGCATTGCCGGCACTGGCTTATTCGCTGCAGTGCGATCGAGCAGCAGCCAGGCCGCGCCTGACACGACGACAAGCAGCAAGCCTGCCAGTAACAGCGGTCGGATGGCTATGCGCATGCGTATCGGACACCGGCAGGGGGAAGAGCTGGCAGTTTGACCTTAGTCGCGTCGCCTTGCCAAGCCCAAGCCCCGGCGTGATTGGTCGTGCGCAGGCCACGCCTGCCGCGCGCTCCTGATTCGGAAGGGAAAAAATCGTTCGGCTTCGCTGGAAATACACCAACAGTATCTATCGGGTTTTTCCTACGAGTTGCGCTGAATAGACCTATAGCGCCGCCCAGTTGATCACCAGAGACTTTCTTCCTTACAACAAGTCGATAAATGAAGGAAGGCCAGTGATCGTTATGGACTGTGTGAAGTATGGCAAAGGATTGCTGCTGGCGAGTCTGATTCCCGTGATGCTGGCGTTGCTGTACGTCAGCACGCTGCCGGCGGCGATCAAATGCTGTGCATTTCAACTGGCCCTCGCCCTGGGCATGCTGGTGTTGCTGTCGACCCGCGTGCCGTGGGTAAGGGTGCTGGTGGTCGCCTCGTTCATGCTCAAGTTCGCGGCCCTGGAGGCCCTCGACGAGAAAGCTGGCAACGTGCCGTTCATCAGTATTCTCTACGCATTCATTTTGCTGTGACGCTACTTGCCCTGTACCGAATCCCACGGGGTCACGAACGCCTTGCGGCTCTGTTTTTGGTACAGGCAGAGTTCTGCGCCAGGCTGGTTCTTCATGTGCGCCTGCGGGTAGCGGCCTTGAATGAGCACTGCGGTATAGCCCACGCGGTCTTCGAACTCGGCGGGAGCGCTGGCCACTCGGGCCTGTTTCAGCGTGGTGGCTTTCAGGCAGGTGCTGGCGACGCGCTTGTCGTGTTCCGCCCACGCCTGGTCGGTCGATGCCATCGCGTGGGTGGTGAAGCCGCCGAGTGCGAGCAACAGGGTCAGGTAGGTTTTCATGGTCGTGGTTCCTGCGCCTTGTGAACAGGCAGCCATTATGCCCAACTGATGTTCATCTGCGTACCTGGACGCCTGCGCCAGGCCCCGGCTGTTTCAGCGTGCCTGCTCCGTGACGAAGCGCGCCGCGGTGATCAGGCAGCCGGTGAGTTCCGGAGAGGAAAACTTGGTCAACACCGCGTTGGCACCGGCCAGGCGCGCCTTCTCGCTGTTCATTGTGCTGTCCAGCGAGGTGTGCAGCAGGACGTAGAGGTCCTTGAAGTCCGGTGTATCGCGCAGCGTGCGGGTCAGCGCATAGCCGTCCATTTCCGACATCTCGATATCCGACACCAACACATTGATCTGCGCATCGGTACCCTGCAGCTCCAGCAGGCAATCGATCGCCTCGCGGGCGCTGCGCGCCGTGCGGCATTCGATGCCCAGTGTGCGCAGGGTGATGAGCGACTGCTGCAGCGCCACATGGCTGTCGTCCACGACCAGGATCCTGGCGTTGGCAAGGCAGCGCGCGTCGGCATCGCTCAAGCGTTGAGGGTCGCCCTGCAGTCGCGCCGGGGCGATACCGTGGATGACTTTCTCGATATCCAGCACCTGCACCAAGGCACCGTCCACCTGGGTAACGCCGGTGATGAACGACTTGGTACCCGAGCCGTAGGGCGGCGGACGAATATCGGTGCTCAGGCAATGGACGATGCGGCTGACAGCCTGTACGTGCAGGCCCTGCTTGGAGCGGCTGACGTCGGTGACGATCAGGCAACCGCCGGAAGGGTCGAGCAATGGCTGTTCACCGATCGCTCGGCTCAGGTCGATGACGGACAGCGCCTGGCCACGCAGGGTTGCCACGCCCTTGACGTGCGGGTGCGCTTCGGGAAGCCGGGTCAGGGCAGGGCAGGGGATGATCTCGCTGACCTTGAGCAGGTTGATGGCCATCAACTTGCCGCTGCGCAAGGTGAACAGCAACAGCGAAAGGGAATCTGCGCGGGCGTTCTGGGATGCCATGTGAACCTTCTTGATGAAACCGATGCAGGGCCGTGAACAGTAGACCCATCGAGTGCGTTGCCTATGTATCGACTCGGCGTGCGCAGGCTTTAACGCGATCGTCGACAGGCTGCGAGCAGGGTCTTAACGCCGGTTTAATCGACAAGGCATAACTGTAGCGAGGTTGGCGGAAATCTCCGGTTACATCGTATTTCCGGATTTTTCCTACAGTCGTCCGCGCGAGTCAGCGTGTAGACTGGCGCCCATCGAAAACCCGCCCGTTTTGGCCTGTGAAGGGAAAGCTGCAATGAACGAAGTCAACTTGCGCCTGAACCGCGAACGCCGTTTCCTGGTGCTGCTGGGAGTGATCTGCCTGGCCCTGATCGGCGGCGCGCTGTACATGCAGATCGTGCTGGGCGAGGCGCCATGCCCGCTGTGCATCCTGCAACGCTACGCCCTGTTGTTCATTGCCCTGTTCGCGTTCATCGGCGCGGCCATGCGCGGCCGTACCGGCGTGACTTTGTGCGAAGGGCTGGTGGTGCTCAGTGCGCTGGGTGGTATCGCAGCCGCCGGGCGCCATGCGTGGGTGCTGGCCAATCCAGCGGTCAGCTGCGGCCTCGACACGTTGCAACCCATCGTCGACGGTCTGCCCCTGGCCAATCTGATGCCCAGCGTGTTCCAGGTGCAGGGGTTCTGCTCCACGCCCTATCCACCGGTGCTGGGCCTGTCGCTGGCGCAATGGGCGCTGGTAGCTTTCGTGATGACGGCTATTCTTGTACCACTGGGCATCTATCGCAATCGCACTCGCCGCTGAGTATTCCAGCACGCACGCCCGGTCATTATTCGTGCCGGAATCCGATTCCCCGTTGATGGGGTAAAGGCGCGAATGTGGCAACGTGTCGCCCTTGAGTTTGCAAAAGCCTCGTAATTACGGGCCTTTGCAAGGGTTGGCCGGGGTGCGACATCGTGTCGCAAGGCTTTGAAAGTGCGTCGGATTGTTGCATAATTTGGAAATACCTGTTGCCGGATTAGTCGTAGTCAATGGGTAATAGGCTCACTACAATCGCGGAAATTTCAGTGGGTCAGTGCCTCAAAAAGGGCAGGTCAGGTGGTCGCATGCACCAATGACAGGCACTTTTCGTACCTTTGGCGCTGCCTGGCTGAACCCTTGCGTGGTCCGTGCACTCAAGGGAAGGAGTATGCAGCCCTTCGGCTGCGCACGTCATGACAGCTGCACCGCTCCAGACCGGTCTTGTCATCCCGCAGCAACTGCGAGCCTGGCATGTCCGTATTCAATCCCGATATAAATGCTGGCGCTTGGCAGGTCGAAGTGTTGGCTACCAAAACACAATTGCATTGAAGCAAGCTGCTCTAGAGGTCGTGAGATGAGTAAAAAGCGTTACCCCAGACTGTTTGGCATACTGCCCTTTTTAGGCATGCTTTTTCTCGGCGGGTGCAAGTGGACCCTGATCGACTCGAAAGGGCAGGTGGGCATCGACGAACGCAACCTGATCTACATCGCCACCGGGCTGATGTTGCTGGTGGTGATCCCGGTCATCGTCATGGCGCTCGCGTTCGCCTGGAAGTACCGTGCCTCGAACAAGGAAGCGACCTACACGCCTGAATGGGCGCACTCCACCAAGATCGAACTGGTGGTATGGGGCATCCCGCTGCTGATCATCATCGCGCTGGGTTACGTGACCTATGTGTCGACTCATCACCTGGACCCCTACCGTCCGCTGGAATCCGAGCACAAGCCGGTGACCATCCAGGTCGTGGCGCTGGACTGGAAGTGGCTGTTCATCTATCCGGAACAAGGCATCGCCACGGTCAACAAGATCGTCTTCCCGGCGAATGTACCGGTCAACTTCCGCATCACTTCCGACTCGGTCATGAACTCGTTCTTCATTCCGCAGCTTGGCGGCCAGATCTACGCGATGGCCGGCATGCAGACGCAGCTGCACCTGATCGCCAATGAAAATGGCGAGTTCGACGGCATTTCCGCGAACTACAGTGGTGCAGGCTTCACCGGCATGAAGTTCAAAGCAGTCGCTACGACCCAGGCCGATTTCGATGCATGGGTCAGTGAAGTGAAGAGCGCGCCTAAGCAGCTCGATGCAGCTACCTACGAAGCGCTGGCCAAACCTAGCGAGAAAAACCCGGTCGAGCTGTATTCCTCGTACGTTCCGAACCTGTTCCAGACCATCATCGACAAGTATGAAGGGATGAACCCAGGCAAAGGCGTCAGCCACGAGGGGAAACAGGCCTCGAACGAAGGGATGGACATGGGCAAGAATTCAGCTGCTGGGGCAGAGGAGTAAAAGATGTTCGGTAAACTTAGTCTGGAAGCGGTGCCCTTCCACGAGCCGATAGTGATGGTGACACTTGCCGTCGTTGCGCTGCTCGGGGCGGTGGTGTTCGGTCTGATCACCTATCACAAGAAGTGGACGTACCTGTGGACCGAGTGGTTCACGTCGGTCGACCACAAGAAAATCGGCGTCATGTACATCGCCGTTGCCCTGGTCATGCTGTTGCGGGGCTTTGCCGACGCCATCATGATGCGCTCGCAACAGGCAGTGGCCACTGCTGGCTCGACCGGCTTCCTGCCGCCCGAGCACTATGACCAGATCTTCACCGCTCACGGTGTGATCATGATCATCTTCATGGCCATGCCATTCATGATCGGTCTGATGAACATCGTCGTGCCGCTGCAGATCGGCGCACGCGACGTAGCCTTTCCGTTCCTGAACTCGGTCAGCTTCTGGCTGTTCGTGGTCGGCGCGCTGCTGGTCAACATCTCCCTGGGGGTCGGCGAGTTCGGCAAGACGGGCTGGGTGGCGTATCCACCGCTGGCGGGCATCCAATACAGTCCCGGAGTCGGTGTCGACTACTACATCTGGGCATTGCAGATATCCGGTCTGGGTACATTGCTGACGGGCGTCAACTTCATCGTCACCATCCTGAAGATGCGTGCGCCCGGCATGACCTTGATGAAAATGCCGGTGTTCACCTGGAACTGCCTGTGCACGGCTGTACTGATCGCTGCATCGTTCCCGATCCTGACCGCTGTACTGTTCATGCTGACGCTTGACCGTTATCTGGGCTTCCACTTCTTCACCAACGAGCTTGGTGGGAACCCGATGATGTACGTCAACCTGTTCTGGGCCTGGGGTCACCCCGAGGTGTACATCCTTATCCTGCCGGCATTCGGTGTGTTCTCGGAAGTCACTTCGACGTTCTGTCGCAAGCGCCTGTTCGGTTACGTGTCGCTGGTATGGGCAACCATCGCCATCACCGTGCTGTCGTTCATCGTCTGGCTGCACCACTTCTTCACCATGGGTTCGGGTGCCAACGTCAACGCCTTCTTCGGCATCATGACGATGGTGATCGCGATCCCGACGGGTGTGAAGATCTTCACCTGGCTGTTCACCATGTACCGCGGCCGCATCGAGTTCACCACTCCGATGCTGTGGACCATCGGTTTCATCGTGACCTTCAGCATCGGCGGCATGACCGGCGTTCTGCTGGCAGTGCCCGGTGCTGACTTCGTGTTGCACAACAGCCTGTTCCTGATCGCTCACTTCCACAACGTGATCATCGGCGGTGCGGTATTCGGTTACCTGGCCGGCTTCACTTTCTGGTTCCCGAAAGCCTTCGGCTTCAAGCTCAACGAGCGCCTGGGCAAGTACTCCTTCTGGTGCTGGCTGGTAGGTTTCTACCTGGCGTTCATGCCGCTGTACGTGCTGGGCTTCATGGGCATGACCCGTCGCCTGAACCACACCGACAACCCAGACTGGACGCCGTGGCTGTACGTGGCTTTCGTCGGCGCGCTGTTCGTGGCCGCAGGTATCGGCTTCATGCTGCTGCAACTCTATGTCTCGATCCGCGACCGTCATCTGAACCAGGACGTCTCGGGCGACCCATGGGATGGCCGTACCCTGGAGTGGTCGACTTCGTCGCCACCACCGTTCTACAACTTCGCCGAGCAACCAGTGGTTTCCGACCTGGACGCTTACTGGGGCATGAAGGAACGTGGTGAAGCCACTGCCAACGCTGCGGACTACAAGCAGATTCACATGCCGCGCAACACCGGTATGGGCGTGCTGATGTCGTTCTTCGGTCTGATCCTGGGTTTCGCTGCCATCTGGCACATCTGGTGGGCAGCTGCGATCGGTCTGGCCGGCATGGTCATCACTTTGATCGTGCGCAGCTATGACGATGACATCGACTACTACGTACCGGCTGAAGAAGTCGCTCGTATCGAAGGTGAACGCATGGCTCGCCTGGCAAACGCCGCACGAGTTGATTCTCGTCTGAACTCCACGGTGGAGAAGGCTTAAACAATGTCTAACGCAACCCTAAACGCGGAAGTGGCTCACGAGCACGAGCACGGTCATGACGATCACGATCATCACGATTCCGGGGGCATGACTGTCTTCGGTTTCTGGATCTACCTGATGACCGACTGCATCCTGTTCGCGTCGATCTTCGCCGCCTACGCAGTACTGGTTAACAACGTTGCCGGTGGCCCCTCGGGCCACGACATCTTCGAGCTGCCGTTCGTGGCAGCCGAAACCGCACTGCTGCTGTTCAGCTCCATTACCTATGGCTTCGCCATGCTGGCGCTGCACAGCAACGACAAAAGCGGTGTGATGAAGTGGCTGTTCGTCACTTTCCTGCTGGGCGCAGGCTTCATCGCGATGGAAATCTACGAGTTCCACAAGTTGATCGAAGAGGGCTTCGGCCCGCAGCGCAGCGGCTTCCTGACCGGGTTCTTCACCCTGGTCGGTACCCACGGCCTGCACGTGACCAGCGGTTTGATCTGGATGGCGGTGCTGATCGCCCAGGTCAAATCCAAAGGCCTGACCGCAACCAACAACACGCGCATGAGCTGCCTCAGCCTGTTCTGGCACTTCCTGGACGTGGTCTGGATCTGCGTGTTCACCGTCGTCTATCTGATGGGAGCTCTGTAAATGGCAAACCCTCATACCACTTCGGCCGGTAGCAGCCACGGTAGCTACAAGTCGTACATGATCGGTTTCGTGCTGTCGGTCATCCTGACCGCGATTCCGTTCGGCCTGGTGATGTTTCCGAGCATGTCCAAGGAAGCCACCCTGTGGATCGTGATGATCTTCGCGGTGATTCAGGTGCTGGTTCACCTGGTCTACTTCCTGCACCTGGACCGCACGTCCGAACAGCGCTGGAACGTGATTGCCTTCGTGTTCTCTGCGTTGATCATCGCGTTCCTGGTAGGCCTTTCGCTGTGGATCATGTTCAGCATCCATCACTTCATGATGGCGAAGTAAGGAACCCGGACATGTCCGTAAAGCACTTTATCCAAATCACCAAACCGGGGATCATTTTCGGTAACGTGCTTTCCGTGGCAGGTGGGTTCTTCCTGGCCTCTCAAGGGCATGTCGACATCGGGCTGTTTCTGGCCACGGTGATCGGTACATCGCTGGTAGTGGCGTCGGGCTGTGCATTCAACAACTGCATCGACCGTGACATCGACGTGAAGATGGAGCGCACCAAGAATCGCGCGTTGGTTCAGGGGCAGATTTCGGTGAAGGTCGCACTGATCTTCGCCACGCTGCTGGGGGTTGCCGGGATGGTCATGCTGTACGCATTGGCCAACCCGCTGGCGGCCCTGTGCGGCTTGATCGGCTTCGTCATCTACGTGGGCTTCTACAGCCTTTATCTGAAGCGCAAGTCGGTGCACGGCACTCTGGTCGGCAGCCTGTCCGGCGCCATGCCTCCGGTGATCGGTTACGTGGCAGTGAGCAACAGCTTCGATTTGGCGGCGTTGACGTTGCTGGTGATGTTCAGCCTGTGGCAGATGCCCCATTCGTATGCGATCGCAATCTTCCGCTTCAACGATTACCTGGCGGCTTCGATTCCGGTGCTCCCGGTCAAGCGTGGTATCGTGGTGGCGAAGAAGCATATCCTGATCTACATCCTGGCTTTCCTCCTGGCGACGCTGATGCTGACCCTGGGTGGCTATGCCGGCATGAGCTACCTCGCAGTTGCCGCAGCCATGGGCATGTACTGGTTGTACATGGCCTGGACAGGTTACAAGGCGGTCGATGACAAGGTCTGGGCGCGCAAGCTGTTCGTGTTCTCGATCTTCACCATTACCGCGTTGAGCGTAATGATGTCCCTGGATTTCAAGGCGCCGGGCGAGCTGTTGCTGACCTACGCGCATTGATCCTGCTGCAGCGATAAAAAAGCCCCGGACCGAACAGTTCCGGGGCTTTTTTTTGGGGCAAAGGTTGGTTCCGCACCGCATATTGCGCTTTACATCCCCGCATCGGCCCCGTTATCTTTCGGGCTGGCCACCGCAGTGGCCAACGTCGCTCGGACGGTTCCGGGCGCTTACGTATCCGAGGAAGTCATGGCCGAACCTGTTCGCCCGCGCCGCTTTGCGCGCATCGATCGTCTCCCCCCCTATGTGTTCAATATCACCGCCGAGTTGAAGATGGCTGCGCGTCGGCGCGGCGAAGACATCATCGACCTGAGCATGGGCAACCCCGACGGCGCCACGCCACCCCATATCGTCGACAAGCTGGTGACCGTTGCCCAGCGCGAAGATACCCACGGCTACTCCACTTCCCGCGGCATTCCGCGGCTGCGCCGGGCCATTTCGCGCTGGTACAAGGACCGCTATGCGGTCGATATCGACCCTGAAGACGAAGCCATCGTCACCATTGGCTCGAAAGAGGGTCTGGCGCACCTGATGCTGGCCACGCTCGACCAGGGTGATACCGTGCTGGTGCCCAACCCCAGCTACCCGATTCATATCTACGGTGCGGTGATCGCCGGCGCCCAGGTGCGCTCGGTGCCGCTGGTGCCGGGCGTGGACTTCTTCAACGAGCTGGAGAGGGCGATCCGCGAATCCATTCCCAAGCCGAAGATGATGATTTTGGGCTTTCCCTCCAACCCGACCGCCCAGTGTGTGGAACTGGATTTCTTCGAGCGGGTGGTGGCCCTCGCCAAGCGCTACGACGTCTTGGTGGTGCATGACCTGGCCTATGCCGATATCGTCTACGACGGCTGGAAAGCGCCGTCGATCATGCAAGTGCCGGGCGCCAAGGACATCGCCGTCGAATTCTTCACCCTGTCCAAGAGCTACAACATGGCTGGCTGGCGGATCGGCTTCATGGTCGGCAATCCCGAGCTGGTCAATGCGTTGGCACGCATCAAGAGCTACCACGATTACGGCACGTTCACGCCGTTGCAGGTCGCAGCCATCGCCGCGCTCGAAGGCGATCAACAGTGTGTGAAGGACATCGCCGAGCAGTACCGCCAGCGCCGCAACGTGCTGGTCAAAGGCTTGCACGAACTGGGCTGGATGGTCGAGAACCCCAAGGCGTCGATGTATGTCTGGGCCAAGATCCCGGAGGCCTACGCGCACATGGGCTCGCTAGAGTTTGCCAAGAAGCTGCTGGCCGAAGCCAAGGTCTGCGTCTCGCCCGGCATCGGCTTCGGTGACTATGGCGACGACCACGTACGTTTTGCGCTGATCGAAAACCAGGATCGCATTCGGCAGGCCGTGCGTGGCATTCGCCAGATGTTTCGCAACGACAAGAGCTGACGCTCTACCCTGGCATATCGTGCCACTCGTACTGCATCTGCCGAGCGGTGAGGCGCGCCGCATCGGCACCGAGCAGGCGTGCCACCAGATGCAGGCTCATGTCGATGCCGGCTGAAATCCCGGCGCTGGTGACCAGGCTGCCAGCATCGACATAGGGCACATTCTCCCGCACATCGAGGTCCGGGTAGCTGTCGCGCAGCTCCTGGATGTCGGCCCAATGGGTGGTGACGCTCTGCCCCTCCAGCAGGCCAGCCTTGGCCAGGATCAACGCGCCACTGCATACCGAAGTGAGCAACCCGGTCGTCGCCGCCATCCGCCGCACCCACGCGAGGGTATTCGGGTCATTTACAGGTTGATCGATCACGCCCCCCGGCACGATCAGCACATCGCTGTGCACCTCTTCATCGAACTGGCCGTCGGGCTGCACCCGCAGCTCGTAGCGGGCGGTAAGCAGGTCGCGACTGGCCGCAACCGTGCTGACCACGAATGGCGCGTGAATGCTCAAGCCGTCGCGCAGCGCAACGCGGGTGGCAACGCTGAACACTTCGTACGGCCCGGCGAAGTCGAGAATCTCGATACCGGGGTAGAGCAGGATGACAACCTGCAAGGGGCGGTCGAAAATCTGCAATTCGGGGGGCAAGGCCTTGGACATACGGTCACTCCAGTCTGGAGCACGCATCATCGAGCTGAACGGTAAAAGGGTAAATGACAGTTACCCCACAGATCCTGCCAAAGTGTCGTGATTGCTTGCATCGCACGTTTGCGCGGCCAGGGCTGAAATTGTTTCTCGACGTTGCAATTGCCGAACATCACCTTTTTAAATGGCAACCTGATCCTGGCTTTTGGCCGATTGCGCGTAAACTTATCCTTCTTCGCGAGGCGGTCGACCATCACCGCACTCGTCCGCTGTGCCTCTGGCCAGTCATCGGCCAGGCTTCATCTTCACTTTCAGGATCATATCGTCATGACCAAACGGCTCACCAGCGCTCTGCTGGCTTGTGTATTGCTCGGCTCCAGCGCTGCCCACGCGCAGAAGGCGCCACCACCGGTGCAGTTGTCCCTGCTCGGGTCCGGCGGCGTGGTCAGTGCCATGCAGACCATCGTCGTCGAATACGAAAAAGCCACCGGCATCAAGGTCACCGTGCTGCCTTCACCTGCCATCGGCGACAACCCCATGGCCATCTCCAGTCGGCTGGAGCGCGGCGAGCGTGCCGACCTGGTGCTCACCGAAGACGCCGCGTTGAACAAACTCATTCAATTGGGTGAAGTGCAGCGCGAACCTCGCGTGGATGTCGGCAAGTCCTTCATTGCCATGGCCGTACGCCAAGGTGAGGCCAAGCCAGACATCGGCAGTGTCGACGCTTTTCGCAAGACGCTGATAGACGCCCGCTCGCTGGCCTACTCCAACAGCACCAGCGGCCTGTACCTGTCGCACCTGCTGTTTCCGCGCATGAAACTGGCCGAACAGCTTCGCGACAAAAGCAGCCTGGTAGACAGCGAGCCCGTGGGTGCCGTGGTTGCTCGGGGCGATGTGCAGCTGGGTTTCCAGCAATTGAGCGAGCTCAAGGCGGTACCGGGCATCGATATCGTCGGCCTGATTCCCGATGCGGTGCAGAAGATGACTTTGTATTCGGGCGGTGTCACGCGTACCAGCGCCCACCCTGAAGAGGCCGCCGCATTGCTGCAGTACCTGAGCACACCGGCAGCCCGTCTCGCCATTCAGGAAAGCGGGCTTACGCCGGTGCATTGATCACGCCGGGCGCCAACGGTGGTCTAGAGAATCTTCACAGTATGAAAGGCCACGGTGTCATAGGGCACGGTTACTTCCTGCTTGTCCTTGAGCTGGGGGTGGGTGGCAATGATTTCGCGGACTCTCTGGTAAATCGGCTCTTGCTGTTCAGGGGGGAGGGTGGCGATGAAGCTGATGGAGCGCACCCGGTTGAGAATCACGTCTTCCGGCGTGCCGGTGTGCGAATGGCTGAAGTGCTTTTCCACCAGCGGGTGGGCGAAGCCCTTGTGCGGGAACATTTCACGCCACTGTTGGGTGTAGAACCGCGGGCTGTCACCGGCCACCGCGCTGACCACGTCCGCCACCTGACGTACCCAGTCCTCGCGGGTATCGCGCAGGTTCCAGATCATTCCCAGGCGTCCGCCGCGCTTGAGCACCCGGTGGATTTCCTTCATGGCCTCGGGTTTGGCAAACCAGTGGAAGGAATGCGCGCAGATCACCGCGTCCACCGATTCGTTTTTCAACGGGATCTCTTCGGCGGCGCCCTCGAGTATCTTCACGTAGGGCTTGTCGCCCCAGTTGAGTTCCAGCTTCTCGCGCATGGCGGAAACCGGTTCCACCGCGAACACCTCGGCGCCGATATCGACCAACCGCGGAATGAACTTGCCAGTCCCCGAGCCCAGGTCGAGTACAGTTGTATGGGGTGGGTCCCATTTGCTGTGCGGCTTGATCTGCATGATCTCGCGCAGCCAGTTGTCGAGTTCCTTCGGGTAGTCCGGGCGCCCCTTGTCGAATGAGCTGGCACCCTGCAGATAGCCTTTTACAGCCGTCGATGGAAGGAGTTTGAGAAGTTTTTCGGTCAAGCTCTTGGGGTTTGTGGTGCTACTGTTTTTGTCGAAATTGCTCATGTTCGCCCTCGCACGCTTGCTAGCGCGGTTGTTGTCGCCAGGCTGATTGCACAGCGCAACGCCCAACCAGCCACGGTGGGCGTTATAAGACAAAGCGTAGCCCAAGGTCGTTGAGGTCACCTTTAATTCGTGCAGGGTGGGGTGAAACCGGATCAGCGTCCGTCGGAAAGTGTCTGGGCAACCGATGCCTCTGCCTGCTCGTTCAGCCACTGTCTGAAGACGGCGCACTTCGTGCTTTCTTCCGGCAATCGCGGGTACAGCACCACGTACTTCGAACCATCGCGAGTGAAGCCGAAGGGCGCTACCAATTGCCCGGATGCCAGTTCCTCTTGAACCATCAACAGTGACGCCACGCTCACGCCCAACGCAGCAGTAGCGGCCTGCAGGCACAGGTAGAAATGCTCGTACTCGACGGTTGCCACTTCCCCTGGCACTTTCTTCGCCAGTCGCAGCCACTGCTCCCAGGCAGCCGGTCGTGTGCTGCTGCGCAGCACGTGCACACCACTCAATCGCCTCACCGATTCCGCCAAGGCGGGCGCGCAAACCGGACCGACCCATTCAGGACACAACGCAGCACTTTCGACTGAATCGTCCCAGCGAAAATCGTCGCGTCGAATGGCCAGGTCAGCGCCGCATCGAGAAAAGTCGATCGGCCCACCCGCCGCCAGCAATTGAATCTGGATCTGCGGGTGCGCCTGATGGAAGGCAGGCAGGCGGGGAATCAGCCATTTCATCGCAATCGTCGGTTCGCAGGACACTACCAGCGTGTCTTCGCGCGCTTTTTGCTGCACCTGGCGGACCGCCTGCTCCAACTGCTCGAACATCGGCTGCGTGACGTCGTGCAGCAGCCGTTCTGCATGGTTGAGAAAGACCGCACGATTGCGCCGATCGAACAGCTCCACCCCCAACGCGTCTTCCAGCGAGCGAATCTGGCGGCTGACCGCGCCGTGCGTCACGTGCAGTTGCTCGGCCGCCTTCATGAAGCTTTGGTTCTGCGCAGCGGCGTTGAAAAAGCGGAAAGAGGCGAGGGGCGGAAGGCTCATACGAACGACGAAATCTCACAGGTTTCGACGACTATAAATCGTTTTTTCCTGCCTGCGCAAAACTCCATGATTGCGCTCGTTGCCGGGCATTTTGGCAGCCTTACCAATAAAATGGAGAGAATCCATGGAAGATATGCATAAGCGTGCAATGCCGAGCAGCGCCATTGGACTGAGGCTTTTCGAGCCGTCAATCAACGATGTATGTGAAAGCGTGGCTCACAGTGGCTTCGCCTTTCTGCAGCCTCCCACGGTCGCTCACTTGCTGGACACCGTCGTGCCTGGCTTCATCCAGGACTGGGAACAGTTTCGGCAAAGCTGGGATCATCTGCAGCAGGATACATTCATGGGGGATGGCGGCACCTATCGCCTGCGTCGCCATGCGACCCTCTCCATCGAGCAAGGCAGTCGCCACTGGCAGGCTTGCGCTCATCGACCGCATTACCAGAACGTCGAGCACAACGGCCTCAACGGCGGCATCGTCCGGCATTACGCGCCGTTCACGACCGAGGTCTGCTCAGGCAAGGTGTTTTCGGCAGTGATGGACCTGTGCTGCGCCTTTCTCGGCGTCCTCGCTGGGCAAAGTGCCTGGCATATCGAAGCGCATCAGTTCCGTATCGATGCATCCCGCGGAGCGGCGTCCCCGACACCTGAAGGTGTGCACCGCGATGGCGTCGACTTCGTGTTCATGCTGCTGGTCAATCGAGTCAACGTGATGGAGGGCGAGACGTCCATCTACGACAATGACCTGCGGCTGCTGGCAAGGCACTCGATGATCCATGAACTGGAAGCCGCCCTGCTCAACGATGAGCAGGTTCGACACGGCGTCAGCGCCGTCATCCCCATACACCCCGATCGACCTGCCCATCGGGATGTCCTGGTCGTCACTTTCAAGAAACGTTGACGGGACGTGATCATGAACGAATTATTGGCAGTCGCCCTGATTACCGTATTGGCCGTCATCAGCCCGGGCCCGGACTTTGCCATGGTCACACGCAACAGCTATGCCTACGGGCGTCAGAGTGGTTTGATCGCGGCTTTGGGCATTGCCTGCGGTGTACAGGTGCATGTGTTCTACACCGTGTTCGGCATCGCCGTGATCATCACTCAGTCGCCACTGTTGTTCATGGGCATGAAATGGCTGGGTGCCGGTTATCTCATCTACCTGGGCGTGCGCTCGTTGCTCAACACCTCCAAGTTGGCATTGGCCAACGTGGGAGGCGGGGCGCCGTCATTGTGCAGCGCATTTCGGACAGGCTTCTTCACCAATGCCCTCAATCCCAAGACCATGCTGTTCGTGGTAGCCACTTACAGTCAGGTCGTACAGGCGGGCAGTTCGATAATGACGAACTTTGCCTATGGCTTGTTCATGTCGTTCTCGCACTGGGTGTGGTTCAGCATCGTGGCGCTGTTCTTCTCGTCCGGGCCGCTGCGTCGGCGGATGCTGGAGAAACAACACGTTGTCGATCGGGTGATCGGCACCGCCCTCATAGGGTTGGCCGCGTGCCTGGTACTGCCGGGCCTTGGCAGTTGAGCCATTGCACCGCCCCCGCCGCGGCTATTTGTCCGGATGTGTGCGGTGCAATGGGCGTCAAACCGGCTGCAGCTTCTTCTCGAACACCACCACGCCATCCAGATCACGCAGTTGCACGGTCATTTCTCCGCTCTGGCCCTCGATCTGTACTTCACCGAAAAACTGGAAACCTGCGAACGGTGAGGTGTTCTGGGCCGGTGGTGCTTTCTGGAACACCACCTGTGGGCCAAAGGTGGCGTCCAACGGGTTGGGGCCGAAGCTGCCGGCGTTCAGTGGCCCGGCGACGAATTCCCAGAATGGTTCGAAGTCCTGGAAGGCGGCGCGGTCGGGGTGGTAGTGATGCGCGGCGCAGTAGTGCACGTCGGCAGTCAGCCAGACCGTATTGACCACGTTCTGCTGGCGCACGAAGCCGAGCAGCTCGGCGATCTCCAGCTCGCGCCCCTTGGCGGCCCCATCATCGCCATTGGCGATCGCCTCCCAGCGCCCGACCCCCGGGCTCATTTCTCCATCCGGGACACCCAAGCCGATGGGCATATCGGCGGCAATGACTTTCCATTGGGCCTGCGACCCTTTGAGCCCGGACTTCAGCCAGTCCAGTTGCGCCTGTCCAAGAAACGCCGTGCGGGCTTCGGGCTTGGCCGCCAGGTTGTCGTCGTTGCCACTGCGGTAGCTGCGCATGTCCAGGACGAATATGTCCAGCATCGGCCCATAGCTGAGCTTGCGGTAGATACGCCCGCCGTTGTCGGCGCGCTGCAGGCGCATGGGCGCGTACTCGAGCCATGCCTGACGCGCGTTGCCAACCAGATGACGGATGTCGCGGTTCTGGTAGCGCGCGTCGAGTTGCTTGCTGGGCGACCAGTTATTGGTCACCTCGTGGTCGTCCCATTGCCAGATCTGCGGCACCTCGGCATTGAAGCGCCGCACGTTTTCATCCATCAGGTTGTAGCGGTAGTTGCCGCGGTACTCGTCCAGAGTTTCCGCCACCTTGCTCTTGGCTTCGGTGGTGATGTTGCGCCATACGCGGCCATTCTCGGTGGTCACCGTGGCGGGCACCGGCCCGTCGGCGTAGATGGTATCGCCGCTGTGGATGAAGAAATCCGGCAAGCGCAGACGCATGGCTTCATAGATGCGCATGCCGCCGATGTCGGGGTTGATGCCGAAACCCTGGCCCACTGTGTCGCCGCTCCACACGAAGCGGATGTCGCGACGCTGCGAAGGCTCGCTGCGCAGATGGCCGAACCACGGCTCGCTGCTGACGCCGGTCTGCGCGTCTTCGAACTGCACGCGATAGAAGATCGCCTGGTCCACCGGCAGGCCGCTGAGTTCGACCCGCGCGGTGAAATCGCTGCCCGCGTCGGCCAGTGGCGATACCAGGCGGCGCGGGTTGGTGAACATGCTGCGCGTATCCCATTCCACCACCATGCGTGCCGGGCGGTCGCAGCGGCTCCAGACCATGGCCCTGTCGCCCATCAGGTCGCCGGACTGCACGCCGTCAGTCAGTTGTGGCCGGTCCTTGACCGAGGCGATCACCGCCGGCGCCAGCCCAGGCAACAGAAAGCCTGCCCCCACGGCTTGGACGAGGCGACGGCGCTTGAGATCGAACATGGTCATGACATAGCCCTTGGAAAGTGAAAGGGCTATGTAAGCGTGGGGATGTGACAGGTGCGTGTCAGCCAGGCACGATAACCTCGCTCGCCGAAGTTGCCTGCAGCGTACGCAGCCCTGTGAGCACGGCGGTCAGCATTAACAGCCCGGCACCGATGGCAACGGCGAATCCGGCACGGGTACCGAAGTGGTCGATGACCATACCGGCGACTGCCCCACCCATCGCGATGCCGACACTGACCCCTGTGCTCAGCCAGGTCAGCCCTTCGGTGATCTTGCCGGGCGGCAGGATTTTCGTGCCGATGTTCATTACCACGATCAGCGTCGGTGCGAACGACATGCCGGTGATGAACAGCAATCCGGTGAGCCAATACACATTGGGCGCGAAAATCGGCAACGTCGTCGCCACGGCAGTGAATACCGCGCCGATCAGCAGCTGAGTTTCGTATGCCAGCCCACTTCTCACTGTCCCGAACGTGATCCCGGCAACCATCGACCCTGCAGCGAACCCCGCCAGAATAAAGCTGGCGGCGGCTGGCCAGCCTTGTTCCTTGGCAAACGCCACTACCGCCACATCGACCGAGCCGCCGAGCAACCCCAGCGCCAGCATCGCCACCACGATGATCCGCAAGGCAGGAATGCGCAGCGGAGACGTGGATGGACCCTTGACCGCCGGCACCGGCGGCGGCTCGGTTTCATGCTGGCGCAGAAAGGCAACCACGCCCACGGCCAACAACACGGCGGCTACCAGCGGGCCGGCTTGTGGAAACAGACCGCTGCTCAAGGCGATGGATAGCGGTGGACCGACGATGAAGGTGAACTCCACCAGCACTGTATCCAGGGAGTACGCGGCGTGCAGTTGTGGTTTTCCGCGAAACAGGTAGGCCCAGCGTGCGCGGATCATTGCGCCGAAACTGGGGAGTACGCCCGCCAGGGCGGCCAGCACGAACAGCACCGACAGCGGCGCATGCCAATGCACGGCGCCGATCAGGGCCAGAAGCATGCCGATACTGAACGCCGCGACGGGCGCCAGCACCTTGCGCTGGCCGCGCTGATCCACCAGTTTCGAAATCATCGGCCCGAGTATGGCGCTGGTCAGGGTAAAAGTACCCGCCACTGCGCCTGCAACCCAATAGCGCCCGGTTTCATGCACGAGCATGGTGATGAGGCCCAGCCCGATCATGGTCTGTGGGAGCCGGGCCATGGAACCCGCCAGTAACAGAGCCACGACGCCCGGGGTTGCGAAGAATGTACGGTAGGCATTACTCATGTGAAGGGCGGAACTCCTTGTTCGCGGGGGGCATGAGGGAGAAGTTTACAGGGCCAACGAGGCGGGATGGATACCTGTCCGGAGGTGCTTCGGGAGAGTGGTCATATCGGCCGCTCAAGAAATAGAAGTCGTGCTGCCAGTGCTGTCATCACGCTCGCAAAGCCATAATTGGCCCAGCGTCGAGGCATGCTGTTCAACCGTCCGCGCAGCGTTCCCGCACACAGTGCCAGCACACTGTGAAAAACCAGGGAGATCAGCAGAAGCAGCACACCCAGCATGACCAGTTGAACCGTCACACTGGCGTTGCCGACAGTGACGAATTGCGGCAGAAACACCATGAAGAACAGCAGGCCTTTGGGGTTCAGCAAGCTGTTGAGCGTGGCGCGAATGAAGATCTTGCGGATCGAACCCAGAGGGCGGGGTGCAGCGCTTTCGCCAGTCGGCGCCGTCAGCGCTTGCCAGGCCAGCCACAACAGATAGCACGCACCGGCCAGCCGCAACAAGTCGAAGGCAGGCGCCCAACTCATGACGACAGCGCCCATGCCGGCGCTGACCAACAGCGTCAGCAGCAAGTCGGCCAACGAGATCCCCAATGCCGCCGTCACCCCGGCCCGCCAACCGTGTGCCAGCGCGTGGCTGGTGACGAAGGCCATGTTGGGTCCGGGAACGACCAACAGGAGCATTGCGGCGATAACGAACAGGTAGAGGTTGGCTGCATCCGGCATGACGAGCGCTCCTGTGGATTGAGTTCACAGGGTAGGCGCATCGAGCGAGCGGCGGGAGGTACAGTTCAAGAGAAGGTGGGGGCAACAGTGGTCGCGGGGCGGGGCCTGTCGGGCGAGGGATGGGTGCGGAAGTGGTAGCGATTGGGCTGGCGCCTTCGCGGCCACTTGCCGCCCCTGCAACGGGAGTGGGAGAAATCGCAGACGAAAAAAAAAGACCTTCGCGAAGGTCTTTTTTCTGATTTGGTGCCCCGAGGGAGACTCGAACTCCCACTCCTTTCGAAAACGGATTTTGAATCCGCCGCGTCTACCAATTCCGCCATCAGGGCTTACAGGCGGCGAAGTATAGAGACGGCGCGACCACTGGTCAATCAGCTTTCATGGTCAATTTTGCAGATTTTTGCTAGAATTTTCAGCCCTATACAGCCGAACCCTATCATGCGTGTCGCCGATTTCTCTTTCGAGCTTCCTGATTCCCTGATCGCTCGCCATCCGTTGGCGGAGCGCCATGGCAGCCGCCTGTTGGTCCTCGATGGGCCGTCCGGTGCGCTGGATCATCGTCAATTCACCGATCTGCCCGGTTTTCTCAGGCCAGGGGACCTGATGGTGTTCAACAATACCCGGGTGATTCCGGCACGGGTGTTTGGCCAAAAGGCGTCGGGGGGCAAGCTGGAGATTCTGGTCGAGCGCGTGCTGGACAGCCATCGCGTGCTGGCCCACGTGCGTTCCAGCAAGTCGCCCAAGCCGGGTTCGAAGATTTTGCTCGACGGCGGCGGCGAGGCCGAGATGGTCGCGCGGCATGATGCGCTGTTCGAGCTGCGCTTCAATGAAGAGGTGTTGCCACTGCTCGATCGGGTCGGGCACATGCCGTTGCCGCCCTACATCGACCGGCCCGACGACAGCGCCGACCGCGAGCGCTATCAGACCGTGTACGCCGAGAAGGCTGGCGCGGTGGCGGCGCCGACGGCGGGGCTGCATTTCGACAAGGCGCTGCTGGCGCAGATCGAGGCGATGGGGGTCCAGACCGCCTTCGTGACGCTGCATGTCGGTGCCGGTACCTTCCAGCCGGTGCGGGTCGAGAAGCTTGAAGACCACCACATGCATAAAGAGTGGCTGGAGGTCAGCCAGGACGTGGTCGACGCGGTGCAGGCGTGCAAGGCCCGCGGTGGTCGCGTGGTGGCGGTAGGCACTACCAGCGTGCGCTCGCTGGAAAGCGCGGCGCGTGACGGCGTGTTGAAGCCGTTCAGTGGCGATACCGACATCTTCATCTTTCCGGGGCGACCGTTCCATGTGGTCGATGCCCTGGTCACCAATTTCCATTTGCCGGAGTCCACGCTGCTGATGCTGGTCTCGGCGTTCGCGGGTTATCCCGAAGCCATGGCGGCCTATGCGGCGGCGGTGGCCAACGAGTACCGCTTCTTCAGTTACGGTGATGCCATGTTCATCACCCGCAATCCGGCGCCTCGCGGTCCCAGCGAAGCCGCGCCAGGGGATCACGCATGAGTCGCACCTGTCGTATGTCGTTCGAATTGCTGGCCACCGATGGCAAAGCCCGTCGTGGCCGCCTGACCTTCCCGCGTGGCGTGGTGGAGACCCCGGCGTTCATGCCGGTGGGCACCTATGGCACGGTCAAGGGCATGTTGCCGCGCGACATCGAGGCGATCGGTGCGCAGATGATTCTGGGCAACACCTTCCACCTGTGGTTGCGCCCGGGCACTGCGGTGATCAAGGCGCACGGCGACCTGCACGATTTCATGCAGTGGAAAGGGCCGATTCTGACCGACTCCGGTGGGTTCCAGGTGTTCAGCCTTGGCGCCATGCGCAAGATCAAGGAGGAGGGCGTGTACTTCGCCTCCCCGGTGGATGGCTCCAAGGTGTTCATGGGCCCTGAAGAATCGATGCAGGTCCAGCGCGACCTGGGCTCGGACGTGGTGATGATTTTCGACGAGTGCACGCCTTACCCGGCCGACGAGCACACCGCGCGCACCTCCATGGAGCTGTCGCTGCGCTGGGCGCAACGGTCCAAGGACGCGCATGGCGAAAGCACCGCGGCGCTGTTCGGCATCGTTCAGGGCGGCATGCACGAGAACCTGCGCATGCGTTCGCTCGAAGGCCTGGACAAGATCGGTTTCGATGGCCTGGCCATCGGCGGCCTGTCGGTGGGCGAGCCCAAGCATGAAATGATCAAGGTGCTCGACTACCTGCCGGGCCTGATGCCCGCTGACAAACCTCGTTACCTTATGGGGGTAGGCAAACCCGAAGACTTGGTCGAGGGTGTGCGCCGCGGCGTCGACATGTTCGACTGCGTGATGCCGACGCGCAATGCGCGCAACGGGCATCTGTTCATCGACACGGGCGTGCTGAAGATCCGCAACGCGTTCCATCGCCACGATGATTCGCCGCTGGACCCTACCTGCGATTGCTATACCTGCCGCAACTTCTCGCGCGCTTATCTGCATCACCTGGACAAGTGTGGCGAAATGCTCGGTAGCATGTTGAATACCATCCACAATTTGCGTCATTACCAGCTGCTGATGGCTGGTTTGCGCGAGGCTATTCAACAGGGTACATTGGCCGCCTTTGTCGATGCCTTCTATGCCAAGCGCGGGCTGCCTGTGCCGCCCTTGGACTGACCGTTTTATAAAGACTTTAAGTCAATAACTTCTAAGTAACTGGAGCGTTGAATGAGCTTTTTGATCCCCGCCGCTTTCGCGGACGCCGCTGCACCGGCTGCTGGCCCTGCCGGCTCTGGCTTCGAGTGGATTTTCCTGGTCGGTTTCCTGGTCATCTTCTACATGATGATCTGGCGTCCGCAGGCCAAGCGTGCCAAGGAACAGAAAAACCTGCTGGGCAACCTGCAGAAAGGTGACGAAGTGGTCACCAGTGGCGGCATCGCCGGCAAGATCAACAAGGTCACCGACGACTTCGTGGTCATCGAAGTGTCCGACACCGTCGAGCTGAAAATCCAGAAGGGCGCCATCGCCGCGACCCTGCCCAAAGGCACGCTCAAAGCGATCTAAGCTGCAGACTTTTACCCATGTCGGGGCGCGCAAGGCGCCCCGCGTCTTGAACGGGCGGCGTGATGCTGAACAAATACCCTCTGTGGAAATATGTACTGATCCTGGCGGTGCTGGCGATCGGTTTTATCTATTCCGCACCTAATCTCTATCCTGATGACGCGGCCATCCAGGTCAGCGGCGCGAGCACTTCGCTGCAGGTCAATCAGGCAGATCTGGATCGCGTCGGCACGGCACTCAATGCCGCCGGCATCCAGGTCAAATCCGCAAGCCTCGCCGAAAACGGCAAGGGTGGTCTGCTGCGCCTGACCAAGGCCGAAGACCAGTTGCCGGCCAAGGATGTCGTGCGCAAGGCGCTGGGCGATGACTATGTGGTGGCCCTGAACCTGGCTCCGACCACGCCGCCCTGGTTGCGCAGCCTGGGTGCAAGCCCGATGAAGCTGGGCCTCGACCTGTCCGGTGGCGTGCACTTCCTGCTCGAAGTCGACATGGACAAGGCGCTCGACGCCCGCATGAAAGTCTACGAAGGCGAAGTCAAGACGCTGCTGCGCAAGGAGCGCGTGCGTTATCGCAGCCTGCCGCAGCAGGATGGCGCCATTCAGCTGGGCTTCAGCGACACCGCTACCCGCGACCAGGCACAAGCCCTGATCCGCAAGAGTTTCACCGATTTCGACCTGACTGCCAGCGAGCGCAGCGAGTTGTCGGTGCTGCGCCTGGCCATGACCCAGGCCAAGGTCGCGGAGATCCGCGAGTACTCCATCAAGCAGAACCTGACCACGGTGCGTAACCGGGTCAACGAGCTGGGTGTGGCCGAGCCGCTGGTCCAGCGCCAGGGTGCCAACCGCATCGTGGTCGAGCTGCCGGGCGTGCAGGACACTGCCGAAGCCAAGCGTATCCTCGGCAAGACCGCCAACCTCGAGTTCCGTCTCGGTGCCGGTCCGGATGATTCCAAGGCGACTACCGAAACCTTCGAGTTCCGCGAGGGCAACCGTGCTCCCGCGGCAGTCGAGCGTGGCCTGATCATCACCGGTGACCAGGTTACCGATGCCCAGGCCAGCTTCGACGAACACGGCCAGCCACAGGTGAACATCAAGCTCGATGGCCACGGCGGCGACCTCATGAGCCGCGCCACGCGCAGCAACGTTGGCCGCAGCATGGCGGTGATCTTCATCGAGCAGCGCCCGACTACGCGCTACGTCAAGCAGACGGTCAATGGGGTCGAGAAGGACGTTGCGGTACAGACCTTCACCGAAGAGAAGAAGATCATCAGCCTGGCGACCATCCAGTCGCCACTGGGCAGCCAGTTCCGCATTACCGGCCTCAACGGCCAGGGTGAGTCATCCGAACTGGCGCTGCTGTTGCGTGCCGGTGGTCTGGCGGCACCGATGTACTTCGCCGAAGAACGTACCATTGGCCCGAGCCTGGGTGCCGACAACATCACCAAGGGTGTCGATGCGTCGTTGTGGGGCATGCTGTTCGTCTCGCTGTTCATCATTGCCATCTACCGCTTCTTCGGTGTGATCGCCACCGTGGCACTGGCCTTGAACATGGTCATGCTGCTGGCGCTGATGTCGCTGCTGGGGGCAACCCTGACGCTGCCGGGCATTGCCGGTATCGTGCTGACGATGGGCATGGCGGTGGACGCCAACGTACTGATCTTCTCGCGCATACGTGAGGAAATCGCCAATGGCATGAGCATCCAGCGCGCCATTCACGAAGGTTTCGACCGCGCCTACACCGCGATCATCGATGCCAACCTGACGACGCTGCTGGTCGGCGGCATTCTCTTCGCCATGGGCACCGGCCCGGTCAAGGGCTTCGCCGTCACCATGTCCCTCGGGATCTTTACCTCGATGTTCACGGCCATCATGGTGACCCGCGCAATGGTCAACCTGATCTACGGCGGTCGGGACTTCAAGAAGTTGTGGATTTAAGGGGCTGCCATGTTACGTACCATCAACTTCATGGGCGTTCGCAATATTGCGTTCGCCATCACCGTGCTCCTTACCGTGCTGGCGTTGTTCAGCATGTTTCACAAGGGCATGAACTACGGGCTGGACTTCACCGGCGGTACGCTCATCGAGCTGACCTACGAAAAGCCGGCCGACCTGGGCCTGGTGCGTGAAGAGCTGGTGAAAGCCGGTTATCACGATGCCGTGGTGCAGAACTTCGGTGCTACCACCGACCTGCTGGTGCGCATGCCGGGTGAAGACCCGCAATTGGGCAACCAGGTCGCAGCGGCGCTGCAGACGGTCGGGGGCGACAACCCTGCCACGGTCAAGCGCGTCGAATTCGTCGGTCCGCAGGTGGGTGAAGAACTGCGCGACCAGGGCGGCCTCGGCATGTTGCTGGCGCTGGGCGGCGTGCTCATTTATCTGGCCTTCCGCTTCCAGTGGAAGTTCGCAGTCGGCGCGATCCTCTCGTTGATCCACGACGTGATCGTCACCGTCGGCCTGCTGTCGTTCTTCCAGATCACCTTCGACCTGACGGTGCTGGCGGCGGTACTGGCCATCATCGGTTACTCGCTCAACGACACCATCGTGGTATTCGACCGGGTTCGCGAGAACTTCCGGGTGATGCGCAAGGCGTCCTTGATCGAGAACATCAACGTGTCCACCACCCAGACGCTGCTGCGAACCGTGGCGACCTCGGTGTCTACCTTGCTGGCCATCGCCGCACTGATGTTCTTCGGTGGCGACAACCTGTGGGGCTTCTCGCTGGCGCTGTTCATCGGCGTGATGGCCGGTACCTACTCGTCGATCTACATCGCCAACGTGGTACTGATCTGGCTGAACCTGAGCAGCGAGGATCTGATTCCTCCAGTGGCCAAGGACCAGGTCGACGACCGTCCATAAGACGTTCGACTGTCCCGGCGGCAAGGCCCGAAAGGCGCGAGTATTGAACTCGCGCCTTTTTTTATGCTCCAAGGCATGGAAGCGTGGCTTCGTGCCATGATTGTAGTCAGGAGGTTCAAAGTGAATAAATCGTTGCTGATTGGTGCAGTGCTCGGTGCAGTCGGTGTTACAGCCGGAGGTGCCGTTGCAACCTACAGCCTCGTGAACAAGGGCCCCGAGTACGCTGACGTATTGGCCGCAGAGCCGATCAAACAGCAGATCAAGACGCCTCGCGAAGTGTGCAAGGACGTCACCGTGACTCGGCAGAAGGCCGTTCAGGACCAGCATCAGATCGTTGGCAGCGTCCTTGGTGCAGTGGCAGGTGGTTTGCTCGGCAACCAGGTCGGCGGTGGCAATGGCAAGAAGATCGCGACCGTGGCCGGTGCCGTCGGCGGTGGCTATGCAGGCAACAAGGTGCAGGAAGGCATGCAAGGCCGTGACACCTACACCACCACCCAGACGCGCTGCAACACCGTCAATGACATCAGCGACAAGGTCGTTGGCTACAACGTGAAGTACCAGCTCGATGGCAAGGTCGGCCAGGTGCGCATGGATCGTGATCCCGGTTCGCAGATCCCTGTGAACAAGCAGGGTCAGTTGATCCTGGGCGAAAATCAAGCCGGGCAGTAAGCCTTTCGCTCTGCCTCGATCGCAGGCGCCGCCGCCCCAGGTGGCGTCAGCTCCACACTTGAACAGTACTCCATGAACAGCCGGGTCGCCCGACTTGGCTGGTTGTTGCGCAGGTGCGCCATCACCAAGGTCGAGGCCGGCATGTCGTCTTCGATCTCCAGGTGAGCCAGCAGCTTGCCGTCGTATGTCATCTGCGTACACGGCCGCGTCACCAGCACCGAAAACCCCAGGCCTTGCCCTACCATGCAGCGCACCATTTCAATGGAAGGGGAGCTGTAGGCGACCACTGGCGCATAGCTCTTTTCGGTGAAGATATCCATGAAGTAGCTGCGACTGGGGACGGCGTCGAGCAGGATCATCGGCTCCTGGCTCAGGGCCTGCAAGGTCACGGACGGCTGTTGTGCCAGGGGATGCTCGACAGGCAGCAGCGCGTAGGGCTTGTGCGGTGCGTTGAGGGCCTGTTTGTGTATGGTCGTGCCCAGCTCCAGATCGTAGAGAAAAGCCAGGTCGAAGCGACCCCGGTGCAGGCCATGCATCAATTCATGTTGTTCGCCGTCATACAACTGAATGGAAACTTCCGGGTATAGGCTTTTGAATCCAGCCACCAACTTGGGCATGTACAAAGGCGCTGCCGATTCGAAACAGCCAATGGCAATAGTGCCGGAAACATTGCCATTCTCGGCGCGTGAGTCCTGTTCCAATTCCTGGGACAGGCGCAACAACTCCTTGGCCTTCTCATAGATCCTGCCGCCCCCAGCGGTAAGTGAAACACCCTGGGCATGATGGCGAACGAACAAAGGTTGGTTGAAGGCTTCTTCCAGATTCTTGATGGCAACCGAGATGGACGGCTGGGATATATGCAGTTGTCTGGACGCTTCGGCAATGCTGTCCTGTTCTACGGCAGCCACGAAGTATTTGAGTTGCCGCAGGGTAAAGTGCATCACGTTCGACTCCTGTGCAGCGCTGTTCCGCGATGCGCTGGCTGAATAGGTTTTACCTATCTTTGCCAAGGCTGTGCGAAGACCATGCCAGTACTGGCCTGGCCATATCGCCAGCATTGCGGGATGTTCCCGTGGCACGGCGCGGCAGCCTGCTTCACCAGGGCGCTCCTGGCTGCGACATTCCGGCACATCCAGCAAATACAGGCAGGTTTGCCTTTGCGCAGCGAAACGCCCCATGTTCGCACGGACTGGAAGTTCACCGCGCCAATACCGTGCACGGGCTTTTCGAAGGTCGTGGTTGTTTCACTGCGTAGCGTACGCAGTCTTCCGTAGCGAACTAACCGTGCCGCTCCTGCTTAGGTTTTTCCTATGCAAGGGGCTCGAATTTACTAATTTCGGCACGACCTGGCATCAATCATGATGGTTACAAGACGGGCAGAACGGGCAACGTTCGAAGTTCAGATCCGACAGGAAGTCACCCATCACTATTGACCTTGCCGAGCGAGCCGACGATGACGTTTGACTGGAAATACATGTTTGGTCTGCTCAGCGATACCGAGTTCTGGATGGCGGCCTGGACCGTGATTCAACTCAGTGTATTGACCTGGGTCATCAGTATCGTGCTGGGCTTTGTTCTGGCCCTGGCGAAGCAGTCCACCCGTCCATTGATCAATCTGCCAGCGCGCGGTTATATCTGGCTGTTTCGCAGTCTGCCGCTGTTGGTGCTGCTGATATTCGTCTACAACCTGCCGCAGGCGATGCCGTCCACATCGGCCGTGCTGGCCAACCCGTTCTGGGCTGGCCTGATCGCGCTGGTGCTCAGTGAAACCGCCTACGTCGCAGAGATCCATCGTGGTGGCTTGCTGTCCATCGCCAAGGGCCAGAGCGAGGCCGCGCGAGCCCTGGGCCTGCGCTTTGCCGGCACGCAATGGCGCATCGTCATTCCCCAGGCATTGCGGGTGGCGCTGCCTTCGCTCACCAATGAATTCATCTCCATCGTCAAGCTCAGCTCGCTGGTGTCGGTGATCTCGTTGACCGAGATCCTCATGGTGGGTCAGCGCCTGTACTCGCAGAACTTCCTGGTCATGGAAACCATGGCCGGAGTGGCGTTCTTCTACGTGCTGATCGTGACCGTGTTCGACTTTCTGCTCAAGCGCCTGGAGCGCTATCTGGACGTGACCCAGACCAAGGCCGCGCGCCTGCCCGATGCCGAAGTGCTACGGCTGGCCACCGAGCACAAGGCTGCTGTGGCGCGGCCCAACAGCGATTCGACTGGCCCCGCGCTGCAGGCGACCAAGCTGCACAAGGCCTACAACGACGTCGAAGTACTGGGCGCGGTGAGCTTGCAGATCCAGCCGGGTGAAGTGGTTTCGGTCATCGGCCCTTCGGGCTCGGGCAAGACCACGCTGATTCGCCTGCTCAACGGGCTGGAGCAGATCGACAACGGTGAGATCAAGATCAACGGCCAGCCGTTCATTCACCTGGACCGACAGGGCGCACAGCCGCAGCGCTATGTAGAACACGCCGAGCATCGCCTGAACATCGGCATGGTGTTCCAGAGCTTCAACCTGTTCCCGCACATGACCGTGCTCAACAACCTGCTCATGGCCCCGCGTTATCACCGCCTGGCGCCGCTGGCCGATCTCCGGCAGCAGGCCTACGCCCTGCTGCACAAGGTCGGCATGCTCGACCATGCCTGGAAGTACCCGCATCAGTTGTCCGGTGGCCAACAGCAACGCGTGGCGATTGCTCGCGCACTGATGATGCGCCCACAGATCATGCTGTTCGACGAACCCACCTCGGCGCTCGACCCTGAGAAGGTCAACGAGGTGTTGCAGGTCATCGAAGCGCTGGCCAGCGAAGGCATCACCATGATCATCGTGACCCACGAAATGAATTTCGCCTTCAAGGTGTCCGATCGCATCGTCTTCATGGAGAAGGGCCGCGTGGTCTGCGATGACAGCCCGCAGGCGCTGCGTAGCGGGCACAACCCGCGGGTGGAAGCGTTCCTCAAAGATGTCTCGTTGGCTTGAATCCCACCTAACTGGTGCGAGTAGCAAACATGATCGAGCAATGGCAGATAGACCGGTTTCATCAAGATGGCTTTCTGGTCGTGGAGGACGTGCTGGCTGCGCCTGAAGTCGCCGCGCTGCAACAGGACTTCGACCAGTGGGTTCAGGACAGCCGCAGCCAGTCCCTGGCCTGGGGTGAAACACTGGATGGGCGCCCTCGCTTCGATGTGGAAAGCGATCACCGCGCGGACCATCCTTCGCTGCGCCGCGTGGCCTCGCCCACCGAGATTTCGCCGGCGTATCGTCAGGCCGCCTTCGCCTCGCGCATGGCCGAGATTGCCGGGCAACTCATCGGCGGTACCGGCACGCGCTTCCACCACAGCAAGATCAACTCCAAGCTGCCGCACACCGCCACCCAGGTGAAATGGCACCAGGATTTCCTGTTCACCCCGCACAGCAACGATGACCTGGTGACGGCGCTGTTGATGGTCAGCGAAGTGACCCCGCAGAACGGCCCGCTCAAGGTCATCCCCGGCAGCCACACAGGCCCGCTGTGGTCGCACTGGCACGACGAGCGTTTTACCGGTGCGGTGGCCGATGCCGTGGTCGATGAGCACTGCCAGGCGCCGGTGGCCTGCTTCGGTCCGCCCGGTTCGGTGTGCTTCATGCACACCCGTCTGCTGCATGCCTCAAGCCCCAACCACACCGAAGATCCGCGAACCCTGTTCATCAGCGTCTACGCCGCCGAGGACGCTTTGCCGCTGGCCGACAACCCGCTGCCCAGCGAGCACGCCGGGCTTCTGGTGGCCGGGCGCGAGAGCGGCCTGGTGCGCAGCACCGATCACCACGTTCGCCTGCCCCAGAAACCCAAGGGTGCATCGTTTTTCGTCCAGCAGGCCGGTACCGACCTGACGACTGTCTGACTCCATTGACTGCGAGGAATACCCCATGAAATTGCCAAGCCTGATCGTCCGCCCCGTTGCCATGGCCGTGTTCGGCGCCGTCCTGGCTGCCAGCTCGTTGAGCGCTTCGGCGTTCCAGCAGCCCGGCAAGATCGTCGCCGGTTCCGATATGACGTTCTTCCCCTACGAGTACATGGAGAAGAACAAACCCGCCGGCTTCGATATCGAATTTCTCGACGGTCTGGCCAAGGTCATGGGCATGACTGCGGAAAACATCGACACGCGCTTTCCCAACCTGATCAGCGGACTGCAGGCCGGACGGTTCGATATCACCAACTCGTCGATGTACATCACCGCCGACCGCCTGAAGGTGATCGACATGGTCCCTTACCTGAAAAGTGGCGAGTCGATACTTGCAGTGAAGGGCAGTGACTATCAGCCCAAGACGCCCGAAGAGTTCTGCGGCCACAAGATCGGCTCCATGGGTGCCACGTCCTGGCTGCAGCAGTTGCAGAAGCTGTCTGCCGAATATTGCGTGAAGAATGGCCTGCAGCCGATTGCCATCAGCGAGTACGGCACCGATCCACAGGCAACCCAGGCCATGCTGGCGCACGCAGTCGAGGCGCAGATCACCGATGCGGCGGTCGCCCGTGGTGTGGTCGACAAGCTGGGCAATCGCGTAGTGATTTCCTCGCAGACCCTGATCTACCCGGTGCTCAACGGCTTCGGCGTGAAGAAGGGCAACGATGCCGTCAGAAACGCGCTCGTCGAAGGCCTGGAAAAGTACAGCAAGACCCCGGAGTACGCCGCCCTGCTGGCCAAGTACAAGTTCCAGGCGCCGACCGCCGATGACATCGCCACATTGATGCCCAAGCCCTGATATCGCGCATCAAGATCAGCCAACAGTGCCCGTGGATCGTCGCGGGTACGTGCCAACGGAGTGCCCAGCGCCATGGCCCTGAGTTTCGAAGAACAGACGCGCGTCGACCTGGCGGCGACGTTCCGTATCATCGCCCACCTGGGCATGCATGAGGCGGTCGCCAACCATTTCAGTGCGGCCATCAGCGCCGACGGCAAGCAGTTCCTGCTCAACCCCAAGTGGGTGCATTTTTCCCGCCTGCGAGCCAGTGATCTGTTGCTACTCGATGCCGACGATGCCGAAGCCGCACAGCGCCCGGACGTGGATGCCACTGCCTGGTCGATCCACGGCCAGGTTCACCAACGCCTGCCCGATGCCCGTGTGGTGCTGCATCTGCACCCGGTCTACACCACCGCCGTGGCCTGCCTGGCGCAGCCCAAAATCGTGCCGGTCGACCAGAACACGGCGCGCTATTTCAACCGCGTCGCGGTGGATGAACTGTATGGCGGCATGGCCGATACCAGCGCCGAGGGCGCGCGCCTGGCCAGCCTGCTGCAGGACAAGAGCCGGCTGCTGATGGGCAACCATGGTGTCATCGTCACTGCCCCCACGGTGGGTGAGGCGTTCGATGACATCTGGACCCTGGAGCGCGCCTGCCAGATTCTGGTAACCGCCTGGTCGACCGGCCAGCCGCTCAAGGTGCTGGCTGATGAAGTGGCGGAAAAGACCGCGCGGGACTGGGAGAAAATCAGCGATTTTTCCCAGCGCCATTTCGAAGAAATGAAGTACCTGATGATTCAGGCGGATCCCTCGCTGGTGGACTGAGCACCCGACATCCACTGAGCGCTCTGCACAGCCTCGCGGGTGCCGCAGGACGCCGTGTGCCCGGCTTTCGAATTTTCATGAAGACAGCGGCAAGCCCTGACGGCCTGCCGAAGGATGCCAAGATGAACCAACAGATCACCGAAATAGACACCCTGGTAGTGGGTGCTGGACAGGCCGGGGTGGCCATGAGCGAGCACCTGAGCCGTCTGGGCATCCCTCACCTGGTACTGGAGCGGGCTCGCATCGCCGAAGCCTGGCGCTCGGGCCGTTGGGACTCACTGGTGGCCAACGGCCCGGCCTGGCACGATCGGTTCCCCGGCCTGGAATTCGACATGGACCCGGATGGCTTCGCCGGCAAGGAGCAGGTGGCCGATTATTTCGAAGCCTATGCCCGCACATTCGACGCGCCGATCAAGACCGGTGTGGAGGTCAAGCGAGTGACGCGCAACGTCGGTCGCGCCGGCTTCACCGTGGAAACCAGCGCGGGCACCTATTCGGTCAAGCACCTGGTGTCGGCCACCGGGCCGTTCCAGAAACCGGTCATCCCGGCCATCGCGCCCACTGATTCAGCGCTTCACCAGATCCATTCGGCGCACTATTTCAACCCCGAGCAATTGCCCGCAGGCGCGGTGCTGGTGGTCGGTGCGGGGTCATCCGGGGTGCAGATCGCCGAGGAGCTGCTGCGCGCAGGGCGCAAGGTCTACCTGTCGGTTGGGCCGCACGACCGGCCGCCACGCGCTTACCGCGGGCGGGATTTCTGCTGGTGGCTGGGTGTGCTCGGGCTGTGGGACAGCGAGACCGTGCAGGCGGGCCGCGAGCACGTCACCATTGCCGTCAGTGGCGCCCGTGGCGGGCATACCGTGGACTTTCGTCGCTTGGCGCAAGCCGGGATGGTGCTGGTCGGCCTGACCGAGCGTTTTGCCGATGGCACCGTCACCTTTGCCCAGGACCTGAACGACAACCTCGACCGGGGTGACGAGAACTATCTGGCCCTGCTCGATGCGGCCGATGCCTATGCCGAGCGCAACGGCCTGGACTTGCCCCTGGAACCGACTGCCCGCGAGCGCGTAGCCGACGCGGCGTGCATCGCCAAGCCGCTGCAGGCGCTGGACCTGGCCGAGGCGGGCGTGGCCACGATCATCTGGGCCACCGGTTATTCGCAAGACTACAGCTGGCTGCAGGTGGACGCCTTCCACGCCAACGGCAAGCCGCGTCACCAGCGCGGCGTGAGCAGCGAACAAGGCATCTATTTCGTCGGTCTGCCATGGTTGTCGCGGCGCGGTTCGGCGTTTATCTGGGGCGTATGGCACGACGCCCGGCATGTCGCCGACCAGATCGCCACCCAGCGCAAATACCGCGCCTACGACGAATCCAGGTCGGCCGCGGACTTGCCCGCCGCGTTGCGCGCCAACGCTTGATCGCAGCTGTTGATCACTACTGTGTGGCGTCACCTCGACGCCTACGCCAAGGAGTTTCGTTCATGGTTACCCATACCCGCATTCGGATGTTCAACACCAAGGACACCTACCCCAACCAGAGCCTGGACAATGACCTGTGCCAAGCTGTCCGGGCCGGCAATACCGTCTATGTGCGTGGCCAGGTGGGCACCGATTTCGACGGCAACCTCGTGGGGCTCGGTGACCCGGCCGCGCAGGCCGAGCAGGCCATGAAAAACGTCAAGCAGTTGCTGGAAGAGGCGGGCAGCGACCTGTCGCATATCGTCAAGACCACTACCTACATCATCGATCCGCGCTATCGCGAGCCGGTCTATCACGTCGTCGGCCGCTGGCTCAAGGGAGTCTTCCCGATTTCCACTGGCCTGGTGGTGTCGGCCCTCGGCCAACCGCAGTGGTTGATGGAAATCGACGTGATCGCCGTCATCCCGGAATGAGGAGTTCCCTGCTATGACCTTTTCCATTGCGGCACGCTGCGCCGAAACCGGCCAGTTGGGCATCGCCATCAGTTCTTCGAGCATTGCCGTGGGCGCCCGCTGCCCGTGGCTGCTGGCCGGTGTGGGGGCGGTGTCGTCACAGAACATCACCCTGCCAGCCCTCGGCCCGCAGACGCTTGTGCTGCTCGAACAGCAGGTGTCGCCTGCCGAGGCGTTGCAGCAGGTGCTGGGCCGCGACGGTTTCGGTGAGTACCGGCAGATCATCGCCCTCGATGCGCAGGGGCGCAGCGCCCATGTCAGTGGTAGCCAGACCTTGGGCATTCACCATGCGCGCAGCGGTGAACACTGCGTAGCGGCAGGCAACATGCTGGCCGCCACCGCGGTGGTCGACGCTTTGGTCGAGGCGTTCCAAGAGGCCTCCGGGCACCTGGCCGAGCGCTTGCTGCATGCCATGCTGGCCGGGCTGGCCGCCGGTGGCGAAGCCGGGCCGGTGCACTCTGCGGCGCTGAAAGTAGTAGGTGAGCTGCCGTGGCCCGTCGTCGACCTGCGAGTGGACTGGGCCGAGCATGATCCTTTGGGTGAGTTGCAGCAGCTGTGGCAGGCCTATCGACCGCAGATGCAGGACTATATCGACCGCGCTTTGAATCCGGCGGTGGCGCCGGGTTACGGCGTGCCGGGAGACGCCCGATGAGCGCCAGCCGTGATCTGCTGGCGCAGTTGGTGGCCTTCGACACCACCAGTCGCGAGTCGAACCTGGCGCTGATCGAATTCGTTCAGGGCTACCTGGCAGAGTACGGCGTGAGCAGCGAGCTGATCTACAACGAGGCTCGTAGCAAGGCCAATCTGTTCGCCAGCATCGGCCCTGACCATGTGCCGGGCATCGTCCTGTCGGGCCATACCGATGTGGTGCCGGTAGACGGCCAGGCTTGGACCCATCCGCCGTTTCAGCTGAGCGAAGCGGATGGGCGCCTGTATGGCCGCGGCACCGCCGACATGAAAGGCTACATCGCCTGCGTACTGGCGCAGGTACCGGCATGGGTCGAGGCACCCCTGCGCAGGCCGCTGCACATCGCGCTGTCCTACGATGAGGAAGTCGGCTGCCTGGGCGTGCGCTCGCTGCTCGAAGCGTTGCGTCACCGGCCGGTGCAGCCGATGTTGTGCGTGATCGGCGAACCGACCGAGCTGGCGCCCGTGCTCGGCCATAAGGGCAAGCTGGCGATGCGTTGCGAGGTGGAGGGGCTGGCTTGTCACTCGGCCCATGCGCCCAGCGGGGTCAATGCCATCGAGTACGCCGCGCGGCTGATTGCCGAACTGGGCCGGCTGGGTGAGGCGCTGCAAACCCCGGATGCACGCAACGAGCGCTTCGATCCGCCGTTTTCCACGGTGCAGGTGGGGGTGATAGCGGGCGGTACGGCGCTCAACATCGTACCCCAGCATTGCCGTTTCGATTTCGAGGTGCGCTCGCTGCCCGCCGATGATCCGCGGCAACTCACCCAGGCCCTGCAAGGTTACGCTGAGCACACGTTGCTGCCGGCCATGCAGGCGGTCGGTGGCCAGAGCGCCATTCGCTTCAGCGAGTTGTCCAGCTATCCGGGCCTGGACGTGAGCCATGCCAGCGAGGCCGCTGGCTGGATCGCACGGTTCAGCGGTTCGCGGGCGTTCTCCACAGTGGCGTTCGGCACCGAAGGCGGGCTGTTCGATCAGGCAGGTATCGCCACGGTGGTGTGCGGGCCGGGCAGCATGGCGCAGGGGCACAAGCCCGATGAGTTCGTCAGCGTCGCGCAGTTGGCAGGATGCGACGAGATGTTGGGTCGAATACTGGCCTTTGCCTGCGAAGAATAGTCCGTGTTGGCGTGAATCTCGGGCATGAAAAAAGCACCCATCAGGGTGCTTTTTTCGTCGCGGCGCTTGTCGCGTCGGCGCTCAGCGCTTGAGCGAAGCCGGCAGGTGCGGCTGGATGGCGGTCAGCACCGCCTTGAAGCACTTGGTGTTGCCGGCCACGATGTGGCCGTTTTCCAGGAAGTTGTGGCCGCCGGTGAAATCGCTCACCAGACCGCCTGCTTCCTGAATCAGCAGCACGCCTGCGGCCATGTCCCATTCCGACAGACCCGACTCCCAGAATGCGTCGAAGCGGCCCGCGGCGACGTAGGCCAGATCCAGGCTGGCGGAGCCGGCGCGGCGGATGCCGGCGGTCTGGCCCACCAGGCTGCGGAACATGCCCAGGTAGTTGTCGAGGTTGTCCATCTGGTTGTCACGGAACGGAAAGCCGGTGCCCAGCAAGGCGCCGTCCAGGCTGGTGCGACCGCTGACACGCAGGCGGCGACCGTTGAGCTGGGCACCACGGCCACGGCTGGCGGTGAATTCTTCCTGGCGCACCGGGTCCAGAACCACCGCGTGCTCCAGGCGACCGCGGTATTTGCAGGCGATGCTGACGGCGAAATGCGGGACGCCGCGCAGGAAGTTGGTGGTGCCGTCCAGTGGGTCGATGATCCACAGGTAGTCTTCGCCTTCGCCGCTGCCGGCGTGGAAGCCGGTTTCTTCGCCACGGATGCCGTGGGTTGGATAGGCCTTGCGCAGGGCGTCGATGATTTTCTGTTCGGCGGCGCGATCGACTTCGGACACGTAGTCCTTGGCATCTTTCTCGTCGACCTTGATGGTATCCAGGCGCTCGATGGAGCGGAAGATCAATTCACTGGCGCTGCGGGCGGCGCGCAGCGCGATATTCAGCATGGGCTGCATGGACGTTTCACCTAGGTCGTTAAAGAAAGCCGCGCATTCTAGCAGAAAAGTCGTGGACAAGAAGAGGGACATAGCCTTAGTTATAGGCCTTCTGTAATATTTGCCGCCCTTTCCCCGACACAGAGCCCTAGCCGTGCTGGATAACATCCGAGTCGTCCTGGTCAATACCAGCCATCCCGGCAACATCGGTGGAGCGGCGCGCGCCATGAAGAACATGGGCCTGTCGCGGCTGGTGCTGGTCGAGCCCCGCGATTTTCCGTCGCCCGAAGCCGAGGCGCGCGCCTCGGGTGCCAGTGACGTGCTGGAAAACGCCCAGGTGGTCGCCACGCTGGAAGAGGCACTGGTGGGCTGCACGGTGGTGCTGGGTACCAGCGCCCGCGACCGCAGCCTGCCCTGGCCCTTGGTGGATCCCCGTGAGTGCGGCGAGAAAGTCATCGACGAAGCGGGGCAGGGCAAGCAGATCGCGCTGGTGTTCGGCCGCGAGCATGCCGGCCTGACCAACGACGAGCTGCAGCGCTGTCATTTCCATGTGCACATCCCGTCCAACCCCGATTTCAGCTCGCTGAACCTGGCGGCGGCGGTGCAGGTGCTCGGCTATGAAGTGCGCATGGCCTGGCTGGCGGGCACGCGGCCGGCGGCTGCCATGGAGAAGGCCGAAGAGCTGGCGACCAGCGACGAGATGGAGCGCTTCTATGGCCATCTGCAGGACACGCTGGTCGACATCGCCTTTCTCGACCCGGAAAAACCGCGGCATTTGATGGCGCGCCTGCGCCGGCTGTTTGGCCGCAGCGCCGTGAACAAGTCGGAAATGAGTATTTTGCGCGGCATTCTCACCGAGACCCAGAAGGTCGCTCGGGGTGAGCCGCATAAGCGCAAGGATCAGTAAATGTTCGAACGTCTGCGGGAAGATATCCAGAGTGTTTTTCATCGCGATCCGGCTGCGCGCAATGCGTTCGAGGTGTTGACCTGCTACCCGGGCATGCACGCCATCTGGCTGCATCGGGCGGCCCATGCCTTGTGGAAGCGGGAGCTGAAATGGCTGGCGCGGGTGGTGTCGAATTTCGGTCGCTGGATGACCGGGATCGAGATTCATCCGGGCGCTACAGTGGGTCGGCGATTCTTCATCGACCACGGCATGGGCATCGTGATCGGCGAGACGGCCGAGATCGGCGACGATGTGACGATCTATCAGGGCGTGACCCTGGGCGGTACCAGCTGGAACAAGGGCAAGCGCCATCCAACCCTCGCCGACGGCGTGGTGGTCGGGGCAGGGGCCAAGGTGCTCGGGCCGTTCACCGTCGGCGCCGGGGCCAAGGTCGGCTCCAATGCGGTGGTGACCAAGGAGGTGCCGCCCGGCGCGACCGTGGTGGGGATCCCGGGCAAGATCATCGTCAAGAGCGACGACCAGCTCGATGCGCGGCGCAAGGCCATGGCCGAGAAGATCGGCTTCGATGCCTACGGTGTCGGTGGGGAAGATATGCCGGACCCGGTGGCCAGGGCCATCGGCCAACTGCTCGATCACCTGCATGCAGTGGATGGGCGCCTCGAGGGCATGTGTGGCGCGCTCAATCAGTTGGGCAGCGACTACCGTGCCAAGGACCTGCCGCCCCTGCGTGACGAGGATTTCGAATGCGTGCAGGGCGCGGAGCGCAAGGCCAACCCCTGATCCATCAGATCCACCGCGGCGCCCGTTTCGCGGCCGATGACCGCTCCTACGCGTGCCTCGATACCCCCGTAGGAGCGGTCCATGGCCGCGAAAGGCGCACCTCGGTCTGGCAGATCCACCGCGGCATCCATTTCGCGGCCGATGGCCGCTCCTGCGGGGGGAGTGCGCACGATGGGGTTCTCCCTCCTGCATCATTAGTCTGCTATCATTGCGCCGCCGTTTTTGCACTCAAGTCCTAGTAATTCAGTAGGACTTATAGTTGACAAATTTACTCGGAAATAGGATGATCGAACCTATTCCGAGAACCCGTGGTACTAGCCATGCGACTGACAACTAAAGGCCGATACGCCGTCACTGCCATGCTCGACCTGGCATTGCACGCGCAGCGTGGGCCCGTCTCATTGGCCGACATCTCCGAGCGCCAGGGCATCTCGCTGTCCTACCTGGAGCAACTGTTCGCCAAGCTGCGCCGGGGCAACCTGGTGTCCAGCGTGCGTGGCCCGGGCGGTGGTTACCAGCTTTCCCGCGAAATGGAAGGCATCCAGGTTGCACAGGTCATCGACGCGGTCAACGAATCGGTCGACGCCACCAAGTGCCAGGGCCTGGGTGATTGCCACGCCGGAGACACCTGCCTGACCCATCACCTGTGGTGCGACCTCAGCCAGCAGATCCATGAATTTTTGAGCGGCATCAGTCTGTCCGACCTTGTCACTCGCCGTGAAGTGCAAGAAGTCGCCCAGCGCCAGGACCTGCGCCGTTGCAACAGCAACGGCCGCACGCAACGCCTGGACAAGATCGAAACGTCTGCCGTCGAATGAGAAAGCCAGGTTAGCCGCCTGATAGGAGATACCAATGAAGTTGCCGATTTACCTCGATTACTCCGCGACCACGCCAGTGGATCCACGCGTTGCACAGAAGATGATCGAATGCCTGCAGATGGATGGGAACTTCGGTAACCCGGCTTCCCGTTCGCACGTGTTCGGCTGGAAAGCCGAAGAAGCCGTCGAAAACGCCCGTCGCCAAGTGGCCGACCTGGTCGGTGCCGACCCGCGCGAAATCGTCTGGACCAGCGGTGCCACCGAGTCCGACAACCTCGCGATCAAAGGTGTGGCGCACTTCTACCAGACCAAGGGCAAGCACATCATCACCACCAAGATCGAGCACAAGGCGGTGCTGGACACCACCCGCCAGCTCGAGCGTGAAGGCTTCGACGTCACCTATCTCGAGCCCGGCACCGATGGCCTGGTCACCCCGGCCATGATCGAAGCGGTGATGCGCGATGACACCATCCTGGTTTCGGTCATCCACGTGAACAACGAAATCGGCGTGATCAACGACATCGCGGCCATCGGCGAACTGACCCGTTCGCGCGGCGTGCTGTTCCATGTCGATGCTGCGCAGTCCACCGGCAAGGTCGACATCGACCTGGCCGCGCTCAAGGTCGACCTGATGTCGTTCTCGGCGCACAAGACCTATGGCCCCAAGGGTATCGGCGCGCTGTACGTCAGCCGCAAGCCGCGCGTTCGTCTGGAAGCTGCCATGCACGGCGGTGGTCACGAGCGCGGCATGCGTTCGGGCACCCTGGCCACGCACCAGATCGTCGGCATGGGTGAAGCCTTCCGTATCGCCAAGGAAACCATGGCGGACGAGAACGCACGCATCAAGGCCCTCAGCGACCGGTTCTACCAGCAGGTCGAAAACCTGGAAGAGCTGTACGTCAACGGCAGCCTGACTGCCCGCGTACCGCACAACCTGAACCTGTCCTTCAACTATGTCGAAGGCGAGTCGCTGATCATGGCCCTCAAGGACCTGGCAGTGTCTTCCGGTTCCGCGTGCACCTCGGCCTCGCTCGAGCCCTCGTACGTGCTGCGCGCCCTGGGCCGCAACGACGAGCTGGCACACAGCTCCATTCGTTTCACCTTCGGTCGCTTCACCACCGAGGAAGAAGTCGATTACGCCGCGCAGAAAGTCTGCGAGGCCGTCACCAAGCTGCGCGCGTTGTCGCCGCTGTGGGACATGTACAAAGACGGTGTCGATATCTCGAAGATCGAGTGGGCGGCGCACTAAGTAGCTGCCGGCAAGAGCGGCTTACCTGATGAGTTTCAGTAAGGATCAATATCATGGCTTACAGTGAAAAGGTCATCGACCACTACGAAAACCCACGTAACGTGGGCAAGATGGACGCCGAAGATGCCGATGTCGGCACTGGCATGGTCGGCGCTCCGGCGTGCGGCGATGTGATGCGTCTGCAGATCCGCGTCAACGAGCAGGGCATCATCGAAGATGCCAAGTTCAAGACGTACGGCTGCGGTTCGGCCATCGCTTCCAGCTCCCTCGCCACCGAGTGGATGAAGGGCAAGACCCTGGACGAAGCCGAAACCATCAAGAACACCCAGCTGGCCGAAGAACTGGCGTTGCCGCCGGTGAAGATCCACTGCTCGGTGCTCGCCGAGGACGCCATCAAGGCGGCCGTACGCGACTACAAGCAGAAGAAAGGTCTGCTCTGAGTCAGAGCGAAGCTGGACACAGTCGCAGGTTCGATACAGCGCGGTGCGGGTGACCGCTCGCGCGCAACCGTTTGCAGGTAAGGAGTCACGATGGCCATCAGCATGACAGAAGCCGCCGCCAACCACGTTCGCCGCTCCCTGGCAGGGCGTGGCAAGGGTGACGGCATTCGTTTGGGCGTACGCACCACCGGTTGCTCGGGGTTGGCCTACGTGCTGGAGTTCGTCGATGAAGCCGGCAGCGAAGACAAGGTCTTCGAGAACCATGGCGTCAAGGTGATCATCGATCCCAAGAGCCTGGTCTACCTGGACGGTACCGAGCTCGATTTCGTCAAGGAAGGGTTGAACGAAGGCTTCAAGTTCAACAACCCCAACGTACGCGGCGAATGTGGCTGCGGCGAAAGCTTCAATATCTGAGGCTGACCGTGGGTACTCCTTGTCATTTCGCCCTGTTCGACCTCAAGCCCGGCTTTCGCCTGGATCTCGACCAGCTGGCTACCCGCTACCGCGAGTTGGCCCGTGAAGTCCACCCCGATCGCTTTGCCGACGCTTCCGAGCGCGAGCAGCGCCAGGCGCTGGAAAAGTCCGCGGGTTTGAATGATGCCTACCAGACCCTGAAGGCTGCGCCCAAGCGTGCGCGTTACCTGCTGTCCATCGGCGGGCGGGAAGTACCGCAGGAAGTCACGGTCCATGACCCGGACTTTCTTCTGCAGCAGATGCAGTGGCGCGAAGAGCTCGAAGACCTGCAGGACAGCGCCGACTTGCCCGGTGTGGCCGCCTTCAAGCGGCGGGTCAAGGCCGCGCAGGCTGAACTCGAAGACAGCTTCGCTGCCTGTTGGGATGACGCGGCGGAACGCGAACAGGCCGAACGCCTGATGCGGCGCATGCAGTTTCTCGACAAGCTTTCTTATGAAGTGCGCCAGCTCGAAGAGCGCCTCGACGATTAACCCAGTGTCGCTACGGCCACACGCCTGAATTCCTGACCTGATAAGCATGGCCCTACTGCAGATCGCCGAACCTGGCCAGAGTCCTCAACCACACCAGCGTCGTCTGGCCGTGGGGATCGACCTGGGCACTACCAATTCGCTGGTCGCTGCGCTGCGCAGCGGTCTATCCGAACCCCTGGCAGACGCAGACGGGCAGGTCATCCTGCCGTCTGCCGTTCGCTATCACGCCGATCGTGTCGAGGTCGGAGCGGCTGCCAAGGCTGCCGCCGCCAGCGACCCTTTCAACACCGTACTCTCGGTCAAGCGCCTGATGGGCCGTGGCCTGGCCGACGTCAAGCAGCTGGGCGAGCAATTGCCCTACCGCTTCGTCGGTGGCGAGTCGCACATGCCGTTCATCCAGACCGTCCAAGGGCCGAAAAGCCCGGTGGAAGTGTCTGCCGATATTCTCAAGGCCCTGCGCCAGCGCGCCGAAGACGTCTTGGGCGGCGACCTGGTCGGGGCGGTGATCACCGTTCCCGCCTATTTCGATGACGCCCAGCGGCAAGCCACCAAGGACGCCGCGCGCCTGGCCGGGCTGAACGTGCTGCGCCTGCTCAACGAGCCGACGGCCGCTGCCGTCGCCTATGGCCTGGATCAGCACGCCGAAGGGCTGGTGGCGATCTACGACCTGGGCGGTGGCACTTTCGATATCTCCATCCTGCGCCTGACCGGCGGGGTCTTCGAAGTGCTGGCCACCGGCGGCGACAGCGCGCTGGGTGGCGACGATTTCGATCATGCCATCGCAGGCTGGATCGTCGAGCAGGCGGGCGTATCCGCCAACCTCGACCCCGGTGCCCAGCGCCAGCTGCTGCAGGCGGCGTGCGCTGCCAAGGAAGCCCTGAGCCAGTCGTACAGCGCCACCATCGAATACGGCACCTGGAGTGCGGAGCTCACGCGCGACGCCTTCCAGGCGCTGATCGAACCCATGATCGCGCGCAGCCTCAAGGCCTGCCGACGCGCCGTGCGTGACGCCAGCATCGAGATCGACGAGATCCTTGCCGTGGTCATGGTCGGTGGCTCTACCCGCGTGCCGCGGGTACGTGAAGCGGTCGGCGAGCTGTTCGGGCGCCAGCCGTTGACCGACATCGACCCCGATCAGGTGGTGGCCATCGGTGCGGCCATCCAGGCCGATACCCTGGCCGGCAACAAGCGCGACGGCGGCGAGCTGTTGCTGCTGGACGTCATCCCGCTGTCCCTGGGGTTGGAAACCATGGGCGGGCTGATGGAGAAGGTGATTCCGCGCAACACCACCATTCCCGTTGCGCGTGCCCAGGATTTCACCACCTACAAGGACGGCCAGTCGGCCTTGCTCGTGCACGTTCTGCAGGGTGAGCGCGAGCTGATCAGCGACTGCCGGTCGCTGGCCCGTTTCGAGCTGCGTGGCATCCCAGCCATGGTGGCCGGCGCGGCGAAGATCCGTGTGACCTTTCAGGTCGATGCCGATGGCCTGCTCAGTGTGTCCGCGCGCGAGCTGGGCTCTGGCGTGGAAGCGAGCATTCAGGTCAAGCCCTCCTATGGCCTGACCGATGGCGAGGTCGCCAGGATGCTCACCGATTCCTTCCAGTACGCCGGTGACGACAAGGTCGCTCGCCAGCTGCGCGAGCACCAGGTCGACGGCGAGCGTCTGCTCGAAGCGGTACAGGCCGCGCTGGACGCCGATGGCGAGCGTCTGCTCGACGACGAAGAGCGCATGGTGATCGGCCTGCAGATGGACGAGTTGCGCGCGCGGGTGAAGGGCGACGACGGTCCGGCCATCGAACAGCAGACCAAGCTGCTGTCGCAGGTGACCGATGCCTTCGCCGCGCGTCGTATGAACAATGCCGTGAAAGACGCCCTGTCAGGGCGCAACCTGAATGAAATTGAGGAATAACTGATGCCGAAGGTGACTTTTCTGCCCCACGCCGAGCATTGCCCGGACGGCATGGTGGTCGAAGCTGAAACTGGCCGGTCGCTGCTCGACGTTGCCCACGATCATCACATCGAGATCGAGAGTGCCTGTGGCGGCGTGTGCGCCTGCACCACCTGCCATTGCGTGATCCGTGCCGGTTTCGACACGCTGGAAGAAGCCGACGAGCTGGAAGAGGATTTCCTCGATCGCGCTTGGGGCCTTGAGCCGACGTCGCGCCTGAGCTGCCAGGCCAAGGTCGGCACCCAGGACATCACCGTCGAGATTCCCAAGTACTCGCTCAATCACGCCGCCGAAGCGCCGCACTGACCGAGGAATCGTCATGAGCTATGGTTGGAATGATGTACAGCGGATCGCCGAGGAGCTGGAAGAACGGCATCCGGAACTCGATCCGTATTCGATCGGCTTCACCCGCCTGCAGCAGATGATCAAGGCGTTGCCTGATTTCGACGACGCCTCCGGTCGCGTCGGCGAGAAGGTGCTCGAAGCGGTGCAGACCCTCTGGGCTGCCGAAAAGGACTGATCGATTTGCAGGTTAGGCAATACCCCGGAACCCGCGTATAATTCGCGGGTTTAATTTTTCGCTTCAATCACTGTTTCTGGAGTTTCACATGGCTGTTCAACGTACTTTCTCCATCATCAAGCCCGACGCTGTCGCCAAGAACGTCATCGGCGAGATCACCACTCGTTTCGAAAAAGCCGGCCTGCGCGTCGTTGCCTCGAAACTCAAGCAACTGTCCAAAGCCGAAGCCGAAGGCTTCTACGCCGAACACAGCGCTCGTGGCTTCTTCGGTGAGCTGGTTGCCTTCATGACTTCCGGCCCGGTCGTCGTCCAGGTTCTGGAAGGTGAAAACGCCATCGCTCTGAACCGCGAACTGATGGGTGCTACCAACCCTAAAGAAGCTGCTGCCGGTACCATCCGTGCCGACTTCGCCGAATCCATCGACGCCAACGCCGTCCACGGTTCGGACTCCGAAGCCGCTGCTGCCCGCGAAATCGCATACTTCTTCGCTACTACCGAAGTAACCACTCGCTAAGCCACGGCCAACGAGTGAAGGTGAACCCATGACTGATATGACTGGCAAGACGAACCTGTTGGGTCTGACTCAACCGGAAATGGAACAGTTCTTCGACTCGATCGGGGAGAAGCGCTTTCGTGCCGGTCAGGTCATGAAGTGGATTCACCATTTTGGCGTGGACGATTTCGATGCCATGACCAACGTCGGCAAGGCCCTGCGCGAAAAGCTCAAGGCCTGTGCCGAGATCCGCGGCCCCGAAGTGGTCAGCGAGGACATCTCCACCGACGGCACCCGCAAGTGGGTGGTGCGCGTGGCGTCCGGCAGCTGCGTCGAGACCGTGTACATCCCCCAGGGCAAGCGTGGCACCTTGTGTGTGTCGTCCCAGGCGGGCTGTGCGCTGGATTGCAGTTTCTGCTCCACCGGCAAACAAGGCTTCAACAGCAACCTCACCGCCGCCGAAGTCATTGGCCAGGTGTGGATTGCCAATAAATCCTTCGGCAGCGTCCCGGCGACCGTCGACCGTGCCATCACCAACGTGGTGATGATGGGCATGGGCGAGCCGCTGCTGAACTTCGACAACGTCATCGCGGCCATGCGCCTGATGATGGATGACCTGGGCTATGGCATCTCCAAACGCCGGGTCACCCTGTCGACCTCGGGTGTCGTGCCCATGATCGACGTGCTCGCCGATCACATCGACGTCTCCCTGGCCCTGTCGCTGCACGCGCCCAACGACGCGTTGCGCAACCAGTTGGTGCCGATCAACAAGAAGTACCCGCTCAAGATGCTGCTCGAGTCGTGCCAGCGCTACATGTCGCAGCTGGGCGAGAAGCGCGTGCTGACTATCGAGTACACCCTGCTCAAGGACGTCAACGACCAGCTCGAGCATGCCGTGGAAATGGTCGAGTTGCTCAAGAACGTGCCCTGCAAGGTCAACCTCATTCCGTTCAACCCGTTCCCGCATTCCGGCTACGAGCGCCCGAGCAACAATGCGATCCGTCGTTTCCAGGATCACCTGCATCAGGCTGGCTTCAACGTCACCGTACGCACCACCCGCGGCGAGGACATCGACGCGGCCTGTGGCCAGCTGGTGGGTCAGGTCATGGACCGCACGCGCCGCAGTGAACGCTACATCGCCGTACGCCAATTAGGCGCTGAGGCCGATATGCCGCAAACTGCCGCGAATCGGAACTGAGCGAGAGGAACCCCATGACCCTGCGCGCTGCGCTGCTGATCGTATTCGCCTTGCTGACCGGCTGCGTCACCACGGGCAAGGTCAATCCGATGGACACCAGCAAGGGGCGGGACGAGGCACGTCAGGCCTATGTGCAACTGGGCCTGGGCTACCTGCAGGAAGGCAGTACCGAACGGGCGAAGATTCCCTTGAAGAAGGCCCTGGAGCTGAACAGCTCCGACGCCGACGCCAATGCCGCACTGGCCCTGGTGTTCCAGGCGGAGATGGAACCGGAGCTCGCCGAGCAGCATTTTCGCAAGGCTTTGAACGCTCGCAGCGATGCCCGTATCCTGAACAACTACGGCAGTTTTCTGTACGAGCAGAAACGCTACAAGGAAGCCTATGAACTGTTCGAGAAGGCCGCCGCCGATACGCTTTACCCGGAGCGTTCACGGGTCTTCGAGAACCTCGGCATGACCGCCGTGGCCCTTGGGCAGCGCGAGGTGGCACAGCAGAACCTGGAGAAGGCCCTGCGGCTCAACCGCCAGCAGCCCCGTGCGTTGCTGGAAATGGCCGAGATGTCATACCAGGACATGCATTATGTGCCGGCCAAGGAGTATTTCGACCGGTTCACCCAGTTGAGCGAGCACACCGCGCGCAGCCTGCTGCTTGGCACGCGTCTGGCGAAAGTCTACGAAGACAAGAACAAGGCCGCCAGTTATGGCCTGCAACTCAAACGGCTTTATCCCGGTACGCCGGAATATCAGCAATACCTGTCGGAGCAAAGATGAAAGCGGCGCATCCCGAAGTAGCAGCAGGCTCTCGTGTAAACCCCGGCGATACCTTGCGTCAGGCCCGCGAAAGCAAAGAGTGGTCGTTGCCTGAGGTGGCCGCACGGCTCAATCTCACGCCCACTTCGCTGGCCAACCTGGAAGCGGGCGCGTTCGACAAGCTGCCCGGGCACACCTTTTCCCGTGGCTACATCCGCGCCTATGCCAAGTTGCTGGGTCTGGATCAGGCAGTACTGGTGCAGGCGTTCGACCAGTACACGGGCACCAATGCGCAGGGCAGCAACGTGCATGGCCTGGGTCGCATCGAAGAACCATCGCGCCTGGCTCACAACCTGCTGCGCATCGTCAGCCTGATGCTGGTACTGGCGCTGGTGGGTGGCGGTTTCCTCTGGTGGCAGGACAAGACCACCGCGCGGGGCACCGATCCGACCAACGTCGCGCTGGAGCACGTCGAAGTCGAAAGCGCCGATGGCACCACCCAGATCCATCCGCTCGACGAGCCTGAAGACCAGGCGGTCGTGGCTGCGCGCGAGGGCGAGCCGACGGCCTTGAGCCTGAACCAGGGCCAGGCCCCGGTCGACCCGGCCACCACCGGTACGCCTGCCGCCACCGCGGCGCAGCCGCCGGTTGCGGCGCAGACACCAGCGATCGTTGCCGCGCCGAGCCCGAGCAGCGCCCCGACTAGCAGTGCTGCCGACCCGGCTGCCGTCCCTGCGCCCATTGAAGCTCCAGTGGCCGGGCAAGGCCAGGTCGGGATCAATTTCGTCGCCGATTGCTGGACTCAGGTCAGTGATGCCACCGGCAAGGTCCTGTACAGCGGTCTCAAGCGTTCCGGCGAGAATCTTCAGGTCGGCGGCAAGCCGCCGTTCGCCATACGCCTGGGCGTGGCCAATGCCGCCCAGGTGACTTACAACGGTCAAGCGGTGGATGTCGCGCCCTTTACCAAGGGCAATACTGCTCGCATGAAGCTGGGGCAATAACATGCACGGTGAATCTCCGATCAAGCGCCGCGAATCGCGCAAAATATGGGTTGGCTCGGTACCGGTGGGGGGCGATGCGCCCATTGCCGTGCAAAGCATGACCAATACCGATACCAATGACGTCGATGCCACCGTGGGGCAGATCCAGCGTCTGGTCGATGCCGGTGCCGACATCGTGCGCGTGTCCGTGCCCGACATGGACGCCGCCGAGGCGTTCGGTCGCATCAAGCAGCGCGTCAGCGTGCCGCTGGTGGCAGACATCCACTTCGACTACAAGATCGCCTTGCGTGTGGCCGAACTGGGCGTGGACTGCCTGCGCATCAACCCCGGCAACATCGGTCGCGAAGACCGCGTGCGCGCCGTGGTCGATGCCGCTCGCGACCGCGGTATCCCGATCCGGATCGGCGTCAACGCAGGCTCGCTGGAAAAGGATCTGCAGAAGAAGTACGGCGAGCCGACGCCCGAAGCGTTGGTCGAGTCTGCGCTGCGCCACGTCGAGCATCTGGTGCGCCTGGACTTCCACGATTTCAAGGTCAGCGTGAAAGCGTCCGACGTGTTCATGGCCGTCGATGCCTATCGCCTGCTCGCCAAGCAGATCATCCAGCCCTTGCACCTGGGCATCACCGAGGCCGGTGGCCTGCGCTCCGGCACGGTCAAGTCGGCGGTCGGTCTGGGCATGCTGCTGGCGGACGGTATCGGCGACACCATTCGCATTTCGCTGGCAGCCGATCCGGTGGAGGAGGTCAAGGTTGGTTACGACATCCTGAAGTCGTTGCGCCTGCGTTCGCGTGGCATCAACTTCATTGCCTGCCCCAGCTGTTCGCGACAGAACTTCGACGTGGTCAAGACCATGAACGAACTGGAAGGGCGTCTCGAAGACCTGCTGGTGCCGCTGGACGTCGCGGTCATCGGTTGCGTGGTCAACGGACCGGGCGAGGCCAAGGAGGCCCATGTCGGTCTGACTGGCGGTACGCCAAACCTGATCTACATCGACGGCAAGCCGTCACAGAAACTGACCAACGACAATCTGGTGGATGAGCTCGAAAGGCTGATCCGGCAGAAGGCAGCGGAAAAGGTCGAAGCCGACGCGGCGTTGATCATTCGCGGCTAACCGGGATTTCTAAGGATATTTTGTGAGCAAGACTCTGCAAGCCATTCGTGGCATGAACGACATCCTGCCCGAGCAGACGCCGCTGTGGCGCTACTTCGAAGGCACCGTGGCCGGTTTGCTGGACGGCTACGGCTACCGCCAGATCCGCATGCCCATCGTCGAGTTCACCGACCTGTTCAAGCGCTCCATCGGCGAAGTCACCGATATCGTCGAGAAAGAGATGTACACCTTCGAGGATCGCAACGGCGATTCCCTCACGCTGCGCCCCGAAGGCACTGCAGCCTGTGTTCGCGCAGTGCTCGAACATGGCTTGAGCGGTGGTGGCCAGGTGCAGAAGCTCTGGTACATGGGGCCGATGTTTCGTCATGAGCGGCCGCAGAAAGGGCGCTATCGTCAGTTTCACCAGATTGGCCTGGAGGTCTTCAACCTCGACGGCCCGGACATCGATGCCGAGCTGATCGTGCTGACCTGGCGGCTGTGGAAGCTGCTGGGGATCCGTGACGCGGTCACCCTGGAACTCAACAGCCTGGGTACCAGCGAAGCGCGCGGTCGCTATCGCGAGGCGCTGGTGGAGTTTCTCACCGCGCACCTGGACCAGATCGACGAAGACAGTCAGCGTCGTCTGAAAACCAACCCGCTGCGCGTGCTCGATACCAAGCACCCGGAAACCCAGGCGGTGTTGGTCAACGCACCGAAGCTGGCGGATTATCTCGACGACGAGTCGCGCGTGCATTTCGAAGGTTTGAAGGCACGTCTGGACGCCGCCGGCATTCCCTACGTGATCAACCCCAAGCTGGTGCGTGGCCTGGACTACTACAGCAAGACCGTCTTCGAATGGGTCACCGACAAGCTGGGCGCCCAGGGCACCGTCTGTGCCGGTGGCCGCTATGATGGCCTGGTCGAGCAGATGGGCGGCAAGCCGACACCGGGCGTGGGCTTTGCCATGGGCATCGAGCGTCTGATCCTGCTGCTCGAAACCCTGGAGCAGGTGCCCGAGTCGATTTCCCGACAGGTCGATGTGTACCTGTGTGCATTTGGCGAGCAGGCCGAGCTGGCAGGTCTGACCCTGGCCGAGCGGCTGCGCGACGAAGTGCCTGGGCTGCGCTTGATGGTCAATGCCGGTGCCGGCAGCTTCAAGAGTCAGTTCAAGAAAGCCGACAAGAGCGGTGCGTTGCATGCCTTGATCCTGGGGGACGACGAACTGGCCCAACAAGTGGTAGGTTTCAAACCCCTGCGCGGCCAGGGCGAACAACAGAACATTGCCTGGTCGGCATTGGCCGACCATCTGGCGACCTGCGTTGTGCAGGGCTGAATCAAGCAAGCATCAAGCATTTGCGCGAATAGGAGCATTGGGGTGTCGAGTACCGAAGACGAACAAATGGGCGAACTCAAGGACTGGTGGCAGCGTAACGGCAAGCCCTTGGTGACCGGTGGCCTGCTGGCCCTGGTCATCGTGTTCGGCTGGCAAGCCTGGACCCGATACCAGAGCAACCAGTCGCAGAGCGCTTCCAACCTGTACCAGCAGTTGCTGGAAGCCAGCCTGACCCCGACCGGCAAGCCCGATACCGCCCAGGTGGCGGATCTGGCCGGCAAGCTCAAGAACGAGTTCGGCGGTACTGCCTACGCGCAGTACGCCAGCCTGTTCCTGGCCAAGGCTGCCGTCGATGCCGGCAAGCTCGATGACGCTGCAGCCGAGCTCAAGACGGTGGTCGACAAGCCAGCCGATACCACCTTGGGTGAGGTCGCGCGTCAGCGCCTGGCACAGGTCATGGCCGCGCAGAACAAGGCCGAAGACGCCTTGAAGCTGCTCGACGGCGACACCGACAAGGCCTTCCTGGCGGCCCGCGAAGAGCTCAAGGGCGACCTGCTGGTGCAACTGGGCCGCAGCGACGACGCCTATGCCGCGTATCAAAAAGCCAAGGCTGCGCTGTCCGATGAAGCGGCGGTGGGTGGCCTTCAAATCAAGCTCGACGACCTGGCCAAAGGGGATGCGTGACGTGATCCGTTGGAAACATGCAGCATTGCTGGCCCTGGCCTTGATGGCCGTGGGTTGCAGCAGCAACAGCAAGAAGGAACTGCCACCGGCCGAGCTGACCGACTTCAAGGAAGAAGTGTCCTTGCAGAAGGTCTGGAGCCGCGGTATCGGCGATGGCCAGGGCAAGACCTACAACATGCTCGTGCCGGCCGTCGAGAACGACCGTATCTACGCCGCCGATGTAACCGGTGAAGTGGTCGCGATGAACCGCATGACCGGTGACGTGTTGTGGAAGAAGGATCTGGACCAGCCGGTTTCCGGTGCCGTCGGTGTGAGCTACGGCATGGTGACCCTGGGGACTCTGCGTGGTGATGTGATCGCTCTGGACGCCGATACCGGCGAACAGCGCTGGAAGGCGCGGGTGAACAGTGAAGTGCTGGCGCCACCGGCCAACAATGGCAACGTCGTTGTAGTGCAGACCCAGGATGATCGCCTGATCGGCCTGGATGCCAGCACTGGCGACCAGCGCTGGCTATACGACAGCACCCCGGCGGTGCTGACCCTGCGCGGTACGGGCGCGCCGCTGGTGACCAACCAGCTGGCGATTGCCGGGCTGTCGACCGGCAAGGTCGTGGCACTCGACATCTCCAACGGCGTGCCGGTCTGGGAAGCGCGGGTTGCCGTGCCCCAGGGCCGCTCCGAGCTGGATCGGGTGGTCGATATCGACGGCGGCCTGCTGCTGTCCGGTGGCACGTTGTATGTGACCACCTATCAGGGCCGCATGGCCGGCCTGGACCTGGAAAGCGGGCGCGTGCTGTGGCAGCGTGATGCCTCCAGCTACGCAGGTGTCGCGCAGGGCTTCGGCAACGTCTACACCAGCCTGGCCTCGGGAACCGTGGAGGGCGTCGACGAGCGTTCCACCACCGCCCTGTGGAGCAACGACCAGCTGGCTCGTCGTCAGTTGTCGGCGCCCGAAGTGTTCTCCAGCTACATCGCAGTGGGCGACCTGGAAGGTTATGTCCATCTGTTGAGCCAGGTAGACGGTCGTTTCGTCAGCCGCACCCGGGTCGACAGCGATGGCGTGCGGGCTCGCCCGCTGGTCGTCGGTGACATGCTTTATATTTTCGGCAACAGTGGCAAGCTGGAAGCCCTGACCGTCAAGCAGTGATTGACTATGCTTGCTGACACCCGCGGGTGTCGGCAAGCCGCTTCCTTTGAAGCGCCTCGAACTCCGGCCGCTGCCTGCAGCGGCCTTTGTATTTTCTGAATCAACGCAGTGGAGAGCCGCATGGTTCCCGTAATCGCCCTGGTGGGCCGACCCAACGTCGGTAAATCCACCATGTTCAACCGCCTGACCAAGAGCCGTGACGCCATTGTCGGCGACCTGTCTGGTCTTACCCGTGATCGCCAATACGGTGAGGCGCGCTGGCAAGGGCGTTCCTACATTCTGGTCGATACCGGTGGTATTTCCGGTGACGAGCACGGCATGGACGAAAAGATGGCCGAGCAGTCGCTGCTGGCCATCGAAGAAGCCGATGTCGTGATGTTCCTGGTCGACGCGCGCGCCGGTTTCACCGCCGCCGACCAGATGATTGCCGAACACCTGCGCAAGCGTAACAAGCGCTCGCTGCTGGTGGCCAACAAGGTCGACAACGTCGACCCGGAAATGGCCAAGGCCGAATTTGCCCCGTTGGGCATGGGCGACGCGATTCCCGTGGCCGGTGCCCAGGGCCGCGGCCTCAACACGTTGCTCGAAACCGCCTTGGGCGAGTTTCCGCGCGACGATGACGAAGTCGACCTCGAAGCCGATGTGGCCGAAGGCGAGGAGGCCGTGCGCATCCCGGGCCCGAGCGAGAAGGATGGCATCAAGATCGCCATCATCGGTCGGCCCAACGTTGGCAAGTCGACCCTGGTCAACCGCATGCTCGGTGAAGACCGGGTCATCGTCTATGACCAGCCGGGCACTACCCGCGACAGCATCTACATTCCCTTCGAGCGCAACGAAGAGAAATACACGCTGATCGACACGGCCGGTGTGCGCAAGCGCGGCAAGATCCACGAGGAAGTCGAGAAGTTCTCGGTGGTCAAGACGCTGCAGGCGATCAAGGACGCCAACGTGGTGATCTTCGTCATGGACGCGCGCGAAGGCGTGGTCGACCACGACTTGAACCTGCTGGGCTTCGCCCTGGAAACCGGTCGTGCCATCGTCATCGCGCTGAACAAGTGGGATGGCATGCAGCCCAGCGAGCGCGACTATGTGAAGGTCGAGCTGGAGCGGCGGTTGTTCTTCGTCGACTTTGCCGACATCCACTTCATCTCGGCGCTGCACGGCACCGGCGTGGGTAACCTGTATGCATCGGTGCAGGCTTCGTTCAAGTCGGCGATCACGCGTTGGCCCACCAGCCGCCTGACGCAGATCCTCGAGGATGCGGTGCAGGAGCACCAGCCGCCGATGGTCAACAGCCGCCGCATCAAGTTGCGTTACGCGCACTTGGGTGGTGCCAACCCGCCGTTGATCGTGATCCACGGCAACCAGGTGGAGCGGGTACCCAAGTCGTATGTGCGCTATCTGGAAAACACCTATCGCCGGGTGCTCAAGCTGGTCGGTACGCCGATCCGTATCGAGTTCAAGGGTGGCGAGAACCCGTACGAGGGCAACAAGAACACCCTCACCGATCGCCAGGTCAACAAGAAGCGCCGCCTGATGTCGCACCACAAGAAGGCCGACAAGAAGCGCCGCGACAAGCGTTGATACACCGTGGTGACGCCGGACGCGGCTCGCGCCGCTGCTACAGGAAAATGTGTAACCCGTAGCAGCGGCGCAAGCCGCGTCGGCGGTGGATGCGGTCCGTCAGACACACCACGCCCCCCGTAGCAGCGGCGCAAGCCGCGTCAGCGGTGGTTGCGGTCCGTCAGACACACCACGCCCCCCGTAGCAGCGGCGCAAGCCGCGTCAGCGGTGGATGCGGTCCGTCAGACACACCACGCCCCCCGTAGCAGCGGCGCAAGCCGCGTCGGCGGTGGATGCGGTCTGCCTGCTACACTGGAGAACGGTTTTCCAGGGAGCAGCTCATGATCAGCAGCAAGCTGCCGAATGTCGGCACCACCATCTTCACCACCATGTCGCAACTTGCCGCACAAACCGGCGCCTTGAACCTGTCCCAGGGTTTTCCGGATTTCGACGGTCCGCCCGCCCTGCTCGAGGCGGTGGGTCGCCACGTGCTGGCAGGCCACAACCAATACTCGCCCATGACCGGCCTACCGGCCCTGCGCGAACAGGTGGCGATCAAGGTCGAGCGTCTGTACCGGCGCACTGTGAACGCCGAAACCGAGATCACCATCACACCGGGCGCCACCCAGGCAATTTTCTGCGCGATCCAGGCAGTCATTCGCCCCGGCGATGAAGTCATTGTGTTCGATCCCTGCTACGACAGCTACGAACCCTCGGTCGAGCTGGCTGGCGGCACCTGCGTGCACGTGCAGCTGGATGCCGAGAACTTCACGATCGACTGGCAGCGGTTGAGCGATGCCATTACCGCGCGCACACGCATGATCATCATCAACACGCCGCATAATCCCAGCGGTGCCTTGATCAGTGCCGCGGAACTGGACCGGTTGGCGGCACTGATCGCCGACCGCGACATCTACATACTCAGCGACGAGGTCTATGAGCATCTGGTGTTCGACGGCGTCGCTCACGCCAGCGTGCTCGCTCATGAACGCTTGTATGAGCGCGCGTTCGTGGTCAGCTCGTTCGGCAAGACCTACCACGTCACGGGCTGGAAAACCGGCTATGTGATCGCACCGCCGGCCCTGAGCCGGGAACTGCGCAAGGTGCACCAGTACGTCAGCTTCTGCGGGGTCACGCCGCTGCAGTACGCGTTGGCCGACTACATGGCCGCACACCCTGGACATGTGGATGAGCTGCCGGCGTTCTATCAAGGCAAGCGTGATCTGCTCTGCGACCTGCTGGCGGATTCCCGCTTCACGTTGACACCCACGCCCGGTACCTACTTTCAACTGGTCGACTATTCGGCGATCCGGCCTGACTTGAACGATGTCGACATGGCGCTGTGGTTGACGCGCGAGCATGGGGTAGCGAGCATTCCGGTGTCGGTGTTCTATCGCACCCCGGTAGCGGATCAGCGCCTGATCCGATTGTGTTTCGCCAAACGTGAGGAGACGCTGCGCGAGGCAGCGAGCACATTATGCCGAATATGAGTGAAGCGACTGTTGTCGAGCATGCCCCGGAACTCAAGCTCGCATTGGTGCAGACCCAGCTGGCCTGGCACGACCGCGAAGCCAATCTCGAGCACTTCGATGCCTTGCTCGAGCACGCGCGGGGTGCAGATCTGGTGGTCCTGCCGGAGATGTTCACCACAGGGTTCTCGATGGAGTCCGAAAGCCAGTGCGAGCCGGAGAATGGGGTGACTCACGGCTGGCTGTTGGCGTGGGCCGACAAGCTCGACGCGGTAGTGACCGGCAGCGTGATCGTCCAGGCTGCAGACGGCAGCTATCGCAACCGCCTGTTGTGGGCGTGCCCGGACGGCCAGATGCTGCATTACGACAAGCGCCATCTGTTTCGCATGGCTGCAGAGCACGAGCACTACAGTGCTGGGGAGCACCAGGCGGTGTTTTCCGTGAAGGGCTGGCGCGTGCGTCCGTTGATCTGCTACGACCTGCGTTTTCCAGTGTGGAGCCGCGATGCCCAAGGCACTGACCTGCTGCTGTACACCGCCAACTGGCCGGGCGCGCGACGCATGCACTGGAACCGCCTGCTGCCAGCTCGGGCAATCGAGAACCTGTGTTACGTAGCCGCAGTGAACCGCGTGGGCACCGATGGCAAGGGCTTTGCCTACACAGGCGACAGCCAGGTGTTGGACTTTCAGGGCGAGAATCTGCTGAGCGCTGGCGAGGCCGACGGGGTCTTCCACGCAAGCCTAAGTACCGAAGCGTTGCGCGCCTACCGCGGCAGGTTCCCGGCCCATCTGGACGCTGACGAATACGAGCTGCGCTAGGAACGCTCATGCCTGACACGCCGCGGTGCGTTTTTCGCGGCCGATGATTCGATAGTATGTAGGAGCGGTCTGTGGCCGCGAAGGGTTCATGGCGTTATGCCTGACACACTGCGGTGTGTTTTTCGTGGCCGATGACCGCTCCTACGGGGTAGCGCAGGCATAAAAAAACCGGCCCTGATGGGCCGGCTCTTGTGTGGCCTGAGGCGTCAGGCCGCCTTGGCTTCCTGCTGGCTCAGCGACCGGTTCAGCGCGCTGAACAGGGCCTTGAAGCTGGCCGTGGTGATGTTTTCATCCACACCCACGCCATGCACGGGACGGCCACCGGCCACCCGCAGCTCGATGTAGGCTGCGGCCTTGGCGTTCGTGCCTGCGCCGATAGCGTGTTCGTTGTAGTCCATGATCTCGACGGCGATTGGCATGGAGGCGACCAGCGCTTCCAGCGCGCCGTTGCCCTTGCCACGCCAGTGTTGGGTTTCTCCGTCACTGTGCACTTCGACGTCCACGGCACTGTTGCCGTTTTCTTCCTGCAACCGATGACTGATCAGCGCGTAAGGCGTGTTGGCCTGCAGATACTCTTTACGCAACAAGGCGTAGATCTGCTGGGCGGTCATCTCGAGGCCCAGGCGGTCGGTTTCACCCTGTACCACCTGGCTGAACTCGATCTGCATGCGGCGCGGCAGGCTGATGCCGTATTCCTGTTCCAGCAGGTAGGTGATGCCACCCTTGCCCGACTGACTGTTCACGCGGATGACTGCTTCGTAGCTGCGACCGATGTCGGCCGGGTCGATCGGCAGGTATGGCACCTCCCACAACGTGCCTTCCTTCTGCTGGGTGAACCCCTTGCGGATGGCATCCTGGTGCGAGCCGGAGAACGCGGTGTGAACCAGATCGCCCACGTACGGATGACGAGGATGCACCGGCAACTGGTTGCACTCTTCGACCACCTTGCGGATACCGTCGATGTCGGAAAAATCCAGCTCGGGATTGACGCCCTGGGTGTACAGGTTCAAGCCGAGGGTCACCAGGTCGACGTTGCCGGTACGTTCGCCATTGCCGAACAGGCAGCCTTCGACGCGATCCGCGCCGGCCATCAGGCCCAGCTCGGTGGCAGCCACGCCGGTGCCACGGTCGTTGTGCGTGTGCAGGCTCAACAGCACGCTGTCGCGACGGCTGATATGGCGGCCGAACCATTCGATCTGGTCGGCATAGATGTTGGGCGTGGACACCTCCACGGTGGCCGGCAGGTTGAGGATGACCTTGTTCTGCGGGGTGGGATTCCACACCTCGATCACCGCATCGCAGACTTCCTTGGCGAACTCGAGTTCGGTGGCGCTGAAGGTTTCCGGCGAGTACTGGAAGGTCCACTGGGTTTCAGGCTGCTGGGCTGCGTATTTGACGAACAGCTTGGCGGCATTTACCGCTATGTCCTTGACGCCCTGCTTGTCCTGGTTGAACACGATCTTGCGGAAGGACGGCGACGTGGCGTTGTACAGGTGAACGATGGCCTTCTTGGCGCCCTTGAGCGATTCGAAGGTGCGCGCAATGAGGTCTTCGCGGGCCTGGGTCAACACCTGAATGGTCGTGTCGTCCGGGATGTGGCCGTCTTCGATCAGGGTGCGCACGAAATCGAAATCGGTCTGCGAGGCGGAGGGGAAGGAGGCTTCGATTTCCTTCACGCCAACGGCGACCAGGGTTTTCCAGAAGCGCAGCTTCTTTGCCGCGTCCATGGGCTCGATCAGCGATTGATTGCCGTCTCGCAGGTCGGAGCTGCACCAGATAGGGGCCACCGTGATGGCTTTCGACGGCCAGGTGCGGTCGGGCAGGTCGATAGTCGGGAACGCACGGTACTTCTGCGACGGGTCTTTGAGCATGGACATGGTGAAAATCCTTGGTGAGCAGCCTGGGGAAAGGGCCTGCCGGTCATTCGAATGGTGAAGAGGCGAGGCGACGCGTTTCAGCCAGGCAGTCGTGCACCGACCAGGCAGAGGCTGCGGTGTTGGCGGAGCTGGATGAGGGTGTGTGCAGTGTTCATGACCCCAACCCTAACCAGTGGGGTGAAAAATGGCAAGGGTATTGAGAAAAATGGTAGGAGAGTTGGGTATCTTGGGGCAGGCGAGATTTTATTGCTGAAGATTTGGAAAGGGGTGCCAGAGATTGCGTGGCTTTAAGGGGCGGCGCAATGCGCTGGGTCGACGGTGCGGCCTTCGCGGGCAGAGCCCGCTCCCACAGGTCAAGCAGTGCTGAGAGGATTTCCGGTGGGTCAAGGCTGAAAGGCGTTGATGAAGATCGCCGGATCGACCCGCGCATCGTTGAGGCTGATATTCCAGTGCATGTGCGGTCCGGTCGCGCGGCCGGTGGAGCCGACCCGGCCGACCACTGCACCGCGTGCCAGGCTTTGCCCGACCTTCACGTCGATCTTGGACATGTGACAGAACATGCTGATGAAGCCCTGCCCATGGTCGACGAACACGGTGTTGCCATTGAAGAAGTAATCACCCACCAGAATCACCTTGCCATTGGCAGGGGTCTTGATCGGCGTGCCGGCCGGCACCGCGAAATCCAGGCCCGAGTGCGGATTGCGCTCCTCGCCGTTGAAGAAACGCCGCACGCCGAACTTGCTCGACAGCGGTCCGCTGACAGGCTTGTCCAGCAGCAGGTTGCTCGGCGTGCCAGCGCTGAAGCTGCGATAGGCGCGCAGCTGCTCGGCCAGTTCGCCGTCGATGCGTTTGATGTCGGCCGGGTTGGGGTTGACCTGCCGTGTATTCTTCAAAGTGATCCGCTGTTCCGGGTACTGTTTGCTGCCCACCTGAAAAGCGACGGTGCGCCCGGCCACGCTCAACTGCGCCGGGCCCGGCTTGACCGTCAATGGAATACCTACGATGGCGCGCCAGGTGCCTTGCTCGTTGACCACCAGCACCTGCCTGCCATCGTAGGTGGCCTTTGGTGCCTGGCTGGCGCTGCCCAGATCGACCACCACCACGCCGCCGGGCACCGGTTTGTTCAACAGCCGGGTGATGTAGCTGTCCGCCTGGGCGAACGAAGACAGGCATATCAGCAGGGCGACAACGAGAAAACGCGGCATGGATCAGTCCAGTAGGGAAAGGGTAACGGGCGTGAGGTGATTGTCCTCGACGCGCACTGCAAGCTCGCCTTCGCCGAGCCTTGCGATCAGGCATTGACCGCGCTGGGTCTGCTCGGCGCTGCGGATGGCCTGGCCCCGCTCATCGAGCAGGATGCTGTAGCCGCGTCCGAGGGTCGCCAATGGGCTGACCACGTGCAGGGTCTGCACCTGGCTCTGCAGCAACAGACGACGCGCCTTGAGGGTGTCGCGCATGGCCCGCGGCAGACGCTCGGCCAGGCCATCCAGGCGCTGTTTGAGCAGCCGCAGGACTCGGTCCGGGTGCTGCCCGGCAAGCCGCGTCTGCAACTGTGCCAGGCGGTGCGCGCGCGCAGTCATCTGCCGTTCGAAGGCGCGGCGCATGCGCATGTCCAGGTCGTCCAGGCGCTGTGCCTGTTGGCGCAGACGTTCGCCGGGATGGCGCAGGCGGCGGGTCAGCCCTTCCACACGCAGGCGTTCGTGGGCCAGGCGATTGTGCATGCGCAACACCAGGCGCCGCTGCAGGCTGTCGAGTCGGCGCTGCAGGTCGCCGGCATCCGGGGCCAGCAGTTCGGCAGCTGCCGAAGGAGTAGGGGCACGTACGTCGGCCACGAAGTCGCTGATGGACACGTCGGTCTCGTGGCCTACGGCACTGACGATCGGCGTCACACAGGCATCGACGGCGCGCGCCACGGCTTCTTCGTTGAAGCACCAGAGGTCCTCCAGCGAACCGCCGCCACGGGCGAGGATGATCGCGTCGAACCCGCGCGCATCGGCCAGGCGCAGCGCGCGGACGATCTGAGCGGTGGCTTCGCGGCCTTGCACGGCGGTCGGGATCAGGGTCAGCTGGATCTGCGGGGCGCGGCGACGGAATACACTGATGATGTCGCGGATCACCGCACCGGTCGGCGAGCTGACGATCCCGATGCGTTGCGGGTGAGCCGGCAGCGCAACCTTGCGCTCCCTGCTGAACAGGCCTTCGGCATCGAGCTTGACCTTGAGCGCATCGAACGCCATGCGCAGCGCGCCGTCGCCGGCAGGCTCCACGGTATCGAGGATCAATTGATAGTCACCACGGCCTTCGAACAGCGAGACCTTGCCACGCACCTTTACCGCTGCGCCGTCCTTGAGGACCTGGCGCACGCGTTGGGCGTTCTGCCTGAACAAGGCGCAGCGTACCTGCGCACCACTGTCCTTCAGGGTGAAATAGACGTGGCCGGACGCCGGACGCGCCAGGTTGGAGATTTCACCTTCGACCCAGATGTTGCTGAAGACGTCTTCGAGCAATACACGGGCGCGGCCATTGAGCTGGCTGACGGTGATGACCTCGCGATCGAGGTTGAGGCGGGCGAAGGGGTCTTTGATCATGTTCGGCATCATAGAGACATTCGTCTGCGGATGCACTGGGAGGAAGGGGAGGCAAAAGGCCTCTTCGACAGTGAGCGAAGAGGCCTTGAAGCGTTACAGGAACTGTTCGGCGTAATGACACGCCACTTGCCGCGTATCCACCGGCCGGAACGCCGGTATTTCCGTGCTGCAGCGTTCGGTGGCGTACGGGCAACGCTTGTGGAATGCACAGCCCGACGGCGGATTCAACGGGTTGGGCAATTCGCCGACGATCTTGATCTTGGGCTTGAGCGGATCGGGCTTGATGGTCGGCGTTGCCGACAGCAGGGCCTGGGTGTACGGGTGCAGAGGCCGGGTATAGATGTCCTCCTTGGGCCCCATTTCCGCCGGCCGGCCCAGGTACATCACCAGCACCTGGTCGGCCACGTGACGCACAACCGCCAGGTTGTGTGAAATGAACACGTACGCAGTGTTGAACTCCTGCTGCAGGTCCATGAACAGGTTCAGCACCTGCGCCTGGATCGACACGTCGAGTGCCGAGGTCGGCTCATCGGCGACCAGCACCTTTGGCTGCAGCATCATGGCACGAGCCAAGGCAATACGCTGGCGCTGACCACCGGAGAACATGTGCGGGTAGCGCTGGTAGTGCTCGGGCCGCAGGCCGACCTGTTGCATCATTGCCTGGACCTTCTCGCGTCGCTCGGCCTTGCTCAGCGAGGTGTTGATGAGCAGTGGCTCGCCCAGCTGATCGCCGATCTTCTGCCGCGGATTGAGCGAGGCATAGGGGCTCTGGAAGACCATCTGCACGTCCTTGCGCAATTGCTTGCGCTCGGCCTTGCTGGCGCCGGCGACTTCCTGGCCGGCAATCTGCAGCGAGCCGGACGAAGGCTCTTCGATCAGGGTCAGCGCACGCGCCAGGGTCGACTTGCCGCAGCCCGATTCACCGACCACGGCAAGGGTCTTGCCGGCTTCGAGCTCGAAGGACACGCCATTGAGGGCGCGCACCACGGCATCAGGCTTGAACAGCCCGGCCGAGACGTTGTAGTGGCGAGTAAGGTCGCGGGCGGTCAGTACGACGCTCATTACGCCACCTCCTGATTGAGTGGGTAGAAACAGCGCGCCAGGCTCTGGGTTTTCTGATCCAGGGCAGGGCGTTCGGTACGGCAGTTTTCACGCACGTACGGGCAGCGTGGCGAAAGCAGGCAGCCCTGCGGACGGTCGTAGCGGCCCGGGACGATGCCGGACAGGGTGGCCAGGCGTTCGGCGCCCTCGCTGTGCTCGGGGATGGCCATCAGCAGCGCTTCGCTGTAGGGGTGCGCAGGGATATCGAACAGTTGCGGCACGTGGCCCACCTCCACCGCCTGGCCGGCGTACATCACGCACACGCGCTGGGCAGTTTCGGCCACCACGGCCAGGTCATGGGTGATCAGGATCAGGCCCATGTTCTGCTCTTGTTGCAGGTTGAGCAGCAATTCCATGATCTGCGCCTGAATGGTCACGTCCAGGGCAGTGGTGGGTTCGTCGGCGATCAGCAGCTTGGGTTCGCCGGCAATCGCCATGGCGATTGCCACGCGCTGGCTCATGCCACCGGACAGTTGATGGGGGTAGGCATCCAGACGGCTTTCCGCCGCAGGAATTTCCACCTTCTTGAGCAGTTCCAGGGCCCGCTGGCGCGCGGCCTTGCCGGACATGCCCAGATGCTGGCGCAAGACCTCCTCGATCTGGAAGCCCACGGTGTAGCTTGGGTTCAGGGCGGTCATCGGATCCTGGAAAATCATCGCCAGGTCCTTGCCGACCACCTTGCGCCGTTGCCGTGCGTTGAGCTTGAGCATGTCGTGGCCGTCGAACAGCAGCGAGTCGGCCGTGACGATGCCGGGCGCGTCGATCAGGCCCATCAGGGCCATCATGGTCACCGACTTGCCCGAGCCCGACTCGCCGACGATGGCGAGCACTTCGCCCTTGTCCACGCTGAGGTCCAGCCCGTCGACGACCGGCACAGCCTTGGCGTCGCCAAAGCGCACGTTCAGGTTGTTGATATTCAAAAGTGACATGGTCGGCTCCTCAGGCGGCGTTCTTGAGTTTGGGGTCCAGCGCATCGCGCAGCCCGTCGCCCATCAGGTTGATTGCCAGCACGCTGAGCAGAATGGTCAGACCCGGCAGGCTCACCACCCACCAGGCGCGTTCGATGTAGTCCCGCGCCGAGGCCAGCATGGTGCCCCATTCCGGCGTCGGCGGTTGCACGCCCAGGCCCAGGAAGCCCAGCGCAGCGGCGTCGAGAATCGCCGAGGAGAAACTCAAAGTGGCCTGCACGATCAGCGGCGCCATGCAGTTGGGCAGCACGGTAATGAACATCAGGCGTGGCAGCGTTGCCCCGGCCAGCCGCGCGGCAGTGACGTAGTCGCGGTTCAGTTCACCCATCACCGCAGCGCGGGTCAGGCGCACGTAGGAAGGCAGCGACACCACGGCAATGGCGATCACGGTGTTGATCAGGCCAGGGCCGAGAATGGCGACGATGGCCACTGCCAGCAGCAGCGACGGCAGCGCCAGCATGACGTCCATCAGGCGCATGATCGACGGCCCGAGGATGCGTGGGAAAAAGCCGGCCAGCAGACCCATGAGGATGCCCGGGATCAGTGACATCACCACCGACGACAGGCCGATCAGCAGCGACAGCCGCGAACCCTGGATCAGGCGCGAAAGCAGGTCGCGGCCCAGTTCGTCGGTGCCCAGGATGAACTGCCACTGGCCGCCTTCCAGCCATACCGGCGGGGTCAGGAGAAAGTCGCGGTACTGCTCGCTGGGGTTGTGCGGTGCCACCCAGGGCGCGAACAGCGCGCAGAAGACGATGATCAGCATGAACACCAGGCCGGCCACGGCGCCCTTGTTCTTGGCAAAAGCCTGCCAGAATTCTTTGTACGGGGAGGGATAGAGCAGGCTCTGATCCACCGCTACCGTTTCGATTTTCGTAGTCATGGATAGGGTCTCAGCGCTGATGACGGATGCGTGGGTTGGCCAGGCCGTAGAGGATATCCACGACGAAGTTGACCAGGATCACCAGGCAGGCGATCAACAGGATGCCGTTCTGCACGACAGGGTAGTCACGGGCGCCGATGGCCTCGATCAGCCACTTGCCGATGCCCGGCCAGGAGAAAATGGTTTCGGTCAGTACCGCACCGGCCAGCAGCGTGCCGACCTGCAGGCCGAACACCGTCAGCACCGGAATCAGCGCGTTACGCAGGCCGTGCACGAAGACCACGCGGGCCGGCGACAGGCCCTTGGCGCGCGCCGTGCGCACGTAGTCCTCGCGCAGCACTTCGAGCATCGAGGAACGGGTCATGCGCGCGATCACCGCAAGCGGGATGGTGCCCAATACGATGGCCGGCAGAATCAGGTGGTGCAGAGCATCCCACCAGGCGCCTTCGTCTTCGCTGAACAGCGTGTCGATGAGCATGAAGCCGGTTTTCGGCTCGATGTCGTACAACAGGTCGATGCGCCCGGAGACCGGCGTCCAGCCCAGGGTCACCGAGAAGAACATGATCAGGATCAGGCCCCACCAGAAAATCGGCATGGAATAGCCGGCCAGGGAGATGCCCATGACCCCGTGATCGAACAGGGAGCCTCGCTTGAGCGCGGCGATTACCCCGGCGAGCAGGCCCAGAATGCCGGCGAAGATCAGCGCGGCAATGGACAGCTCCAGGGTGGCCGGAAACAGTGCGGTGAACTCGGTCCACACGCTTTCACGGGTCCGCAGCGACTCGCCCAGGTTGCCCTGGGCAAGGTTGCCGATGTAGTCCAGGTACTGGGCATACAGGGGCTTGTTCAGACCCAGGCGTTCCATCGCCTGTGCGTGCATTTCGGGGTCGACCCGACGCTCGCCCATCATCACTTCGACAGGGTCACCGGGAATCAGGCGTATCAACGCGAAGGTCAATAGCGTGATGCCGAAGAAAGTGGGGATCAGCAATCCCACACGTCGGGCAATAAAACTAAACATCGTGCGTAGTACCTCATCAGCCGGTTAGGCATGCCCCGCGTCCGCCCGGATGGGCGCCGAAGCGGGGCGTCTTTTTCTACTTCACCTGGGTGGTGGAGAAGTTATTATTGGTCATCGGGCTTATGTGGAAGCCTTCGACGTTCTTGCGCATGGCCGAGAACAGGCGTGGATACGCCAGGCTCAACCAGGGTTGCTCTTTGAGAAAAATGACCTGTGCCTGTTCGTAGAACGCCGCGCGCGCCGCCGGTTCAGTGGCTTCGCGGGCCTTGTTCACCAATGCATCGAACTCCGGGTTGCACCAGCGAGCGGCGTTTTCGCCGTTCTTCGCCGCTTCACACGTCAGGTTCGGGCTGAGAAAGTTGTCCGGATCGCCGTTGTCGCCGGCCCAACCGTAGAAAGCCAGGTCATGTTCGCCCAGTTTCAGGCGCTTGATCAACTCGCCCCACTCCAGCACGCGAATATCCAGCTTGATGCCTACCTTGGCCAGGTCCGCCTGGAGCAGCTGCGCCGCCAGGCTGGAATTGGGGTTGGTCGGGCTGCTGCCATTGCGCGCAAAGATGGTGAACGACGTACCTTCCGGAACGCCGGCTTCCTTGAGCAGCGCCCGGGCCTTGGCCGGATCGTAGGGCAAGTCCTTCAGGGAATGATTGTAGCCCAGCAGGGTGGTCGGGTAGGGGCCCACGCCCGGCGTTGCGTTGCCTTCGCCGAACAGCGTACGCACGAAGGTCTGCTTGTCGAAGGCCATCTGGATGGCCTGGCGCACGCGCACGTCGCTCAGGTACTTGTGGGTGGTGTTGATGGCCACGTAGCTGGTCATCAGGGCGTCCATTTCCGCGATCTTGAGCTGCGGGTCGGCCTTGATGCCGGGCACGTCGTCCGGCTTGGGGTACACCGCGACCTGGCATTCGTTGGCGCGCAGCTTCTGCGCCCGCACGTTGTTGTCCACGGTGATGGCGAAGATCAGCGGGTCGGCCGGTGGCTTGCCGTTGTAATAGTCGGGGTTGGCCTTGTAGCGAACCTGGGCGTCCTTGCTGTAGCGCACGAACACGAAGGGGCCGGTGCCGATCGGCTTGCTGTTCAGCTCGGCGGTCTTGCCGGCCTTGAGCAGCTGGTCGGCATATTCGGCGGAATAGATCGAGGTGAAGCCCATTGCCATGTCGCGCAGGAAGGGCGCCTCTGGGCGCTTGAGCACGAAACGCACGGTCAGCTCGTCAAGCTTGTCGATGCTCTGGATCAACTCACCCATGCCCATCGATTCGAAGTACGGATAGCCCATGGTCGATTTGTCATGCCAGGGGTGGTTGGCATCGAACTGGCGCATGAAGCTCCACAGCACGTCGTCGGCAGTGAGGTTGCGGGTCGGCTTGAAGTAGTCCGTGGTATGGAACTTCACGCCCTCGCGCAGGTGGAAAGTGTAGGTCTTGCCGTCTTCGCTGATGTCCCAGCTTCGTGCCAGGCCGGGCTGGATATCGGTGCTGCCCGGCGTGAAGTCGACGAGGCGGTTGAACACCGTTTCGGCTGAGGCGTCGGCCGTCACCGCACCGGTGTACTGAACGATATCGAAACCTTCGGGACTGGCTTCGGTGCAGACCACCAGCGGTTTGGCACTGGCGCCCAGGCTCATGCCGAGCAGGGCGGCGGCTACGGCAGCCTTGAGTGATAGCGTTTTCATCGTTGCCCTCGCAATCGCACGTAAGCGTAGTCGCTGCCCGTGATTCGGCGAACCACGGGCAGCGCTCGCCGATCAAAGAATCTGGAACGGAATGGTAGTGACGATGCGCAGCTCGTTGAGGCTGCCATCGACCTGATTGGCGCTGGCGCGGTGGGCACTGTAGGTCGCGCGAATGGTGCTGGCCTTCAATGGCCCGCCCTGCACGGCGTATGAGGTGCCGAAGCCGTACTCGTAATGGCTTTCGCCGTCCTGAGCCTGAATGCCGTCATAGCCGCCACCCTTGTAGCGCGTGCCATCGATGCCCCAGCCGCGCGCGGTGTAGACGCTGAACTTGAGCCCCGGTACGCCATAGCTGGCCATGTCCAGCCCGTAGCCGACCTGGAACGATTTTTCGTTCGGGCCGTTGTAGTCGGAGAACAGCGAGTTGGCCAGGAAGATGGCGTTGGTCTCGTGCAAATAGTCGAAGTATTCGTCGCCGTTCACTTCCTGGAAGGCCAGGGTCAGGCTGTGCGCCTTGTGCGTCGCGGTCAACGACAGGCTGTAGGTGTCGTTGTCGATGGCACCCATCTTGGCGCTGCCCGCATCCTTGGTCTTGTAATAGTTGAACCCGGTGCTCAGGCTCAGTACCGAGGCATCCCCCAATTCATGGGCTGCGCCGAAATAGTACTGGTTCCAGAGATCCTTGACGTTGGACGCGTACAGGCTGGTGGTCAGGCTTTTCAGCGGCTGGTAGTTGAGGCCGAAGATGTTGACCTGATCGGTAGTGGTGCCGTTGCCGTACTCGGTCCTGAATTTGCTCAGGCCCTGCTCGGTGCGCGGCGACACCCGGCTGAACGTACCGAGGTCGAAATCGAGGTTGTCGAACTCGGCGCTGTGCACGCTGACACCCTCGAAGCTGGAGGGCAGGGCACGGTTGCCGATGAAGGCCAGCACCGGTGTGTTCAGCGATTGCCGCCCGGCGGTCACCACCGTGTTTGAAACCCGTGCCTTGAGGTTGGCCAGGCCTGCCTTGGTCCACTGGTCGACCACTTCGCCGTCGTGGTCGGTCAGGGTGCGGTTGCCGCCGCCAGCCACGCGGCCTTTGCCTTGCTCCAGAGCCACGGTGTTGTAGGCCGCCACTTCGGTACTGAAACCTACCGTGCCTTGGGTAAAGCCCGAGGTGTAGTTGACGATGGTGCCCTGTACCCAGGTATCGCGGCTGCCGGTGCGTTCGGTGGCGCCGTTGCCTTTGTTGATGCCCCAGGTCAGGCCGCGCTTGCCTTTTTCCTTGGCGAACCAGTTGCGCGTCGAGCCGGTCAGGCTCGAGTCCTCGATGAAGCCCTGGGCTTCATCCTGGGCGCTGCTGGTCTTGACGCTAAGAGGGACGAAAGCCTGGCTGACTTCTTCGGCCAGGGCCAGGGGCGTGAAACCGCTCAAGGACAACGTGAGTACTGCTCTCTTGGTGATTTTCAACTGAAGCTCCTTACATTTTTTGGTTTTATTGCCGCTTTATCGAGGCGGCTTGTGCCCAATCCATGGCGGGTGGTGACAGTTGCAAACGTTTGCTTGCTCTTTTTTGCCAAAAGCTCCCCAAACCCATGGCACGACCATGGGTTTGGGAGGGCTGGGCTTATCTAGTCGCGGACGCTTACGCCGCCGAAATCGTTACGCCCGAACGGGCTGACCTTGAAGCCGTCGACCTTGGCGCTGACCGGCTGGTTGACGGTGGAGTGGGCGATCGGGGTGATCGGCACCTGCTGCTTGAGCAACTGCTGCGCCTGGCGATAGAGCACGCTGCGCTCGTCGCGATCGGTCACGCGCTTGGCCTGCTGCACCAGCTTGTCGTAGTCCTGGTTGCACCACATCGAGTAGTTGTTGCTGCCAATCGCATCGCAGCTGTACAGCGTGCCCAACCAGTTGTCCGGGTCACCGTTGTCGCCAGTCCAGCCAATCAGCGAGACGTCGTGTTCGCCACGTTTGGTGCGGTCCAGGTACTCGCCCCATTCGTAGCTGACGATCTTGACCTTGAGGCCGATCTTGCCCCAGTCGGCCTGCAGCATTTCAGCCATCAGCTTGGCGTTGGGGTTGTACGGACGCTGCACGGGCATGGCCCAGAGGGTGATCTCGGTGCCTTCCTTGACCCCGGCGGCCTGCAGCATCTGCTTGGCTTTCTCCGGGTCGAAAGGTGCGTCCTTGATGCTCTCGTCGTAGGACCACTGGGTCGGCGGCATGGCATTGACTGCTTTTTGCCCGGCACCCTGGTAGACGGCCTTGAGGATGGCGTCCTTGTTCACCGCCATGTCCATCGCCTGGCGCACTTCCAGCTGGTCGAACGGCTTGTGGCGCACGTTGTAGGTGATGTAGCCCAGGTTGTAGCCAGCCTGCTCCATGACCTTGAGCTTGGGGTCTGCCTTGAGGCCCGCGAGGTCGGCGGGGCGTGGGTAGGCCGTCACCTGGCACTCGTTCTTCTTGAGCTTCTGCATGCGCACCGAAGCATCGGTGTTGATGGCGAAGATCAACTGGTCGACCTTTACCTGGCTCATGTCCCAGTACTGCGGGTTGGCCTTGTAGCGGATCTGCGAGTCCTTCTGGTAACGCTGGAAGGCGAACGGGCCGGTGCCGATCGGCTTCTGGTTGATGTCGCGCATGTTGCCGCTCTTGAGCAGCTGGTCGGCGTACTCGGCGGACAGGATGGAGGCAAAGTTCATGGCGATGTTCTGCACGAACGCGGCATCCACGGCGTTGAGGGTGAACACCACGGTGTGGTCGTCAGCTTTTTCGACCTTGGCGATGTTCTTGTCCAGGCTCATGCTGACGAAGTAGGGAAACTCGGTGGGGTAGGCCTTGCGGAACGGCTGGTTGGGGTCGAGCATGCGGTTGAAGGTGAACAGCACGTCGTCGGCGTTGAAGTCACGGGTTGGCTTGAACGCCTCGTTGCTGTGGAACTTGACCCCTTCGCGCAGGTGGAAGGTGTAGGTCAGGCCGTCTTCCGAGATGTCCCATTTGGTGGCCAGTGCGGGAATGACACTGGTCCCGCCTTTTTCGAATTCGGTCAGGCGGTTGTAGATCGGTTGCGAAGCATCGTTGTCGGTGCCGCTGGTGTACTGGGCGATGTCGAAACCTGCGGGGCTGCCTTCGGAGCAGTACACCAGGCTGTTCGCGGCCTGGCTGAGGCCGACCTGGCCGAGCAGGCCCAGAGCGAGCATGGCGGAGCAAAGCTTTGTATGTCGCATGATAGTCCCTGTCTTGTTGTTTTCCGATCGTGGGTCGCCAGTCCCCTGGCAGGAATAGGACGGCCGTCGCCAAGGAAAGCTAGTTCCATTTGACTAAGGTGTATGTCGGCGTATTCCGGTAGTGCTGTGGGAAAGATCCTGGCGTTTGTGCAGGCAAAGTGAGCGACGGACCTGCCGGTCCATCGCTCGCCTGCATGGGGGAGACGCCTTTGTCAGTCCTTCAGGCCTACGCCATAGAACGAGTTCAAGCCAAAGGGGCTGATCTTGAAGTCGGTGACCTTGGCGCTCATGGGCTGGTAGACCGTGGAGTGCGCGATCGGGGTGATCGGCACCTGTTCCTTGAGGCGCACCTGGGCCTGCTTGTACAGTTCGGTGCGCTTGGCCTGGTCAGGCGTGGCCTTGGCGGTCTTGATCAACTGGTCGTAGTCCTTGTCGCACCACTTCGAGAAGTTGTTGCCGTTCACCGCGTCGCAGCCGTACAGGGTGCCGAGCCAGTTGTCCGGGTCACCGTTGTCACCGCTCCAGCCGATCAGCATGGCATCGGTCTCGCCGGCCTTGGCTCGCTTGAGGTACTCACCCCATTCGTAACTGACGATCTTGGCCTTGATACCCACCTTGGCCCAGTCCGATTGCAGCATCTCGGCCATCAACTTGGCATTGGGGTTGTAGGGACGCTGCACCGGCATCGCCCACAGGGTGATCTCGGTACCTTCCTTGACGCCGGCCTCCTTGAGCAGCTTCTTGGCCTCTTCCACGTTGTAGCCGGCGTCCTTGATGCTTTCGTCGTAGGACCACTGGGTCGGCGGCATGGCGTTCACTGCCAGCTGGCCAGCGCCCTGGTACACGGCTTCGATGATGCTTTTCTTGTTCACGGCCATGTCCAGCGCCTGGCGGACCTTGAGGTTGCCGAGCGGTTCATGGGTGACGTTGTAGGCGATGTAGCCCAGGTTGAAGCCGGCCTGGTCAGGCATCTGCAGCTTGTTGTCTTCCTTGAGCGGCTTGAGGTCGGCCGGGCGTGGGTACACGCTGACCTGGCATTCGTTCTTCTTGAGTTTCTGCATGCGCACCGATGCATCGGTGGTGATGGCGAAGATCAGGTTGTCGATCTTCACGTCATCCGGGTTCCAGTAGTCCTTGTTGCCCTTGTAGCGAATCTGCGCGTCTTTCTGGTAGCGGTTGAACACGAACGGGCCGGTGCCGATCGGCTTCTGGTTGATGTCGGCGGCCTTGCCCTGCTTGAGCAGTTGGGCGGCGTATTCGGCGGACTGGATCGAAGCGAAGCTCATCGCCATGTTCTGGATGAAGGCGGCGTCGACGGTCTTCAGGGTGAAGCGAACGGTGTGGTCGTCGAGCTTCTCGATGTTGGTGATGTTCTCGTCCATGCCCATGTCGGTGAAGTACGGGAACTCGGTCGGATAGGCTTTGCGGAACGGCATGTTCTTGTCGATCATGCGGTTGAACGTGAACAGCACGTCGTCGGCGTTGAATTCGCGGGACGGCTTGAAGTAGTCGGTGGTGTGGAACTTGACCCCTTCGCGCAGGTGGAAGGTGTAGGTCAGTGCGTCTTCGGAGATGTCCCAGCTCGTGGCCAGGCCAGGAATGACCGCAGTGCCGCCACGCTCGAACTGGCTCAGACGGTTGAAGACGGTTTCTGCAGAAGCGTCGAAATCCGTGCCACTGGTATACAGCGCCGGGTCAAAACCCGCCGGACTGCCTTCGGAGCAGAATACAAGGTTGCTCGCAGCATGGGCGAAAGGGGCGCTGGCAAGCAGGCCGGCCCCGACGATGAACGGAATGACCGCGGTTTTGAGCATGGTGGCCTCAGTTGTTGTCATTTTAAGAATGAGGGCGACCTTGTGGGCCGACCCGGCCGATACTTATGCAGGCGGCATACCCAAATCAACTGTTTGCATCGAATCGGGGTTGAAACGGTGGGACGGGCGTACACGAATGTCGCATCGATATAATTTTTTCGATAGTTGAACGCACGATCAATAACGTTTTGCAGCAGAACACACGCTTATCGACCCCACTGCACCACGCTGGCGCACTGCAATGGGGCGTTAGGTATCACTGCGAGAGGCTGACACCGTAGAAAGGGGTCAGGCCGAAGGGGCTGATGCGGAAGTCCTGAACTTCCTTGCGCATGGGCTGGAACACCGTGGAGTTGGCGATGGGCGTGATCGGCACCTGTTGCTTGAGGATACGCTGCGCCTGCTGGTACAGCTTCACACGCTCGTCGCGATCGCTGCTCAGCTTGGCCTGCTGGATCAGCTTGTCGTAGGCCGGGTCGCACCATTTGGCGTAGTTGCTGCCCTTGACCGCCGCACAGCTGTAGAGCACGCCGAGCCAGTTGTCGGGGTCGCCGTTGTCGCCGGTCCAGCCGTAGATCATGGTGTCGTGCTCGCCGTTCTTGGCGCGCTTGATGTACTCGCCCCATTCGTAGCTGACGATGTTGGCCTTGATGCCGACCTTGGCCCAATCGCTCTGGATCATCTGCGCCGACATGCGCGCGTTGGGGTTGGAAGCGCGCTGCACCGTCATGGCCCACAGGTCGATGGTCGTGCCTTCCTTGATCCCGGCTTCCTTGAGCAGCGCGCGGGCCTTGGTGATGTCGTGGGGCGCGTCCTTGATGCCCGTGTCGTAAGACCATTGCGCGGGGGGCAGGGCGTTCTGTGCCAGTTGGCCGGCGCTCTGGTACACCGCCTTGATGATGGCGGGCTTGTCGATCGCCATGTCCAGTGCCTGACGCACCTTGAGTTGATCGAGCGGCGGATGGGTCACGTTGTAGGCAAGGAAGCCCAGGTTGAAGCCGGGCTGGCTGAGCACACGCAGGTTGGGATCCTGTTTCATCACCTCGATGTCGGCGGGACGCGGATAGCCGCTGACCTGGCATTCGCCGGCCTTGAGTTTCTGCAGGCGCACGGCAGCATCGGTGTTGATCGCGAAGATCAGGTTGTCGAGCTTGACGTCTTCAGGCTTCCAGTACGCCTTGTTGGCAACGTAGCGGATCTGCGAATCCTTCTGATAGCGCTTGAAGACGAACGGGCCGGTGCCGATCGGTTTCTGATTGATGTCGGCAGCCTTGCCCTGCTTGAGCAGCTGCGCGGCATATTCGGCGGATTGCACCGAGGCGAAGCTCATGGCCAGGTTCTGCACGAACGCGGCATCGACCGTGGCGAGGGTGAAGACGACGGTGTGCTCGTCCTGTTTGCTGACCGACTTGATGTTGGTGTTCAGGCCCATGTCGGTGAAGTAGGGCGATTCCGAAGGGTAGGCCTTGCGAAAGGGGTGCTCGGGATCGAGCAGGCGCTGGAAGGTGAACAGCACGTCGTCGGCGTTGAAATCGCGGCTGGGCGTGAAGTAGTCGGTGCTGTGGAACTTGACCCCTTCGCGCAAGTGAAAGGTGTAGCTCAAACCGTCGGCCGATACGTCCCAGGAGGTGGCCAGGCCAGGCTCGACTTCGGTGCCGCCGCGCTTGAACTGGGTCAGGCGATTGAAGACGGTTTCCGCTGAAGCGTCGAAATCGGTGCCGCTGGTGTATTGGCTGGGGTCGAAGCCGGCGGGGCTGGCTTCGGAGCAGTACACCAGGGTGCTCGCGGCCTGGGCCATGGGCATCCCGGCACACAGGGCAGCGGTCAGGAGCAGTGGCTTGAAGGCGGGGATGTGCATGGGGGCCTCGGCAGATGAATGGCAATAGGGGATAGGGCCGCCCGATCAAGGGCGGCAGCGCATCAAGGCATCACGACTTCGATGACGCCATCAGCGTTGATGCTGACCTCGCTGGTGCCGGCTTCCACGTCCGGGGTTACCGGGGCAGCGTCGGAACGGGCGGCTTTCATCATCATCGGGGCGGACGCGTAGGGCCGCGGATAGCCCGCGCTGTTGAGGTTGAGATTGACCACCTTGTAGCTCTTGCCACCCAAGGCGTCGGTGGCCAGTTGAGCACGGGCCTTGAACGCAGCGACGGCTTCCTTGAGCAGGGCGTCTTCGCTCTGCTTGCGGGTCTTGTCGGCGATCGAGAAGTCCATGGCGCCCATTTTCAGGCTCTGCAGCAGTTCGCCGGTGAGTTTGGACAGCGCGGGGAAATCGGCGCTTTCCAGGCGCACTTCCGCGCGCTCGCGCCAGCCGGTGATGGCCTGGCCTTTGTCGTCATAGATCGGGTAGCTGTTGCGGCTGCCCTGGCGCACGATCACGCCCTTGACTTCGCGCGCCTGGGCGAGGGCTTTGTTCAAGGTGTCGGTAATTCCGGCGGCGAGCTTGGCCGGGTCGGCGTTCTGCTCTTCGCTGTAGAGGGTCACGAGCATCAGGTCGCGGGGCACTTCCTGGCTGACCTCGGCGCGCAGGGAAATCTGGTTGTAGCGGGCTTCGTCGGCCAGCGCGGGAAGGCTGGCCAGCAGGCTCGCGCCAAGGACCAAAGCGGCGCTGCGGGTGATGACGGGCATGGAAAACTCCTTGTTGTAGGTGCTGGGTAAGACTGGCCAGGCCGGATGCGGTTCCTGAACGATGCCTGGTTCATGCGTTTCGCGCGGTCATTTGCCGCAGTTTCCGCTGTCGGCGTGTCGAGTTGGTTATACTTGCACCGATCCGCCTGCAGCGCTCACTGGAGAGCAAATGCTCGCCCATCCTATGCCTCTTTCCGCTTCACGCCAGAACCTCTGGCGCCTGACCTTCATCCGCACCCTGGTACTGGCCGCTCAGGCCGGCTCGGTTGGTTTCGCCTACCTGACGCACCTGCTGCCGTTGCCCTGGCTGGCGCTGAGCACCACCCTGGCGGTGTCCGCCATACTCTGCGCGCTGACCGTCCTGCGCCTGCGCTTCTCGTTGCCGGTCACCGAGCTCGAGTACGCCCTGCAACTGGCCTGCGACCTGCTGATCCACAGTGTCCTGCTCTACTATTCGGGCGGCGGCGCCAACCCGTTCGTGTCCTACTACCTGGTGCCCCTGACCATTGCCGCCGTGACCCTGCCGTGGGTCTACTCCCTGGTGCTCTCAGGCATCGCGCTGGCCTGCTACACCTTCATGCTGGCGCACTTCTACCCCCTCGACACGCTGCCGATCGGCCGTGAAAACCTGCAGATCTACGGCATGTGGCTGAGCTTCGCCCTGGCTGCTTCGGTGATTACCTTCTTCGCTGCCAAGATGGCCGAGGAGCTGCGGCGCCAGGAACAGCTGCGTGCCCAGCGCCGCGAAGAGGGCCTGCGTGACCAGCAACTGCTGGCCGTGGCCACCGAGGCTGCGGGCGCTGCCCATGAGCTGGGTACGCCGCTCGCCACCATGAGCGTGCTGCTCAAGGAAATGCGCCAGGACCATCCCCAGCCTGAACTGCAGGAAGACCTGCAGGTGCTGCAGGATCAGGTCAAGCTGTGCAAGGAAACCCTCCAGCAACTGGTGCGGGCTGCCGAAGCCAACCGACGCATGGCCGTGGTCGATCAGCCGGTCACCGCCTGGCTCGACGAAGCCCTCAATCGCTGGCATCTGATGCGCCCCGAGTCCAGCTACCGTTTCCACCGCCTGGGCCAAGGCGAGGTGCCGCACCTGTCGCCGCCTCCGGACCTCACCCAGGCGCTGCTCAACCTGCTCAACAACGCCGCCGATGCCTGCCCCGACAACCTCGAGGTCAAGCTGGACTGGGACAGTGAAGACATCTTCATCGTGATCCGCGACCACGGCGCGGGTGTTCCCCTGGCCATTGCCGAGCAGATCGGCAAACCGTTCTTCACTACCAAGGGCAAGGGCTTCGGCCTTGGCCTGTTCTTGAGCAAGGCCAGCGTGACTCGCGCCGGCGGCTCGGTAAAACTCTATAGTCATGAAGAGGGCGGCACGCTCACCGAGCTGCGCCTGCCCCGTGGCGTCCCAGGAGATGATCGATGACTGACGAAAAACAAGTCGAAGGCGAAGAGCTGCCGCACCTGTTGCTGGTGGACGACGACGCCACGTTTACCCGTGTGATGGCCCGTGCCATGACCCGCCGAGGCTTTCGCGTAAGCACCGCAGGCAGCGCCGAGGAAGGCTTGAAGCTGGCCCAGGACGATGTACCCGACTACGCCGCGCTGGACCTGAAGATGGAAGGCGATTCGGGCCTGGTGCTGCTGCCCAAGCTGCTGGAGCTGGATCCGGAAATGCGCGTGGTGATTCTCACCGGCTATTCGAGCATCGCCACTGCGGTGGAGGCGATCAAGCGTGGCGCCTGCAACTACCTGTGCAAGCCCGCCGACGCCGATGACGTACTGGCGGCGCTGTCGGCCGAACACGCTGACCTCGACACGCTGGTGCCGGAAAACCCGATGTCGGTCGACCGCCTGCAATGGGAGCACATCCAGCGAGTGCTCACCGAGCACGCCGGCAACATTTCCGCCACGGCGCGAGCGCTGGGTATGCACCGGCGTACCCTGCAACGCAAATTGCAGAAACGCCCCGTGCGTCGGTAAATTCGCGTGGAGCGCTCTGGCTGGCGCCCTGCGCGCCCGGGTAGGCGGCATTCGCCCGCCCGCCGGGCCCTGCGGCGGCTCATGCCATGATCGTACAACCCGCTTTAGGCTATGATTGCTCCAATCACCGACCGTTTCGAGAATGACTTTCACTATGGATACTCAGAGCGCCGCCCCACGCGCCCGTCGCAAACCGCGCAGCCTGGCCCAGGAACTGGTGGCCGTGCTGACCCAGCGCATCCTCGATGGTGACCTCAAGCGTGGCGACAAGCTGCCTACCGAGTCGGCCATCATGGAAGAGCAGGGCGTCAGCCGGACCGTGGTGCGTGAAGCCATTTCCCGGCTGCAGGCGGCAGGTCAGGTCGAAACCCGCCACGGCATCGGCACCTTCGTGCTGGATACGCCCAGCCCGAGTGGTTTTCGCATCGATCCGGCGACCATCGTGACCTTGCGCGATGTGCTCGCCGTGCTCGAGCTGCGTATCAGCCTGGAAGTGGAGTCCGCCGGGCTGGCCGCCAGCCGTCGCTCGCCCGAGCAACTGGCGGCGATGCGCGCGGCCCTCGATGCGCTGAACGAAAGCGCGGCCCATGCCAGCGATGCAGTGGCGTCCGATTTCCAGTTCCATCTGCAGATTGCCTTGTCCACTGGCAACCGCTATTTCACCGACATCATGACGCACCTGGGCACCAGCATCATTCCCCGCACCCGCCTGAATTCGGCACGTCTGGCACATGACGACCAGCAGCACTACATGACCCGACTCAGTCGCGAGCACGAGGAAATCTACGACGCCATCGCCCGCCAGGATTCCGATGCCGCACGCGCAGCCATGCGCCTGCACCTGACCAACAGCCGCGAGCGTTTGCGCCAGGCGCACCAGGAAGCCGAAGCGGGCAGGGGCTGAACGCCCCGTAGCAGCGGCGCAAGCCGCGTCGGCGGCTGGCGAGGTGTATCTGGCAGACCGCAGCGAGGCCGGACGCGGCTTGCGCCGCTGCTACGGGGATCCCGTGTGTCGTCTCGGCGTTCGGTGAAGCCCATCAGGGACAATCTGAAAATACTTCGTTCAACCTATTGAGGAACTGCATAAGTAGTTGTACGATGACGTACGACATCAGCCAGCCATGGCTGCTTGGTTGTTCAATTTTCCATGCGACTCAGGGTGTTCAAACAATGAATCCACAAGAACTAAAGTCCATCCTCAATCACGGCCTGCTGTCTTTTCCAGTAACCGACTTCACTGCCCAGGGCGACTTCCATCGCGAAGGCTACATCAAGCGCCTGGAATGGCTTGCCCCCTACGGCGCCAGCGCCCTGTTCGCCGCCGGCGGCACCGGTGAGTTCTTCTCCCTGGCTGCCAGCGAATACTCGCAAGTGATCAAGACTGCCGTCGACACCTGCGCCACCAGCGTGCCTATCCTCGCCGGCGTCGGTGGTTCCACTCGCCAGGCCATCGAGTATGCACAGGAAGCCGAGCGCCTGGGCGCGAAGGGTCTGCTGCTGCTGCCGCACTACCTGACCGAAGCGAGCCAGGACGGCGTAGCCGCCCACGTCGAGGCCGTGTGCAAATCGGTCAACATCGGCGTCATCGTCTACAACCGCAATGTCTGCCGTTTGAACGCGCCATTGCTGGAACGCCTGGCCGAAAGCTGCCCGAACCTGATCGGCTACAAGGACGGCCTGGGCGACATCGAACTGATGGTGTCGATCCGCCGTCGCCTGGGCGACCGCTTCAGCTACCTGGGTGGCCTGCCGACCGCCGAAGTCTATGCAGCGGCCTACAAGGCTCTGGGTGTGCCGGTGTATTCGTCCGCCGTGTTCAACTTCATCCCGAAGACCGCCATGGACTTCTACCGCGCAATCGCCGCTGAAGATCATGTCACCGTGGGCAAGTTGATCGACGACTTCTTCCTGCCTTACCTGGACATTCGCAATCGTAAATCCGGCTACGCAGTCAGCATCGTCAAGGCAGGCGCGAAGATTGCCGGCTACGACGCAGGCCCGGTGCGCACCCCGCTGACCGACCTGACCGGCGAAGAGTACGAAATGCTCGCTGCCCTGATGGACAAGATGGGTCCGCAGTAAGTCTCGAAACTGCAGTGCGGCTTTCGCGGCCGCTGACCGCTCCTATGGGAATCCTGCAGACACTGAGGATCTCTGTGGGAGCGGGGCGGGGGGCCAGCCCTCTGCCCGCGAAGCGGCCCTGCCTGCCATACCTTTCCAGAATTTCCCCGCCTGACCCCCACATCCTCGCTATCATTGTCGCCTGACCCCAGGCAACAGGTTCCCCGGCATGCTCGCCCTATTTCTGCAGACCCTGAACGTGACCGCTCCGGTGTTCGCCATGCTGTTTCTCGGCTACGGGCTGAAGCGGATCGAGTGGATCAACGACAACTTCATCAAGACCGCCTCGGCCCTGGTGTTCAACGTCTGCATGCCGTCGCTGCTGTTTCTGGGCATCTACCATGCCGACCTGCGCTCTGCACTCAAGCCGGGCCTGCTCGTGTATTTCGTGGTGGCCACGGTGGGCAGCTTCGCCATCGCCTGGTGGATCGCCACCAAGCGATGCCCGCAAGTCGACCGTGGGGTGTTCACCCAGGGCGCCTTTCGCGGCAACAACGGTGTCATCGGCCTGGCCCTGGCGGGCAGCATGTATGGCGACTACGGCATCTCCCTGGGCTCGATCCTCGCCGGTTTGGTGATCGTGCTCTACAACTCGCTGTCGGTAGTGGTGCTGGCGATCTACAGCCCGAACATCAAGTCCGATCCGCTCAGCATCTGCAAGAGCATCCTGGTCAACCCGTTGATCATCAGCGTGGTATTGGCCGTGCCCTTCGCCTGGTTGCAGGTGCCCATTCCCAACTGGATCCTGACCTCCGCTGACTACGTCGCGCAAATGAGCCTGCCGCTGGCGCTGATCTGCATCGGCGGGACCCTGTCGCTGGCCGCATTGCGCAGCAGTGGTTCGGTGGCGCTGAGTGCCAGCGCGGTGAAAATGATCCTGCTGCCGATCGTCGGTACCTTCGGTGCCTGGCTGTTGGGCTTTCGCGGGGCGGAACTGGGCATTCTGTTCCTGTATATTGGCGCTCCTTCGGCCTCGGTCGGTTATGTCATGGTGCGGGCCAGCGGCGGCAACTATTCGCTCGCCGCCGCCATCATCGTCATCACCACCCTGGCGGCAGCCATCACCACCAATATCGGAATATTCCTGTTGCAGTGGGGCGGCTGGATCTAGACGCTGCTTGCACACCCGCAAGCATTCACCCGCTAAGGAACCGCAATGGATGATCAATCCACCCCCGAAGGTCTGCATCGGGGTCTGAAAAACAGGCATATCCAGCTCATTGCCCTGGGCGGGGCGATCGGCACCGGCCTGTTCCTGGGCATCGCCCAGACCATCGGCATGGCCGGCCCGTCGGTCATCCTGGGTTACGCCATCGGCGGCCTGATTGCCTTCTTCATCATGCGCCAGCTGGGCGAAATGGTCGTTGAAGAGCCGGTCACCGGTACCTTCAGCCATTTCGCCAACCGCTACTGGAGCGGCCTGGCCGGCTTCATGTCCGGTTGGAACTATTGGGTGCTGTATGTGCTGGTAGGCATGGCCGAGTTGACCGCCGTGGGCATCTACATCAAGTACTGGTGGCCGGACGTGCCGACCTGGGCCTCGGCCGCGGTGTTCTTCGTGCTGATCAACGCGATCAACATGTTCCAGGTGAAGATCTATGGCGAGATGGAGTTCTGGTTTTCGCTGATCAAGGTGGCCGCCATCGTCAGCATGATCGGCTTCGGCGCCTGGATGCTGGCCACCGGCAGCGGTGGGCCGGACGCCAGCATCGCCAACCTGTGGCAATACGGCGGCTTCTTCCCCAACGGCATCGGTGGATTGACCCTGGCCATGGCGGTCATCATGTTTTCCTTCGGTGGCCTGGAGCTGGTCGGCATCACCGCCGCCGAAGCCGATGATCCCAAGCGCAGCATCCCCAAGGCCACCAACCAGGTGATCTACCGGATCCTGCTGTTCTACGTGGGCGCCCTGACCATCTTGTTGTCGCTGTATCCGTGGCAGAAAGTGGTCGAAGGTGGCAGCCCGTTCGTGATGATCTTCCATGCGCTGGACAGCAACGTAGTGGCAACCGTGCTCAACGTGGTAGTGCTGACCGCGGCGCTGTCGGTGTACAACAGCTGCGTCTATTGCAACAGCCGCATGCTGTTCGGCCTGGCGGTGCAGGGCGATGCGCCCAAGACCCTGCTCAAGGTCAACCGCCGTGGCGTGCCCATGAAAGCGCTGGGTATTTCCGCCATGGCGACCGGGTTGAGCGTGGTCATCAACTACCTGATGCCGGGCGAGGCCTTCGGCTTGTTGATGGCGTTGGCCGTGTCCGCACTGGTCATCAACTGGGGCATCATCAGCATCACTCACCTGAAGTTTCGCAAGGCCATGCGCGCCAACGGTCAGGCGACGTTCTTCCCCAGCTGGGGCTACCCGATCACCAACTGGGTATGCCTGCTGTTCCTGGCGGGCATTCTGGTGATCATGTACATGACGCCGGGAATCCGCATTTCGGTGCTGTTGATTCCCTTGTGGCTTGGGGTGCTGGCCGTGGCCTGGATGGTCAAGAAGCGTCGGGCAGGGTAGGAGGCCGCCTGGCTCAGTGCTGTCGGCGCCAGGCGCGCAGGGTGCCCCACAGCACCACCGCCGCCAGCAACGGTAGCACGTAGAACAGCATCAGCTCTTCCAGCCTGGCCGCCAATGGCATGCCCGTGGTGAACGCCACCACGTGCAGGCCATACGCGACGTACAACCCCAGCAGCACCAGCCCTTCGATCCGCGTGACCCGGTATCCGGAATAGAACAGCGGCAGGCACAGCAGGGTGACGCCGAGCATCACCGGCAGGTCGAAGTCCAGCGCGTTGGGTGACACGCTCAGGGGCGCAGGTGCCAGCACTGCGGTCAGGCCGAGCACACCGAGCAGGTTGAACAGGTTGCTGCCGATGACGTTGCCCACTGCGATCTCGCGGTGACCGCGAAAGGCGGCGACCAACGACGTCGCCAGTTCCGGCAGTGAGGTGCCGACGGCCACGATGGTCAACCCGATCACCCGGTCCGACAAGCCGAAATCGGTGGCCAGCTCCAGCGCCGCTTCCAGCAGCCAGTGGCTGCCCGCGCCCAGCAGCAGCAAGCCGCCGAGCATCATGCCCAGGCACTTGAGCCAGGGCGCTGTGCCCTGGGCTGTCGCCACCCGGCCCGGATGCCGAGACTGGCGCCACAGCACGCCCAGATAGCCGACCAGGGCCAGAAGCAGGACGCCGCCTTCCAGGCGCCCCAACTGCTCGTTCAGGGCCAGCCCGAACACCAGCGCACTGGCTGCGATCAACAGAGGAATATCGAGCCGCAGCAGTTGCCGCGAAACCCGTAGCGGAATGATCAGCGCGGACAGCCCCAGGGTCACCAGCAAACTGAAGATATTGCTGCCCACAAGGCTGCCGACGGCGATGTCCGGCGTACCGACGAACGTCGCCTGCAGGCTGACGGCCAGCTGCGGCACACTGCTGCCCAGCGCAACCACGCCCAGGCCCACTACCAGCGGCCTGATCTTGAGCGCGGCCGCCAGGCGCACGGCGCCGCGCACCAGGCACTCGGCGCCGGCAATCAGCAGCAGCAGCCCTGCGAACAATTGCAGCAAGGTCGGGCCGGGCAGGGTGGCAAGATCGGGGATAAGGGTGGCTCCAGGTCAGTCTTGCAAGGTCTGCACGCGCACTCTGGCCGTGCCGCTGCGCAGCATGCCCAATTCTTCGGCAGCGCCTTTCGACACATCGATCAGGCGCCCGCGCGAGTGTGGGCCGCGATCGTTGATCCGCACCACTACATTGCGCTTGTTGGACAAATTGGTCACCACTACCCGGGTACCGAATGGAAGCTGGCGGTGGGCAGCGGTGAGACCGTATTGATCGAAGCGTTCGCCACTGGCGGTGCGAGCACCATGATGGCGTGCGCCGTAGTAGGAAGCGACCCCCTCGCGGTTGTAGCCGCGCGGGTCGATGAGGTCGTTCTGGCCGGCGCAGCCCGCCAGCACGGCAATTGCACCGACACAGCACACACGCAGCGCCTGTAGCAGCGGCGCAAACCGCGTCGGCGGTATACGCGGTCCGTTTGCTTCACCGCGTTGAAGCCGGACGCGGCTCGCGCCGCTGCTACAACTGCGCCGGACGCGGCTCGCGCCGCTGCTACAGAAAAGGCGTCGGCGCATCAACCGGCCAGCTTGCTCTTGAGCAGCTCGTTGACCTGCTGCGGATTGGCCTTGCCCTTCGAGGCTTTCATTGCCTGGCCGACGAAGAAGCCGAACATCTTGCCGCGCTTGGCTTCGTCTGCCGCGCGGTACTGTTCGACCTGCTCGGCATTGGCAGCCAGCACTTCGTCGAGCACCTTCTCGATTGCCCCGCTGTCGGTGACCTGTTTCAGGCCACGCGCCTCGATGATCTGGTCGGCATCGCCTTCACCGTTGGCCATGGCTTCGAAAACCATCTTGGCGATCTTGCCGGAGATGGTGTTGTCCTTGATGCGCTGCAGCATGCCACCCAGTTGTGCGGCGCTGACCGGCGACTCCTCGATTTCCACACCCTGCTTGTTCAACAGGCTGCCCAGCTCGACCATGACCCAGTTGGCGGCAAGCTTGGCATCGGCGCAGCTGGCCACCACCTGCTCGAAGAAGTCCGCCTGCTCACGGCTCGAAGCGAGGACGCTGGCATCGTAGGCAGACAGGCCGAACTCGTTCTTGAAGCGCTCGCGCTTGGCGGGCGGCAACTCGGGCAGGGTGGCCCGGGTGGTTTCCAGGAACGAATCCTCGATCACCACCGGCAGCAGATCGGGGTCGGGGAAGTAACGGTAGTCGTTGGCTTCCTCCTTGCTGCGCATGGCGCGTGTCTCGTCCTTGTTCGGGTCGTACAGGCGGGTCTGCTGGATGACCTTGCCGCCGTCTTCGATCAGTTCGATCTGGCGTGCGATCTCGCTGTTGATGGCGCGCTCGATGAAGCGGAACGAGTTGACGTTCTTGATCTCGCAGCGGGTGCCGAACTCGACCTGGCCCTTGGGCCGGATCGACACGTTGCAGTCACAGCGCAACGAGCCTTCGGCCATGTTGCCGTCACAGATGCCCAGGTAACGGACCAGCGAATGCATGGCCTTGACGTACGCCACGGCTTCCTTGGCACTGCGCATGTCGGGCTCGGAAACGATTTCCAGCAGCGGTGTGCCGGCACGGTTGAGGTCGATGCCGGTGCTGCCGCTGAAGTCCTCGTGCAGGCTCTTGCCGGCGTCTTCTTCCAGGTGCGCGCGTGTCACGCCGATACGCTTGACCGTGCCGTCTTCCAAGGTGATGTCCAGGTGGCCCTTGCCGACGATCGGCAGCTCCATCTGGCTGATCTGATAGCCCTTGGGCAGGTCGGGATAGAAGTAGTTCTTGCGCGCGAACACGTTGTGCTGGCCGATTTCGGCGTCGATTGCCAGGCCGAACATCACGGCCATGCGCACGGCTTCCTGGTTCAGCACCGGCAGTACGCCGGGCATGCCCAGGTCGACCAGGCTGGCCTGGGTGTTCGGCTCGGAGCCGAAGGTAGTGGAGCTGCCGGAGAAAATCTTCGACTGGGTGGCGAGCTGGGTATGAATCTCCAGCCCGATCACGACTTCCCATTGCATGATGTTTCTCCTTAGAAGCCTTCAGGCGCGCGAGTGTGCCAGTCGGTGACTTGCTGGTACTGGTGCGCCGCATTGAGCAGGCGGCCTTCCTGGAAATAGGGGGCCAGCAGCTGCACGCCGACCGGCAGGCCATCGACGAAACCGGCCGGCATAGACAGGCCCGGCAGGCCGGCCAGGTTGGCGGTGATCGTGTAGATGTCTTCGAGGTAGGCAGCAACCGGGTCGGCATTCTTGGCGCCCAGCTTCCAGGCCGGGTTCGGCGTGGTCGGGCTGAGGATCATGTCGACGTCTTCGAAGGCGGCCATGAAATCGTTCTTGATCAAGCGGCGGATCTTCTGCGCCTGCAGGTAATAGGCGTCGTAGTAGCCCGCCGAAAGTGCATAGGCCCCGACCATGATGCGGCGCTGTACTTCCGGGCCGAAGCCTTCGGCGCGCGAACGCTTGTACAGGTCGGTGAGATCCTTGGGGTGTTCGCAGCGATAGCCGAAGCGTACGCCGTCGAAGCGCGACAGGTTCGAAGAGGCCTCGGCCGGCGCGATCACATAGTAGGCGGCAATTGCCTGCTGCATGTTCGGCAGGCTGATGTCCTTGATGGTTGCGCCCAGCTTCTGCAGTTGCTCGATGCTGGCGTGAATCAGGTCGGCGATGCGCGGATCGAGGCCGGCACCGAAGTATTCCTTCGGTACGCCGATGCGCAGGCCTTGCAGCGAGCCGCCCAGGGTGGCGCTGTAGTCGGGCACGGGCTCATCGATGCTGGTGGAGTCCTGCGGGTCGAAGCCCGCCATGCCTTGCAGCAACAGGGCACAGTCCTCGGCGTTGCGCGCCAGCACGCCGGCCTGGTCGAGGCTGGAAGCGTAGGCGATCATGCCCCAGCGAGACACGCGGCCGTAGGTCGGCTTGATGCCAGTGAGGTTGGTGAAGGCCGCCGGTTGACGGATCGAACCGCCGGTGTCGGTGCCCGTTGCCACCGGCAACAAGCGCGCCGCCACGGCTGCCGCCGAGCCACCCGAGGAGCCGCCGGGCACGTGGGCCAGGTTCCAGGGATTCTTCACCGGGCCGTAGTGGCTGTTCTCGTTGGCCGAACCCATGGCGAATTCGTCCATGTTCAGCTTGCCCAGGGTCACCGCGCCCGCTGCATTGAGCCTGGCCACCACGGTGGCGTCATAGGGCGCCTGGAAGTTGTCGAGCATCTTCGACCCGCAGCTGGTGCGGATGCCCTGGGTGCAGAACAGGTCCTTGTGGGCCAGCGGTGCACCCAGCAGGGCACCGCCTTCGCCATTGGCGCGGCGCGCATCGGCGGCCTGCGCCTGGGCGATGGCGTGCTCGGGGGTGACGGTGATGAAGCTGTTGAGCTGCGGGTCCAGCTCAGCGATACGCGCCAGCAGGGTCCGGGTCAGTTCTTCGGCAGAAAATTTCTTGTCGGCGAGTCCGCGGGCGATCTCGGCCAGTGTCAGTTGATGCATGGCAGGCTCTTTCCCTTTACTCGATGACTTTCGGAACCAGATACAGGCCGTTCTCGACCGCCGGTGCGATGGCCTGGTAAGCCTCGCGCTGGTTGCGTTCGGTCACCTGGTCGGCGCGCAGCCGCTGGCTGGCTTCCAGTGGGTGGGCCAGGGGTTCGATGCCGCTGGTGTCGACCGCTTGCATCTGGTCGACGAGGCCCAGAATGCTGTTCAGTGCTTCGATGGTGCGTGGCATATCGGCTTCATTCAGGCCCAGGCGGGCCAGGTGAGCGATTTTTTCCACGTCGCAGCGTTCAAGCGCCATGGGGATCTCCAGTGGAAAATGAAATACGGCAAAGCCGTGGTTTTGGGGAACACTATCGCACTTCTGTGGTCATATGGCCGCGATCGAGTGCAGGCGTGCCCGGAAAAACAGCCAATTTAACATATTGGCGCCTTGCCCAAAATCCCCGCCGTTGTTAGAGTTTGCCGCACTTTTTTACCCACGCGTTGCCTAGGGTCCTTTTCCCATGTTCAAGAAACTGCGTGGCATGTTTTCCAGCGATCTTTCCATTGACCTGGGCACTGCCAACACCCTTATTTACGTGCGTGAGCGCGGTATTGTCCTGAATGAGCCATCAGTTGTGGCCATTCGGACCCACGGTAATCAGAAAAGTGTCGTTGCGGTCGGTACCGAAGCCAAGCGCATGCTCGGCCGTACTCCCGGCAACATCGCCGCCATTCGCCCGATGAAGGACGGCGTGATCGCCGACTTCAGCGTCTGCGAAAAGATGCTGCAATATTTCATCAACAAGGTGCACGAGAACAGCTTCCTGCAGCCCAGCCCGCGCGTGCTGATCTGCGTGCCTTGCAAATCCACCCAGGTGGAACGCCGTGCCATCCGTGAATCGGCGCTGGGCGCCGGTGCCCGCGAAGTGTTCCTGATCGAAGAGCCCATGGCGGCCGCCATCGGCGCCGGCCTGCCGGTCGAGGAAGCCCGCGGTTCGATGGTCGTCGACATCGGCGGTGGTACCACCGAAATCGCCCTGATCTCGCTCAATGGCGTGGTCTATGCCGAATCCGTGCGTGTGGGCGGCGACCGCTTCGACGAAGCCATCGTCACCTACGTGCGTCGCAACTACGGCAGCCTGATCGGCGAATCCACCGCCGAACGCATCAAGCAGGAAATCGGCACCGCTTACCCAGGCGGCGAAGTGCGTGAAGTCGACGTGCGTGGCCGCAACCTGGCCGAAGGCGTTCCACGCGCCTTCACCTTGAATTCCAACGAAGTGCTCGAAGCCCTGCAGGAGTCGCTCGCGACCATCGTGCAGGCCGTCAAGAGCGCGCTGGAACAGTCGCCTCCCGAGCTTGCGTCGGACATCGCCGAGCGCGGCCTGGTGCTGACTGGCGGTGGCGCGCTGCTGCGCGACCTCGACAAGCTGCTGGCCCAGGAAACCGGCCTGCCGGTGATCGTCGCCGAAGACCCGCTGACGTGCGTGGCTCGGGGTGGCGGTCGCGCCCTGGAAATGATGGACAAGCACACCATGGATCTGCTCTCCAGCGAATAACTTCGCGGGAAAGATTCCTGGGGTCGTTTACAGGTAGCGTCTTCGATGCTACCTGTATGCGTCCTGTACTTTCGATCCGGGCCGGTTTGCCGTCACATGAATGACCACATGAACATTTGCCTGGGAGGAGCGGCCTATTAAACCGCTTTTCACCAAGGGCCCCTCACTGGGCGTGCGCCTGTTGGTGCTGGTCGTGCTGTCGGTCGCGCTGATGGTCGTCGACGCGCGCTTCATCCTGCTCAAACCCGTGCGCAGCGAAATGTCGCTGGTGCTGATGCGTGCCTATTGGGTCACCGACCTGCCGCAGCGCCTGTACGAAGGCGTTGCCAGCCAGTTCGGCAGCCGCACCGAGCTGCTGGCCGAAAACGAGAAACTCAAGACCGAAGGCCTGTTGCTGCAGGGGCGCCTGCAGAAGCTGGCGGCGCTGACCGAGCAGAACGTGCGCCTGCGCGAGTTGCTCAATTCTTCGGCGCTGGTGAACGAAAAGGTCGAGGTTGCCGAGCTGATCGGCATGGACCCGAACCCGTTCACCCATCGCATCCTGATCAACAAGGGCGAGCGCGATGGCGTGGTACTCGGCCAGCCGGTGCTCGACGCGCGTGGCCTTATGGGGCAGGTGGTCGAATTGATGCCCTACACCTCGCGTGTGCTGCTGCTCACCGACACCACCCACAGCATTCCAGTGCAGGTCAACCGCAACGGGCTGCGCGCCATCGCCAGCGGCACGGGCAATCCCGAGCGGCTCGAGCTGCGCCACGTGGCCGACACTGCCGACATCAAGGAAGGCGACCTGTTGGTCAGCTCTGGCCTGGGCCAGCGATTCCCGGCGGGTTACCCGGTGGCCACGGTCAAGGAAGTCATCCACGACTCCGGTCAACCCTTTGCCATCGTCCGCGCCGTGCCGACCGCCGCCCTGAACCGCAGCCGCTATCTGCTGCTGGTGTTCAGCGACAGTCGCTCGCCGGAGCAGCGGGCGACCGAAGCTGCGCAGGCGCAAGAGGCGGCCGACCGCCAGGGTGCCGCGCCACAGGACGGCACCCCGGCGACGCCGGTCCCTGCAGCAACCTCCGCGCCAGCCACTGCTGCGCCCGCTGCGGCACCGGCAACGCCTGCCCACACCACGACGCCGGCAGCCACCACCCCGGCGCGTGCCAGCTCGGCCCCGGCCGCCACCCCTGAGCGAACCCCGCCGGCGACACCTTCGCGCTCTGCGCCGGCCACCACACGGGAGAGGCAATAATGGTTGGTACGCGCTCGCGCAATGGCTGGGTGATCTGGCTGACCTTCGTCGTCGGTCTGCTGCTGTGCGTGTCGCCCATGCCGCAGTTCATGGAAGTGTTGCGGCCGCTGTGGCTGGCCCTGCTGCTGGCCTACTGGACGCTCTCGGTGCCACACAAGGTGGGCATGACCACCGCCTGGATCCTCGGCCTTGCGCAAGACGTGCTGTTCGGCACCCTGCTTGGGCAGAACGCACTCATCCTCAGCCTCATCACCTTTCTGATCCTGTCCCTGGCCCAGCGCATGCGCATCTTTCCAATGTGGCAGCAGAGCCTGGTCATCCTCGTGGTCTTCGGTCTGGCGCAGCTGGTGCAGCTGTGGCTGAGCGCGTTGACCGGCAACCGCCAACCTACCCTGGCCCTGCTGTTGCCTGCCTTGATGAGCGCCTTGCTCTGGCCGTGGGTCAGCTACCTGCTGCGTGGCTTGCGCAAGCGCCTGGGCATCAACTGACGGGCCCGCGCGGCCCGACGCGGAGACGCCTTGCATGCCTACCCTGTACCTGGCTTCCAGCTCGCCCAGGCGTCGTGAACTGCTGACGCAGATCGGCGTACCCTTCAACGTGATCAACGCCGTCATCGACGAAACACCCAGGCCCGGCGAAGAAAGCCATGCATACGTGCAGCGCATGGCCGAAGAAAAGGCGCGCGCCGGCTGGCAGTCGCGGTCGCAGCCGGGGGCCGCTCACGTGCTGGGCGCGGACACTGCAGTGATCGCGCAAGGACGCATTCTCGGCAAGCCGCGCGACCAAGCCGATGCCCTGGCAATGCTGGCCCTGTTATCCGGCAGCACCCATGAAGTGCTCACCGCCGCGGCGCTGTTCGATGGCACGCAGATGGACATCGGCACGGCCTCGGCGCGGGTCACGTTTCGCCCGATAGACGAAGCCGAAGCCCGTGCCTACTGGGCCAGCGGCGAACCGGTGGACAAGGCGGGGGGCTACGGCATCCAGGGTCTGGGCGCAATATTCGTAGAAAAGCTCGAAGGCAGTTATTCTGCCGTCGTCGGCCTGGGTTTGTACGAAACCGCGGCGCTGCTGCAACGCAATGGCATCGCCTGCTGGCAAGTGTCCTGAAGAGGGCCGGCCGGGAGCGCCATCGTCATTACAATAAAGACACCAGGAACGAGACCCAGCCATGAGCGAAGAGATTCTGATCAACATCACGCCGATGGAATCGCGCGTGGCCGTGGTGGAAAACGGTGTCCTGCAAGAGGTCCACGTCGAGCGCACCCAGCGGCGCGGGATCGTCGGCAATATCTATAAAGGCAAGGTGGTGCGCGTGCTGCCCGGCATGCAGGCCGCCTTCATCGACATCGGCCTAGACCGCGCCGCGTTCATCCACGCTTCGGAAATCTCCCTGCGCGAAGGCTCGACCCTGGAAACCATCAGCGCCCTGGTCCATGAGGGGCAGAGCCTGGTGGTACAGGTCACCAAGGACCCGATCGGCTCCAAAGGCGCGCGCCTGACCACCCAGCTGTCGATTCCCTCACGCTACCTGGTGTACATGCCACGCACCCGGCACGTCGGCATTTCCCTGAAGATCGAGGATGAAGGCGAGCGTGAGCGCCTGAAGAAGGTGGTGGCAGACTGCGTCGAGAAAGAGGGTATCCAGGAGGTTGGCGGGTTCATCCTGCGCACCGCCGCCGAGGGGGCGGGCGCCGAGGAAATTCTCATGGACATCCGCTACCTGCGCCGGCTGTGGGACCAGATCAACGCGCAGATCCAGACCGTCGGGGCGCCGACCGAGATCTACGAGGACCTGGACCTGGCGCTGCGGACCCTGCGCGATCTGGTCAACCCGAAGATCGAGAAGATCCGCATCGACTCCCGGGAGACCTTCCAGAAGACCACGCAGTTCGTGGCCGAATTGATGCCCGAAATCGCCGACCGTCTCGAGCACTACCCGGGCGAGCGGCCCATTTTCGATCTGTACGGTGTGGAAGACGAGATCCAGCGGGCGCTGGACCGCAAGGTGCCACTCAAGTCCGGCGGCTATCTGGTGGTCGATCCGGCCGAGGCGATGACCACCATCGACGTCAACACCGGGGCCTTCGTTGGCCACCGCAATCTCGAAGAGACCATCTTCAAGACCAACCTGGAAGCGGCCACCGCCATTGCCCGGCAGCTGCGTCTGCGCAACATCGGCGGAATCATCATCATCGACTTCATCGACATGGAAGATGAAGAACACCAGCGCCAGGTTCTGCGCACCCTGGAGAAGCAGCTCGAACGCGATCACGCCAAGACCAACATCATCGGCATCACCGAGCTGGGCCTGGTGCAGATGACCCGCAAGCGCACTCGCGAAAGCCTTGAACAGGTCCTGTGCGAGCCCTGCATCTGTTGCCAGGGCCGCGGCAAGCTGAAAACCCCGGAAACGGTGTGCTACGAGATCTTCCGCGAGATCCTGCGCGAGGCTCGGGCCTATCAGGCCGTGGGCTACCGCGTGCTGGCCAATCAAAAAGTGGTCGACCGGCTGCTCGATGAAGAATCAGGCAATGTGGCTGAACTGGAAGCCTTCATCGGACGAACCATTCGCTTCCAGGTCGAGTCCATGTATTCCCAGGAACAATATGATGTGGTGCTGCTCTGAAACGGCCAGTGAAACGATTTTCCAGTCTTCAGGCTTCCAGTCTTCAAGCTTCGGGCTTTCAGGCTGACGCGGCCTGTGGCGGGAGCATGCCTGCATGGTCCGCTTGAATGCCGTGCTCGCTGGCCTGACGCGTTGGGCGCTGACGCTGTGTGCGGTGCTGCTGGTGTTGCTGGCGCTGTACGTCAGCCTGGGCCGGCAGCTGGTGCCCCTGGTGGCCGAATACGACGCGCAGATCGAGGCACGTGCCAGCGAAGCGCTGGGCATGCCGGTGCGCATCGGCAGCCTGGAAGGACGCTGGAGCCGTCTGGCACCGATACTGCTGGTTCACGATGTGCAAGTGGGCGAGGGCAGCAATGCGCTGCGTCTGGATCGAGTCAGGGTGGTGCCGGACCTGTGGGGCAGCCTGTTGGCGCGGTCGGTGCGCATTGCCCATCTCGAACTGGGCGGCGTACAGCTCAGCGCCGTCGAGGATGCTGCCGGCAAGTGGTCGCTCAAGGGGCTGCCGCAGCAGCAGGACCAGGCCTTCGACATGCAGCGCACGCTGCAGCAGATGCAACAGGTCGAGCGGCTGTCGGTGCTCGACAGCCAACTGACCCTGCAACCGTTCGAGCACGACCCGCTGACCTTGACCTATGTGGGTCTGAGCCTGCGCACCAGCGAAGAGCGCCAGCGCCTGGATCTGCGCCTGCATTTGCCTGATGGCCAGCCGCTGGCGCTGAACGTGGAGGCACAGCTGCGTGCCGAACGGTGGCGCCAGGGCCGTGCCCAGGTCTATCTGAACCTGCCGCAGAGCGACTGGGCGCAATGGTTGCCGAGCCGCTACACCCAGGCCTGGAAACTCGAACAGTTCAAGGCGGGCGGCGAGTTCTGGCTGGACTGGGCGGATGCCAACGTCCAGCGAGCCGTGGTCAAGCTCGATGTGCCGACGTTCAAAGGTGCCCGCGCCGAGCACAAGCCCTACGCCATCGCCGATCTCAAGCTGCAGGCCTGGGCGCAACGCAGCGCCGAAGGCTTCGACCTGAACCTGGGCACCTTGGCCATGACCCTGGATGGCAAGCCCTGGCAGACCCACGTGGCTCTGCAGCAGCGCGCCGCGACGTCCGCGGCCGAGGAGCAGTGGCGCATCCAGGCCGATCGTCTCGACCTGACACCGATCACGCCGTTGCTGGACGCGCTGGTGCCCCTGCCCAAGCAGGTGGCAGCCATCGCCAACGGCCTGAACCTCACCGGTGTGCTGCGCAACGTCTCGCTCGACATCCGCCCCAAGGCCACCGGGGCCGAGCGCCTGAGCTACGCGGCCAACCTCGAGAACGTCGGCTTCGACGCCTATTCCGGCGCCCCGGCGGCGGACAATGTCAGCGGTAGCCTGATCGGCGATATCGGCCAGGGCGAGCTGCGCCTGGACAGTGAAAAGTTCATGCTGCACCTGAGCCCGATCTTCGAAAAGCCCTGGTATTACCTCAAGGCCAACGCTCGCCTGAATTTCAAGCTCGATGAACACGCGTTCACCCTGATCGCACCGGCCATCAAGGTGCTGGGCGAAGAAGGCAACATTGCAGCGGACTTTCTCATTCGTCTGCCATTGCACCATGAGGCCGAGCCCTACATGGACCTGCGCGTCGGCCTGGTCGATGGTGATGGCGCCTACACCAGCAAATATCTGCCCAAGGTACTCAGCCCAGCGGTCGACCAGTGGCTGCGTACGGCGATCAAGCGCGGCGCGGTCGACCAAGGTTACTTCCAGTACCAGGGTTCGCTGGCCAGCGCGGCCGAGGCGCATTCGCGCAGTATCACGCTGTTCTTCAAGGTCCACGACGTGACCCTGGCGTTCCAGCCCGGTTGGCCGGAGGCGCGCAAGGTCGCCGGCAATGTCTATATCCAGGACGGTGACGTGCGCATCCTGGCCGACCGCGGGCAGATCCTCGACACCAAGGTCAGCGACGTTTCCGTCACTGTGCCCCATGTACCCCTTGGCGAGGACAGCCACCTGTATGTCAAAGGCAGCTTCGACGGGGGGCTGGCCGACGGTTTGAAAATTCTGCAGACCGCGCCCATCGGCACCGCCGACATTTTCGCCGGCTGGCAGGGTGAAGGCCCGCTCAAGGGCAGGCTCGACCTCGACATTCCGCTGGTCAAGGGCCATGAGCCCAAAGTCGTGGTGGATTTCAGCACCCACGCGGCCCGCCTGAAGATCAAGTCTCCGGAGCTTGCGCTCAGCCAGCTGGGCGGGGCGTTTCGTTTCGACTTCGACAAGGGGTTGAGCGGCGAGGGCATCACTGCCCAGGCGTTCGATCAGCCGGTGAAGGCGCAGATTTCTGCCGAAGGCAAGCCAGGCGAGCCGTTGACCCGCATCGTCGCCCACAGCCAGATCACCGTGAAGCGCCTGGTCGACTGGTTGCAGGTCAAGCAGGCCGTGCCGGCTTCCGGTGATATTGCCTACCAGCTGCAGCTCAAGTTGGGTGCCGACAGCCAGCTTCGCGTCGACTCCGACCTCAAGGGTGTCGACATCGACCTGCCTGCGCCCTTTGGCAAAACACGCCCTGTGGCGCGCCCGACCGTATTCGTGATGAACCTGCAGGACCGGGAACGCCGCTTCGACGTCACCTATGCCGATCTGGCCGGTTTTGCCTATGCAGCTCCGCCCGCCGACCTGGCCAATGGTCGGGGCGAGTTGCTGGTCGGCTCTGGTACGCCGCAGATGCCCACAACCCAGGGGCTGCGAGTCCGTGGCGCGTTGCCGACCCTGGATCTGGAGCCTTGGCAGCAGCAGGCCGAGCAATACACCGGTGGCGATCCGGGTGGCACTGCCAGCCAGTTGATCAATGCGGTCGACCTGCAGGTCGGCACGCTCAAGGGCTTCGGTCAGCAACTCGACCAGGCGCACGTGCAACTCAACCGCAGCCCCAGCGCCTGGCACCTTGCCCTGGCCAGCCAACAGATCACCGGCAAGGTCGATGTGCCCGATGGCAAGGCGACCCCGATCAACGTCGACCTCGATACCGTGCGCCTGCCGCCGGTCGATCCGAACGCGGTCAAGGCCGACAACCCGGTGGAAGCACCGGACCCTTTGGCCAATGTCGACCCACGCAAGATACCCGCGGTGAATGTCAGGATCCGCCAGCTGTTGCAGGGCGAAGAGTTGATCGGCAGCTGGTCGTTGAAGCTGCGCCCAACTTCCAAGGGTGTCGCCCTCAACGATCTCGACCTGGGTCTCAAGGGCTTGATGCTGCACGGCGCGGGCACATGGGAAGGCGCGCCGGGAGCCTCCAGCACGTGGTTCCGCGGGCGCTTGCAAGGCAAGAACCTGGCCGATGTGCTGCAGGCGTGGAAATTTGCCCCGACCGTGACCAGCGAGTCGTTCCACCTCGACGCCGATGGTCGCTGGCCGGGTTCGCCGGCCTGGGTCGGGCTCAAGCGTTTTTCCGGCAACCTGGACGCTACTTTGCGTGATGGCCAGTTCGTCGAGGTCGAGGGCGGCGCCCAGGCTCTACGCGTGTTCGGCCTGCTCAACTTCAATGCCATCGGCCGTCGCCTGCGCCTGGATTTCTCCGATGTGCTGGGCAAGGGTTTGAGCTACGATCGAGTCAAAGGCCTGCTGGTGGCCAGCGAAGGGGTCTATGTGACGCGTACCCCGATCACCCTGCGCGGTCCCACCACCGACATCGATCTGGACGGTACCCTGGACATGGTCCGCGACGGCGTCAACGCCAAAGTGCAGGTTGCCCTGCCGATCACCAACAGCCTGCCGCTGGCAGCGGTGCTGGTCGGCGCGCCGGTGGTGGGCGGCGCCTTGTTCGTGGTGAACAAGCTGCTGGGCGACCGCGTGGCGCGCTTCGCCAGCGTGCAATACCGCATCGAGGGTTCCTGGAAGGATCCGCAGATGACCCTGGTCAAGCCTTTCGGCGGCTGATGGCGCGGTGGCCGTCGCCCGGTATCGGACTGTCGGCCGGGCTCCGGTATTGAAAAAGTGTCCGGGCGGACGCATGTATTGAGCATCCGTCACCGACACCCGAATTGCGCGGGCCGCTTCCGGCCACCCGCGCGCAGTCATTTGCGCAGGACGCCACGCGTCCTGCGAGCACTTTCCCACGCAGCACGCGAAGCGTCCTGCGAGCTTTTTCTACGCAGTACGTCGAGCGTCCTGCGAGCTTTTTCTACGCAGTACGTCGAGCGTCCTGCGAACAGCGCGGAGTAAATATGAGCCAGATGTTATCCACCGTCAGCGAACACCTGCTGGCACCCGGCGGCCTCACGCTGGACAGCCTGCAGTCGGTGTTGGGCGAGTTGGCCGGCCCCGGTATAGACGCCGCCGACCTGTATTTCCAGGGTCAGATTTCCGAGTCCTGGGCGCTGGAAGACGGCATCGTCAAGGAAGGCAGCTTCAACCTCGATCAGGGCGTGGGCGTGCGCGCTCAGTCCGGTGAGAAGACCGGGTTCGCCTACAGCAACGCCATCACTCAGGACGCCCTGGTGCAGGCCGCGCGTGCGGCCCGCTCGATTTCCCGCGCTGGCCAGAACGGCCGCGTGCAGGCGTTCAGCAGTCCTGTGGTCAGCCAGTTGTACGGTCCTGACAACCCACTGGAGGTCCTGACCCGCGCCGAGAAAGTCGACCTGCTCAAGCGTGTCGACGCCGCCACCCGCGCGCTGGACCCGCGTATCCAGCAAGTCACCGTCAGCATGGCCGGTGTCTGGGAAAGAATTCTCGTCGCTGCAGCCGATGGCAGCCTGGCCGCCGACGTGCGTCCACTGGTGCGCTTCAATGTCAGTGTGATCGTCGAGCACAATGGGCGTCGCGAGCGCGGCGGCCACGGTGGCGGTGGCCGCACCGATTACCGTTACTTCCTGGCCGAAGACCGCGCCATGGGCTACGCCCGCGAAGCGCTGCGCCAAGCGCTGGTCAACGTCGAGGCGGTGGCGGCGCCGGCCGGTACCATGCCCGTGGTGATGGGCGCGGGCTGGTCCGGCGTTCTCTTGCACGAAGCGGTCGGGCACGGCCTGGAAGGCGATTTCAACCGCAAGGGCAGCTCGGCCTACAGCGGCCGCGTGGGCGAGAAGGTCGCCTCCAGCCTGTGCACCATCGTCGACGATGGCACCCTGGCCGGGCGTCGCGGTTCACTGAGCGTCGATGACGAAGGCACGCCTACGCAGTGCACCACCCTGATCGAAAACGGCGTGCTCAAGGGCTACATGCAGGACAAGCTCAATGCGCGTCTGATGGGCGTGGCCGCCACAGGCAACGGTCGTCGCGAATCCTATGCGCACCTGCCCATGCCGCGGATGACCAACACCTACATGCTGGCGGGCGAAAGCGACCCGGCCGAAATCATCGCCTCGGTGAAGAAGGGCATCTATTGCGCCAACCTGGGTGGCGGGCAGGTGGATATCACCAGCGGCAAGTTCGTCTTCTCGACCAGCGAAGCCTACCTTATCGAAGACGGCAAGATCACCACGCCGGTCAAGGGCGCCACGCTGATCGGCAATGGCCCGGAAGCGATGAGCAGGGTCTCGATGGTCGGCAACGACCTGTCGCTCGACAGTGGCGTGGGTACCTGCGGCAAGGATGGGCAGTCGCTGCCCGTGGGCGTGGGCCAGCCGACCTTGAAGATCGACGCGATCACCGTGGGCGGTACCGGCGCCTGAAGCGGATGACAGGCAGGCCGGGCGGCCTGCCTTCAGGCGTATCAGCGCAAGCCGCGTTGAGTTTCGTCCAGCTCGCGGATGTACTTGAAGATCTTGCGCGTAGTGGCAGGCGGTTTGTTGTGCGCCGTCTCGTGCTGGGCCTGGCGAACCAGGTTGCGCAGGTGCTGGCGATCGGTTTCCGGGTACTCGGCGAAAAACGCCTCGAGCACCTGGTCCGGGCCGGCTACCAGCCGATCACGCCAGCGCTCCAGGTTGTGAAAGCGCTCGTTGTATTGCCGGGTGGAGGCGTCCACTTGGTCGAGCAGCACCAGAATGGCTTCGATGTCCTGGTCGCGCATCAGTTTGCCGATGAACTGGATGTGGCGTTTGCGCGCGATGTTCGCCGTGTGCTTGGAGGCATCGGCCAACGCCCGGCGCAGGCCATCGGTCAAGGGCAGGCGATCGAGCATGTCCGGCTTGAGCGTGATGAGGCGCTCGCCCAGATCGGTCAGCGCATGCAGCTCGCGCTTGACCTGAGTTTTGCTTTTTCCCTCGTCGAGGGAGTCGTCGTAAGAATCAACCATGGGGGCCGTCCGCAAATAAACGCCGCCATGATAACCAGTCGGGGGCCGCTTGTCTGGCCCGGCCGTAGATCGGCCCGCCCCGAACCCGAATTTGATTGGAGAACACCATGAACGCACCCCAGAGCGTCGGCCCGCAGGCATTGCCAGTCCTGCAGGAGCAAGTGCAGCAGATCATCGATGAAGCCAAGCGTCAGGGGGCCAGCGCCTGTGAGGTGGCCGTGTCGCTGGAGCAGGGCTTGTCCACATCGGTGCGCCAGCGCGAAGTCGAGACCGTCGAATTCAACCGCGACCAGGGTTTCGGCATCACCCTGTACGTCGGCCAGCGCAAGGGCTCGGCCAGCACCTCGGCGAGCGGTCCGCAGGCCATTCGTGAAACCGTCGCTGCAGCCCTGGCGATCGCCAAGCACACCTCCGAGGATGAAAGCTCGGGCCTGGCCGACGCCGCTCTGATGGCCCGCGAGCAGCCCGATTTCGACCTTTACCACGCCTGGGACATCACGCCCGAGCAGGCCATCGAGAAAGCCCTGGCCTGCGAAGCCGCAGCCTTCGACGCCGAGCCCTTGATCAAGAATGCCGACGGCACCACGCTCAACACTCACCAGGGCTGCCGCGTGTATGGCAACAGCCACGGCTTCATCGGTGGCTATGCATCGACGCGACACAGCTTGAGCTGCGTGATGATCGCCGAAGCCAACGGGCAGATGCAGCGCGACTACTGGTACGACGTAAGTCGCCAGGGCGAGTTGCTGGCCGATGCCGCTTCCATCGGTCAGCGCGCCGCGCAACGCGCTGCCGCCCGTCTCGGTGCACGGCCGGTGCCGACGTGCGAGGTGCCGGTATTGTTTTCGGCCGAACTGGCCGGGGGGCTGTTCGGAAATTTCCTCGCGGCGATCTCCGGTGGCAACCTGTACCGCAAATCCTCGTTCCTGGAAGGGGCGATGGGCCAGCGGCTGTTCCCCGAGTGGCTGACCCTGGACGAGCGTCCGCACCTGATGCGCGCCATGGGCAGCGCGGCATTCGACGGCGACGGCTTGGCAACCTACGCCAAGCCGTTCGTAGAGAATGGCGAGCTGGTGTCCTATGTGTTGAGTACCTATTCGGGCCGCAAACTCGGCTTGCCCAGTACGGCCAACTCCGGTGGCGTGCACAACCTGTTCGTAACCCATGGCGACGAAGACCAGAAAGCGCTGCTGCGCCGCATGGGCCGCGGCTTGCTGGTGACCGAACTGATGGGCCATGGCCTGAACATGGTGACCGGCGACTACTCGCGCGGTGCGGCCGGGTTCTGGGTCGAGAATGGCGAGATCCAGTTTCCGGTCCAGGAAGTGACCATCGCCGGCAACATGCGTGACATGTTCAAGCAGATCGTCGCCGTGGGCAACGATCTGGAACTGCGCAGCAACATCCGCACCGGCTCGGTGCTGATCGAGCGCATGACGGTCGCCGGGAGCTGATCCCGTTGCCCGGCCCTTCAGGTCGGGCAATCTGTGCTGCGATGCTTGTTTTGATTCTCAATATCAATCAATAATAAAACTCATTACCGCTGATGAGTGTCGATCATGCTCGGCAAGTTGAACGAGGCCAGGCTGAAGGGCGCTGGCCCGCCAGCCGATCGAGGTGGCCGCGGCCAACCCGATCATCGGATATCGGCAAGCTGTCCAGATTGCCGAGCTAGCCTACAGGGAAGGTCGGCCGGTGATTGATGTGGCGCTGGAACACATGGACTTGCGTCGCGAACAGCTCGGCGACGTGCTCGACCCGGAAAAGCTCACCGCTGGCGGTATCGGACCGCTGGGCAACCGCTGGGAGACATCCGCCATGCAGCACTGGAAACGAATCACGGAGACGGCCAATGCCAGCTTTGTCCGGGGCGAGCTGATCGAGGCGCGCGAGCATTACCTGCAGGCCCTGGCATGGGCCCAGGTGCTGTTCGAGCGCTGGGCGGATGTCGACGAAGCAGTGGCCGCATGCGTCATCTCCCACCACAACCTTGCCGACCTGCACCTGCAGTTGCATCAACCCGAAGAAAGCGCAGAGTACCTGTGCGCCATTCATGAACGCCTGTTGCAAGCCGCCCAGGATTCCAGACTGCAGCCTGCGCTGCGCGATGCGGCCCTGCGCCATGCCAGCAAGACCTACGCCGAACTGCTCGGCTTCACTCGCCAGCATGGCGAATACCCCCGTACCCACCGGTTGCTGTGTGGTGCCGCCGACACCGACGTTGCGCCAGTCGTCACGCAACCCGATAACCTTCACTACGGAGTTCACTGAAAATGCCTTATACCTTGCCTGCCTTGTCGTATGCCTACGATGCCCTGGAGCCGCACATCGATGCTGCGACCATGGAAATCCACCACACCAAGCACCACCAGACCTACATTACCAACGTCAATGCCGCCATCGAGGGCACCGAATACGCCGGGTGGCCCGTTGAAAAGCTGGTCGCCTCGGTCAAGCAGCTGCCGGAAAACCTGCGCGGCGCCGTCACCAACCACGGCGGCGGCCATGCCAACCACAGCCTGTTCTGGGAAGTCATGTCGCCCAACGGTGGCGGTCAGCCGCAGGGCAGCGTGGCTCAGGCCATCGAAACCGAGCTGGGTGGGTTCGATGCCTTCAAGGAAGCGTTCACCAAAGCCGCGCTGAGCCGCTTCGGCAGTGGCTGGGCCTGGCTCAGCGTCACCCCGGAAAAGAAGCTGGTGGTGGAGAGCAGCGGCAACCAGGACAGCCCATTGATGAATGGCAACACGCCGATTCTGGGCCTGGACGTCTGGGAGCACGCCTACTACCTCAAGTACCAGAACCGTCGGCCTGAATACATCAACGCGTTCTACAACGTGGTCGACTGGGCCAACGTCGAGAAGCGCTACCAAGCCGCCGTGAACTGAGCCCCGCGCCATGGGATCGCAGGCCTTCGCGCTGGTCAGTGTTCGTCGCTTTCGCCTGGCGCTGGGCACGTTGCTGTTATTGGCAGGCGCGGCCCTGCTGGTAGGCGAGCTGCTGGCCTGGCTCGACCTCGAGCCGCGCATCCTGCGCGCGCTCGAAGGCGGGGCCATCTGCGCCCTGGGCACGGCTCTGGGCGCGGTTCCCGTACTGGTCATCCGCAGCATGCCAGTCGCCGTGGCTGATACATTGCTGGGCTTCGGCGCGGGCGTGATGCTGGCGGCCACTGCGTTCTCGCTGATCATTCCCGGCCTGGATGCGGCAGCGGCCATCGGTTTCTCACGCTGGGGCGCTGGTGGCCTGATGAGCCTGGGCATCATGTCCGGAGCGTTCTGCCTGTATCTGGTGGACCGGAGGGTTTCCGGAGTCACACCGGACTATCTGGTGGGCAGCACGCAGCAGCCTGTGATCCCTGCACGTATCTGGATCTTCGTGATCGCCATCATCGCTCACAACATCCCGGAGGGCATGGCCATCGGCGTGTCGGCTGGCGGCGGCATGCACGATGCCGACAGCCTGGCGATGGGCATTGCCCTGCAGGACGTCCCCGAGGGCCTGGTGATTGCGCTGGTACTGGCAGGTGCCGGAATGGCGCGCTACAAAGCTTTCCTGATTGGCGCCGCGTCTGGCCTGGTCGAGCCGGTATTCGCCGTGCTCTGTGCCTGGTTGGTGCGCATGGGCGAGCTGTTGCTGCCCTTGGGCCTGGCCTTCGCGGCCGGCGCGATGCTGCTGGTAGTGACCCACGAGATCATTCCCGAGTCACGCAGCAATGGTCATCACAAGTTGGCGAGCCTGGGCCTGTGTGTAGGGTTCTGCCTGATGATGGTCATGGACACTGCGCTGTCTTGACCCCTGAACCCAGAACCTGACGTAGCGCAGTACTCGACTGCCGCTACCGGGTTCTGCTTCTCGGCCGCTGGCTGGCTTTACTCGCCTTCGTCGAACTTGTCGTTGATCAGTTTGACGATGGCATCGAGCGCCTGCTGATCCTGCTCGCCTTCGGTGTGCAGGTGGATGGTGGTGCCTTTTCCGGCTGCCAACATCATTACACCCATGATGCTCTTGCCGTCGACCAAAGCTTCCGGCGTACGGCCAACACGTACCTGGCAGGGAAAGCGTCCCGCCACGCCGACGAATTTGGCTGCGGCGCGGGCGTGCAGGCCGAGCTTGTTGATGATTTCTACTTGGAGGGCGGGCATTGCGCGGGGGATCCTTTCAGCTGAGGTCGCGATGGCGAACCTGGACGTTCTTGAGCGACTGCTGCAGCAATCGGCCCAGGCGCTCGGTCAAGTATACCGAGCGATGATGCCCGCCTGTACAGCCGATGGCGATGGTGACATAGGCACGGCTGCTGGCAGCGAAGCGCGGCAGCCATTTGAGCAGGTAGGAGGAGATGTCCTGATACATCTCTTCGACGTCCGGCTGGGCCGCCAGGTATTCGGCGACCGGGGCGTCGAGCCCGGACTGTTCTCGCAGCTCCGGCTTCCAGTAGGGGTTGGGCAGGCAGCGCACGTCGAACACCAGGTCGGCGTCTATGGGCATGCCGCGCTTGAACCCGAATGACTCCACCAGAAAGGCCGTACCAGGCTCTGGCTTGTTCAGCAGCCGGACCTTGATGGCATCGCGCAGCTGGTAGAGGTTCAGGTTGGTCGTGTTGATCTTGAGGTCGGCCAGATCGACGATGGGCCCGAGCAGGTCGCTCTCGACGCGAATGGCCTCGGCCAGCGAGCGGCTCTCGTTGCTCAGCGGGTGGCGGCGACGGGTCTCGGAAAAACGCTTGAGCAGCGTTTCTTCGTCGGCGTCCAGGTACAGCACATCGCAATTGATGTGCTTGGCCCGTACTTCGGCCAGCAGTTGGGGAAAACGTGATAAATGGCTGGGCAGGTTGCGCGCATCGATCGACACCGCTACCTGCGGCTGTGCCAGCTCGGTGTGGATCAGGGCACGCTCTGCCAGTTCGGGCAGCAACCCGGCCGGCAGGTTGTCGATGCAATAGAAACCGTTGTCTTCGAGAACATCCAGGGCAGTGCTCTTGCCTGAGCCTGAGCGGCCACTGACGATGATCAAACGCATGGTTAATGACCGCTCTGTTCGTCCAGTACCACTTGGTACAAGGCTTGATTGCTGGGCGCCGAACGCAGTTTCTCACGCACTTCCTTGCGATCGAGCATGCTGGCGATCTGGCGGAGCAACTCCAGGTGGGCATCGGTGGCCGCTTCGGGTACCAGAAGCACGAACAGCAGATCCACGGGAGCACCGTCGATGGCGTCGTAGTCGATCGGGGCGCTCAGGTGGATAAGGGCGCTGACGGGTGTATCGCAGCCCTTCAGGCGACAATGCGGGATGGCAATGCCGTTGCCGAATCCGGTCGAGCCCAGTTTTTCACGGGCAACGAGCGCTTCGAATACCGTTTGGGTATCCAGCGTGGGCACTTCGCGACCGATCAACTCGGCGATGTTTTCGAGTGCTTTCTTCTTGCTGCCGCCCGGCACGTTCACGCATGAACGGCCGGGGGTCAGGATGGTTTCTAGTCGGATCATGAGTGGGGAGTGTCAGCGAGCAGTCGCGCCTTGCAGCAGACTTTGCTGTTTTTCCTTATGCTTTTTGAGTTGGCGATCCAGCTTGTCGGTAAGCAGGTCGATGGCCGCGTACATGTCGTCATGTTCGGCGTTGGCAACCACCTCACCACCGGGTATGCGCAGGGTGGCTTCGATTTTCTGTTTGAGCTTCTCGACCTCCATGATCACCTGAACGTTGGTGATCTTGTCGAAATGACGTTCGAGCCGCTCGAGTTTTTCCCCGATGTAGGTTCGCAGGGGTTCGGTCACATCCAGTTGGTGTCCACTGATGTTGACTTGCATACCGCTTCTCCTTATTGCCATTGCATAAAGAAGCAGGCTTGGGTGCCTGCCACTGGAACGCTGTGGCACATCGCAGGGCTACATCAACCGCTTGCGTTCGCTGGACGGCGCAATCCCGAGGGATTCGCGATACTTGGCGACCGTTCGGCGGGCTACCTGGATGCCTTGTGCCTCCAGTAAACCAGCGATCTTGCTGTCACTCAACGGCTTTTTCTGATTTTCGGCCGCGACCAGTTTCTTGATGATCGCGCGGATCGCCGTGGAGGAGCATTCGCCACCTTCCGAGGTACTGACATGGCTCGAGAAAAAGTATTTCAGCTCGTATATGCCACGGGGTGTATGCATGTATTTCTGCGTGGTCACCCGTGAAATGGTCGATTCGTGCATGCCCACCGCCTCGGCAATGTCGTGCAGCACCAGAGGCTTCATGGCCTCGTCGCCATAGTCGAGGAAGCCGCGCTGGTGCTCGACGATCTGCGTCGCCACCTTCATCAGGGTCTCGTTACGGCTCTGCAGGCTCTTGATGAACCAGCGCGCTTCCTGCAGCTGGTTGCGCATGAAGGTGTTGTCGGCGCTGGTATCGGCGCGCCGCACGAAACCGGCGTACTGCGGATTGACTCGCAGGCGTGGCACGGACTCCTGATTGAGCTCGACCAGCCAGCGGTCGCTGTCCTTGCGCACGATGACATCGGGCACGACGTATTCCGGCTCGCTGGATTCGATCTGCGAGCCGGGCCGCGGATTGAGGCTCTGCACCAGCTCGATGACCTGGCGCAGCTCGTCTTCCTTGAGCTTCATGCGGCGCATCAGCTGGCTGTAGTCGCGCGAGCCGAGCATGTCGATGAAGTCGCTGACCAGGCGCTGGGCTTCGGCCAGCCAACGGGTCTTGGGCGGCAGCTGGCGCAGCTGCAGCATCAGGCATTCGCTCAGGTTGCGCGCGCCAATGCCAGCGGGCTCGAACTGCTGGATGCGGTGCAGCACCGCTTCGATCTCATCCAGCTCGATGTCCAGTTCAGGATCGAAAGACTCGCAGATTTCCTGCAGCGTTTCATCCAGGTAACCCTGGTTGTTGATGCAGTCGATGATGGTCACGGCGATGAGCCGATCGGTGTCGGACATGGGCGCCAGGTTCAGCTGCCACAACAGATGCGTCTGCAGGCTTTCGCCGACCGATGTGCGCGTGGTGAAGTCCCACTCGTCGTCATCGTTGCTCGGCAGGCTGCTGGCGCTGGTCTGGTAGATGTCTTCCCAGGCGGTGTCCACAGGCAGTTCGCTGGGGATGCGCTCGTTCCAGTCGCCTTCCTCGAGGTTGTCGACCGTAGGCGCGGATTCCTGGAAGCTCGGCTCCTGGATTTCCTGGGGCGGTGTCTGCTCGACCTTGTCGGCCAGCGGGTCGCTGTTGTCGAAGTCGTCGCCTTCTTCCTGGCGTTCGAGCATGGGATTGGATTCCAGCGCTTCCTGAATCTCCTGTTGGAGGTCCAGAGTCGATAGCTGGAGAAGGCGGATGGCCTGTTGCAACTGCGGTGTCATCGTCAGTTGCTGGCCCATACGTAGGACGAGCGATGGTTTCATGGCAGGAACTTAACACCTTGGTCGCCGGCGCGAAGCGCCTTCTACTACGGGTACCGAAGCACCCGGCTTATGTCGTAAGCAAATTATATGCCTGAAACCTGAGTGTTTGCCTAGGGCGCCATGAAAATTAATGCCCGTGGGAGGGCGCTGGCGCCCTCGGGCCTTACAAGCGGAACTCGTGGCCCAGGTAGACTTCGCGTACCAGATCGTTGGCCAGAATGGTCTGGGCATCGCCTTCGGCAATCAGCTGGCCGTCGTTGACGATGTAGGCCGTTTCGCAGATATCCAGGGTCTCGCGGACGTTGTGGTCGGTGATCAATACGCCGATGCCCTTGGTCTTGAGGTGGTGGATGATCTGCTTGATGTCGCCGACCGAAATCGGATCGACACCGGCGAAGGGTTCGTCGAGCAGGATGAACTTGGGTGCGGTGGCCAGGGCGCGGGCGATCTCCACGCGGCGACGTTCACCCCCCGAAAGACTCATGCCCAGATTGTCGCGGATGTGCGTGATGTGGAATTCCTGCAGCAGGCCTTCGAGCTCTGCCAGCCGAGCCGTGGCATCGAGTTCCTTGCGGGTTTCCAGAATGGCCATGATGTTGTCGGCCACCGACAGCTTGCGGAAGATCGAGGCCTCCTGCGGCAGGTAACCGATGCCGGAGCGGGCGCGGCCATGCATCGGCTGGTGACTGACGTCCAGCTCGTCGATGAGCACGCGGCCCTGATCGGCCTGCACCAGGCCGACGATCATGTAGAAACAGGTGGTCTTGCCGGCCCCGTTGGGGCCCAGCAGGCCGACGATCTGCCCGCTTTCGATGGACAGGCTGACGTCGCGTACGACTTGCCGGCTCTTGTAGCTCTTGGCCAGGTGCTGCGCTTTCAGAACTGCCATTACTGGGCCTTCTGCGGTGCGTCGGATTTCTTCTTCGGCTGGATCACCATGTCGATGCGCGGACGAGGCGTGGTGACCTTGCTGCCCGTGGCACGGCCGGCGTTGACCACCTGGCGCACGGTGTCGTAGACGATCTTCTCGCCTTCGGACGTGTTGCCGTCGTTGATGACCTTGGCCTTGTCGATCAGCACGATGCGGTTCTGCGCCGCGAAGTACTGGATGGTCATGCCGTAGGCCTGCACGATGGGCTTGTCGGCGGCGGGTTTCTGCTCGTAGTAGGCCAGGTTGCCGACAGCAGTGAACACGTCCACGTCGCCCGTGGCATTGCGGGTGATGGTCACGGTATTGCCGGTGATCTTCATCGACCCTTGGGTAATGATCACATTGCCCTTGTAGGTCGCCACACCCTGTTTGTCGTCGAGCTGGGCATCGTCGGACTGGATATGAATGGGCTGATCGCGGTCAGTGGGCAGTGCCCAGGCGCTCGCGCTTCCCAGTGCTGCGCTCAGGCTGAGCAAAAAGGGGAGGGTTTTAACGAGCCTCATACTGTCCTCTTACGTTGGACAGCAAGTTGATCTTGCTGTCATTCAGATACGCTTTCATGCCCTTGGCCGTCGACACGCCACCGGCGCCGTCGATTCTAACGTCTTGGTCGGTCTGCGCATATTGCTTCTGTGGGAAAACGGTCATGCGCGAGCTGGTGATCAGCGTAGCGCGGCTTTTCTGATCGGTACGCGCGATGCGCACCGAATCGATCAGCTCGACTTCGCTGCCATCGGGATTGACTTCGCCACGGTCGCTGGTCACGTGCCATGGATAGACGGTTCCGCGGTACAGCTGCATGTCGGGCTTGGTCAGCAAAGTGACCTGCGACGTCTTCACGTGCTCGACCTTGTCGGCGGTCATGTCGTACTGCACGCCGCCATCGGGCAGGTATTGCCGAGCCTTCGCGTTGATAGCGTAGTAATCGATCTGGCTTTCGTCGATGGCTGCCGTGGGCTGGTCGAGGAAGCGCTCCGGGCTGATGTCCCAGTAGCCGATGGCGGCGAACAGCAGCCCCAGCACACCCAGGATGACGATATTGCGGATTTTCTTGTTCAGCATGTCAGGCCCTACAGGTAGGCGGCGCGGGCCGCTTCGAGATTGCCCTGGGCATCGAGGATCAGCTCGCAGAACTCGCGTGCCGCCCCGAAGCCGCCACTGGCCTGGGTCACACCGTCGGCATGCTGGCGCACGAAGGCATTGGCATTGGCCACTGCCATGCCCAGGCCCACCCGGCGAATCACCGGCAGGTCAGGCAGGTCGTCGCCCAGGTAAGCCACTTGTTCATAGCTCAGGCCGAGTTCGGCGAGCAGTCCGTCGAGCACCACGAGTTTGTCTTCACGGCCCTGAAAGAGGTGGGCGATGCCCAGGTTTTTGGCACGCCGCTCCACCACCGGGCTCTTGCGACCGGTGATGATGGCCGTGGTCACGCCACTGTTGATGAGCATCTTGATGCCCTGACCATCCAGCGTGCTGAAGCTTTTGAACTCGCTGCCGTCTTCCAGGAAATACAGGCGGCCATCGGTCAGTACGCCGTCGACGTCGAATACGGCCAGCTTGATGGCCTTGCCTCGCTGCAGGAGGTCGTTGCTGCCAGTCTCGGGCATTGCACCATTCTCGGTCATTACATGACTCCCGCGCGCAGTAGGTCGCCAAGGTTGAAGGCGCCTACCGGACAGTCTTGATCGTCAACCACGATCAGTGAGTTGATCTTGTTGTCTTCCATGATCTTCAGCGCCTCGGCAGCCAGCATGTCGGCGCGAGCCGTCTTGCCGTGGGAAGTCATGACGTCTTCGATTCGAGTGCTGTGGACATCGATGGTGCGATCCAATGTGCGCCGCAGATCGCCGTCGGTGAAGATCCCGGCCAGGCGGCCATCGGCTTCCAGGATGGCGGTCATGCCCAGGCCCTTGCGGGTCATTTCCATCAGGGCATCGCGCAGCAGCGTACCGCGCGCCACCTGTGGCAGCGCAGTGCCGGTGTGCATCACGTGCTCCACCTTGAGCAGCAGGCGTCGGCCCAGCGCTCCGCCGGGATGGGAGAAGGCGAAGTCTTCGGCCGTGAAGCCGCGCGCCTCGAGCAGAGCAATGGCCAGCGCATCGCCCAGCACCAGGGTAGCGGTGGTGGAGGAGGTCGGCGCCAGGTTCAGCGGGCAGGCCTCCTGGGCGACGCGCGCGTCGAGATTGACCTCGGCAGCCTGGGCCAGGGGTGAGTCGGGGTTGCCGGTCATGCTGATCAGCGGAATGCCCATGCGTTTTATCAAAGGCAGCAAAGTGACGATCTCCGCTGTCGAACCGGAGTTGGACAGGGCCAGGATGATGTCCTGGCGAGTGATCATGCCCATGTCGCCATGGCTGGCCTCGGCAGGATGAACGAAAAACGCCGGGGTGCCGGTGCTGGCCAGGGTCGCGGCGATCTTGTTGCCGATATGGCCGGACTTGCCCATGCCCAGCACGATCACGCGGCCGTTGCTTTCGAGGATCAATTCGCAGGCGCGCACGAAATCGGCGTCGATGTGGGCAAGCAGGCCCTCTACCGCTTCGATTTCGAGACGTATGGTGCGGTGCGCGGATTGGATCAGGTCGCTGGTCTGGCTCATGGCGAAAATCGGTAGGCCCGGTGAAAAGGCGGCGATTATAGCGGGAATGGACGTGCGACTCACCTGCCTATTTCGCGGCCCCGGTAAATCGATGGTACGTTTCGCCAATGGATCAATCTTGGGCGGCACGTGTCTGCAATGCTATAGTTCGCCGCTTGTTCGGCCTGTCCGCGCCAAGTGTCTTCGGTCAGAAGATGAGCGTCCGAGGGTAAGGTTGCACTGCAAGGAGTTTAAATGAGTGCCGATAGCGCCTACGCGGTCGAGCTGAAAGGGGTTTCCTTCAAGCGCGGTGCGCGGAGCATTTTCAACGACGTCGATATCCGCATTCCTCGCGGCAAGGTCACCGGTATCATGGGGCCTTCAGGTAGCGGCAAGACCACGCTCCTGCGTTTGATGGGCGCGCAACTGCGGCCCAGCGGCGGCGAAGTGTGGGTCAATGGCCAGAACCTGCCCAAACTCTCGCGCAGCGATCTGTTCGATGCGCGCAAGCACATGGGCGTGCTGTTCCAGAGCGGCGCGCTGTTCACCGACCTGGACGTGTTCGAAAACGTGGCCTTCCCGCTGCGCGTGCACACCGACCTGCCCGAAGACATGATCCGCGACATCGTTCTGATGAAGTTGCAGGCCGTTGGCCTGCGCGGTGCCATCGAACTGATGCCGGACGAACTGTCCGGCGGCATGAAGCGCCGGGTCGCGCTGGCCCGCGCCATCGCCATGGACCCGCAGATATTGATGTACGACGAGCCGTTCGTCGGTCAGGACCCGATCGCCATGGGCGTACTGGTGCGGCTGATCCGCCTGCTCAACGACGCCCTGGGTATCACCAGCATCGTGGTGTCCCACGACCTGGCGGAAACCGCGAGCATCGCCGACTACATCTATGTCGTAGGTGATGGCCAGGTGCTTGGTCATGGCACGCCAGAAGCCTTGATGGGGTCGGACAATCCGCGCGTCCGCCAATTCATGAAGGGCGATCCCGACGGCCCCGTGCCTTTTCATTTTTCCGCGCCCGACTACCGCGCCGATCTGCTGGGGAAGCGTTGATGCGCAAGAAATCAATCATGGAGCGCGTGCGCCTGTTTGGCCGCTCGGCCATCGACATGGTCGGCATCCTGGGTCGTTCCGGGCTGTTCCTCGGCCACGCGCTGGTGGGCCGCGGCGGCATCGGTGGCGGCTTCCAGCTGCTGATCAAGCAATTGTATTCAGTGGGCGTCATGTCCCTGCTGATCATCGTCGTGTCCGGCGTGTTCATCGGCATGGTGCTGGCGCTGCAGGGCTTCAGCATTCTGGCCAAGTACGGGTCGGAGCAGGCGGTCGGGCAAATGGTCGCGCTGACATTGCTGCGTGAACTCGGACCTGTGGTCACCGCTCTATTGTTCGCCGGTCGTGCAGGTTCTGCATTGACGGCCGAGATCGGCAACATGAAGTCGACCGAGCAGTTGTCGAGCCTGGAGATGATCGGCGTCGACCCGCTCAAGTACATCGTTGCGCCAAGGCTGTGGGCCGGTTTCATTTCCCTGCCGTTGCTGGCGATGATTTTCAGCGTCGTCGGTATCTGGGGTGGATCCTGGGTCGCCGTCGATTGGCTGGGCGTCTATGAAGGATCGTTCTGGGCCAACATGCAGAACAGCGTGAGCTTCACCGATGACGTGCTCAACGGTGTGATCAAGAGCCTGGTATTCGCTTTCGTCGTCACCTGGATCGCCGTGTTCCAGGGTTATGACTGTGAACCCACGTCCGAGGGCATCAGCCGCGCTACCACCAAGACCGTGGTCTACGCGTCGCTGGCCGTCCTGGGCCTGGACTTTATTCTGACCGCCCTGATGTTTGGAGATTTCTGATGCAAAACCGATCAATGGAAGTCGGAGTCGGCCTGTTTCTTCTGGCCGGCATCCTGGCTTTGCTGCTGTTGGCCTTGCGTGTCAGTGGTCTGTCCACCAGCGCGAACACCGAGAGCTACAAACTTTATGCCTATTTCGACAATATCGCCGGTTTGACTGTCAGAGCCAAGGTGACCATGGCCGGTGTGACCATCGGCAAGGTCACGGCCATCGATCTGGATCGCGACACCTTCACCGGCCGGGTGACCCTGCAACTGGACAAGAAAGTGGACAACCTGCCCACCGACTCCACTGCTTCCATCCTGACCGCGGGCCTGCTGGGCGAGAAGTACATCGGTATCAGCGTGGGTGGCGAGGAAGCCTTGCTCACCGACGGCGGTACCATCCACGACACCCAGTCGTCCCTGGTGCTCGAAGACCTGATCGGCAAGTTCCTGCTCAATACAGTCAGCAAAGATGCCAAATAAGGAGTTATCCATGTTTTCGATCATGCGACGCAGCCTGCTGGTTCTGGTGGCTATGCTACCGATGTGGGCCAACGCAGCCCCTGCGGTGTCCGCACATCAGGTGGTACAGGGCGTCACCGACCGGCTGCTGTCGGATCTGGAAAAGAACCGCGAAACCTACCGCAGCAACCCTCAGGCTTTCTACGACGCGTTGAATTCCATCGTCGGTCCAGTCGTCGATGCCGAAGGCATATCGCGCAGCATCATGACCGTGAAGTACGCGAACCGGGCAACACCGGCGCAGAAAACGCGTTTCCAGGAAAATTTCAAGCGCAGCCTGATGCAGTTCTATGGCAACGCGTTGCTCGAATACAACAACCAGGGCATCACCGTTGGCCCGGCCAAGGATGAAAGTGGCACCCGTACCAGCGTCGACATGCAGGTCAAGGGCACTGGCGGAGCGGTGTATCCGGTTTCCTACACCCTGGAAAACCTGAACAACGAGTGGAAGGTGCGTAACGTCATCATCAATGGCATCAACATCGGCAAGCTGTTCCGCGACCAGTTCGCCGACAGCATGCAGCGCAACGGCAACGACCTGGACAAGACCATCGACGGTTGGGCGGGCGAAGTCGCCAAGGCCAAGGAAGTCACCGACAAAGCTGCTCCGACGAGCGCCCAGTGATGGATCAGGCTCGCGTCGAACTGGCCGGCGACCAGCTCCGCCTGGCCGGCGTGCTGGACTACCGCTCCGGCGCCGCCCTGCGCAAGCAGGGGCAGGCATTGATCCAGTCCAGCCCGGCCACGGCGCTGGTCATCGACTGCACTGCGGTCGAGAAATCCAGCAGCGTCGGCTTGTCCCTGCTGCTGGGCTTCATGCGCGATGCCGAGGCGGCCGGCAAGACCGTGCGGGTCCAGGCACTGCCCCACGATATGCGTCAGATCGCTCAGGTCACCGGCATGAGCGAATTCTTTTCACAGATTTGAGCGGCCCTCATCGAGGTCCTCTGGCCTGATCCCGTCGATACGGGGTTCGCAGTCGGGGGGCTTTTTTGTATGATGGCCGACCCGCGCGCACAGGGCGCCGATCGAGGTTGAGCATGCAGGCTGTAGAAGTGAAGGGTTTCCTTGAATCCAAGCTGCCGGGAGTGCAGGTGGAAGTCGAGGGCGAAGGCTGCAATTTCCAGCTGAACGTGATCAGTGACGAGCTGACCGCGCTTAGCCCGGTCAAGCGCCAGCAACAGATCTATGCTCATTTGAACCCATGGATCGCCGATGGCAGCATCCATGCGATCACCATGAAATTCTTCAGCAGCGCAGCCTGGGCTGAGCGTTCCTGAGCCATTCCGCGTCGAGACTCCAATGGACAAACTGATTATTACTGGCGGCGTTCGCCTTGATGGCGAAATTCGCATTTCCGGAGCGAAGAACTCCGCTCTGCCGATTCTGGCTGCCACCCTGCTGGCCGATGGGCCGGTAACGGTTGCCAACCTGCCGCACCTGCACGACATCACTACCATGATCGAGCTGTTCGGTCGCATGGGCATCGAGCCGGTGATCGACGAGAAGCTGGCGGTCGAGATCGATCCGCGCACCATCAAGACACTGGTTGCACCGTACGAGCTGGTCAAGACCATGCGCGCCTCGATCCTGGTGCTGGGCCCGATGGTCGCTCGCTTCGGCGAAGCGGAAGTGGCGCTGCCCGGTGGTTGCGCGATCGGCTCGCGTCCGGTCGACCTGCACATCCGCGGCCTCGAAGCCATGGGTGCGGTCATCGACGTGGAAGCCGGCTACATCAAGGCCAAGGCGCCTGAAGGTGGCCTGCGCGGCGCCAACTTCTTCTTCGACACGGTCAGTGTGACCGGTACCGAGAACATCATGATGGCCGCAGCCTTGGCCAACGGCCGCAGCGTCCTGCAGAACGCCGCGCGCGAGCCGGAAGTGGTCGATCTGGCCAACTTCATCAATGCCATGGGCGGCAACGTCCAGGGCGCCGGCACCGACACCATCACCATCGATGGTGTGAAGCGCCTGCACTCGGCGACCTACAAGGTCATGCCCGATCGCATCGAGACCGGTACCTACCTGGTGGCCGCCGCCTGCACAGGCGGCCGGGTCAAGGTCAAGGACACCGATCCGACCATTCTCGAAGCGGTGCTGGAAAAGCTTCGCGAGGCGGGCGCCGAGATCACCACCGGCGCCGACTGGATCGAACTGAACATGCATGGCAAGCGGCCCAAGGCGGTCAACGTGCGGACCGCGCCGTACCCGGCGTTCCCCACCGACATGCAGGCGCAGTTCATTTCGCTCAATGCCATTGCCGAAGGCACTGGCGCGGTCATCGAGACGATCTTCGAAAACCGTTTCATGCACGTCTACGAGATGCACCGCATGGGTGCGCAGATCCAGGTCGAGGGCAACACGGCCATCGTCACCGGCACCGAGAAGCTCAAGGGCGCACCGGTCATGGCGACCGACCTGCGGGCGTCGGCGAGCCTGGTGATTTCGGCGCTTACCGCCGAAGGCGACACCTTGATCGACCGCATCTACCACATCGACCGTGGCTACGAGTGCATCGAAGAAAAACTGCAGATGCTGGGCGCCAAGATCCGTCGCGTACCGGGCTGATGTGTGTGCAGGGCGCAGGGATGCGCCCGGTCGTTGCCAGAAACTTTCCTGTAAGGACTGACGTTTCCCATGTTGACCATTGCGCTGTCCAAAGGCCGCATTCTTGACGATACATTGCCGCTCCTGGCCGAGGCGGGCATCGTGCCCACCGAGAACCCGGACAAGAGCCGCAAGCTGATCATTCCCACGACCCAGGACGATGTACGCCTGCTGATCGTGCGCGCCACCGACGTGCCGACCTACGTCGAGCATGGTGCCGCCGACCTGGGTGTCGCCGGCAAGGACGTCCTGCTCGAATACAGCGGCCAGGGCCTGTACGAGCCCCTCGATCTGCAGATCGCCCAGTGCAAGCTCATGACGGCCGGCGCCATCGGCGCGGCCGAGCCAACCGGTCGGCTGCGTGTGGCCACCAAGTTCGTCAACGTTGCCAAGCGCTACTATGCCGAGCAGGGCCGCCAGGTCGATATCATCAAGCTCTACGGTTCCATGGAACTGGCGCCACTGGTGGGCCTGGCCGACAAGATCATCGACGTGGTCGACACCGGCAATACCCTGCGTGCCAACGGCCTGGAGCCCCAGGAACTGATCGCCCACATCAGCTCCCGGCTGGTGGTGAACAAAGCCTCCATGAAGATGCAGCACGCCCGCATCCAGGCGTTGATCGACACCCTGCGCAAGGCAGTGGAGTCGCGACACCGCGACTGATGCACCTGCGCAGGTCTGCAACCTGCGCCCGTCTATCCGCATCATAGCCAAATAACTCAAGTGCCCATGTGGATCGATTGGTAATCTATCGGCGCTTGAGCAATTGCCATTATTTGAGGCCCGCCATGACCGTTTCCACTGCTATTCGCCGACTCGATGCCACTGATCCGGACTTCGCCCGCCATCTGGACCATCTGTTGAGCTGGGAAAGTGTGTCAGATGACTCGGTCAATCAGCGCGTGCTGGGCATCATCAAGGCCGTGCGCGAGCGGGGCGACGCCGCGCTGGTCGAATTCACCGAGCGCTTCGATGGCCTGCAGGTCGCCTCGATGGCCGACCTGATCCTGCCGCGCGAGCGTCTCGAGCTGGCCCTCACACGCATTACCGATGTGCAGCGCAACGCTCTGGAAACCGCCGCCGAGCGCGTGCGGCTCTACCATGAGAAGCAGAAGCAGGATTCCTGGAGCTACACCGAAGCCGACGGCACGGTGCTCGGCCAGAAGGTCACACCACTGGACCGCGCCGGCCTGTACGTGCCCGGCGGCAAGGCCTCCTATCCGTCATCGGTATTGATGAACGCCATTCCGGCAAAAGTGGCGGGCGTTACCGAGGTTGTCATGGTCGTGCCCACGCCCCGAGGCGAGGTCAACGAGCTGGTGTTGGCAGCGGCCTGCATTGCCGGCGTCGACCGAGTGTTCACTATCGGCGGCGCCCAGGCCGTTGCGGCCCTGGCCTATGGCACCGAAAGCGTGCCGCGCGTGGACAAGGTCGTGGGCCCCGGCAATATCTACGTGGCGACTGCCAAACGCCATGTGTTCGGCCAGGTCGGTATCGACATGATCGCTGGCCCCTCGGAAATTCTGGTGGTCTGCGACGGTGGCACCGATCCGGACTGGATCGCCATGGACCTGTTCTCCCAGGCCGAACATGACGAAGACGCCCAGGCCATTCTGGTCAGCCCCGATGCCGAGTTCCTCGACAAGGTCGCGGCCAGTATCGACAAGTTGCTACCGACCATGGAACGCGCCGAGATCATCAATACCTCGATCAATGGCCGGGGTGCGCTGATCAAGGTCCGCGACATGCAGCAGGCGATCGAGGTAGCCAACCGAATTGCCCCGGAACACCTGGAGTTGTCGGTCGAAGACCCGCAGGCCTGGCTGCCGCAGATCCGCCATGCGGGTGCCATCTTCATGGGGCGTCACACCAGCGAAGCGCTGGGCGACTACTGCGCCGGCCCCAACCACGTGCTGCCGACTTCGGGCACCGCGCGTTTTTCGTCGCCCCTGGGTGTCTACGATTTCCAGAAGCGTTCGTCGATCATCTTCTGCTCGGAGCAGGGCGCTTCCGAGCTGGGCAAGACCGCTTCCGTGCTGGCTCGCGGCGAGTCCCTGAGCGCACACGCCCGCAGCGCCGAATACCGTATCCAACCCGATCTGGCAAAAGGGGAATGAGCATGAGCAGATTCTGGAGTCCCTTCGTCAAGAACCTGGTGCCCTATGTGCCCGGCGAGCAGCCCAAGGTTGCCAACCTGGTCAAGCTCAACACCAACGAGAACCCCTACGGCCCATCGCCCAAGGCGATCGAGGCCATGCGCGCCGAGCTGGGTGACGCCCTGCGTTTGTACCCGGATCCCAACAGCGACCTGCTCAAGCAAGCCGTGGCGGACTATTACGGGGTGCAACCCAACCAGGTGTTCCTGGGCAACGGCTCGGACGAAGTGCTGGCGCACATCTTCCACGGCCTGTTCCAGCATGACCAGCCGCTGTTGTTCCCGGACATCAGCTACAGCTTCTATCCGGTCTATTGCGGCTTGTACGGTATTCCCTTCGAGGCCGTGCCGCTCGATGAGCAGTTCCAGATCCGCGCGCAGGACTATGCCAGGCCCAACGCCGGGATCATCTTCCCCAACCCGAACGCTCCCACTGGCTGCCTGTTGCCGCTCGCAGCGGTCGAGCAGATCGTCAAGGCCAGCCCGGATTCGGTGGTGGTGGTGGATGAGGCCTACGTCGATTTTGGCGGTGAAACCGCGATCACCCTGGTCGACCGCTATCCGAATCTGCTGGTCACCCAGACCGTCTCCAAATCCCGTTCGCTGGCAGGCCTGCGGGTAGGCCTCGCGGTCGGCCACCCGGACCTGATCGAAGCGTTGGAGCGCATCAAGAACAGCTTCAACTCCTATCCGATCGACCGAGTGGCGGTCGCCGGCGCCGCCGCAGCGTTTGCCGACAAGGCCTACTTCGAAGACACCTGCGCCAAGGTGATCGCCAGTCGCGAAAAACTGGTGCAAGGGCTGAATGAACATGGATTCGAGGTACTGCCCTCGGCAGCCAACTTCATCTTCGCCCGCCACCCCGAACAGGACGCTGCAGCCATCGCCACCCGCTTGCGCGAAAAGGGCGTGATCGTGCGCCATTTCAAGCAGGAACGCATCGCGCAATTCCTGCGCATCAGCATCGGTACTTCGGAACAGAACCAGGCGTTGCTGGACGCCCTGTGAGCAAGAAGATAAAAGCGGCTGGGCTGAACAAGCCGCTATACCGGCAGACTTTCCTGGTCGGTTAGGCTGCCGGTATAGGGCGCGGGACAGCAGGATAAGTTGTCAGCCGGCTAATGCTTCGCACAAGACCTGAGTGCTGCCGGCAGTGTGTTCATCGCCTAGCGTTTTTTCAAGGAGAATGACCCGAAACGGATACGAGGCCCCGTAAGTGTGATTGACAAGGTGTTCTGAGTAGCCGTGAAGGGTATTGGCGCTATCGACTCACTGGACGTGATATCTGTGTTGGGGACCCCACCACTGCCCGATATCGCGCCGAAGGCGAAGTTTTCCTCCTCGCCTATAGGATTGATGAACGGCATCACCGTATAGGTAATCACGTAATGACTGCCAGGTTCGATGCGAGTGACCAACTGGCTGACGCGTTGGCCGTTGGCCAGTTGCACGCCGCCGTGCTGCCACTCGCCCCCTCCTCTCCAGTCCGTATTCGGACGCTCGAAGTGGCTATCCTTGATGAGTTCGTCGGGATTGGGAAAGTCATCGACGAGGCTGGGACTCCAGAACTGTACAGGGGTGCTTGCTTCAGAGCTGATTACGACTTCCAGATGAGTCGTCGCCGGTTGGGTTACATGTTCGAGCTCGTATACGAACGCGCCTGTCCTCAGGTAGAAGCTTGCCACCTCTATATCGTTTTCCTTGATGACGACACGGCCGACTTCAGCCACTGCTTGGGTAGCCTTTGATGAGCTATTTAACGCCAAGGCAATCATTCTGAACGTGTACTGTTTGGCTCTCGCTTCTATGGTCACTCCCTGCCTGATGCTGGCCTGATTGACCAGAATCGCGCCAGGCGGTGAAGAGGTGCAGTTGGCGGGGTCCCCTTTGTCGTCCGTGATCCAGTGGGTGAAACCTTGTTCGAACTCTGCGTTCTGTAACAGATTTCCTGGCAGCGCCAGAGGTGTGGTCGTAGGCGTTATGTTAGTCATGATCCATTTTCTCCGTGTGTGTGGCAAGAAAACAGGCTAGCTACGATTGCATGTTCCTGGGTAACTATCTTTTTACAAGCAAAACAGGAGTGATCTTGTATTTTCAGACCGCAGTGGGCTTTTCGCTAAACGCCGGGCGGCCAAGATAATTATCAGGTGAGCGTAAAAATCATGAGTATGACGGTCGATACTTCTGCGCGAATAAAAACTTCGAGCGTGTATAGGTGTGTTACATCTGATAGAAATGACGTGACCGAGCTTGCATGCGATAGCCAACCGCCATCCGTTTTTCACTACATCCCTACTTCTCCTCCTTCTTCACCGCCGCCGGCCTCGGCGGGAGGCGCAGGCCCACTTCGGCATTGAGGGTGAGTTCCATGCCTTGCGCATCATCTGGATCAGGATCACCACGATCTGGTTGGCGCTAGCTGTCGTTGCCCCTATACCTCCTCAAAAAAGGAGTGGACATAGGGGCGGCAACGCGGGTCTCAGCGGTCCGCTTTAATCTGACACCTATCTCCATCCAATCCCAAAGCCGGGATGTCTCTTCCTTGTCCCTAGCCGTGATGCGTAGGTAAGGTACCTGCACGTTCGCATCAGGAAACAATTCAAAATTCCTCTTTGAGCCTGTGTTGTGCAAGCTGCACAACTTCTTGAGCGCTTTGCGGAGCACATCCAATCGATATACAACATCAAGAATCGCTGGGTCTCACATTCACCGCTGAGCAGTGTAAGTTTGCTCGATGCACGGTAGAGCAACTTTTGAAGGCGGGTGTGCTTGAATGCATCGCTAAGGAAGATGCTGTGGAGATATTCAGGAGGCAAGATTTTTATTCTGTTACACAAGAAGTCTATGAGAATTTAAAAGCGTTCGCGTCGAAAGATCCAGGTTCTCAGCGTGATCTTGAGTTTGTAGCGAAAAATTACACCTCTTATGCGGCAGTGTTGCACTATCGATTGGCCAATTAAGTTTATGAACTGTCTTGGGTTCGGTTGGGAATGATACGATGATTGGAGCACATTGCCTTATCTCTGAGGATGTCCCAGCTCAACATCGTGCAACCCTCAATGGTACCGAGAATGTCGTAAAGTCGATAAGGCCCAGTGCTCGCTCGTGAGTTGGCGGCGATACAATCAGAAAAGCTATATGTAAAATTATAAAAAGGAAAATTTATGATCTTTGATAGGCTTCCTCTAAAGACATATCTTTATTTCATAGCCCAGTCTGTCAATCTAACGGCCGCAGTCATGTCGGTGACGATGGCTGCCGTGATAGGCGCTCAACTCGCTCCATCGCCGGAGTGGTCAACTTTACCCTACGGCATGTAGTTCCTGTCTTTGATGTTAGCAACCTATCCAGCATCAAAATTCATGAGCGTCTATGGCCGGCGGGCCGGTTTTCATTTAGGCAGTTTGGCACTGGCGGTGTCCGGTATCACTGGCCTTTATGCCCTACAGACGGGTAGCTTTTATGGGGTCGTGGTTTCTCATGCAGCATTAGGGGGCTACATTGCTTTCGCAAACTTCAATCGATTTGCCGCAACCGACGGGCTCAGTGCCGCACTGAAGGCCAAGGCTATTTCCTTGGTCGTTGCCGGGGGGGTTGTTGCAGCCTTCATTGGTCCATGGGTGGCGACATTGCTTCGTTCGGTGGGTGACTTCAGCGACTTTGCCCTGTGCTACGGTTTTTTTGTGCTACTGGCGGTCATATTCGCCGCCGTCAATCAGGTGACGCCAATAGCTGAAATGACAGATTCAGCCAATAGCGCAATACCCGTGCCGCTTCGAAATAGTTCTAACTGGGATCTGGCGCTGCCTATCACTGTTGCGGCAGTGGGGTATGGGTTCATGAACCTGCTCATGATTCAAGCCTCTTTACAGATGGCGGCTATGCACACGCATTTTCAGCTCATCGGTGTAGCTATTCAGTGGCACGTGTTTGCTATGTTTGCGCCTTCATTCATCACTGGATATCTGATTGCCCGAATGGGTGTCAATCGGTTGGTTTTGCTAGGGCTAGTGCTACTGTCAACATCAGCTATGATTAATTTATTTTACCTGTCACAAGCTTCCATATTGATCGCATTGGTTGTTTTAGGGGTGGGTTGGAATTTTACCTATGTAGCAGGAGGCGCGATGCTCGCCCTTCGACTTGAAGGCAAAAAAGAGGCTATCAAAGTCCAAGGTATCAATGACCTGATTATCGCCATCATGGCGACTGCTGGAGCGTTTCTTCCTGGCATGTTGCTCGTAAGTGTAGGGTGGAGCGGTACCAACGCTGGCGTAGCGATTCTAACATTGGCCCTGATCACTTATTTCATTACTGCCATACGTCGAGCCGCGGCCAAGATGCAGGTGATAAAATGACGCTCAGCCATAGTTTGAATATGTGTCCAGGGCTTCTCATGAAGCTGGAGATGAATAATCTGGGAGGGAGCCACAAATATGCCAAGCGAGGGATTCACATCGGTAACAGCTCGGCGCTTGCACTGCAAGATTGACCTTAGGGGCACTCTCGTTGCTTGCATCGCGTATGACGGTGGCTATTGGTATTCAGATATAACAGCCAAATTTTGCAGTCTGCCAATGTAGAGATTTATAAGCTTTCATTGCTAGACCTCATGCTGCCCCAAGCAGTGTCTGTTTCATGTATCAAATAGGAAAGCCGCTGCTGGTTCGACTTTCCCTTCGGCAGGCGAAGATCCGTATTGAACGGGTCTCGTCCTTCAACCCGGTCTTTCAGAGAGAGGGTTGGAGGTAGGGGCCAAGTAAACACGGTTCTTTACCTCACCCCACAACCTTACTTCTCCTCCTTCTTCACCGCCGCCGGCGCTGGTGGGGGGCGCAGGCCCACTTCGGCGTTGAGGGTGAGTTCCTTGCCCTTGCGCATCACCTGGATGGCGATCCGGTCGCCGGGCTTGGTGCGGGCGACTTGGTTCATCGAGCGGCGACCATCGCCGGCCGGCTCGCCATTGATGCTGAGGATGACATCGCCCAACTGCAGGCCGGCCTTGTGGGCCGGGCCGCCTTGAAACACTCCGGCGACGACGATGCCTGGCCGATCCTTGATGCCGAACGACTCCGCCAGCTCCTCGGTCATCGGTTGTACTTCGATGCCCAACCAGCCGCGGATCACCTGGCCATGTTCGATGATCGACTTCATCACCTCCAGCGCCAGCTTGGTCGGGATTGCGAAGCCGATGCCTTGCGAGCCGCCGGACTTGGAGAAGATGGCCGTGTTGATACCGGTCAGGTTGCCGTTGGCATCCACCAGCGCGCCGCCGGAGTTGCCGGGGTTGATCGCCGCATCGGTCTGGATGAAGTCTTCGTAGGTATTGAGGCCCAGCTGGTTGCGGCCGGTGGCGCTGATGATGCCCATGGTCACGGTCTGGCCGACGCCGAACGGGTTGCCGATGGCCAAGGCGACGTCGCCGATACGGATGCCGTCGGAGCGGCCGATGGTGATTGCCGGAACGTTCTTCAGATCGATCTTGAGCACCGCCAGGTCGGTTTCCGGATCGCTGCCGATTACCCGTGCCAGGGTTTCCCGGCCGTCTTTCAGGGCCACCACGATCTGGTCGGCGCCAGCTGTCACATGGTTGTTGGTGAGCAGGTAGCCTTCGGGGCTCATGATCACCGCCGAGCCCAGGCTCGACTCCCAACGCCGCTGCTTGGGCAGGTTGTCGCCGAAGAAACGCCGGAACTGTGGATCTTCGAACAGCGGGTGGGCCCCTTTGTTGACCGCCTTGGTGGTGTACAGGTTGGCCACGGCGGGCGCTGCGATGGCTACGGCGTCGGCGTAGGACACCGGGCCCTGGATGACGCTGGCGCTTTGCGGCGCCTGCTGCAGGTTGACGTCCTGGCTGGGCAGGCCGACCCATTGCGGAAAGCGCAGGATCACCAGCAGGGCGATCAATATGCCGGTCAACAGTGGCCAACCGAAGAAGCGCAAGGCCTTGAACATGGGAACGATCCTGAAGGGTAGCGGGGGGCTGTTTCTTCGGCGCGCAGGGGCGCCATAATGGCCGGCATTATACGGGCGCTCGCGCCGCGCTGAACTGCCTTTGTGGAGACTTTCATGGCTGTGGCACTGAACACGTTGGTCGAAGAAGCCGACCGTTACCTGAGCAGCACGAAGATCCAGGATTACTGCCCCAATGGCTTGCAGGTGGAAGGTCGCCCGCAGGTTATGCGCATCGTCAGTGGCGTGACGGCTAGCCAGGCGTTGCTCGATGCCGCGGTGGACGCCAGGGCCGATCTGGTGCTGGTGCACCATGGTTATTTCTGGAAGGGCGAGAACCCCTGCGTGGTCGGCATGAAACAGCGGCGCCTGAAGACCTTGCTCAAACACGATATCAGCTTGCTGGCTTACCACCTGCCGCTGGATCTGCACGCCGAAGTGGGCAACAACGTGCAGCTGGCGCGGCAGTTGGAAATCACCGTGGAAGGGCCGCTGGATCCGGCGGACAGCCGGGTCGTGGGGCTGATCGGTTCATTGCCCGAGCCCATGCATCCGCGCGACTTCGCCCGTCGCGTGCAGGAAGTGCTGGGCCGCGAACCATTGCTGATCGAAGGCAGCGAAAAGATTCGTCGCGTCGGCTGGTGCACCGGCGGCGGCCAGGGTTACATCGACCGGGCGATCGCGGCCGGTGTGGACCTGTTCATCAGCGGCGAGGCCTCCGAACAGACCGTTCACAGTGCCCACGAGAACGACATCAGCTTCATCGCCGCCGGCCATCACGCCACCGAACGCTACGGTGTGCAGGCGCTGGGTGAGTACCTGGCGCGGCGCTTCGCGCTCGAGCATGTGTTCATCGACTGCCCCAATCCTGTCTGATCGGTGGACGGTGGTGCCTGATTCGCGGGCTGAGCCTGCTCCCACAGTGATCCGAGTGATCTCGTGGGAGCACTGCCTGTGGGATCGAGGCGGCCGGCGAGCCTGTGCGCGCCAAACACGAAACCCTCCAAACCACGAGGTATATTGATATACCCCTTCGATCTAACCACTCCCGATGACCAAACCGGACGCCGTGTTAAAGTGCCCGGCTCGAACACGGCCCGCAGGCCGTCCATAAAGACTGTATTCCGTGAGTAGCCATGGTCGACAAACTGACGCATCTGAAACAGCTGGAGGCGGAAAGCATCCACATCATTCGTGAGGTGGCCGCTGAGTTCGATAACCCGGTGATGTTGTATTCCATCGGCAAGGACTCGGCCGTGATGCTGCATCTGGCGCGCAAGGCCTTCTTCCCCGGCAAGCTGCCGTTCCCGGTGATGCACGTCGACACTCAGTGGAAGTTCCAGGAGATGTACAAGTTCCGCGACCGCATGGTCGAGGAGCTGGGCCTGGACCTGCTGGTACACGTCAATCCCGAAGGCGTGGCGCAGGGCATCAACCCCTTCACCCACGGCAGTTCCAAGCACACCGACATCATGAAGACCCAGGGCCTCAAGCAGGCGCTGGACAAGTATGGCTTCGACGCCGCCTTCGGCGGTGCGCGCCGTGACGAAGAGAAGTCGCGGGCCAAGGAGCGGGTCTACTCGTTCCGTGACAGCAAGCATCGCTGGGACCCGAAGAACCAGCGTCCGGAGTTGTGGAACGTCTACAACGGCAAGGTCAACAAGGGCGAATCGATCCGCGTATTCCCCTTGTCGAACTGGACCGAGCTCGACATCTGGCAGTACATCTACCTGGAAGGCATCCCGATCGTGCCGCTGTACTTCGCCGCCGAACGCGAAGTGATCGAGAAGAACGGCACGCTGATCATGATCGACGACGAGCGCATTCTCGAGCACCTCAGCGAGGAAGAGAAGGCCAGCATCGTCAAGAAGAAAGTGCGTTTCCGTACCCTTGGCTGCTACCCGTTGACGGGCGCGGTGGAGTCCGAGGCGCAGAGCCTCACCGACATCATTCAGGAAATGCTCCTGACGCGAACGTCCGAGCGCCAGGGCCGTGTCATCGATCATGATGGCGCCGGTTCCATGGAAGACAAGAAACGTCAGGGCTATTTCTAGAGCAGGGTCAGAACATGTCGCACCAATCCGAATTGATCAGCGAGGACATCCTCGCCTACCTTGCTCAGCACGAACGCAAGGAACTGCTGCGCTTCCTTACCTGCGGCAACGTCGACGACGGCAAGAGCACCCTGATCGGGCGCCTGCTGCACGACTCCAAGATGATCTACGAAGATCATCTGGAAGCCATCACCCGCGACTCGAAGAAATCCGGCACCACGGGTGAAGAAGTCGACCTGGCGTTGCTGGTCGACGGCCTGCAGGCCGAGCGCGAGCAGGGCATCACCATCGATGTCGCCTACCGTTACTTTTCCACGGCCAAGCGCAAGTTCATCATTGCCGACACCCCGGGCCACGAGCAGTACACGCGCAACATGGCCACCGGCGCGTCCACCTGCGACCTGGCGATCATCCTGGTCGATGCCCGCTACGGTGTGCAGACCCAGACCCGTCGACACAGCTACATCGCGTCCCTGCTGGGCATCAAGCACATCGTCGTGGCCATCAACAAGATGGACCTAAAGGGCTTCGATGAGGGCGTGTTCGAGCAGATCAAGGCCGACTACCTGAAGTTCGCCGAGGCCATCAGCCTGCAGCCAACCACATTGGCCTTCGTGCCGATGTCGGCGCTCAAGGGCGACAACGTGGTCAACCGCAGCGAGCAGTCGCCGTGGTATACCGGCCAGACGCTGATGGAAATCCTCGAAACCGTGGAAGTCGCGGCCGATCGCAACTTCGACGACCTGCGCTTCCCGGTGCAGTACGTCAACCGGCCGAACCTGAACTTCCGCGGCTTCGCCGGTACCCTGGCCAGCGGTATCGTGCACAAGGGCGATGAAGTGGTCGTCCTGCCGTCGGGCAAAAGCAGCCGGGTGAAGTCCATCGTCACCTTCGAAGGTGAGCTGGAACACGCCGGCCCTGGCCAGGCGGTCACCCTGACCATGGAAGACGAGATCGACATCTCTCGCGGCGATCTGCTGGTGCATGCCGCCAATGTGCCGACCGTCTCCGACAGCTTCGAGGCCATGCTGGTATGGATGGCCGAAGAACCGATGTTGCCCGGCAAGAAATACGACATCAAGCGGGCCACCAGCTACGTGCCGGGCTCGATCGCCAGCATCGTCCACAAGGTCGACGTGAACACCCTGGCCGAAGGGCCGGGCAGCGCGCTGCAGCTCAACGAAATCGGCAAGGTGAAGGTGTCGCTGGACAGCGCCATCGCTCTGGACGGTTACGACAGCAACCGCACCACCGGTGCGTTCATCATCATCGACCGTCTCACCAACGGCACCGTCGGCGCCGGCATGATCATCGCGCCGGCCGCCGTCAGCCAGGGTGGCAAGGTTCATGGTCGCTCCGCCCATGTGACCACCGACGAGCGCGCCCAGCGCTTCGGCCAGCAACCGGCGACCGTGCTGTTCAGCGGTCTTTCGGGTGCGGGCAAGAGCACCTTGGCCTACGCCGTGGAACGCAGACTGTTCGACATGGGCCGTGCGGTATTCGTGCTCGATGGGCAGAACCTGCGACATGACCTGAACAAGGGCCTGCCACAGGACCGCGCCGGGCGCACCGAGAACTGGCGCCGTGCCGCTCACGTGGCGCGGCAGTTCAACGAAGCGGGCCTGGTGACTCTGGCCGCCTTCGTTGCGCCGGACGCCGCCGGCCGCGAGCAGGCACGCGACCTGATCGGTGCCGATCGGCTGGTGACCGTCTACGTCCAGGCCTCGCCTCTGGTCTGCCGCGAACGCGATCCACAGGGCCTGTACGCCGCCGACCAGGACAACATCCCCGGCGAGTCCTTCCCGTATGACGTGCCGCTGAATGCCGATCTGGTGATCGACACCCAGGCCTCGTCGGTGGATGAAGGGGTCAAGCAGGTGCTGGAGCTGCTGCGCAGCCGCGGCGCGATCTAAGCCCTCGGCCTTCTGGAACCGCAGGAGCGGACAGCGTCCGCTCCTGCATCCGGGTTCCGGTCTTTTCAGCCTGCCTTATCTGTCTACCACCCTTCGAGGCCAAGGGTAGCGCCTGCTAGGCGCTCATTTGTCTCGAAGGACCGACCCATGCTTGAACTCCTTTCCCTGAGTGGCGAAGTGGCCAAGGCTGCGCCACTGGCCAGCAGCGTGAGCAAACATTTCTGCTCTCGGCCCACCCTGCGCCAGGTCGCCAGCAATATCCTCGCCAGCGAGCTGTCGGCGCGATACCCCGACCTGGCACTGGACGTCGACCGCCTGCAGCTGCTCGAACCGCTGGCCACCCAGGCCAGGCCCAATGCCCCCGCTGTGCATGAGGCCCAGCGCTACCGTCGGCTGGCGCTGATTGATGTGCTGATCGACCGTTACATCCATACCCAGCAGCTCCGGCTGATTCAAGGCTATCACCTGCTCGCACATGAGCCGCTGGGCTCGCCCCCGTCGGCCCTGCCGGTGGCCCTGGTGCAGGTGCAGGGCATCGTCAACGAGTGGGGCCCGCAGATCATTACCACCTACAGCCAGGCACTGTGCGATTACTGGGACCAGGTCCAGGCAGACGGCAGCGATCGCTGGCATTGGCTGGCCTTGGCGCTGCAGTCGCGTCTGAAGGCCAGTATCGAGCGGGACAAAGCTGCCGGACGCCTGGACAGCGAGCAACTGGCGGCGGCCTCGTTGCTGGCGGCGATGCCCACCGCCAGCCTGCGCGCCAGGCATGAAGGTGACCCGATTCAGGCCAGCCTGATCCGCGTGCATGCGACGGGTGCCGGCCTGCAGCGGGAAGCCGAGCTGACCCACGCGCTGGTCATCCGCCGTCGCCTCGGCCTGCAGGGGCGCGAGGTCGTGCTGCTCTACACCCCCGTCAATGGCTTGGAGGGCTTTGCCAACCTGCAGGCGCTGGCGGATGCCTTCGCGGGTCACATGGGCCGCGAATTCACCGGCTCGGCTTTGGAATTGGCCCTGTATACACCTGATGGCGATATCTTCGAAGCGCAGGCACAGGCGATTCTCGAGCAGCAACTCAATGCCTTGCAGACCCTGGGCGTCTATTGCCAGCAACAACGCCTGGGCACTCGAGCGCTGACGGAGGGCTGCGAAAGCATCACCAGCCTGTTCGAGCTCGACACAGCCCAGGAACGCGCCCGGCTCCAGGCGCTTCACAGTGCACTGCCGCAGTGGCTCCGAGCTGCCAGTCTGACCCAGCGTCGCGCGTTCTCCCTGTACCTAGCGGCGTTGGCGATGGTGCGCGATGAGCAGAAAGGCGCATCGTTCCTCGATGCCATACCCACGCTTGAATCCTTTGCCCGGACGACCCTGGTCGAACAGATGGAAGCCGACCATCCCGGCCAGCCGCTGGCCGACCTCGACGACGTTCAAGTGCACATTCTCACCGTGCCCAATGCGCAATTGAGTCTGGTCAATGCCGGCGACATGGCCCTGGAAGATCAACAGATCAGCCTCGCCGAACTGGCTCTGTTCAACCTGTCGGGCCGCCCCCGCGGGCACCTGCTGATCAAGCCGCGCGCGGGTGCGTTGCTGCCGGACTGGGTCGATACCGCCACCATCGAAGCCCTGGTAACCCGCGCCGATGTGGGCGGGCGTTACCTGAAGCTGCTGAATCGGCAACTGCTCGAAGACCCCGTGCAGGCCCCACGTCGCCAGGAGCTGTTCACCCGGCAACTGGCCTATCAGTTGCCGTTGCTGGCGTTGGAGAACACCATCCGCGGTCAGCACGGCTTTACCGAACGTGGATGGCTGTATGTCGAACAGGTCATGAATGGCTTGGGTGACCTGGATGTCGACGGGCATCGTATCGGCCTTCGCAGCCTGGGTTTCCTGCCGGCACCGGGCATGAACGTCGATGTCGTGTGCAACATGTATGTATTCGGCGCATTGGACGGCAGCGGGGTGCAGGTGCTCTACCGACCCTTGTTCAAACCTTGCTTGAGCCAATACACCAGCGCTGCCGCGCTCATGGCCGCGATCAGCGAACCGGGCGATCTGCAGCGCAGCGTACTGGACTGGTTGGGCGAGGGCGCTCGTGCGCGCTATGCCAGCGGCGGCTTTCGCGAGCCGCATCTGCTGCGTTTCGCGCAGGGTTCGGATTTCGCCCCGATCAGCACGCCGGCCCCTGCAGCGCTGCAACTCACAGACATCGCCCCACCGTTGCTCGAGCACCTGTACCGCAGCAACGTACAGGCTTTGATCAACGTCGCGGACCGTCGATCGGTGTCCAGCGAGGAAAGTCGCTGGATCGGGTTTCAGGCGCTCGGCTGGACGCTGTTCAACGCCTTGTTGCCGGTCCTCCCCGGACCGCTGGCCACGGCGGGCTGGCTGGTGCAGGCGATGGCCGCGACGAACGTCACGCTGATTGCGCAGGCTGCGGGGGATTCTGCCGCGGTCGATGATCAGATGTTCGACCTGCTGTTCAACATCGCCCTGGTCCTGCTGGCCCATGACGCTGGCCAGACGCCGACCGGTCGAGGTTTCGGCCAGCCTGCGGCAGGCCGGCAGAACACTGCGCCGGTCCGCAGTACCTGGGCGGCACCGCGCGATGCCATCGCCCACTCCGAAGGCACGCTGAGCTTTTCCTGGACGAGTGCGCAACATCGGCTCGGCACTGATCAGATCAAGGCTCTGGCGGCCTATCGCACCACACCGGGGCCAAGCATGACGCCGCCATTGGCGCACGGTCGCTATCAAGGCCTGCAGTTGGACGGCGAGCGTTGGTTGCTGGCCCTGGACGGCCACTTCTATGAGGTGGCTGCCGACGAAGACCAGTTGCGCATAGTCGACGGCAAACGCCCGCAGCGCCCGGGGCCCTGGCTGGCGCGAGACGAAGTGGGACGCTGGCGCCTGGACCTGCGCTTGCGTTTGCGCGGCGGCGGGCCCAAGCGTCGCATCGCGGCCTTGCGTGCCAGCAACCAGGCGCTGATGGTGTCCTACAACGCTGAAGTCGTGGCTTTCAACCAGCAGCGTGCAGGCTTGCACCAACGTGTCGACCGGGTGCTCGGCAAGCTTGGACGTGCCATGCAGGCCGGGGACAGCGAACGTCTGACCGGTCTGCGCGAGGCCCTGAGCGAGGCCACCGAAAGCTACCTCGGGGCCTTGCGCACGGTGCTGCGTGCCAGCAAGAAACTCAGTGAACTGGACCCCTATGCCGATCGTTCGAAGGAGCAGGCCGGGGCGCTGTTCCAACTGTGTGAACTGGCCCAGGAGGAGATCGTCAATCTGCGCTACAAGAGCATCGCGTATCGGGACCAGGCCGACCGGCTGCCGGCGACACTCGACGCCTCGGATCTCGATACCGCGCAGTCCGCCGCGTTCTTCGACTTCGTGGCCGACAGCACCGAGGTGATGGATAAACAGATACAGCTGAGCAAGGAGCTGGCCGATTGGAAACGCCAGCTTCAGCGTATGCCCCTCGAAGGCGAGGCCGCCCTGAAAAAGCTCAAGGTGGACTGGATACAGGAGTTGTCGATACAGCGCTGGATCGGTCTGCTGGTCGACGGTCTGGCACTGACCTGCATCCGCAAGATCCCTGCGTTGCAGGAAGCCGAGCGGATCATGGAGTCGGTGGCCGGGCCCGTGCGGTTGGCCGCGCAAACCCATGCAGCCCTCGAGGAGAGCGCCAGCTACAACCTCAATGACCGCGTCGAAGTGCTCAACAGCCTGGACTTGCAGTATGAAGCGGCCCAGCAGGCACTGACCCTGCATGGCGAGCTGCTGGGAGAGCAGTTGCATCGTCCGGCGTTCGACCGCCTGACCGCGCTGATCGCCGAGCTGCGCGACGATGCGCAGGCGTCGCTGGTGCCATTGGTTCGCGAGCAGCTCAGGATGACCCGCAAGCAGCGCCAGCAGGTGCGCCACAAAAACCTGTACATGACCCACCGTCGAGGCTTGGTGGTCGGCCAGCGACGGCCCAAGCTCAAACCCTCGGACAGCGACATCATCGATGTCATCGATCCAATCGAGAAAAAGGTCGTCGCCTCCTTCGGCAAGGATCTGGCCGAAGGCAACTGGCGTCAGCTTGATGTGGCGCCTGCACCCCGGCCACGTGCAGTGGCGACGTCGGTCAATGCCGCGGTTCGTCGCGGCAACCGGTTGCTGCAGGGCGCCGACAGTGCGCTGAAGCAAGCCTGGAAACAGGCCGAAAAAGACTACCTGCCGGGCGAGGTCGAAGATCAACTCACCCTCTATGCTCGCCAGCTTGACGACAGCGCCGACGCCGTCGAGCAGCAGCTCACCCGGCACAATGCGGTAGACCAGGCCACCAGCCAGCACGCGTCGGCCCATGGCCGCGCCCAGTTGTTCCGCGACAAGGCCGGGCAACTCGTCAAGGACGGCAGGCTGATTCGTATCCACATGATCAAGCGCCAGGCGCCCACGGCTGCGCGGGTCGACTACCTCTACCGCGAGCAGGCCGTGCGCATCAGTCGCGTGGGCGGGCGCAGCAAGCTCAAGCGCTCGTCGGGTTTCCTCGAGGAATACCTGATTGCCGACACCACGGGAACGCCGTTGTGGTACGCGCATTTTCACTACCGAGAGCTCCGCACGCCCCGCGATCAATACACCACTGCGCATCTGAAAACCGTGGAGCAGCGCTTCGATGGCGTGGAACGGCAGAAGGCCGATGAAGCTGCCGGACGCGAGGTGATCGGCATTCTGCGTAGGGAGATCAAGGCGCCTTGCGACGAGGTGTACCTGAGCCTGTAGGAGCATGAGGCCCTGCAGCGGGCATAAAAAAAGCGGGACCTGAAAACAGGGCCCGCTTCTTGATCGGCGCCAGTGAAACCTACTTGCGCTTCAACCCATACTGCTCGTCCAGCATGCCAGGCGAGTTCGCTGCCTTGGGTGCGTAGTCGCGAGGCGGCTCGGCGTCGCGTGGTGGCGTGAGGCGCTCGCGGTGAGGCTGCGGGGCGTCCGAGTGCAGGGCGGCCAGCAGGCGCTGACGGGTCAGCTCGTCCAGGGCCAGACGGTCGGCGCCTTCGGCCAGGTGATCCTGCACTTCCTGATAGCTCTGGGTCAGTTTCTTGACCAGGATCGCGGTGCTGTTGAAGTGGGTGACCACTTCGTTCTGATAGGTGTCGAAACGTTCCTGGATGTCATCGAGCTGACGCTGCGTGCCATTGGGTACGGCGCGAGGCGCCAGGCGTGCGACGGCAAAACCGATGACCACACCGACCACCAGGGCCAGGGTCGGCAACAACCAAACTAAGAGCGAGAGTTCCACGAGTCCTTCCTCTATAAACGGCTTTGCTTTACGTTAACGGCTCGGACCTGCGCTGTATACCGCGCGCTTGCGCAAATTCGCAGGACGCAATCTTTCCAGCTAGACGAGTCGACCCTTCTTGAGGTCACGGAGTTCATCACTTGCTCATCCGCGAAACCGCAGTTTTCATCGACGGCCCCTCGGGCTCACTCGAAGCGTTGTACCTCGACACCGCCGATGCCACCGGCATCGCGTTGATCTGCCACCCCAATCCGGTACAGGGCGGGACCATGCTCAACAAGGTGGTGTCCACCTTGCAACGCACCGCGCGCGACGTCGGCCTGTCGACCCTGCGCTTCAACTACCGGGGCGTGGGCGCCAGCGCAGGCAGCCATGACATGGGCACGGGGGAGGTCGACGATGCCCAGGCCGTGGCTGCCTGGCTGCGAGCGAAACACCCCGAGCTGCCGCTGACGATTCTGGGCTTTTCATTTGGCGGTTTCGTTGCAGCCACCCTGGCAGGTCGTCTGGAAGCCCAGGGCGAGGCGGTGAAGCATCTGTTCATGGTCGCTCCTGCGGTGATGCGGATGACTGAAAGCCTGCCGCAACAGGCCACGTTGACCGTGATCCAGCCGGACGCCGACGAAGTGGTCGATCCGCAGCTGGTCTACGACTGGTCCGACAACCTCGATCGCCCCCATGAGCTGCTGAAAGTGGCAGAATGCGGGCACTTTTTTCACGGCAAGCTGACCGACCTCAAGGATCTGCTGCTGCCGCGCCTTTCGAACTGATGCCTGTCCACGGCCCCTGAACAAGAACCGACCCATGACCACTCGTATCCTGACCGGTATCACCACCACTGGCACGCCTCACCTGGGCAACTACGCCGGGGCCATTCGCCCGGCGATCGTTGCCAGTCGGCAGAGTGACGCCGACTCGTTCTATTTCCTGGCCGACTACCACGCCCTGATCAAATGCGATGACCCGCTGCGCATTCAGCGTTCGCGTCTGGAAATCGCCGCCACCTGGCTGGCGTCGGGCCTGGACGTGGAACGAGTGACCTTCTACCGGCAGTCCGATATTCCGGAAATCCCCGAGCTGACCTGGTTGTTGACCTGCGTTGCTGCCAAGGGCCTGCTCAACCGTGCCCACGCCTACAAGGCCTCGGTCGACCACAACGTCGCCGCCGGGGAAGACCCGGATGCCGGCATTTCCATGGGTTTGTACAGCTATCCGGTGCTGATGGCCGCCGACATCCTGATGTTCAACGCGCACAAGGTGCCGGTCGGTCGCGACCAGATCCAGCACGTGGAAATGGCCCGCGACATCGGCCAGCGCTTCAACCATTTGTTCGGCAAGGGCCGCGAGTTCTTCGTCATGCCCCAGGCCTTGATCGAGGAAAGCGTCGCCACCTTGCCGGGCCTGGACGGGCGCAAGATGTCCAAGAGCTACGACAACACCATTCCGTTGTTCACCAGCGCCAGGGACATGAAGGATGCGATCTCGCGCATCGTCACCGACTCGCGCGCCCCAGGCGAGGCGAAGGATCCGGACAACTCGCACCTGTTTACTCTGTTTCAGGCGTTCGCCACGCCCGAGCAGAGCGCCGAGTTCCATGCCGCGCTGCGTGAAGGGCTGGGCTGGGGCGAAGCCAAGGCGCGTCTGTTCAGCCTGCTCGATGCCGAGCTGGGCGAAGCGCGCGAACGCTATCACCACTTCATCGAACGCCCGGCCGAACTGGAGGACATTCTCCTGGCGGGCGCTGCGAAAGCGCGTGCCGTCGCCACGCCGTTCCTGGGTGAGCTGCGTGAAGCGGTGGGGCTGCGCTCTTTCCGCGAGCAGGTCCAGGTAACCACGGCTGGCAAGAAAAAAGCCGCCAAGACCGCACGTTTCGTCAGCTTTCGTGACGACGATGGCAGCTTCCGCTTCCGCCTGCTCGATGCCGGCGGCGAACAACTGCTGCTGTCGCGCAGCTTCCCCGACGGCAAGGCAGCCGGTCAGGTCAGCAAGCAACTGCAACAAGGTAATGAACTGGACATCCGCAGCGATGCCGAAAGCTTCACGCTGTGGCTGGACGACACCTGCGTGGCCGACGGCCCGTCGTTCACCACGGCAGAAGCGCGCGATACCGCCGTCCAGGCGTTGCGCCAGGCGCTGCAACCTCAAGGGGAGTGATGCGACACGCTGTCGCAAAGCTCATTGCCATTATCCTGGGCCGTCGCTACAGTGACGGCCCGTTTTTGTTGCCTTGCTAACGAATATGACGCCCCTAGAACGATACCAAGCCGATCTCAAACGTCCCGAATTCTTCCACGACGCCGCCCAGGAAAATGCCGTCCGCCACCTGCAGCGTCTGTACGACGATCTGGTCGCTGCCGGCACCAGCAAGCCAGGCGTGTTCGGCAAGCTGTTCGGCAAGAAGGAACCCAAGCTGGTCAAGGGGATTTACTTCTGGGGCGGCGTTGGCCGTGGCAAGACCTACCTGGTCGACACCTTCTTCGATGCCTTGCCGTTCGAGCAGAAGGTGCGCACGCACTTTCACCGTTTCATGAAGCGCGTGCACGAGGAACTGAAAACCCTCAAGGACGTGAAAAACCCGCTGACGGTCATCGCCAAGCGCTTCTCCGACGAGGCGCGGGTGATCTGCTTCGATGAATTCTTCGTTTCCGACATCACCGATGCAATGATTCTCGGCACCCTGATGGAAGAGCTGTTCAAGAACGGCGTGACGCTGGTGGCGACTTCCAACATCGTGCCCGATGGCTTGTACAAGGATGGCCTGCAGCGAGCGCGTTTCCTGCCGGCGATCGCGCTGATCAAGGAGCATACCGAGATCGTCAACGTCGACAGCGGCGTCGACTATCGCCTGCGCCACCTGGAACAGGCCGAGCTGTTCCATTCGCCGCTCGATGAGGCGGCTCAGGCCAGCATGCGCGAAAGCTTCAAGGCGCTGACGCACAACAGCACCAAGGTGGTCGAGAACGATCCCTTGATGATCGAGAACCGCGAGATCCGTGCGCTGCGCACCTGCGATGACGTGGCCTGGTTCGAATTCCGCGAGCTGTGCGATGGCCCGCGTAGCCAGAACGACTACATCGAGTTGGGCAAGATCTTCAACGCCGTGCTGCTCAGCGGTGTCGAGCAGATGAGCGTGACCACCGACGATATCGCTCGCCGCTTCATCAACATGGTCGACGAGTTCTACGATCGCAACGTGAAGCTGATCATCTCGGCCGAAGTGGAACTCAAGGACCTGTACACCGGTGGGCGTTTGAACTTCGAGTTCCAGCGCACCTTGAGCCGACTGTTGGAGATGCAGTCCCACGAGTTCCTGTCGCGCGCGCACAAGCCCTGACATACCGCAGCGTCTGGTTCGCGGCCGCTGACCGCTCCTACAAAATTCCTGCTTGGCACGGACTTGTGTGGGAGCGGTCCGATGTTGCGCCCTTCGCGGCCGCTGACCGCTCCAACAATTCCCGGTAGGAGCGGTCAGCGGCCGCGAAGGGCACGGCGCTGTCGTTCAGGCCTCCTGCATGAACTGCTGGCGATAGCCGTTGGGCGACAGTTCGGTGTGCTGGCGGAACAGCCTGGCGAAGAAACTGGCATCGTCGTAGCCCACCTCGTAGCTGATGGTCTTGACGCTCTTGCGGGTACCCGACAACAGCCCCTTGGCGGTTTCGATGCGCAATCGCTGCAGGTAGTGCAGCGGCTTGTCACCGGTGGCGGCATGGAAGCGACGCATGAAGTTGCGAATGCTCATGCCGCGTTCGCGTGCGACATCTTCGAAGCGGAATTTCTCGGCGAAATGCTCTTCCAGCCATTGCTGTATATGCAGGATCGGCACGTCGCGATGCAGCTTCTGCCCGCCGAAGCCGATGCGTCCAGGTGTATAGCTGCGCTGCACCTCGTACAGGGTATCGCGCGAGACCGCCTGAGCCACGTGGGCGCCACAGAACCGCTCGATCAGGTGAATGTACAGGTCACAGGCCGATACCGGTCCGCCGGCGCAGAACAGGTTGTCGGCGTCGGTCAGGTGCTTGTCCTGATTGAGCCGAACGCTTGGAAAGCGCTGTCTGAATTCCTCGAAGAAACGCCAGTAGGTGGTTGCCTCCTTGCCGTCCAGCAAGCCACTGGCGGCCAGCCAGAACACGCCGCTCGCCTCACCGCACAGCACAGCGCCGCGCGCGTGTTGAGCGCATAGCCAGGGCAGCACTTGGGGGTAGCGCGCGGCAGCGCTGTCGAAGTCGCCCCAGCAGGCAGGCAGGATGATCAGGTCGGCATCTTCGAGGCCACCGTCCACGGGCAGCATGACGTCACTGAAACTGCGCACCGGTAGCGCATCCGGGCTGACCAGGCGTGTCTCGAAGAGGGCGTGGCGTTCCAGGCCCATCTGCTTGCCATAACGCAGGCTGGCCATGTGGAAGAAGTCCTTGGCCTGCATCAGGGTCGAGGCCATGACCTGGTCGGTGGCCAGAATGCAGACGCGCCGCAGCGCGGGCGTGTGGGGCGTGAAGATCATGATTTTATTCTTGTGGGGTGAAAGCGGTCAGGATATGGCCGAAGCGTCGTTGGGTTCAAGCGAGGTCGAGAATGGGGAGGTTGATTGCTTCGCGGCCGCTGACCGCTCCTGCGAAAGATCCATACGATCCGGTAGGAGCGGCCAGTGGCCGCGAAGAGGTCATCACGAACGGCAACGATCAGAAATCAGGGCGCCGGATTCGGCTGCGCCTTATGGATCGCCTCGATACCCGCCAGCACGTCTTCGGACAGCACCAGGTCGATGCTGGCCAGGTTGCTGTCCAACTGCTCCAGCGAGGTCGCGCCAATGATGTTGCTGGTCACGAACGGCTGCGCGGTGACGAAGGCCAGAGCCATCTGCGCCGGGTCCAAACCATGTTCGCGGGCCAGCTCTACGTAGCGGCTGGTGGCAGCGACCGCCTGCTCATTGGCATAGCGGGTAAAGCGGCTGAACAGCGCCAGACGACTGCCAGCCGGCCGCGCGCCGTTCTCGAACTTGCCCGAGAGCATGCCAAACGCCAGGGGCGAGTAGGCCAGCAGCCCGCACTGCTCGCGGATCGCCACTTCGGCCAGGCCTACTTCGAACGTGCGGTTGAGCAGGTTGTAGGGGTTCTGGATGGACACCGGGCGGGGCAGGTTGCCGCTGTCGGCCAGGCCCAGGAACTTCATCGTGCCCCATGGGGTTTCGTTGGACAGCCCGACATGCCTGATCTTGCCGGCCTTGACCTGCTCGTCGAGCACCTGCAGGGTTTCCTGCAGCGGGGTATCGAGCTGATCCTGGGTGTGCTGGTAGCCCAGCTTGCCGAAGAAATTGGTGCTGCGCTCCGGCCAGTGCAACTGATAGAGATCGATCCAGTCGGTCTGCAACCGCTGCAGGCTGGCGTCCAGCGCCGCAACGATATGCGCGCGGTCGAACTTCAGCTGGCCATCGCGGATGTGGCTGATGCCATTGCCGGGGCCTGCGATCTTGCTGGCCAGGATCCAGTCGGCGCGGTCGCCCTGGCGCTTGAACCAGTTGCCGATCACCCGCTCGGTGGCGGCATAGGTTTCCGGGCGCGGGGGCACCGGGTACATTTCTGCGGTGTCGATGAAATTGATGCCGGCCGCCTTGGCCCTTTCTATCTGCGCGAAGCCTTGCTCCTCGGTGTTCTGCTCGCCCCAGGTCATGGTGCCCAGGCACAGCGCGCTCACGTTCAGATCGGTACGTCCCAGCTGGCGATAGTGCATCGGTGACTCCTCTTGGCAAAGGAATCATAAAAGCAGGTTGATATTTTTTTCGCAATCTGGATAATTCGGCCCCTCTCTGCGAAGTGGAAGTGATGCCCCGCCTCCCGGAAGAATTTTGCCGTGTATGCGACGCGAAGACCCGAGCCCCCCAAAAGTGTCCCGTGCCCGGCTGCCTTTGACTTGTCAAAGTAAGCACTATTCAGTAAGATCCGCCGTCTCTTTTTGCTGGGCGGCCCCTGAGGCTATAAAGAATGAAAACTTTTACTGCTAAACCGGAAACAGTAAAGCGCGACTGGTTCGTCGTTGATGCTGCTGGTCAGACCCTGGGTCGTCTGGCTACAGAAATCGCGAGCCGTCTGCGTGGCAAGCACAAGCCTGAGTACACTCCTCACGTTGACACCGGCGACTATATCGTCGTCATCAACGCCGAGCAGGTGCGTGTCACTGGTGCCAAGACCACTGACAAGATCTACTACTCCCACTCCGGTTTCCCGGGCGGTATCAAGTCGATCAACTTTGAAAAGCTGATCGCCAAGGCGCCTGAGCGCGTGCTCGAGACCGCGGTCAAGGGCATGCTGCCCAAGAACCCGCTGGGTCGCGACATGTACCGTAAGCTGAAAGTCTATGCGGGCGCTGCTCACCCTCATACTGCTCAGCAGCCCCAAGAACTGAAGTTTTAACGGAATAGTTCATTATGTCGGCGACTCAAAATTACGGCACTGGCCGTCGCAAGACCGCAACCGCTCGCGTTTTCCTGCGTCCGGGCACCGGTAAGATCTCCATCAACAATCGCACTCTGGAAACCTTCTTCGGTCGCGAAACTGCCCGCATGGTAGTTCGTCAACCGCTGGAGCTGACCGAGAATACCGAGAAGTTCGACATCTACGTCACCGTTATCGGTGGTGGTGTCAGCGGTCAGGCCGGTGCGATCCGTCACGGTATCACTCGTGCACTGATGGACTACGACGAAGCACTGCGTCCGGCCCTGCGTAAAGCAGGCTTCGTGACTCGCGATGCTCGTGAAGTTGAACGTAAGAAAGTCGGTCTGCGTAAAGCGCGTAAGCGTCCGCAGTACTCGAAGCGTTAATTCGCGTCTTCGTTCCAGAAAAAACCCGGTTCTCGCGAGCCGGGTTTTTTTTCGCCCGTCAATCCTTGGGAGGCGCTGGTACACTGCGCGCAAGACAATGCACACGCCTGTTGCAGCAGGCTAAGGTAAATGATGGCAGATGAGCAGGGCGGCGCGTGTGACATCGACCAGGGTCGCCGACGCTTTCTGGTCGGCACCACGACGCTGGTAGGCGCTGCCGGCGCAGTGGCTGCAGCAGTGCCCTTCGTGGCGTCATGGCAGCCCAGCGCGAAAGCCCGCGCAGCAGCCGCGCCGGTGAAGGTGAATATCGCCAAGATCGAACCGGGGCAGCAGATGGTTGTCCAGTGGCGCGGCCAACCCGTTTTCATCTGCCGACGCACGCCGCAGATCCTCGAACGCCTGGCCCAGAACACCGAGCATCTGGCCGATCCCCAGTCGCGCGATTCCGATCAGCCAGGCTATGTCGACCCAGCCCTGCGAGCCATCAAGCCCGAAGTGCTGGTGGTGGTGGGTATCTGTACGCACCTGGGGTGTTCGCCGACCTTTCGTCCCGAGGTCGCCGCCGCCGACCTCGGGCCGGACTGGCAGGGCGGGTATTTCTGCCCGTGTCACGGCTCGCACTACGATCTTGCCGGACGGGTCTTCAAGGCACAGCCCGCGCCGTTGAACCTGGCCGTGCCCGCGCATCACTACGAAAGTGCCGAGGTACTGGTGCTGGGTGTCGACGGGGAGGGCGCCTGATGCGTGGCCTGCTGCAGTGGATCGAGGCGCGTCTGCCGGTGGGCAGGGTATGGCGTGATCATCTGAGCCATTACTACGTCCCCAAGAACCTGAATTTTTTCTATATCTTCGGCTCGCTCGCGCTGTTGATGCTGCTCAACCAGTTGCTTACCGGCATCTGGTTGACCATGAACTACACAGCCACCGCCGAAGGCGCCTTCGCCTCCATCGAATACATCATGCGCGACGTCGAATATGGCTGGCTCCTGCGCTACCTGCATTCGACCGGTGCGTCGGCATTTTTCATCGTGATCTACCTGCACATGTTCCGCGGGCTGCTGTATGGCTCCTATCAAAAGCCGCGCGAGCTGGTGTGGGTCTTCGGCATGTCGCTCTACCTGCTGCTGATGGCGGAAGCGTTCATGGGCTACCTGCTGCCGTGGGGGCAGATGTCGTATTGGGGCGCGCAGGTGATCATTTCCCTGTTCGGAGCGATTCCGATCGTGGGCGCTGACCTGGCTCAGTGGATCCGCGGTGACTATCTGGTTTCGGGTATCACCTTGAACCGTTTCTTCGCGTTGCACGTGGTGGCATTACCGCTGCTGATCGTGGGGCTGGTGGTGCTGCACATTCTCGCGTTGCACGAAGTAGGCTCGAACAACCCCGACGGCATCGATATCAAGCAGCTTCGGGATGCCGATGGCAAGCCGCTGGATGGCATTGCCTTCCATCCGTACTACACGGTCAAGGACCTGCTCGGGGTGGCGATCTTTCTCTTTGTGTTCAGCGCGGTGGTGTTCTTCTTTCCGCAGATGGGCGGCTATTTCCTGGAGCCGGCCAACTTCGAGCCTGCAAACGTGCTCAAGACGCCCGAACATATCGCGCCGGTCTGGTACTTCACCCCGTTCTACGCCATCTTGCGCGCCGTTCCCGACAAGCTCATGGGGGTGCTGGCCATGGCTTTCGCGATTGCCATCCTGTTCGTGCTGCCATGGCTGGACCGCAGCCCGGTCAAGTCGATGCGCTACAAAGGCTGGTTCAGTCGCGCGGCGCTGGCGCTGTTCTGCGTGGCGTTCGTGACGCTGGGCTACGTCGGCATGCAACCGGCCACGGTCATCACCACCTGGATAGCGCGGGGGGGCGTGGTGCTGTACTTCGGCTATTTCCTGGCCATGCCGCTGTACACGCGACGGGAGATCACCCGGCCGGTACCCGATCGGATCCCTCGCCGATGAAATTCATGATTGCCGTCTTGCTGTTGCTGGCCCTGCCGCGGGCCTGGGCGGACCCGGTGGCGCCGCTGGTGCGCCCGGTGGCGATCGAGGTGACCGACAAGGCGGCCTTGCGAGACGGTGCAAGCACCTTCGTCGGCTATTGCATGGGCTGCCACGGGGCCAGGTTTCAGCGTTACCAGACAGTGGCCGACGACTTGGGCATACCCTATGAGCAAATGCTGCAGACCTTGGCCCCAGCCGGCGCAGCCATTGCCGATCACATGCAGACGCGCCTGCAGCCGGCCGATGCCAAAGCCTGGTTCGGCGCCGAGGTGCCCGACCTGACCCTGGTGGCTCGTGTGCGCGGCACGGACTGGCTGCACGCCTACCTGCTCGGCTTTCACGCCGACCCCCAGCGCCCCTGGGGTGTGAACAATGTCGTCTACCCCAACGTAGGCATGCCCAACGTGCTGGAAAGCCTGCAGGGCCGCCAGGTGCTCGACTGCCCCGAACCCACGGGCCAGCCGTGTACGCAGCTGCGGGTGATACCCGGTACCGGCAGCCTCGATGCGCAGCAATTCGACGCCAAGGTACGGAATCTGGTGGCCTTCCTGGCGTACTCGGCCGATCCGGCAAAGGCACAGAGCCGGCAGATCGGTATGTACGTGCTGCTGTACCTGGCGCTGCTGATCATCCTTGCTTACTTGCTGAAACGCGAATACTGGAAGGACGTGCGTTGAAAGTGCGGTAAACTGCGCGGCTTGCTTGCGCCCCCTGCCGGTGGCGCTCGTTTTTGCATTCATACATTCGCGAGGAGGACCGCCATGGGCGTGACCAATCGGTTGGCCTGTTACTCCGACCCCGCCGACCACTATTCTCATCGGGTGCGTATTGTTCTCGCCGAGAAAGGCGTCAGCGCAGAGATCATCAACGTGGAGGGCGGTCGCTTGCCACCCAGGCTGATCGAAGTGAACCCCTACGGCAGCACGCCGACACTGGTCGATCGCGATCTGGCCCTGTTCGAATCGACCGTGGTGATGGAATACCTCGACGAACGCTATCCGCATCCGCCACTGCTGCCGGTGTACCCGGTGGCACGTGCCAACAGCCGGTTGCTGATCCATCGTATCCAGCGCGACTGGTGCGGCCTGGCGGACCTGATCCTGGACCCGCGCAGCAAGGAAGCCGCCCGCGTGCAGGCGCGCAAGGAATTGCGCGAAAGCCTGACCGGTGTTTCGGCCTTGTTCGCCGACAAGCCCTGCTTTCTCAGCGATGAGCAAAGTCTGGTCGACTGCTGTCTACTGCCGATACTCTGGCGCTTGCCGATCATGGGTATCGAACTGCCGCGGCCTGCCAAGCCGCTGCTCGACTATATGGAACGTCAGTTCGCGCGGGAGGCCTTCAAGGCCAGCCTGTCCGCGGCTGAACGTGAAATGCGCTAGGTTTTGAGGAGCCGTTGATGAACTCCAGTCGTCCCTATTTGATCCGCGCGCTATACGAGTGGATCGTTGACAATGACTGCACCCCGCACATGCTGGTCAATGCCGAGTATCCCTCGGTCCAGGTGCCGCAAGGTTTCGCCAGCGATGGCCAGATCGTGCTGAACGTGTCACCCAGCGCTGTGCGCAATCTGCACATGGACAACGAGGCGGTCAGCTTCGACGGTCGCTTCGGTGGCGTGTCGCACACGCTGTTCGTGCCTTCGGGTGCCATCCTCGGTATCTACGCCCGGGAGAATGGCCAAGGCATGGTCTTCGACCTGGAGTCGCCCGAGCTGGACGAGGAAGAAGCCGAGTTCGAAGACATCGTCGAATCCGATGACGACGTTCCACCGCCAGGCAACCCGCCGCCGCGCCCAACCGGGCGGCCGAGTCTGAAAGTGGTGAAATGAAAAAAGGCGATCCGCAAGGATCGCCTTTTTTCATGGTGGTGAACGGCTGTGGTCAGTCGATGTACTCGAACAGCTTGACGATCTTCTGCACACCGGAGACGCCTTGCACCAGGTTGGTGGCGCGGGTGGCCTCGGCCTGGGTCAGCAGGCCCAACAGGTAAACGATGCCGTTCTCGGTCACGACTTTGATGCGCGAACCGGGGATGGCGCTGTCGGCCAGCATCTGGGTCTTGATCTTGGTGGTCAGCCAGGCGTCGTTGTTGCGCGCCAGCAACGAGGAAGGCGCCAGCACCTGGATCTCGTTGTGGACCTTCTTGACTCGCTGCACTTCGCTGGCGGCCTGCTCGGCCAGGGCCTTGAGGTCGGCGCGCGGCGTCTGCCCGGCGAGCAGGACCACACCGTTGTAGCTGGTCACGACGACATGGGAGTTCTTGTCCAGGTCGATGTTGGCCTTGGCAATGTTCACCGATACCTTGGTTTCGATCAGCGAATCGTCGATCTTGCTGCCCAGGGTGCGGGTACCGCGATCATCGTTGATCGGGTTGTCGCGGGTGGCGGTCAGGACCGAGCTGCAGCCGGTGACGCTCAAGGCCAGGCTCAGGGCCACTAGGGCAAGGCGGTTACGCTTCATTCTTCACTCCCGAACAGTTGGCTGTCGATCAAGTCGCAGAGACAGTGGATCGCCAGCAGGTGAACTTCCTGGATGCGTGCCGTGACGTTGGCCGGCACGCGGATCTCGACGTCTTCGGGCAACAACAGGGAGGCCATGCCGCCCCCGTCACGGCCGGTCAGAGCCACCACGACCATGTCGCGGTCGTGGGCGGCCTGGATCGCCTGGATGATGTTGGCCGAGTTGCCGCTGGTGGAGATGGCCAGCAACACGTCGCCCGGCTGGCCCAGCGCGCGGATCTGCTTGGAGAATACCTCGTTGAAGCTGTAGTCGTTGGCGATCGAGGTAATCGTCGAGCTGTCGGTGGTCAGGGCGATGGCAGGCAGGCTGGGGCGTTCGCGTTCGAAGCGGTTGAGCAGTTCGGACGAGAAGTGCTGGGCATCGCCGGCCGAGCCGCCATTGCCGCAGGAAAGCATCTTGCCATCGCTGAGCAAGGCACCCACCATGACCTGGCTGGCTTGTTCGATGTACGGTGCAAGGACTTCCATTGCCTGTTGCTTGGTATCGATACTGGCCTGGAAAAGCTGGCGAATTCGGGATTGCATGTCCATCAAGGTGACCTTAAGTAGGGCGGCTGGTCGGGCAAGACCGCAACGCGGCGGTGGTTCCCGGCACAAGAATGTGCAGCCCGCAAAGCAAAGAGCAAAAACCGGTGGCAAGGGTGTCGAGTGTCAGCTGTCGAAGGCATTGCGGATCCAGTTCAGGCGCGTGGCCCGAGTGCCGGTGCCTTCCAGGGCGATCACGTCGAAACGACATGGATGCTGGGCCCAGCGCGCTTCCTCGATGAGGAAATATTGCGCGGCCAGCACCAGCTTTTGGCGTTTGCGGGCGTCGATACTGGCCAACGCTCCACCCCATTGTGCATGCAGGCGATAGCGGACCTCGACGAATACTACTGTATCGCCATCTAGCATGACCAGATCAAGCTCGCCTCGTTTGCACAGCCAGTTCTGCGCCAGCAGCGTCAAGCCCTGTGCGCACAAGTGCTCCAGGGCTTGCTGCTCGGCCTCGCGACCCGCCTGCTGGCGGGGGGTCAGCGACATTACGGCGTGGTGTTGGGCAGGCGCTGGACCTGGCCACCGGCGAACTGCGCCCACGGCAATTGGCGCTCGATGCGTTGGCTGGCGCTCATGCCAAGGTTGCCGGACAGGCCTTCGATACGGCTGTCGGGCAGGGCCTTGAGCTGGCCCAGGCGTGCGGCCAGGGTGTAGGCGTCGACGCCCATGGCATACAGTCGGCCCATGCTGCCGTTGGCCTGCGGCCACTGGCGGGTAACCTGCTGGCGCAACGGGTTGCTGGTGTCGAGCAACCACGGCGTCTCGCAGAAGCGGATGCCGGTCATGTCGTTGTACTGGGCCTGATCGCCGCTGGCGCTGAACACGTGCGAAGTGGCATAGACCGGCAAGTCGCCGGCGTACTGGAAGTTCAAGGTCGGCTTGATCTGCTGGGCCTGCTGCGGTGTGGCGGTGAGGAAGATGAAGTCGATGTCCTGGCGACGCGATCCCTGTGTCCCGGTGCTGCTCTGCAGGCCGCTGCCGGCGTTGCGCACGTTGAGCATGTCGGCGATCTGTTGGGCCAGTTGGACCGGCTGGTCGACGCGTTCGGCTGCAACCAGCGTGCCGCCGTTGGCTTCCCAGTCCTGGCGGAAGGCATTGAGCACACGGTCGCCCCACTCACCCTTGGGGATCATTGCCGCAGCGCTGTGCAAGCCGTCGGCACGTGCGCGACGGGACACTTCGCGCGCTTCGTCTTCGGCGGCCAGGCCGAATTGGAACAGCTGGGGTGGACCGAGCTGGTTGTTGTCGCTGTAGTTCAATGCCAGGGTTGGCAGGGGCAGCTGGGTGCGTGCCGCCAGTTGCTTGACCAGATTTTTCTCCAGCGGGCCGATCACCAGTTGCACGCCTTGCGCCTGCGCCTGGCGGTAGAAGTCGTCGAGCGAGCTGAGGCGCGAGCTGTCGATCACGTCGATGACCGGCGGCTTTTGCCCGGCTTGCTGGGCTTGGTAGTACGCCGCCATGAAGCCTTCGCGCAAGGCGCGGGCCACGCCGGCCAACTGGCCTTCCTGTGGCAGCAGCAGGGCGATTCGGGTCAGCGGCTGGCTGGCCAGGGCCTTGAGTTTGACCAAGGGGGTCGGCAGCTGTCTGGCGGCAGGGTGAGCCGCGTGCTGGGCCACCCAGGTATCGATGGCGGCCTGCTGCTGTTCCAGGGTGCCTGCCGATTTGACGGCCAGGGCCAGGCTCAGCCAGCCGGCGAAGTCGTCGGTGCCCTGGTTTTGCAGCTGCTCCACCGGCAGCGAACCCACCAGTGCCCAGATGGCTTCGTGATTCTGGCCGGCGACCTCGCCACTGAGCAGGGGTGCCACGAATACGCGCTCGCGCGCCGCAGCCAGGATCTGGCCGTCGGCTTCCAGGGCCCGGGCGCGCACCAGATGCGCGCGTACCTGCTGGTCTGCGGGCAGCTCGCCCAGGCGCTGCAGGCTCGGATGATCGAGGGCGGCAAGCGCGGCCTTGGCATCGTTGCGGGTCAGTGCGAGCTCTGCGCCCAGGGTGCTGGCCAATATCTGCAGGCCTGGCTTGAGCAGTTCGATTCGCACTTGCTGCAGGATCTGCGCGGCGCGGGTTGGATCACCCTGGCGAGCGGCCTGGTCTGCCGCGCTCAAGCGCAAGGCTGCCGCTTCTTCCGGCGACTTGCTGGCGGTGGCACGTTCGAGCAGCTGCTCGACGGTCGCGTCCGGCGTGCGCGGCAGCTCACCGAGATTGGATGAAGGCGAACTGGCGCACGCGGCCAGCAAGGCGGCGAGGCATAGGGCAGATAGAAGCCGCAGGCAGGCTGTCATGGGTATCTTCCTGATTTACTCGATCAATAGACGGGCAAGTGTACCCAAGCATCGGCCGGGGTGCGACGAGGATGGCAAGCCTGTCCTTATATAGGACAAGCAAATGTTTCACGTCGGCCGTGCCGGATCGCTGGGCGAGCACTGGCTGGCCTGGAGCCTGTACAATGCGGGTTTGGCCGAACGACAAGGTGTGTGCTGTGACTGCTTCAAGCGCTTCTAATTCCACCCCAGGCACACTTTATGTAGTGGCTACGCCCATCGGCAATCTGGACGACATGAGCGCGCGCGCGTTGAAGATCCTGGGCGAAGTAGCGTTGATCGCGGCCGAGGATACCCGCCATTCGGTGCGTCTGATGCAGCACTTCGGGTTGAATACGCCGCTGGCGGCCTGTCACGAGCATAACGAGCGGGACGAAGGCAGCCGTTTCATCCAGCGGCTGCTGGCGGGTGATGACATCGCGCTGATTTCCGATGCGGGTACACCGCTGATCTCCGACCCCGGTTATCACCTGGTGCGTCAGGCGCGTGCGGCGGGCGTGCAGGTAGTGCCGGTCCCCGGTCCCTGTGCCTTGATCGCGGCGCTGTCGGCGGCTGGCCTGCCGTCGGACCGTTTCATCTTCGAAGGTTTCCTGCCGGCCAAGACCGCCGGTCGCTGTGCGCGCCTGGAGCAGGTCAGGGAAGAACCGCGCACCTTGATCTTCTACGAGGCGCCGCATCGCATACTCGAATGCCTGCAGGACATGGAGAAAGTCTTCGGCGGTGAACGTTCTGCGCTGCTGGCACGCGAATTGACGAAAACCTTTGAAACCCTCAAAGGCCTGCCGCTGTCCGAGTTGCGTGCATTCGTGGAAGCCGACAGCAATCAGCAGCGCGGCGAGTGCGTGGTACTGGTGGCGGGATGGACTGCGCCGGTCAGCGATGAGGCCGTCAGCACCGAAGTCATGCGCATTCTGGACCTGCTGCTGGCAGAGATGCCGCTCAAGCGCGCTGCCGCGGTGGCGGCCGAGATCACCGGCGTGCGCAAGAATCTGCTCTACCAGGTGGCCCTGGAAAAGCAGAAGGCGTGAGATTGATTCGGCTCCAGGTCGATCGGAGCGATAAAAGCTTGTCCTGGCCGGTGCATGTCGTTAACCTGCGCGCCGGAGAGTCGATCGGACAGTCGCTGCCTGTTTTTGTTCCGCAACCCAGGTTGCTGGGCAGAGCGGGGGGAGGAAAGTCCGGGCTCCATAGGGCAGAGTGCCAGGTAATGCCTGGGAGGCGCGAGCCTACGGAAAGTGCCACAGAAAATAACCGCCTAAGCGCGCAAGCGCCGGTAAGGGTGAAAAGGTGCGGTAAGAGCGCACCGCACGTCTGGCAACAGTTCGTGGCTAGGTAAACCCCACTCGGAGCAAGACCAAATAGGGTTCCATATGGCGCGGCCCGCGTTGGAACCGGGTAGGTTGCTAGAGGTGTCCAGCGATGGCCATCGTAGAGGAATGACTGTCCTCGACAAAACCCGGCTTACAGATCGACTCTCCACCTTTTACCTTCGCGTCCCTTCGCTGTCCCTTGCGCTGTTTCGCAGAAAAAAACGGCTACCAAACCCCCTTTGGTAATGTCGAAAAAATCTTAGTCTTGAGACTCTACTTTAAGTTCAAGACGCAGATGCTTGAACTCAAACGGCTTTGTTCCTCCCCGACGCGTCTCAAATACCGTCTTCCCTTCATTTTGCGTTCTAAATCTCCGATCTATAAGGCTTTTCCCTACAGACGCGCCTTGACGGTGTGGTGGGGGGGTTCCTATAGTGTGCGCGAGTGGCGGGAAGTGGCGAAAAGTGGGTTTTTCGAGTGTAAAAGTCTGAGTTCAGGGGAAGCGCGACGTGTTTCGTGGAGCAAATCCGATCAACCTCGATGCCAAGGGACGGCTCGCAATGCCGAGTCGGTATCGTGACGAGTTGGATTCCAAATGCGCCGGCCAGCTGATCATCACGGTCGATACCATCGACCCCTGCCTGTGTGTCTACCCGCTGGATGAATGGGAACTCATCGAGGCCAAGCTTCGCGCCCTGCCATCGCTGGTGGAAAGCAACCGGCGCCTGCAGCGCCTGCTGATCGGCAATGCCGTCGACCTCGAGCTCGACGGCAGCGGACGCTTCCTGGTGCCTCCACGCCTGCGCGAGTACGCCCGGCTGGACAAGCACGCGATGCTGGTTGGCCAGCTGAACAAGTTTCAATTGTGGGACGAGGGTGCGTGGAATGCCGTCAGTGCGGCAGACCTTGCAGCTATACAACAACCGGGCGCCATGCCCGAAGAATTGCGTGATTTGATCTTGTGACTATTGATAGCGGCTTCAACCACATCACCGTGCTGCTCGACGAGGCCGTCGAGGCTCTGGCCGTGCGCGACGATGGTTGCTATCTGGACGGCACCTTCGGCCGTGGCGGCCATAGCCGCCTGATCCTGCGCCACCTGGGGCCCGACGGCCGCCTGTTGGGGTTCGACAAGGACCCCCAAGCGATTGCCACCGGGCAAGCGCTGGCGGCCGAAGACGGCCGCTTTGTCATTGTACAGCGCAGCTTTGCCGAACTTGGCGCCGAAGTGCGCGAGCGCGGCATGCATGGCAAGGTCAGCGGCATCCTCCTCGACCTGGGGGTTTCATCGCCACAACTCGACGATGCCGAGCGCGGCTTCAGCTTCCTGCATGACGGCCCGCTGGACATGCGCATGGACCCTTCGCGCGGCATGAGCGCGGCCCAGTTCATCGCAACCGCTGCCGAGGAAGAAATCGCCCGCGTCTTCAAGGAATACGGCGAGGAGCGCTTCGCCCGGCGCATGGCACGTGCGGTGGTGCAGCGTCGCGAAGTGCAGCCGTTCGAGCGCACCGCCGACCTGGCCGAAGTGCTCAAGGTCGCCAATCCGGCGTGGGAGAAGGGCAAGAACCCGGCAACCCGCGCCTTCCAGGGCCTGCGCATTCACGTAAACAACGAACTGGCCGACCTCGAGGCAGGCCTCGAGGCTGCCCTCGATGCGCTGGAAATCGGCGGCCGTCTGGTGGTTATCAGCTTTCATTCCCTGGAAGACCGCATCGTCAAACTGTTCATGCGCAAACTGACCAAGGGCGAAGCCGACAACCTGCCGCGCAACCTGCCAGTGCGTTTCGAAGCCTTCGTGCCCAAGGCCAAGCTGCACGGCAAGGCGCAGTTTGCTTCCGAAACCGAGCTCAAGGCCAACCCGCGTTCGCGCAGCGCGGTCATGCGTGTCGCGGAGAAGCTGCGATGAGCAAGCTCCTCAACAAGCCGCTGCCAGGCGGCAGTTTTCTCATGCTGCTGCTGTTCATCGCCGTGCTGGTTTCGGCCATCGGCGTTTCCTACAGTGCGCACATCAATCGGCAGTTGCTCAATACGCTGTACGGCGAACTCAGCGATCGCGACAAGGCGCAGGCCGAGTGGGGGCGCCTGATCCTGGAGCAAAGCACCTGGACCGCGCACAGCCGTATCGAAACCCTGGCCGCCGAACAACTGAAAATGCGCATCCCGGATGCCGCTGACATTCGCATGGTGTCGCCATGATGAAGCTCGACGGGGCCTTGTTCCCGTGGCGGTTCCGCCTGATGGTCGGCCTGCTGTTGCTGCTGGTCGCCGGTATCGTTGCGCAGATCGTCTACCTGCAGGTCATCAACCGTGACTTCCTGATCGGTCAGGGCGATGCGCGCAGCATGCGCCATATCCCCATTCCTGCGCACCGTGGTTTGATCACCGACCGCAACGGCGAGCCTCTGGCCGTGAGCACGCCGGTGACCACCCTGTGGGCCAATCCCAAGGAAATGCAGCTGTCCAAGGACAAGTGGCCCGAACTGGCGCGCGCGCTTGGGCAGGAGCCGAAAGCTTTGGCCGCCCGTCTCGAGGCGCAGGCGAGCAAGGAATTCATCTACCTGGTACGTGGCCTGACGCCTGAGCAAGGCGCCTCGGTGCTCGACCTGAAAACCCCGGGTGTCTACGGCATCGAGGAATTCCGCCGGTTCTATCCGGCCGGCGATGTCACTGCGCACATGGTCGGTTTCACCGACCTCGACGATCACGGCCGTGAAGGCGTCGAGCTGGCCTATGACGAGTGGCTGGCCGGCGTGCCCGGCAAGCGTCAGGTCATCAAGGACCGGCGCGGCCGGCTGATCAAGGACGTCCAGGTGACCAAGAATGCCAAGGCCGGAAAGACCTTGGCATTGTCCATTGACCTGCGCCTGCAATACCTGGCCAGCCGCGAGCTGCGCAACGCCATCAACGAGAACGAAGCCAAGGCCGGCAGCATGGTCATCATGGACGTGAAGACCGGCGAAGTGCTGGCCATGGTCAACCAGCCTACCTACAACCCCAACAATCGCCGCACCATGTTGCCGGCGGCGATGCGCAACCGGGCGATCATCGACGTGTTCGAGCCGGGCTCGACCATGAAGCCGATCTCGATGAGTGCGGCGCTTGAAACCGGCCGCTGGAAACCCACCGACAAGGTGGACGTCTACCCCGGTACCTTGCAGATCGGCCGCTACACCATCAAGGACGTGACCAAGACCGAAGGCCCGGTGCTCGACCTGACCGGCATCCTGATCAACTCCAGTAACGTGGGCATGAGCAAGGTCGCCTTCGACATCGGCGGTGAAAGCATCTACCGGGTGATGTCGGCGGTCGGCCTGGGCCAGTACACCGGCCTGGGCTTCCCGGGCGAGCGCGTCGGCAACCTGCCCAACCATCGCGAATGGCGCAAGGCCGAGACCGCGACGCTGTCCTACGGCTACGGCCTGTCGGTGACGGCGCTGCAGCTGGTGCACGCCTATGCGGCGATCGCCAACAACGGCCGAATCGTGCCGCTGACCATTCTCAAGAGCGACCAGCCGCCGACCGCGGCGCAGGTCATCCCCGAGAAGGTCGCCAAGACCGTGCAGGGCATGCTTCAGCAAGTCATCGAAGACACCCGCGGCGTTTATCGCGCACGGGTGCCTTCGTATCACGTGGCAGGCAAGTCGGGTACCGCGCGCAAGGCCACCATCGGCTCGCGTGGGTATACCGAGAACGCCTATCGCTCGCTGTTCGCAGGGTTCGGCCCGATGAGCGACCCGCGCTACGCCATCGTGGTGGTGATCGACGAACCCAGCAAGGGTGGCTACTACGGTGGTCTGGTCAGCGCGCCAGTGTTCAGCAAGGTGATGTCCGGCACGTTGCGCCTGATGAACGTGCAGCCCGACAACCTGCCACCGCCCGTGCCACAGCAGCAGGTGAACGCCGCACCGGCGACTCCATTGATAAAAGGAGGGCGCGGCTGATGACCATGCCCCTGAGCAAGCTTTTTCCCGAAGCCAGCCGCGATCCGCTGATTCGCGAGTTGACCCTGGACAGCCGCAACGTTCGCCCCGGCGACCTGTTCCTGGCCGTGCCTGGAAGCAAGGTCGATGGCCGCGCGCACATCGCCGACGCCCTCAAGCTGGGTGCCGCCGCCGTGGCCTACGAAGTGGATGGCAGCACCGTGCTGCCGCTCACCGATGTACCACTGATTCCCGTGAAAGGCTTGATCGCGCAGCTGTCGAGCATTGCCGGGCGTTTCTACGGCGAGCCGAGTCGCCTGGTCAATCTGGTCGGCGTGACCGGTACCAACGGCAAGACCAGCATCACCCAACTGGTCGCCCAGGCACTTGATGCGCTGGGCGAGCACTGCGGCCTGATCGGCACCCTGGGCACCGGTTTCTACGGCGCCCTGCAGAGCGGCCGACTGACGACCCCCGACCCGATCGCCGTGCAGTCCACCTTGTATGACCTGAAAAAGGGCGGCGCCCATGCCGTGGCCATGGAAGTGTCGTCGCACGCGCTCGATCAAGGCCGCGTGGCCGCGCTGGATTTCGACATCGCGGTGCTGAGCAACCTGTCTCGCGACCATCTGGACTACCACGGCAGCATGCAGGCCTATGCAGCGGCCAAGGCGCGGCTGTTCGCCTGGCCGGGGCTCAAGTGTCGCGTGCTCAATCTGGACGACGAATTCGGTCGGCAGTTGGCCGAGCAGGAACAGGACTCACGCTTGATCACCTACAGCCTCGCCGACAGCGCCGCGACGCTGTTCTGCCGCGACACCCGCTTCGACGACCACGGCGTGCGCGCCACCCTGGTCACCGCGCACGGGGAATACAGCCTGAGCAGCCGCCTGCTCGGGCGCTTCAACTTGAGCAACGTACTGGCGGCGGTAGGGGTGCTGATGGGCATGGCCTATCCGCTCGACGACATCCTCAAGGTCATGCGCAACGTCGAAGGCCCTGTTGGCCGCATGCAGCGCCTGGGTGGCGCAAGCAAGCCGCTGGTGGTGGTCGACTATGCCCATACGCCCGATGCTCTGGACCAGGTGCTGCAAGCCTTGCGCCCCCATGCCAAGGGCCGGTTGCTGTGCCTGTTCGGCTGCGGCGGTGATCGCGACAGCGGCAAGCGTCCATTGATGGCCGAGGTGGCCGAGCGTCTCGCCGACCGTGTGCTGGTGACCGACGACAACCCTCGCAGCGAAGATCCGCTGCGCATCTTCGACGACATTCGCGCCGGCTTCTCCAGTGCCGCCAACGCAACGTTCGTGGCTGGCCGTGGCGCGGCCATCGCCCAGCTGATCGGTGCTGCCTCGGTCGATGACGTGATCGTGTTGGCCGGCAAGGGGCACGAAGACTATCAAGAGATCAATGGTGAGCGTCAGCCGTTCTCCGACCTGCAGCAGGCCGAACAGGCCCTGGCCGCATGGGGGACCGTCGATGCTTGACGCCATGACCCTCAGCCAGTTGGCCGACGCCCTGCAAGGCCACGTGCGTGGCGGCGATGCGCGCTTCGACGGCGTCAGCATAGACAGCCGTGCCATCGTTGCCGGCGATCTGTTCGTCGCGCTGGCCGGTCCTCGCTTCGATGGCCATGACTATCTCGACGAGGTGGCTGCCAAGGGAGCAGTAGCCGCGTTGGTGCAGCGCGAAGTTGCTGGCACAACGCTGCCCCAGCTGGTGGTGGCCGATACGCGCCTGGCGCTGGGTCAGCTCGGTGCGCTGAACCGCGCTGCGTTCAGCCGTCCGGTGGCAGCCATCACCGGCTCCAGCGGCAAGACCACGGTCAAGGAAATGCTCGCCAGCATCCTGCGTACACAAGGTGCGGTGCTCGCCACCCGTGGCAACCTGAACAATGACCTGGGCGCGCCGCTGACGCTGCTCGAGCTGGCGCCACAGCACACGGCAGCGGTGATCGAGCTGGGCGCGTCGCGCCTGGGCGAAATCGCCTACACCGTGGGCCTCACGCGTCCACAGGTAGCACTGATCACCAATGCGGGCACCGCTCACGTCGGCGAATTCGGCGGCCCGGAAAAGATCGTCGAAGCCAAGGGCGAGATTCTCGAGGGCCTGGGCGAGGGCGGTACGGCCGTTCTCAATCTCGACGACAAGGCTTTTGCAATCTGGCAGGCGCGTGCCGGCCAGCATGCCGTGCTGACCTTCTCGCTGGACAACGCCAAGGCTGACTTTCATTCCAGCGCCCGCCACAGCGATGCGCGCGGCTGCCCGTCCTTCACCCTGCACGGGCCTGACGGCGAGGTGCCAGTCCAGCTCAACCTGCTCGGTACCCACAACGTGCTCAATGCCCTGGCAGCCGCTGCCGCGGCCCATGCCCTGGGTGTGACGCTGGCCGGCATCCAGGCAGGCCTCAACGCGGTGCAGCCGGTCAAGGGCCGCACCGTGGCGCAGCTCGCGGTCAACGGTGCGCGGGTGATCGACGACACCTACAACGCCAACCCCACCTCGATGTGTGCGGCAATCGATATACTCGCCGGCTTTTCCGGGCGCACCGTCCTGGTTCTCGGCGATATCGGCGAACTGGGCGCCTGGGCTGAAGCGGGCCATCGCCAGGTCGGTGAATACGCGGTCGGCAAAATCGACGCGCTGTACGCGGTGGGCCCATTGATGAGCCACGCAGTCGCTGCGTTCGGTGCTCAGGGCCGACACTTCGCCAACCAGGCAGACCTGATTGCGGCGCTGGGCGCCGAGCAGGGTTCCACTACCACTATTTTGATCAAGGGATCACGCAGCGCGGCGATGGAAAACATCGTGGCGGCACTGTGCGGTCCTGGCGGGGAGAAACACTGATGCTGCTGCTGCTGGCGGAATTTCTGCAACAGTTCTACAAAGGCTTCGCGGTCTTTCAGTACCTGACCCTTCGCGGGATTCTGGGCGTACTGACCGCGCTGTCGCTGGCCCTCTGGTTGGGCCCCTGGATGATCCGCACCCTGCAGATTCGTCAGATTGGCCAAGCAGTGCGCAACGATGGCCCACAATCGCACCTGTCCAAATCCGGCACACCGACCATGGGCGGCGCCCTGATTCTGTCGGCCATCGCCATCAGCACGCTGCTGTGGGCCGACCTGTCCAATCGCTACGTCTGGGTCGTACTGGTCGTCACCCTGTTGTTCGGCGGCATCGGCTGGGTGGACGACTATCGCAAGGTGATCGAGAAAAACTCGCGCGGCCTGCCCAGCCGCTGGAAATACTTCTGGCAATCGGTGTTCGGCCTGGGTGCGGCGGTGTTCCTGTTCATGACCGCGAACAGCCCGGTGGAAACCACCCTGATCATCCCGATGCTCAAGGACGCCAGCATCCCATTGGGTGCCGGCTTCATCGTGCTGACCTACTTCGTCATCGTCGGCTCCAGCAATGCGGTCAACCTCACCGATGGCCTCGACGGCCTGGCGATTCTGCCGACGGTGATGGTGGGCGGCGCGCTGGGGATTTTCTGCTATCTGTCGGGCAACATTAAGTTCGCCGAATACCTGCTGATTCCCTATGTGCCGGGCGCGGGTGAGCTGATCGTCTTCTGCGGCGCGCTGATCGGCGCCGGGCTGGGCTTCCTGTGGTTCAACACCTATCCGGCCCAGGTGTTCATGGGCGACGTCGGCGCGCTGGCGCTGGGCGCCGCGCTGGGCACCATCGCGGTGATCGTGCGTCAGGAGATCGTCCTGTTCATCATGGGCGGCATCTTCGTCGTCGAGACGCTGTCGGTGGTGATCCAGGTCGCCTCGTTCAAGCTGACCGGTCGCCGCGTATTCCGCATGGCACCGATCCATCACCATTTCGAACTCAAGGGCTGGCCCGAACCTCGGGTCATCGTGCGTTTCTGGATCATCACCGTGATTCTGGTGTTGATCGGCCTTGCCACCCTGAAGCTGAGGTAGAACGAGTGTCTCTGATCGCTTCTTCCCACTTCCGCATCGTTGTCGGCCTCGGCAAGAGCGGCATGTCGCTGGTGCGCTTCCTGGCGCGCCAGGGCGTGGCGTTTGCCGTGGCCGACACGCGAGCAGCGCCGCCGGAACTGGCGACGCTACAGCGTGACTATCCCCAGGTGGAAGTGCGTTGCGGCGAGCTGGACGTGGAGTTCCTGTGCCGCGCCGACGAGCTCTACGTGAGCCCCGGCCTGGCGCTGGCGACCCCCGCCCTGCAACAGGCGGCGGCGCGCGGCGTGCACCTGTCCGGCGACATCGACCTGTTCGCCCGGCATGCCAAGGCGCCGATCGTGGCGATCACCGGCTCCAATGCCAAGAGCACCGTGACCACCCTGGTTGGCGAGATGGCGGTTGCGGCTGGCAAGCGCGTGGCCGTGGGCGGCAACCTCGGCGAGCCGGCGCTCGATCTGCTCGCTGACGACGTCGAGTTGTACGTGCTGGAGTTGTCGAGCTTCCAGCTGGAAACCACCCATCAGCTCAATGCCGAAGTGGCCACAGTGCTCAACGTCAGTGAAGACCACATGGATCGCTACAGCGGCCTGCCGTCCTATCACCTGGCCAAGCACCGGATTTTCCGTGGCGCGCGCAAGTTCGTCTTCAATCGTCAGGACGCCATGAGCCGGCCGCTGATCGGCGAAGGCATGCCGTGCTGGACCTTCGGCTTGAACAAGCCGGACTTCAAGGCCTTCGGCCTGCGCGAGGAAGACGGGCAGAAGTACCTGGCCTACGAGTTCGAGAACCTGATGCCGGTCAGCGCGCTCAAGGTGCGTGGCGCGCACAACCAGGCCAATGCCCTGGCCGCGCTCGCTCTGGGACACGCGGCAGGTCTGCCGTTCGACGCCATGCTGGCCAGCCTGCGTGAATTCACCGGGCTGACGCACCGTTGCCAGTGGCTGCGCGAGCGCGATGGCGTGGCCTGGTACGACGACTCCAAGGCCACCAACGTCGGCGCTGCCATTGCCGCCATCGAAGGCCTGGGCGCCGATATCGACGGCCAGTTGGTGCTGATCGCCGGTGGCGACGGCAAGGGCGCCGATTTCACCGCGCTGGGCAAGCCCATCCAGCGTCACTGCCGGGCACTGGTGCTGTTGGGCCGCGATGCCCCGCGCATCGCCGCCGTGGCCGGGCCGGGCGTTCCACAAGTTACCGTTGCCTCGATCGAGGAAGCGGTTCAGCAGTGTGCCGAACTGGCGCAGCCCGGCGATGCCGTGTTGCTGTCACCGGCCTGCGCGAGTCTGGACATGTTCAAGAATTACGAAGAACGCGGGCGGCGGTTCGCCCAGGCAGTGGAGGGCCTGTCATGATCTTTGGTGTCATCAAGCCATTTCCCTCGCCGCTGATCAGTGGCCGCGGGATCGACATCGACTTCGCCATGCTCGCGGGCTGCCTGGCATTGCTCGGCCTGGGCCTGGTGATGATCACCTCGGCCTCTTCGGAAGTAGCTGCGGTCAACTCGGGCAATTCGCTGTCGATGATGATCCGGCATCTGGTCTACCTGGTGATCGGTATCGGTACCTGCATCGTCACCATGATGGTGCCCATCGCCACCTGGCAGCGCCTGGGCGGTACGCTGCTGATCGCCGCCTTCGGCTTGCTGGTGATGGTGCTGTTGCCCGGCATTGGCCGCGAAGTGAACGGTTCGATGCGCTGGATCGGCTTCGGCATGTTCAACGTGCAGCCTTCGGAAATCGCCAAGGTGTTCGTGGTGATCTTCCTGGCGGGCTATCTGGTGCGTCGCCAGCAGGAAGTCCGCGACAGCTGGATGGGCTTCTTCAAGCCGTTCTTCGTTTTGTTGCCGATGGCCGGGCTGCTGCTGATGGAGCCGGACTTCGGCGCCACGGTGGTGATGATGGGCGCAGCGGCGGCGATGCTGTTCCTCGGTGGGGTGGGCCTGTTCCGCTTCGCCTTGATGGTGGCTCTGGCGGTCGGTGCGGTGTTCGTGCTGGTCCAGGCGCAGCCGTACCGCATGGCGCGGCTGATCACCTTCACCGACCCGTGGAGCGACCAGTTCGGCTCGGGCTATCAATTGACCCAGGCACTGATCGCCTTTGGCCGTGGCCAGTGGTTCGGTGTCGGCCTGGGCAACAGCGTGCAGAAGCAGTTCTACCTGCCCGAAGCGCACACCGACTTCGTGTTCTCGGTACTGGCCGAGGAGCTGGGGGTGATCGGTTCACTGTGCACCGTGGCCTTGTTCGTGTTCGTCTGTATCCGCGGCATGTACATCGGTTACTGGGCCGAGCGGGCCAAACAGTATTTCGCCGCGTACGTGGCCTATGGGCTGTCGTTCCTGTGGATCGGCCAGTTCCTGATCAACATTGGCGTGAACGTCGGCCTGCTGCCGACCAAGGGTCTGACCTTGCCGTTTCTCAGCTACGGCGGCAGTTCGCTGGTGATCTGCTGCGCCTGTCTGGGGCTGCTGCTGCGCATCGAATGGGAAAGCCGTTCGCACCTGGGCAGCGAAGAGGTGGAATTCAGCGAGAGCGATTTCGCCGAGGAGACGCCCCATGGCCGGTAAAGGCAATGTGCTGATCATGGCGGGCGGTACCGGGGGCCATGTGTTCCCGGCGCTGGCCTGCGCACGGGAATTCCAGGCGCGCGGTTTCAGCGTGCACTGGCTGGGCACGCCGCGCGGGATCGAGAACGAGCTGGTGCCTGCCAATGGCCTGCCACTGCACCTGATCGATGTCAGCGGTGTGCGCGGCAAGAGCCGGCTGGCTCTGCTCAAGGCGCCGTTCGCCATTTGCAAGGCCGTGTTCCAGGCGCGCCGCATCATCGCCCGGCTGCAGCCGGTGTGCGTGGTCGGCTTCGGTGGTTACCTGACCGGCCCCGGTGGCGTCGCCGCGCGGCTGGCCGGTGTGCCGGTGATCGTGCACGAGCAGAATGCCGTGGCCGGTACCGCCAATCGCCTGTTGGTGCCTTTCGCCAGCCGGGTCTGCGAAGCTTTCCCCGACACCTTCGCCGCCTCGGCCAAGCGTCGGACCACCGGCAACCCGGTGCGTACCGAACTGTTCATGGAAACCCCGCGTCAGGTCCTCATCGGTCGCCAGCCACGCCTGCTGGTACTGGGTGGCAGCCTGGGCGCCGAGCCGCTGAACAAGCTGCTGCCCGAAGCCCTGGCTCAGGTGCCTGCGCACTACCGCCCCGAGGTGTTCCACCAGGCCGGCAAGCAACACGATGAAATCACCGCCGAGCGTTATCGCACCGCCGGTGTCGAGGCGCAGGTCGCGCCGTTCATCAAGGACATGGCCCAGGCGTATGGCTGGGCCGACCTGGTGGTGTGTCGCGCGGGTGCGTTGACCATCAGCGAATTGGCGGCCGCCGGCCTGCCGTCGTTGCTGGTGCCGCTGCCCCACGCGATCGACGACCACCAGACTCGCAATGCCGATTATCTGGCTCGCGAAGGCGCTGCCTTCCTGATGCCACAAGCGACAACCGGCGCGGCACAGCTTGCCGAGCGCCTGAAAGAGGTTTTGATGCAACCCGAAAAACTCCTGAGCATGGCGAGCACTGCCCGCCGCCTGGCCAAACCCGATGCCACGCGCAATGTGGTCGACGTCTGCCTGGAGGTGGCCCATGGTTGAGAACCAGAGAGCCATTCCGCAACCGGAAATGCGCCGTATCCGTCGTATCCACTTCGTCGGTATCGGTGGTGTGGGCATGTGCGGCATCGCCGAGGTGCTGTTGAACCTGGGCTACGATGTGTCCGGTTCCGACCTCAAGGCTTCGCCGGTGACCGAGCGACTGACGTCGTTCGGCGCGCAGATTTTCATCGGCCACCGTGCCGAGAACGCCGCCAGCGCCGACGTGCTGGTGGTGTCGAGTGCGGTCAACACCAGCAACCCGGAAGTCGCCACCGCGCTGGAGCGGCGGATTCCAGTGGTGCCGCGTGCCGAGATGCTGGCCGAGCTGATGCGCTACCGGCATGGCATTGCCGTGGCCGGCACCCATGGCAAGACCACCACCACCAGCCTGATCGCCTCGGTGTTCGCGGCCGGTGGCCTGGACCCGACATTCGTCATCGGCGGCCGGCTCAATGCGGCCGGCACCAATGCCCAGTTGGGTACCAGCCGCTACCTGATCGCCGAGGCCGACGAGTCGGACGCCAGCTTCCTGCACCTGCAGCCGCTGGTGGCCGTCGTCACCAACATCGACGCCGATCACATGGCGACCTACGGCAACGACTTCAACGTTCTGAAGAAGACCTTCGTCGAGTTCCTGCACAACCTGCCGTTCTACGGATTGGCCGTGGTGTGCCTGGATGACCCGGTCGTGCGCGAGATCCTCCCGCAGATCGCGCGGCCGACCTTGACCTACGGCATCAGCGAAGAGGCCGACGTGCGTGCCATCAACGTGCGCCAGCAGGGCATGCTGACCCACTTCACGGTGCTGCGCCGCGACCGCGAGCCGCTCAACGTGTCGGTCAACATGCCGGGCAACCACAACGTGCTCAACGCCCTGGCGACGATTGCCATTGCCACCGATGAAGGCATCAGCGACAGCGCCATCGTCCAGGGCCTCTCCGGCTTCCAGGGCGTGGGTCGACGTTTCCAGGTGTATGGCGAATTGCCGGTCGAAGGCGGCAGCGTGATGCTGGTCGACGACTACGGTCATCACCCTCGCGAAGTGGCGGCAGTGATCAGCGCCGTGCGCGGTGGCTGGCCCGATAAACGTCTGGTGATGGTATATCAGCCGCACCGTTTCAGCCGCACGCGTGACCTGTACGACGATTTCGTACAGGTGCTTGCCGACGCCAATGTGCTGCTGCTGATGGAGGTCTACCCGGCCGGCGAAGAACCCATCCCCGGCGCCGACAGCCGTCAGCTGTGCCACAGCATCCGCCAGCGCGGCCAGTTGGACCCTATCTACATCGAACGCGGCGTCGAGCTGGCGCCACTGGTCAAGCCGCTGCTGCGCGCAGGCGACATCCTGCTGTGCCAGGGTGCCGGTGACATCGGCGGGCTTGCCCCGCAGTTGCTCAAAAGCCCGCTGTTCGCGCAGGCCTCGGAGAAATCGCAATGAACATTTTGGATCCCAACACCCTGCGCTCGCAGATCATGCCCAGTGACTTCGGTCGCGTGGCCGTGCTCTACGGCGGCAAGAGCGCCGAGCGCGAGGTGTCGCTGAAATCGGGCGCCGCGTGCCTGCAGGCCTTGCAGAGCGCCGGGGTAGACGCGTTCGGCATCGACGTTGGCGACGATCTGCTGGCCCGCCTGCAGGCGGAGAAGATCGACCGTGCGTTCATCATCCTCCATGGCCGCGGCGGCGAAGACGGCAGCATGCAAGGGTTGCTCGAGTGCCTGGGCATCCCCTACACCGGCAGCGGCATCCTTGCCAGCGCCTTGGCGATGGACAAATTGCGCACCAAGCAGGTGTGGCAGAGCCTCGGCCTGCCGACCCCGTCGCACGCCGTGCTGGCCAGCGAGCAGGATTGTATTTTTGCCGCTGGGGAACTGGGCTTCCCTTTGATCGTCAAACCCGCCCATGAAGGTTCAAGCATCGGGATGGCCAAGGTGAACAGCGTCGACGAACTGGTCGTCGCCTGGAAAGCCGCCAGCACCTACGATTCGCAAGTGCTGGTCGAACAATGGGTCCACGGCCCCGAGTTCACCGTCGCGACGCTGCGTGGCCAGATGCTGCCTGCGATTGCGCTGGGCACGCCCCACACGTTCTACGACTACGACGCCAAGTACGTCGCCAACGATACCCAGTACCGCATCCCCTGCGGCCTTGCTCCCGCCAAGGAACAGGAACTCACTGAACTCTGCGCCCGCGCCTGCGATGCCATCGGCATCCAGGGTTGGGGGCGTGTGGATGTGATGCAGGACCAGCAGGGCCGTTTCTGGCTGCTGGAAGTCAACACCGCTCCAGGCATGACCGATCACAGCCTGGTGCCCATGGCGGCGAACGCGGCTGGCCTGGATTTCCAGCAGTTGGTGCTGGCGATTCTGGCTGCCAGTTGCAAGGCGCGAGGTTAAGACCATGCACGGCCCAATGATTCGCCATCAGTCACCCGCCATCGGCCGCAACAAGCCGGTGCCGCGTGGCGCCAGCCGTATGGTGGCCAAGGAGCCACTGTCGGTGCGCCTGCCCAAGGCCAATTTCAGCATCTTCAGGAAGCTGATGTGGCCGGTGCTGTTGGTGGGTCTGGGCTTTGGCACCTACGAAGGTGCCCAGTACCTGATGCCCTACGCCGATCGCCCGATCACCAAGGTGTCTGTACAGGGCGACCTGGCCTACATCAACCAGCAGTCGGTGCAGGAGCGCATCCAGCCTTATGTTGGCATGACGTTCTTCAGCATCGACCTGACCCGCATGCGCACCGAGCTGGAAACCATGCCCTGGATCGCCCATGCCGAAGTGCGTCGGGTGTGGCCTGACCAGGTGGTGATCCGCCTGGAGGAGCAACTGCCGGTCGCGCGCTGGGGCAACGAATCGCTGCTCAACAACCAGGGCCAGGCGTTCGCGCCTCGCGAACTGGGCAACTACGAACACTTGCCGCAGTTGTTCGGCCCGGTACGGGCCCAACAGCAGGTGATGCAGCAATACCAGGTGCTGAGTCAGATGTTGCGTCCACTGGGCTATTCAGTTGCCCGACTGGAACTGACCGAACGCGGCAGCTGGTTTCTCACCACAGGCGCAGGAAGCGCCGGCCCGGGCATCGAGCTGTTGCTGGGACGTGACCACTTGCTGGAAAAAATGCGCCGCTTTATCGCCATTTACGACAAGACACTCAAAGACCAGATCACGAATATCGCGCGTATCGACCTGCGCTATGCCAACGGCCTGGCCGTGGGCTGGCGTGAACCGAGCGCCCCGACTGCGGACAAGCCCGCCGTCGCGAAGAATTGACAAGAGGCAGGACCATGGCAAACGTTCAAAGCGGCAAAATGATCGTCGGGCTGGACATCGGCACCTCCAAGGTGGTGGCGCTGGTGGGCGAGGTGGCAGCCGACGGTACGCTGGACATCGTCGGGATCGGTACCCACCCCTCGCGCGGCCTGAAGAAGGGCGTGGTGGTGAACATCGAGTCGACCGTGGCGTCGATCCAGCGCGCGGTCGAGGAAGCCCAGCTGATGGCCGGTTGCCGCATTCACTCGGCGTTCGTCGGCGTCGCCGGTAACCACATCCGCAGCCTGAACTCCCATGGTATCGTGGCCATTCGCGACCGCGAGGTCAGCACCGCTGACCTGGAGCGGGTTCTGGACGCGGCCCAGGCCGTGGCGATTCCCGCCGACCAGCGCGTATTGCACACCCTGCCGCAGGACTATGTGATCGACAACCAGGAAGGCGTGCGCGAGCCTCTGGGCATGTCCGGCGTGCGTCTGGAAGCCAAGGTCCATGTGGTCACCTGCGCCGTCAACGCTGCGCAGAACATCGAGAAGTGCGTGCGCCGCTGCGGCCTGGAAATCGACGACATCATTCTCGAGCAGCTGGCATCGGCCTATTCGGTGCTGACCGATGACGAGAAAGAGCTGGGTGTCTGCCTGGTCGACATCGGCGGCGGCACCACTGATATCGCCATCTTCACCGAAGGCGCCATTCGCCACACCGCGGTCATTCCCATCGCGGGCGATCAGGTCACCAACGACATCGCCATGGCCCTGCGCACACCGACGCAGTACGCCGAAGAAATCAAGATCCGTTACGCCTGCGCCCTGGCCAAGCTGGCCGGCGCCGGCGAAACCATCAAGGTACCCAGTGTCGGCGACCGTCCTCCGCGCGAGCTGTCGCGCCAGGCGCTGGCCGAAGTCGTCGAGCCACGCTACGACGAGCTGTTCACCCTGATTCAGGCCGAGCTGCGTCGCAGCGGCTACGAAGACCTCATCCCGGCCGGCATCGTGCTGACCGGTGGTACGGCAAAAATGGAAGGCGCGGTCGAGCTGGCCGAAGAAATCTTCCACATGCCGGTGCGCCTGGGCGTACCGCATAGCGTGCGGGGACTGAGCGACGTTATCAGCAACCCGATCTATTCCACCGGCGTGGGCCTGCTGATGTATGGCCTGCAGAAACAGTCCGATGGCTTGAACCTGTCAGGTATCAGCAACAGCGGCAATTACAGCGATGACACCAAGGCTCCGGTGCTGGAACGGCTGAAGCGTTGGGTGCAAGGCAATTTCTGATTCAAAACGGCAGTAGCGGTAGGCGCACACAAATAGAGAAAGGAGAGGGCACATGTTCGAACTCGTAGACAACATCCCGCAAAGCCCGGTAATCAAAGTTATCGGTGTCGGCGGCGGCGGCGGCAACGCCGTCAACCACATGGTCAAGAGCAACATCGAAGGCGTTGAGTTCATCTGCGCCAACACCGATGCTCAGGCACTCAAGAACATCGGCGCGCGCACCATCCTGCAGCTGGGTACCGGTGTGACCAAGGGCCTGGGCGCTGGCGCCAACCCTGAAGTCGGCCGTCAGGCCGCGATGGAAGACCGCGAGCGCATCGCCGAAGTGCTGCAAGGCACCAACATGGTCTTCATCACCACCGGCATGGGCGGCGGTACCGGTACCGGTGCTGCGCCGATCATCGCCGAAGTGGCCAAGGAAATGGGCATCCTGACCGTTGCGGTCGTGACCCGTCCGTTCCCGTTCGAAGGCCGCAAGCGCATGCAGATCGCCGACGAAGGCATTCGCATGCTGTCCGAAAGCGTCGACTCGTTGATCACCATTCCCAACGAGAAGCTGCTGACCATCCTGGGCAAGGACGCCAGCCTGCTGTCGGCGTTCGCCAAGGCCGACGACGTGCTGGCCGGTGCCGTTCGCGGTATCTCGGACATCATCAAGCGTCCGGGCATGATCAACGTCGACTTCGCCGACGTTCGTACCGTGATGAGCGAAATGGGCATGGCGATGATGGGGACCGGCTGCGCCAGCGGCCCGAACCGCGCGCGCGAGGCCACCGAAGCGGCCATTCGCAACCCGCTGCTCGAGGACGTCAACCTGCAGGGCGCTCGCGGCATTCTGGTCAACATCACCGCAGGTCCCGACCTGTCGCTGGGTGAATACTCCGACGTGGGTAGCATCATCGAAGCGTTCGCCTCCGACCACGCGATGGTCAAGGTCGGCACCGTCATCGACCCGGACATGCGCGACGAACTGCACGTGACCGTCGTGGCCACCGGCCTGGGCGCGAAGATCGAGAAGCCTGTGAAGGTCATCGACAACACCATGCAGACCGCAGCGCAGACGCCTCCACCGTCGCAGCAGCCGGCTCGCCAGGACGCACCGTCGGTGAACTACCGCGATCTGGATCGTCCGACCGTGATGCGCAACCAGGCCCACGCCGGTGCTGCCGCCGCGGCCAAGCTGAACCCACAGGATGACCTGGATTATCTGGACATCCCGGCCTTCCTGCGTCGTCAGGCCGATTGATGCAATTTATCAGGGGTATTAGGGTGATTGGTGTTCAGCAAAGGTTGGGTCTGCTATCATCGCCAGCCTTTGTTGATACCAGTTCGCAATTTGCGCTGAAGCGGCCAATGCCATGATTAAACAACGCACCCTGAAGAATATTATCCGTGCCACAGGCGTCGGTCTGCACTCCGGTGAGAAGGTCTACCTGACTTTGAAGCCTGCGCCCGTGGATACCGGCATCGTGTTCTGCCGTGTCGACCTTGACCCGGTCGTGCAGATTCCTGCACGCGCCCACAATGTCGGCGCCACCACGATGTCCACCACTTTGGTCAATGGCGATGTCAAGGTCGATACCGTAGAGCATCTACTGTCGGCCATGGCGGGCCTGGGAATCGATAACGCCTACGTCGAGCTCTCCGCGTCCGAAGTGCCGATCATGGATGGCAGCGCCGGACCCTTCGTATTCCTGATTCAATCGGCTGGCCTGGAAGAACAGGACGCGCCGAAGAAATTCATCCGCATCCTGCGTGAAGTGACAGTGACGGAGGGCGACAAGCGCGCCACTTTCCTGCCTTTCGAAGGTTTCAAGGTGAGCTTCGAGATAGATTTCGATCATCCTGTCTTCAAGGACCGCACCCAGAGTGCCAGTGTCGACTTCTCCAGCACGTCCTTCGTGAAGGAAGTCAGTCGCGCCCGCACCTTTGGTTTCATGAGCGACCTTGAGTACCTGCGCAAGCACAATCGTGCACTGGGCGGCAGCGTCGAGAACGCTATCGTGGTGGACGAGGCAGGCGTCATGAACGAGGACGGTCTTCGCTACGAAGACGAGTTCGTCAAGCACAAGATCCTCGATGCAATCGGCGATCTCTATCAGCTGGGTAACAGCCTGATTGGCGAATTCCGTGGCTACAAGTCGGGCCACGCACTGAACAACCAGCTTCTGCGTCGTCTGCTCGAGCAGGACGATGCGTGGGAAGTGGTCACGTTCGAAGATGCCAGTACGGTACCGATCTCCTACATGCGGCCAGCTGCGTTGGGTTGATACAACCTCTCTTTTCTGGTTACACATTTATAGGCCACCCATTGGGTGGCTTTTTTTTGCGTGGCGTTCAGGGTACCCAGGGCATTGCCGGCGGGTTCAGCGCACGCGTTTGGCGTGGGCTGCCAGGCGCTCCAGCGCGGCGCGCAGATTCGGATCGCTGATGCCGTCGGCGGTGGCCTGAATGTTCTCGCCCGCGCCGATGGACAGATCGATGCTGCGCTCTCCGGCCTTGCTCTGCACCGTGGGCGGCTGCACCTTGAACAGGATACGGGTCAGGCTGCCGAATTCCTCCAGGGCCTGCAGGTCGCGCTGCAGTCGCTTTTGCTGATAGCGCAGGCGCGTGGCCCAGTGGCCGTCGGTGACGATCAGCAACAGGCTGCCTTCGCGCCACGAGGCAACGTAGCAATGCTCGCGCGCCGCAGGCTGCAGCTGGCTCTCGAGCAGGCGCTGCAGGTGCGACAGGCGCTGGGCATGGCTGAACAAGGCCTTGAGCGGCTTGGCTTCGCGCAGCAGCACCGCTGGAGCCCGGGCGGGCAGGGGCCGAAAGACCATGGAGATACACCTGAGGTTACAGAGTCGGCATGTTAACAGAATCCCTTGTCGTCACCGTTTTACGTGGGTACACCGGCGGGCCTGTGAACGTTCGAATAGATGACATCTGCACCCTGCGGGTTGAAGTTGTCGAAAAAGCCCTTATTGTAAAACCGCCCCGTCACAACGCTGTGCCAGCATCGTGGACATCGCGCCACTTTCCTCTCCATCGTTTCCGGGTAGAATGCTCGTTCGCATGCGGCCATGAGGGCTGCACGGGCGACTCACGGGGCCGCCCTCCATCCCTATGTGTGGAAGATCCTGCCAATATGTTTGCGCCTTTGTTAAAGAAACTTTTTGGAAGCAAGAACGAGCGTGAAGTACGACGCATGCTCAAGACGGTACAAGCCGTCAATGCCTTCGAAGAGCAGATGGTGGCCCTTTCGGACGAGCAGCTGCGCGCCAAGACCGCAGAGTTCAAGGCCCGCCTGGCAAAAGGCGAGACCCTCGACCAACTGCTGCCCGAAGCCTTCGCCGTGTGCCGCGAAGCCGGCAAGCGCGTCATGGGCATGCGGCACTTCGATGTCCAGCTGATCGGCGGCCTCACCCTGCACGAAGGCATGATCGCCGAAATGCGTACAGGTGAAGGCAAGACCCTGGTGGCGACCCTGGGCGTTTACCTCAATGCGCTGTCCGGCAAGGGCGTGCATGTGGTCACGGTCAACGACTACCTGGCCCGTCGCGACGCCAACTGGATGCGTCCGCTGTACGAGTACCTGGGCCTGACCGTGGGCGTGGTCACGCCGTTCGCGCCGCCGGACGAGAAGCGTCTGGCCTACGCCGCCGACATCACCTACGGCACCAACAACGAATTCGGTTTCGACTATCTGCGCGACAACATGGCGTTCAGCATGGAAGAGAAATTCCAGCGCGAGCTGAATTTCGCCGTGATCGACGAAGTCGACTCCATCCTCATCGACGAAGCCCGCACGCCGCTGATCATTTCCGGTCAGGCCGAGGACAGCTCCAAGCTGTACACCGAAATCAACCGCCTGATTCCGCAACTCGAGCAGCACATCGAGGAAGTGGAAGGCCAGGTCACCAAGGAAGGCCACTACAGCATCGACGAGAAGACCCGCCAGGTCGAACTCAACGAAGCCGGCCACCAGTACATCGAGGAAATGCTCACCCGCGCCGGTCTGCTGGCCGAGGGCGAGAGCCTTTATTCGGCGCACAACCTGGGCCTGCTGACCCACGTGTATGCCGGCCTGCGTGCGCACAAGCTGTTCAACCGCAACGTCGAGTACATTGTCCAGGACGGCCAGATCCTGCTGGTCGACGAGCACACCGGTCGTACCATGCCGGGCCGTCGCCTGTCCGAGGGCCTGCACCAGGCCATCGAGGCCAAGGAAAACCTGAACATCCAGGCCGAGAGCCAGACGCTCGCCTCGACCACGTTCCAGAACTACTTCCGCCTGTACAACAAACTGTCGGGCATGACCGGTACGGCCGATACCGAGGCGTTCGAATTCGCCCAGATCTATCAGCTCAACGTGATGGTCATTCCGCCGAACAAGCCGCTCGCGCGCAAGGACTTCAACGACTTGGTGTACCTGACTGCGGACGAGAAATACGCCGCTATCGTCACCGACATCAAGGAAAGCATGGCCCAGGGCCGGCCGGTGCTGGTGGGTACTGCCACCATCGAAACCTCCGAACACATGTCGCGCCTGCTCAACCAGGAAGGCATCGAGCACAAGGTGCTCAACGCCAAGTTCCATGAGAAGGAAGCCGAGATCATCGCGCAGGCCGGTCGTCCGGGTGCGCTGACCATTGCCACCAACATGGCCGGCCGTGGTACCGACATCCTTCTGGGCGGCAACTGGGAGGTCGAAGTGGCTTCCCTCGAGGACCCGTCGCCGGAGCAGATTGCCCAGATCAAGGCCGACTGGCAGAAGCGTCACCAGCAGGTGCTCGAATCCGGTGGCCTGCATGTGATCGCCTCCGAGCGTCACGAATCACGCCGTATCGACAATCAGTTGCGTGGCCGTGCCGGTCGCCAGGGTGATGCCGGTTCCAGCCGCTTCTACCTGTCGCTGGAAGACAGCCTGATGCGCATCTTCGCCTCCGACCGGGTGAAGAACTTCATGAAGGCGCTGGGCATGCAGTCCGGTGAAGCCATCGAACATCGCATGGTGACCAACGCCATCGAAAAGGCCCAGCGCAAGGTCGAAGGCCGCAACTTCGACATCCGCAAGCAATTGCTCGAATTCGACGACGTCGCCAACGAGCAGCGCAAGGTCATCTACCACATGCGCAACAGTCTGCTGGCGTCCGACAACGTCGGTGACACCATTGCCGACTTCCGCCAGGAAGTGCTGGGCCAGCTGTTCGCCCAGCACATTCCGCCACAGTCGCTGCCCGAGCAGTGGGACGTGGCCGGTCTGGAAGCGGCGCTGCAGACCGATTTCGGTGTGAGCCTGCCGATCCAGCAGTGGCTGGACGCCGACGACAAGCTCTACGAAGAAACGCTGCGCGAGAAAGTCATGGCCGAGCTGCTGGCGGCCTACACCGAGAAGGAAGACCAGGCCAGCGCCGATGCGTTGCGCACCTTCGAGAAGCAGATCCTGCTGCGCGTGCTCGACGACCTGTGGAAAGATCACCTGTCGACCATGGACCACCTGCGTCACGGTATCCACCTGCGCGGCTACGCCCAGAAGAACCCGAAGCAGGAATACAAGCGCGAGTCGTTCAGCCTGTTCCAGGAGCTGCTGGATTCGATCAAGCGCGACACCATCCGTGTGCTTTCCCACGTTCAGGTGCGCCGCGAAGATCCGGTCGAGGAAGAAGCTCGTCTGCGTCGCGATGCCGAAGAGCTGGCTGCGCGCATGCAGTTCGAACACGCTCCTGCACCAGGCCTGGATCAGCCCGAAGCCTTGGCGGAGGACGCCGAAGTGATTGCCGCCACGGTGTCGGAGCCGGTGCGCAATGACCAGAAACTGGGCCGCAACGAGCTGTGCTGGTGTGGTTCAGGCAAGAAGTTCAAGCATTGCCACGGCAAGATCGACTGATCGCCGCACATTGCTGCAAGCAGTAGCACGCCGCGACTGACGCCGGCTCCCCGTAGGAGCGGTCAGTGGCCGCGAAAAGTACGACACGGTCTGGCAGGTATACCGCGTCGTCTGTTTCGCGGCCGCTGACCGCTCCTGCGGTGGATTTCGGTGATCCGATCGCGGCGTTCGTCCATTCAATGGCGGCGTCGACGCTACGCCGTACAGTCTTCAAAGGAGTGCTCACATGGCTGTTGGTCTTGGTCCACTGCCCACGCTGCATGCGGTTCCCGGTTTCGAGCTGGGCATCTCCAGCGCCGGCATCAAACGCCCCGGCCGCAAGGACGTGGTGGTCATGCGCTGCGCCGAGGGTTCCAGCGTCGCTGGCGTGTTCACCCTGAATGCGTTCTGTGCGGCACCGGTCATCGTCTCCCGGCAGCGCGTGGGCGGCGCTGTGCGTTACCTGCTGACCAACACCGGCAATGCCAACGCCGGTACCGGTGAGCCCGGCCTGGCTGCCGCCGAGCGCACCACGGCGCGGCTCGCCGAATTGGCCGGGGTGGACGCCAGCGCCGTGCTGCCGTTTTCCACCGGAGTGATCGGCGAGCCTCTGCCCGTGGAGAAGATCGAAGGGGCCCTGCAGGCCGCTCTCGACGACCTGTCGGTGGACAACTGGGCCGCCGCGGCCACTGGCATCATGACCACCGATACCCTGCCCAAAGGCGCCAGCCGCCAGTTCCAGCACGACGGCGTGACGGTCACCGTGACCGGGATCAGCAAGGGTGCGGGCATGATCCGGCCAAACATGGCGACCATGCTTGGCTACATTGCCACCGACGCCAAGGTCGCGCCCCACGTACTGCAGGATCTGCTGCGCGACGGCGCCAACAAGTCGTTCAACCGCATCACCATCGACGGCGACACGTCGACCAACGACTGCTGCATGCTGGTGGCTACCGGGCAGGCGGCATTGCCGGAGGTCGGCGAGGCCAGCGGCCCGTTGTTCGCGGCGCTGAAGCAGGCGGTCTTCGAGGTGTGCATGGAAGTGGCCCAGGCCATCGTGCGCGATGGTGAAGGGGCGACCAAGTTCGTCACCGTCCAGGTCAACGGCGGCAGCAACCACCAGGAATGCCTGGATGTGGCCTACACCGTGGCTCACTCGCCGCTGATCAAAACCGCCTTGTTCGCCTCCGATCCGAACTGGGGGCGCATCCTGGCGGCGGTCGGCCGTGCAGGCGTGCCGGAACTGGATGTCAGCAAGATCGATGTGTTCCTGGGGGAGGTGTGCATCGCCAGTCGTGGCGCGCGTGCGGCCACCTATACCGAGGAGCAGGGTTCGGCGGTGATGGCGCAGGCCGAAATCGGCATTCGTATCGAGCTGGGCCGCGGCGATTGCAGCGAGACCATCTGGACCACCGACCTGTCCCATGAATATGTGAAGATCAACGCCGAATACCGTACCTGACGGTCAGGCCCGGGTGTGCTCCATGGTGCACCTGGGCGTTGGTAGCTCAGTGCGGCCTGGAGAATGCGTGAAACGAGTGCATGTAGCCGCCGCGGTGATCCGTGGCGCAGATAACCGTATCTTGATTGCCCGCCGTGCCGATGCCCAGCACCAGGGCGGTTTATGGGAGTTTCCCGGCGGCAAGGTCGAGGCCGGCGAGACGGTGCAGACGGCGCTGGCGCGGGAGCTGCGCGAAGAACTGGGGATCGAGGTCGGCCAGGCGCGGCCATTGATCAAGGTGCATCACGACTATGCCGACAAGCAGGTGCTGCTGGATGTCTGGGAAGTGACCGAGTTCACTGGCCAGCCGCACGGCGTCGAAGGTCAACCCGTGGCGTGGGTCAAAGCCCGCGAGTTGCCGGGCTACGAGTTTCCGGCAGCCAATCGTCCCATCGTCGCGGCAGCGAGCCTGCCCGGTGAATATCTCATCACTCCGGATGGGCTCGATAACCCGACCTTGTTGCGCGGGATGCAGAAGGCGATTGCCGGTGGCATCAAGCTGCTGCAGCTGCGTGCACCCAATGGCTACGATCCGCAGTACCGCGACCTGGCGGTGGATGCAGTGGGGTTGTGCGCCGGCAAGGCCCAGTTGATGCTCAAGGGGCCGCTGGAATGGCTGGGCGATTTCCCTTCGGCCGGTTGGCACCTGACGTCGGCGCAGTTGCGCAAGTACGCCAGCAAGGGCCGGCCGTTTCCTCAGGAGCGTTGGCTGGCGGCCTCTTGTCACGACGCCGAGGAGCTGGCGCTGGCGCGGCAGATGGGGGTGGATTTCATCACCCTGTCGCCGGTGCAACCGACCCTCACGCATCCCGATGCCCAGCCGTTGGGATGGGATCAGGCGCATGGTTTGATCGAGGGTTTCAACCAGCCGGTCTATCTACTGGGCGGGATGGGTCCGCAGGATCAGGCGAAGGCTTGGGAGATCGGCGCGCAGGGCGTCGCAGGCATCCGCGCGTTCTGGCCAACCCTGTAGCCGCCTTGGCTCCTGTAGCAGCAGCGCAGGCCGCGTCAGCTGTCCCTCGAGACCCACTGACCTGACGCGGTACTGGCGACCTGCAGCCTGCGCCACTCTCACGGCTTGGCAGGCTGCCAAAGGATCTCGGCAATAGCCTGGCGTCGAGCGATGATCCGCGCCGCCACGAACAGCAGGTCCGAAAGCCGATTGATGTACGCCAGGCTCACCGCTGACAAAGGCTCCACGGCATTGAGCTGCTGACAGCGACGCTCGGCACTGCGTGCCAGGCTGCGACAGACATGGGCCTGGGCGATCAGCATTGAACCGCCTGGCAGAATGAAATTCTCCAACGCGCCGACTTCGTCGTTCCAGGTATCGATGGCCGTTTCCAGACGCTGCACTTCGCCAGCATCGAGTGCCTGGTACGCGGGCATGGCCAACTCACCACCCAGATCGAACAGCCGATGCTGGCAGGGCGCAAGCACCTCGTACACCTCGTTCAGGCGAGCATCCTCCGTCAGTCCCGCCAGCAGCACGCCCAATTGGCTGTTCAAGGTGTCCACTTCGCCAATAGCCTCGACTCGCGGATGGTCCTTGGGCACCCGACGTCCATCGCCAAGCCCGGTTTCGCCCTGGTCGCCGGTGCGCGTGTAAATCTTCGTCAGGCGAAAGCCCATGCTCATATCTCCGTGGTGGTGAGGGGCAGCGGATTGCCGGCCAACGGCAGGCGCAGGGTGAAGCAGGTGCCCTGGCCAGGGCTGGATTGCACTTCCATCTGGCCCTTGTGGTTGTTGGTGATGATGAAGTAGGACACCGACAGGCCCAGGCCGGTGCCCTGGCCAATCTCCTTGGTGGTGAAGAAGGGCTCGAACGTACGCTTGCGCACGCTTTCGGGCATGCCCACGCCGTTGTCCTCGACCTGGATTTCCGCCCACGGCGGGCTCAGCCGGGTGCGCAGGATGATGCGCCCCGGCTCGTGCTCGTCGTTGCGCTGGTGAATGGCCTGCGCGGCGTTTTTCAGCAGGTTGAGCAGCACTTGCTCCAGCTCGTTGGCAGTGCCCGGTACCGGGCCCAGCGCCGGGTCGAACTGGCGCACGATGTTTTGTCCCTTGAAGTCGAAACCGATCGCCAGGTCGAAGTCGTTGCCGGCGATCTCCACCGCCTGGTCGATCAGGGCGGGCAGGTCGCACGGTGCCATTTCCCGCGTGCTGCGGCGGCTGAAGCTGAGCATGTGGGTGACGATCTTGGCTGCCCGTGCACCGGCCTGCTGAATGCCGTCGAGCAGCTGCGGGATTTCGCGCCCTTGCAGGTAGGCGTTCACTGCTGCCAGATCGACACCGGCATCGCTGGCCTGTTCGAGGTTCTTCGGCAGGTCGGCCGAAAGGCGGCGCCTGACGTTCTGCACGTTGTGCAGGATCGCGCCCAGGGGGTTGTTGATTTCGTGGGCCATGCCGGCGGCCAGCCCCCCCACCGAGAGCATCTTTTCCGACTGCACCATCATCTCTTCCAGGGACAGGCGCTGAGTGATGTCGTCGATGCGAATCACCACGCCGCGGCCGGCACCGCCCATCAGCGGATAGAAGGTCAGCGCGTAATGGTGTGGGGTGTCGTCCTTGACCCAGGTGACCCGCTCGATCTTGGCCACCGTGTGCTGTTCGACCGTGGTCTTGAGCTGCGGCAGGAACGGTTTGAGCGGGGCGAATGCAAGAAAGATCGGTTGATTGAGCGCCTCGTCCAGCGGCGTTCCGGAAAGTGCGCTGGCTTCCTGATTCCACTGGGTGACGTACAGCTGCTCGTCGAGGGCAATGAGTGCCGAAGGCATGGAGTCGATGATGCTGTTGAGGTAGTTCTGAAAGCCGGTGAGTTTCTTCTCGATCTTGCTGCGCACCTGGACTTCGAGTTCGAGCTTGCGGTTGGTGTGGCGAGTTTCTTCGGCCAGCCCCTGGGCCTGGTCGTAGGCGGCCTGGGACTCGTCGCGGGCACGCTTGAGTTGCTGTTCGCGGGCCTCGATGCGTGAAAGCATGGTGTTGAACGCTTCCGCCAGGCTGCCGATCTCGTCGTGGTTGCCGCGGCCGGCGCGCAAGGCGTAGTTTTCTTCGCGGGTGACCTGGCGCGACAGCTCTTCGAGGCGATAGATGGGTTGGGTGATCAAGCGCTTGATCTGCCGGGCGATGATCATCCACAACAGCACGCTGAACACCAGGATGCCCAGGCTGGCAGTCAGGGTGCCGGTGTAGAACGCCACGGGCAGTTCGCTGCTGGCCACCAGCAGCAGATGGCCGGCACTGGGCAGAGGCACCAACTGGGTGCTGCGGAATTCGGTGGAGCGCCAGGCTTCGATGCTGGCGAAGCGGGCCGGCATCTTCAGCCGGTCGCCGTGCTGCAACTGGGCCAGGCGCTCGCCCTGGGCGTCGTAGATGGCGGCGGCGCGCAACGGGGAATAGCTGTTGAGCTCTTCGAGCAGCGCTTCGGCGTCCTGCGGCGAGCGTACCGCCCGCTGCGCAAGGCCAGGGTTGGCCAGCAGTCGGCCGATGGTCTGCAAGGCCTGGGGCGCCATGCTTTCCTGGGAAATCCAGTAGGCGGCACTGATGAACGTCAGGTTGGCGACCAGCAGGACCGTGGTCAACAGCACCAGCAGGGCCGCCAGCAGTTTCTGGCCAACCGGCAGGTTTTCGAGTCTCTGGCGCAAGGGCATTGGCGGGTCGCTTCCACGGCAGGGCAGAGCGCCAGTGTAGCAAACCTGTTTTGCAAATCCCGCGGTTCGCCTGATACACCGCGGCGCCTGTTTCGCGGCCGATGACCGCTCCTACGGAAATTGTGAGTCCCTCCGTAGGAGCGGCCAGTGGCCGCGAAGAGCGCGCTGCGGTATGCCTGATTCACCGCGCGACTGTTTCGCGGCCACGGACCGCTCCTACGGAGATCGTGCGTCCCTCCGTAGGAGCGGTCGGTGGCCGCGAAGGGCGCGGTCTCAGGTCTTGTTCAAGGCCCGCACCAGCCGCGCCTGCAGCGCTTGCAGATGTGGCACCTCGCAGTGCCGCTCCAGCGCGGCTTGGCAGGCGTAGCCCAGCAGATAGTCGATCTCGGTGCGCCGACCCTGGTCGACGTCCTGGTACATCGAAGAGTAATTGGCAGCGGTCGCCTGGATAACCCGTCGTACTTCCTCGTGCAGCCCCTGGGCCGCGTCCACCTGCCCGCACGCGCCCAGCAGCTGTGCCAGCTCGGCGCAAAGAATGGCCACTTCGTCGTGATGGTCCGCCAACGCGCCATTGCGACAGCCGTACAGCACGGTCAGCGGGTTGATCGCGCAGTTGAGCGCCAGCTTGCGCCACAGGCGCGAATGGATACTGGGTGTCCAGTGATGAGCGATGCCGGCACGCTCCAGGTCGGCCAGCAAGGCTGCAGGGTGGGTGGGGCAGGCCGGGTCGGCATCGCCCAGCCAGGTAAAGCCCTGCCCGGCGAAAACCGCCTGGAAATCGGCGGCACGGTAGGCGCCTTCGGTGGTCGAGGCATAGATACAGCGCGCCTGCGGCAGCATTTCGGCCACCGCCTGCTGACTGCCCATGCCATTCTGCAGAAGGATCACTTCGGCGCCGGGTGCCAGCCGCGCGGCGACACTGGCAATGGCCGCTTGCGCATCGTAGGCCTTGCAGGTCAGCAACAGGCGGGTGATCGCGCCCTCGGCGGCCACGTCGGTGGCCGGCAGGCAGTGAACGCTGGCTTCGCCGCTCTCGGTCAAGCGCAAGCCACCGGCTGCGCGGTAGGCCTGCAGGCGCGCGGCATTGCGCAATAGCAGCTGCACCTGCAAGCCCGCGCGGGCCAGGCGGCACGCCCACAACGTACCCAGGCTGCCCGCGCCCAACACATGCCAGGATCGGGCTGCCGGCGGTTCTGCGACGACCAGCGCTGGTTCGTCGGCGGCCGCATTGCTTGGGGGGAGGTTGCGCATGTCAGGCTCGTGTGGAAAGTGATGACCCATGCCTGAATTCAAGCGGTGGGGTGGCATTTCACGATGCCGGCTCCCTTATAATGAGCGGGCATTTCAATCGTCAAGCCAGGCGTGCTCCTTCTTTCAACGAGCCGCCGATCAATTCTGGAGGAAACACATGCCCTCGTTCGACGTAGTGTCCGAGTTGGACAAGCACGAAGTCACCAACGCGGTCGACAACGCCATCAAGGAGCTGGATCGCCGTTACGATCTCAAGGGGAAAGGCAGTTTCGCATTCAAGGAGCTGACGGTCACCCTGACCGCCGAAGCCGAGTACCAGCTGGAAGCCATGATCGAGATTCTCAAGCTGGCACTGGTCAAGCGCAAGATCGACGTGCAATGCCTCGAGGTCAAGGATGCCTATGCCTCGGGTAAGGAAATGAAGCAGGAAGCGATCCTGCGCGAAGGTATCGAGAAGGAACTGGCGAAGAAGATCGTCGCTCACGTCAAGGACGCCAAGCTCAAGGTGCAGGCTGCCATCCAGGGTGAGCAGGTGCGTATCACCGGCAAGAAACGCGATGACTTGCAGGAGGCAATCGCTGCCCTGCGCGCGAAGGAATTCGGCATGCCGCTGCAGTTCAACAACTTTCGCGATTGATGAAGAGCGGCGGGCCGGGCTGAACCTTGCCAGGCGACCGGCGTCGGAGCATCAGTGCGGCCGGAGCCTCTGGCGCCGGGCTTGCCGTGGCCTTTCAGATCGTGGCGCCGGTACGCCCGAGCCGGTCTTTGCCGGTTATCGCACGCTTTTTTTGAACGAAGCTTGAACGAAGCTTGAACGAAGGCGGTAGGAGAACCCCATGGATTTGAACGCGGAAGTCAATCATCTGGTCCAGGCCTCGCAGGCCTGGATTCCGATGGTCATGCAGTACGGCAGCAAGGTGATCCTCGCCTTGGTGGTGCTGTGCGTGGGTTGGTGGTTGATCAACCGAGTCACCGCCAACCTGCAGAAACTGCTGGCCCTGCGTCACATCGATCTGGCGCTGCAGAACTTCATCGGCACGATCGCCAATATCATCCTGAAGATCCTCTTGATGGTCAGCGTGGCCTCGATGATCGGTATCGAGACGACCTCGTTCGTTGCCGCCATCGGTGGTGCGACCCTGGCCATCGGCCTGGCCCTGCAAGGCAGCCTGGCGAACTTCGCCGGCGGCGTGCTGATTCTGCTGTTCCGTCCCTTTCGCATCGGCGACTGGATCGAAGCACAGGGTGTGAGCGGCACGGTCGACTCCATCCAGATCTTCCATACCGTGTTGCGCACCGGCGATAACCGCACGGTGATCCTGCCCAACGGCAACCTGTCTAACGGCATCATCACCAACACCAACCGTCAGCCCACGCGCAAGATCACCTTCGACATCGGTGTGGACTACGATGCCGACCTGCAGAAAGCCCGCGAGATCCTCCTGGACCTGGCCAAGGACCCACGCGTGTTGCAGACCCCGGCACCCGAGGCCGTCGTGGCGGCCCTGGGCGACAGCTCGATCACCGTGTCCCTGCGGATCTGGGTGAACACTGGCGACTTCGGCGGCGTGACCAATATGCTCAACGGCGAGATCCGCGATCGCCTGCGTGCCGAAGGCATCGACATTCCGTTTCCGCAGCGTGTGATTCGGGTGATGCAGGAAGGCGAAGCCAAGTAGGTTCGCAAGGCTTCACGAAAAAGCCCCGGTCATCATGGCCGGGGCTTTTTTGTCAGGAGGGTTCTTCGTCAGGCCCGTCGCGCGCGATGCGGGCATTCTCCTGCTTCCAGTGCAGGGCGATCAGCAGCAGGGTCGGCACACCGAGCAGGGCAGTGATCAGGAAGAAATTGTGGTAGCCGAACTTTTCGACCATCACCCCTGAGTAGCCCCCGATCAGGCGCGGCAGGAGGAGCATGATCGAGCTCAGCAGGGCGTATTGGGTCGCCGAGAACTTGAGGTTGGTCAGGCTCGACAGGTAGGCGACGAAGGCCGAAGTGGCGAGCCCGGAGCTGAAGTTGTCCAGCGAGATGGTCAGCACCAGCATCTGCAGATTCGGCCCCATGTCGGCCAGCATCAGGAACAGCAGGTTGGTCCCCGCCGAAGTGATGCCACCGATGAACAGAATGGGCAGGATGCCGAAGCGCACGATCAGCAGGCCGCCGAAGCCGGCGCCGAGCAGGGTCATGATCAGGCCGAAGATCTTGCTGACGCTGGCGATCTGGTCCTTGGTGAAGCCTTGGTCGATGTAGAAGACGTTGGCCATGACACCCATCACCGTATCGGACATCCGGTAGGTCGCGATCAGGCCCAGCAGCAGCAATGCCTGCCAGCGGTAGCGCAGGATGAAATCGTTGATCGGTGTGAGCACGGGAGCCAACCCGCGGCGACCGACCGAAGACAGGCACACCGCAGTCAGGATTATGTAGAGCAGCGCACGCAGGAATGCCCGGTCTTCGAGCAGCAGGTCGATCAGGCTCTGGCTGCCGAACAGCACGCTGGCAAAATCGGTGTTGTACAACTGGGTGAACATCGCCGGCACCGACACCAGCAACACGATCAGCACGAACACCGACATCAGTTGGTGGCTGAAGCCGTAGCGCGCTGCGGACAATTGCGTGCGCAGGGCTACCGGGGGTTCGCGCATGATCAGGGTAGTGATCAGTGCCGGTACCATCAGCACACCGAACAGCAGGTACGTGTTGGCCCAGGCCTGGTGCAGATAGGCGAAGCCGGTGGAACCGAAGCCTTCGGCGAAGTACAGCGCACCGGCGGTGGCCAGCAACGCGGCCACGCGGTAGCCGGCCATGTAGCTGGCGGCGAGGGCGGCCTGGCGCTGGTCTTCGGCGATTTCCAGGCGGTAGGCGTCTACCGCGATGTCCTGAGTGGCCGAGGCGAACGCGACCACCACGGCAATCGCGATCAACCACGACAGATGCTTCTGCGGGTCGCAGAAACTCATGCCCACCAGGCCGAGGATCACCAGAGCCTGGGCCAGAACCAGCCAGGAACGGCGCCGGCCCAGCTTGCCGAGCAGTGGCAGCCGCCACTGGTCGAGCAGCGGCGACCATACCCATTTGAAGGCATAGGCCAGACCGATCAGGCTGGCGTAACCGATGGTTTCACGGGCGACGCCCGCTTCACGCAACCACACCGACAGGGTTGAAAACACCAGCATGTACGGCAGGCCGGCAGCGAAACCGAGCAGCAGAAGCACAACGGTGGAAGGGCTGGCATAAGCGGCGAGCGCGGCGCGCCAGGTTTTACGGGGCATGGGCTGGAATCTGCCTCAGTTTGCGAAACAAAGCGCGCACTCTAACCGCATGCCTGCTCCGGACGCCAGCCATGGCGTGCCATATCCACGCGATTCTTCATGATCAGCACGCCTTCGCCACGCAGGCGTGCGCGTTGTTCGGCCCCGCTGCACGTGCCTGCCGCCAGGCTCAGCCGCCCGCCGGCGGCAACCACACGGTGCCAGGGCAGGCGGGTACCGTCCGGCAGTTGGCTCAGGGTACGTCCGACCCAGCGGGCCGCCCGCCCAAGCATGGCCAGTTCGGCCAACTGTCCATAGGTCACCACTTTGCCCTCCGGTACCTGAGCCAGCACGGTGTACAGCGCAGTGCGGCGAACGGCCGCAGCCTGATCCGGAGTATTTTGCAGTTGAGAATTGAACTCGTCTGTCATCTCGGGGTCTGTCCTTGCTCGGATCTTGTCCTACCGAATAATGCCGCATTTCCTACACTTCAGAGCACCCAGAATCCGCTTATGTTGCCTAGAACCCTGCTGTGCCTTGCCCTGGCTTCCACCTCTTCCGTGACGTTTGCCGATACAGTCTGGTTGAAGAACGGCGACCGTATCTCCGGCAAGATTACCGTGTTCGACGGTGGCAAGCTGATGGTGAAGACTGAATACGGTGGTTCGATTCCCCTGGACTGGAAACAGATCAAGACCATGGAAAGCGACCAGGAACTGCTGGTCAAGCAGGATGACTACATCGGCGAGAAAACCAAGTCGTTCAAGGCCGCCGAAGACGGCAAGGTCATCCTGCAGAACGGTGATGCACCGAAGACCGTCGAGTTGGCCAGCATCCAGCAGATCATCAAGCCCAAGCCGGTGGTCACTGATCTGCAGATCAAGGGCAACGTCGACCTGGGCCTGGACTACAAGCGTGCCGAAACCGATACCGACGACTACAACGTCGCCTTCAAGACTACCGCCAGGCACGGCAAGTGGCGTCATATCGGCTCTGGCGAGTACAACCGCGAGTCCCAGGACAGCATCGTCACGACCGACAATTTCGATCTCGAATACTCCCTTGACCGCTTCCTCACCGATCAGTGGTTCTGGCAGGGCCGGGTTGATTACAAGCGTGACAAGATCGAGGACCTGGAGCGTCAGCGCACCGTGGGTACCGGCCCCGGCTACCAGTTCTGGGACGACGAACTGGGTGCGTTCTCCCTCGGTGGCTTGATCAACCGCACCGACTACCAGTATGCCGACGGCGACAAGGACAACTTCTATTCGCTGGCCATGAAGTGGGACTACAACCGCTACCTGATCGGCAAGACGGTCGAGTTCTTCACCCGCGGCGAACTCGGCAAGCCGATCGGCAACGTCGCCGACTACAGCCTGGATGCCGAAATGGGCCTGCGCTACAAGGTTACCGAATGGGCGTCGTTGAACCTCAAGGCCGAGAAGGACCTGGTCAGCGGCACCAGTGGTGCGGACCTGGACAGTACCCGCTACACCGCCGGTTTCGGTGTCGCCTGGTAACATTGCAATACGCCGACACAAGTCTGCGAGGCCCGGCTGGCGCGGGTTTCGCGGGACTGGCTTAAGCGACTGATGGGTCGCCACCTTGAATTAACGATTTATTGACGTCATCTAGGGTCTACTGGAAGGCATTCTTCCGTAGAGGAAACCATTTGATGCGCGCTTTTCTATTGCTGTTCCTGTTGTTCCCCGTGCTGGAACTGTACGTCTTCTTCAAGGTGAGCACGGCGATCGGGTTCTTTCCCGCGCTGCTGCTCATCATCGCCGGTTCGGCATTGGGTGTGCTGGTCATGCGCGTCGCCGGGCTGGCCACCGTCCTGCGTACCCGAGCCAGCCTGCAGCGCGGCGAGCTGCCTGCCGAGCAGATGTTCAATGGTCTGGTCACCGCCGTCGGCGGCGTACTGCTGATCGTGCCCGGCTTCATCAGCGATCTGCTGGCTGTGCTGTGCCTGCTGCCATTCACCCGGCACTTCCTGATCCGCAAGGTACGCGAGCGTGCCCAGGCGCAAGCCATGCGCCAGCGCGCGTTCGCCGACGACATGCCGCCCCCGGGTGGCCCGGCCCAGGCCTACCGGGCCCACGTCATCGAAGGCGAGGTGATCGAAGGCGAAGTGGTCGGTCGCGACACCTCGCGTCCGGACCGCTGAACACCTGCTGCAACCTGTCAACGGCGCCCTCGGGCGCCGTTTCTTTTGCAGCTTTGCCTGCAAATTTTTTCAGCCCGGCCCTTGTAATCGCTCGCGCCGACCTCATGTATGGGTCACCGCAAGGTTTGTGGCGATTGCGCCACACATGTTCCCGCGTCTTGCGGTGCAAGACGCGACCGGTTACGCCGGAAGATCCACACCGCCGGTACACACCGGCCGATGAAAACCATAATTAGGAGAGATCGACAATGAAGCTTCGTCCTCTGCATGACCGCGTCGTTATCCGTCGCAGCGAAGAAGAGTCCAAAACCGCTGGCGGTATCGTTCTGCCAGGTTCGGCCGCTGAAAAACCCAACCGTGGCGAAATCGTCGCAGTGGGCACCGGCAAGATCCTGGATAGCGGCGAAGTTCGTGCGCTGGCCGTCAAAGTGGGTGACAAGGTGGTATTCGGCCCTTACTCGGGCAGCAACACCGTCAAGGTCGACGGTGAAGACCTGCTGGTGATGAGCGAGAGCGAGATCCTCGCCGTCGTCGAAGTCTGAAACCACTGAACTCCCGTTACTACCCAGTATTCAAGGAAATCGATCATGGCTGCTAAAGAAGTTAAATTCGGCGACTCCGCCCGCAAGAAAATGCTGACTGGTGTCAACGTCCTGGCTGACGCGGTAAAAGCGACCCTGGGCCCGAAAGGCCGTAACGTGATCATCGAGAAGAGCTTCGGCGCTCCGACCATCACCAAGGACGGCGTTTCCGTTGCCAAGGAAATCGAGCTCGAAGACCGTTTCGAAAACATGGGCGCGCAGCTGGTCAAAGACGTTGCCTCCCGTGCCAACGATGACGCAGGCGACGGCACCACCACCGCTACCGTTCTGGCCCAGGCCATCGTCAACGAGGGCTACAAGGCCGTCGCTGCCGGCATGAACCCGATGGACCTCAAGCGCGGCATCGACAAGGCGACCATCGCCGTTGTTGCCGAGCTGAAAAACCTGTCCAAGCCGTGCGCCGATACCAAGGCCATCGCTCAGGTCGGCACCATCTCCGCCAACTCCGACAGCTCCATCGGCGACATCATTGCCGAAGCCATGGAAAAAGTCGGTAAAGAAGGTGTGATCACCGTTGAAGAAGGCAGTGGCCTGGAAAACGAGCTGTCGGTTGTAGAAGGCATGCAGTTCGACCGTGGCTACCTGTCCCCGTACTTCGTCAACAAGCCTGAGACCATGGTCGCCGAGCTGGACAGCCCGCTGATCCTGCTGGTCGACAAGAAAATCTCCAACATCCGTGAAATGCTGCCGGTGCTGGAAGCTGTTGCCAAGGCCGGCCGCCCGCTGCTGATCGTTTCCGAAGACGTCGAAGGCGAAGCCCTGGCGACTCTGGTCGTGAACAACATGCGCGGTATCGTCAAAGTCGCTGCCGTCAAGGCGCCGGGCTTCGGCGATCGTCGCAAGTCCATGCTGCAGGACATCGCCGTACTGACCGGCGGTACCGTTATCTCCGAAGAGATCGGCCTGAGCCTGGAAAGTGCCACCCTGGAAAACCTGGGCAGCGCCAAGCGCGTGACCATTTCCAAGGAAAACACCATCATCGTCGACGGTGCTGGCGTTGAAGGCGACATCCAGTCCCGTATCAACCAGATCCGTGCCCAGGTTGCCGAAACTTCCTCGGACTACGACCGTGAAAAACTGCAGGAACGCCTGGCCAAGCTGTCTGGCGGCGTTGCAGTGATCAAGGTTGGCGCTGGCTCCGAAGTTGAAATGAAAGAGAAGAAAGCCCGCGTTGAAGACGCCCTGCACGCAACCCGCGCAGCCGTCGAAGAAGGCGTGGTACCTGGCGGTGGCGTTGCACTGATCCGTGCTCTGGAAGCGCTGACCAACCTGACCGGCGACAACGCTGATCAGAACGTAGGTATAGCTGTACTGCGTCGCGCAGTCGAAGCACCGCTGCGCCAGATCGCTGCCAACTCCGGCGACGAGCCAAGCGTTGTCGTCAACGAAGTCAAGAACGGCAATGGTAACTACGGTTACAACGCTGCAACTGGCGTCTACGGCGACATGATCGAAATGGGCATCCTGGATCCTACCAAGGTGACCCGTTCGGCCTTGCAGGCTGCAGCTTCCATCGGTGGTCTGATCCTGACCACCGAAGCGGCCATTGCCGACAAGCCGAAAGCCGAAGGCTCGGCTGGCGGCGGCATGCCAGACATGGGCGGCATGGGTGGCATGGGCGGCATGATGTAAGCGAGTCCCGCGCTCTACCTGTCCTCAGGTAAGAAAAACCCCGGCCAGCGATGGCCGGGGTTTTTTTATGCCTGCCCAGCCTATAAGCTGCGCGAGCCCCGCCGGGGCGACAGCAGCACTCGGAGACCTGCCCATGCGAATCCTACTGGTTGAAGACAACCGCGACATCCTGGCCAACCTGGCCGATTACCTGGGTATGAAAGGCTACACCGTCGACTGCGCCCAGGACGGCCTGTCCGGATTGCACCTGGCGGCGACCGAGCACTACGACCTCATCGTGCTCGACATCATGCTCCCGGGCATCGATGGCTATACGCTGTGCAAGCGCCTGCGCGAAGATGCCCGGCGCGATACGCCGGTGATCATGCTCACCGCGCGCGACCAGCTGGACGATCGCCTGCAGGGTTTTCGTTCCGGTGCCGACGACTACCTGCTCAAGCCGTTTGCCTTGTCGGAGCTGGCGGCACGCATCGAAGCGGTCCTGCGCCGGGCCCAGGGCGGCGGTCGTCGCTCGCTGCAGGTGGGCGATCTGATCTACGACCTCGACACCCTCGAGGTCACCCGCGAGGGCCGCCTGCTCAAGCTCAACCCGGTGGGCCTCAAGCTGCTCGCCGTGCTGATGCAGAAGAGCCCCCATGTGCTGCGCCGCGAAGTGCTCGAGGAAGCCCTGTGGGGCGATGACTGCCCCGACAGCGACAGCCTGCGCAGCCACGTCCATCAGCTGCGCCAGGTGATCGACAAGCCGTTCGAGAAGCCCTTGCTGCACACCGTGCACGGTGTCGGTTACCGTCTTGCCGAAGGCCGCGATGGAGTTTAAGCAGAGCCTCGCACAACGCATCATCATCGCGTTTGCGTTGATGAGTGCGCTGGTCGCAGGGGCGTTCGCGGTCGGTATCGTGGCTACCGTGCACCTGGTGGAGGAGCGGTTGATATCCGCAGGCCTGGGCGGCGACCTGCAGCGCCTGCTGCTGATGGACAACGCGGCCGACTGGAGCCATCGCCCCGAACCCGATCAGTTGTTCTACTACGATAACGGTCCGGGCGACTTCGCGCTCACTGCCGATGTGAGGCATCTGCCACGCGGCTTCCACGAAGTGTTTCGCGGTGACCTTTCCTACCACGCGATGATCGAGGTAGTCGACGGTCGTCGTTACGCCTTGTTGCAGGATCAGAGCGATTTCGAAGAGCGCGAAAGAGTGCTGTTCGCCGTGGTGCTGGTGGGCTTCGTGCTCAGCCTGGCCCTGGCGATCTTTCTTGGCTGGGTCTTGGCACGCAAGGTCATGGCGCCCGTGGTGCGCCTGGCCCGCCAGGTGCGCCATCGTGATCAGATTCTTGGCCTGGCACCGCCATTGGCACCGGACTATACGGCCGACGAAGTCGGCGAGCTGGCCGTGGCCTTCGATGCCACCCTTGGCCGCCTGCGCGATGCCTTGACCCGCGAACGGCTGTTTACCAGCGACGTGAGCCATGAACTGCGCACGCCGTTGATGGTGCTCGCCAGCTCCTGCGAGCTGCTGCTGGAGAATCCGGCGCTGCCGGAGCGCTCCCGTGCGCAGGTGCTGCGCATTGCCCGAGCCTGCGAAGACATGCGTGACCTGGTGCAGACCTTCCTGATGCTGGCGCGGGCCCAGCGCGACGACAGCGGCAGAGCCACGCCGGCCACTCTGGGTCAGGTAGCCGAAGCGCTGCTGACCCAATGGCGACCAGCCATCGAAAAGAAAGGCCTGGCCCTAGAGTTCGTCGCTGGTGCGCCCTTGGCGCAGACCTATAACGGTGCTTTTCTCCACGCCGTCATGGGCAACCTGCTGCGCAATGCCCTGCACTACACCGATCAGGGTTTCATTCGTCTGACGCTGGGGGCGAGCAGCTTCCATGTGGAAGACAGCGGTGTAGGGATTCCCGAGGCTCAGCGCGAGGCCATGTTCCAACCGTTCGTGCGCGGCCCGGAAAAGCGTGGAGAAGGGCTAGGCCTGGGTCTGTCGTTGGTCCAGCGGATCTGCGAGGACCAGGGCTGGCAAGTCCGTCTGGAGGCCGTCGAGCCTCATGGCTGTCGCTTCAGTGTGGAGCTGGGCCTTGGCAAGCAAGCCCTGGGGTGATGCTTGCTTCGCACCCCAGGTGCAATTATTGTAGGAAATATCCTGTATCAGCTCGGAAACTTCTGACAAATTTTTCACAATGACATGACCTAGCCATGACGGTTGGATGAATAAGGTGTGCGCCACTGTCCTGGAGGCGTGCCCATGTCCGATCCCGTGAAGCTGGAATTTTCCGATAAGTACGATCGCGCTCACGCGCAGAAGTATTTCGACAAACACCGCAACAGTTTTGCTCGACGCATGTCGCACAGACGTGACGAACAGCTGGCCCGCAAAGCCCTGGCCCTGGTCGGCGAGCCTGGATTGGTGCTGGACCTGCCGTGCGGTGCCGGTCGTTTCTGGCCGCTGCTGGCGGAGAAGCAGAACCGGGTGATCATTGGTGCGGACAACTCTGCGGCCATGGTGGAAACCGCCTGCGCTTCACAGCCGGCGCACATCGTTGGCCGGGTGCAGCCGCTGCAGACCTCGGCATTCGATGTGGCCCTGCCGGACAATTCGGTGGACAGCATTTTTTGCATGAGGCTGCTGCACCACATCGGCGAGGCCGAGCACCGCATGACGATTCTCAAGCAGTTTCATCGAGTGACGCGTGACAGTGTGGTCTTGTCGTTGTGGGTCGATGGCAACTTCAAGGCCTGGAAGCGTGAGCGGGCCGAGCAGCGTCGACGCCTGCACAACGAGCAGGATGGGTATCAGAACCGCTTCGTGTTGCCGGCGGCAACCGTTGAAGCGGAGTTCATCCAGGCCGGCTTCCGTATCCAGGAACGCCTGGACTTTTTACCGATGTACGCCATGTGGCGAGTATACGTTCTACGTAAGGGGTAAGCAGGATGGCGGTTGAAGGCATGACGGCAGGCACGGCGAGCGGAGATGCCGACTTCGATCACTATTGGCGGCAGCAGGGTGCCTGGGTGGAAGAGCCCAATGTCAGGCGCGGCGGTGAAAGCGGCGTGCAACGCCTGTTCGTTGCCGACGGGCAGATGATCTACGTCAAGCGCCAGGTCGGGCATATCTACCGCAGCTGGCTGCACCCGTTCGGTCGCCCGACGGTGCTGCGCGAACGCGATGCGTTGACCGCGCTCTACCAGCTCGACGTCAATGTACCGAAGATGATCTTCTGCGGTACGCAGCGCGACGAGAACAATCAGTGGCGCGCACTGCTGGTGACGCGTTCCCTGGACGGTTTCGAGGAGTATGAGCACTGGCTGCAGGGCGGGGGCCGCGAACGCCACGGCGAAGCGGTCCACGAGCAGATTCTGCAGAGCCTGGCGACCAATCTGGCGCGCATGCACCGCGGCCGCTGGCAGCACAGCTGCATCTATATCAAGCATGTGTTCGTGCGCGTGACAGGCGAGGGCAGCAATGCACGCGGTGAGGTAGCGCTGCTGGACCTGGAGAAGTGCCGTCAGCGCATGACCGCGCAGCAAGCTGCCTCCCACGACATGAAGCAGCTGCGTCGCCATTCGTCGTTCAGTGCACCCGACTGGCAGAAGTTGATCTACCTTTATGAAGCGGCATTCGGCAGCTCCATCAAAGGTTTAGCGTGATGAAACTAGAAATGGCACGAGGTTTGTTTCTGGTGGCAGCCCTGGGGGTGGCCACTGCGGCGGCAGCGGCGTGGGAACAACCCCGCTCGGCCATTGTCAGTGCGGCCCACGGTGAGGGCAATTGCCCATTGCCCCGGTCGCAGAAAGCGCACATCGCAGTGACCCCGGACAAGGATTTCATCCTGTTCATGCTGGGCCTGAGCCAAGGCGTGCGCACCCAGGGTTGAATTCCCGAGCCAGTTCGCTGGCTCACGTTGCACTGGCTCAAGCCAGGTACAGGTGGTTGTCCCAAAGCCCCGATGGCAATTGCAGCGGCATGCCCACCAGCTGCGCCGCTCGGCAGTCGTAATGGCGGCAGCGGCCTTGCCCCGACGTCACCACGAAACCGTCTTCCACAGCCCCCACGCCTGCGCAGTCGGGCAAGGTGCCGTCATGCCTGACCGCACCGCTGTCCATGTCCCAGATGAAGAAGCGGTTGGCCCTCGGCGCCGTCAGCGCCACCAGGCGCAACTCGCTGTGCACCGCAACGCTGGCGGTGTAGTGACCCATGGATTGCAATTGCGTCAGCGAGACGGGAAAGGCTTCGAAAGGCTGACCGGGACGCTTGACCGCCAACAGCGGCGCGCTTTCATGGGCAGGCCCCATGAATTGCTGGCAGGCGAAGACGGTAGCGTCGCTGCCGATTGCCAGGTGCCGCACGCTGTTCATCGGCTGTTCCAGGCACTCCTTGCTCAGCAGGGTGCCATCGCGCTGCATCATCACCAGGCTCGGCTGCATGGCATCCAGATTCATCTCGATCCGGCTTTCGGCCTCGGTCCGAATACCGCCATTGGCCACCACCAGGGTTTCGCCGTCCGGCATCCACGATACCTGATGAGGGCCGATGCCATGGGTGGACAGTTCGCCGCTGTGCACCAGGCGTCCGTCGACGAAGCGGTAGACCCCCAGAACGCCACGGCCTGGCTCGGTGCTGTCGTTCTCGGTGGCGTACAGCCACTCGCCATCCTTGTGCACTACTGCGTGGCCATAGAAGTGCCGATCTGCCTGGGATGCCAGGGTCTGCAGCAACACGCCGTCGCGCAGATCGATCAAGTAGCTTTCGGTGCCGGGACGGCGAGCCACGAACAGCGCCACGGGCAGCGTCGGGTGCGTGACGATGTCATGGCAGCGTTGGCCTACCTGCGTGGCGAACACCTCGCGGCCGTCCAGCCGATAACCCACGGCGTAGTGCCCGCCATCGGCATCATCGCGCGCAGACAACAGCAGCGGTTCGCGCTGCGGATGCCGGGCCAGCGTCCAGTTGCCCAGGGTCAGTGCCTTGAGCAGTACGTGGGTCAGCTTCTGCGCCGAGCGTACAATCATCGTCAGTCACCGTCGTTGGCATTGAAGCCCAGCTGGATGTTCAGGGCGCGGGCCAGTTCGCCTTCGTGCAGACGGTGGACCACGTTGAGGCTGTCGTAGAGGGTGTTGAGGAACTGTTTGCCGGCATCGTCGCCGAGCAGTTCACCGAGGTTGCGGGTATTGCCGTCGAGCAGCTTCATGGACGCGGCGTAGGCGGCGTCGATCTTGTCGGCCAGGGGTTTCTGCTCGGTGGGCAACAGGCCGCGCAGCCCCTTGCCGTCGACGCCGACCCAGACGGTCTGGGCGGCCGCCAGGCTCGCCCGCACGCTGTGCATCGACTGCGCGCTACGCCAGGCCTCGGCCTGGTAGGGCTGGGCGATACCCTTGCTGAGGCGGCCCATGGGCGCGCCGAGCTTTTTCTTCAAGGTGTCGAGTGCGGTGACCTGCGCACGCAGCACATCGGCGATGGCTTCGTGGGAGTCGGCGTAGCGCTGGTTGGGAAACTTGGTCATCTGCGCGAGCATGCCGTCGGCACTGTTCCAGCTGGCGAGGATTTCTTCGGCCAGCGCTTTCTGCCTCTCGCCAATGGCGCTGAGCAGTGGACAGTAGCGCGCTTTCTGCGCGGCATCGGCAATTTCCGGCTTGCTGTCGAACAGGATGTACTCATAGGCCGACAGCCCCTGCACGACCACGCTGGCCTTGGCCAAACCCTGTGCGTCGATGGGTTGCTCGGCGTTGGCCAGTTGCTCGACCTGACGGCCGACGAGGTTTTTCTTGTCCGGCCAGAACTGCACCGACCAGGCTTTGTTGCCCTCGGCCAGCGGCCCGATCAGCAGCGGTTGCAGCTCGGCCCAGGCTCTTTGCGCCTTGAGGAAATCGGCACGCGCCGCATCCAGTGGCTGCGTACCCTGGCAGAACGCCAGGGCGCTGGCAGCCAGTTGCCGATCGGCCTCCACCCAGCGGCTATAGGTCGGCAGGATGACCTGCTTGGCTATGGCCGCACTGGTAACGGCTTGCCGATCTTGCGGCGAGCAGGCACCCAGTGCCAGGGCGGCGAGGCCGGTGAAGAGCAGCTTGGGACGGAACATGTAGGCTCCTGAAACGTGTGTTCATCTAGAGAGAGTTCAAGAACGCCAGCAGCGCAGCGCGCTGCTGGGCGTCGAATTGCAATACCTGTTGCCTGGCCGCTTCGGCTTCACCGCCGTGCCACAGCACGGCTTCGAGCAGGTTGCGCGCGCGACCGTCGTGGAGAAACTGGCTATGCCCGCTGACCGTTTCGCTAAGGCCGATGCCCCACAGCGGCGGCGTGCGCCAGTCCTGTGCGCCGGCCTTGAACTCGCTGCGCCCGTCGGCCAGGCCGGGGCCCATGTCGTGCAGCAGCAGGTCGGTGTAGGGGCGAATCGTCTGGCTGCGCAGCTCGGGCTCCGCCGCGTCGCTGGCCGTGGTGTATTGCGCCACGTGGCAACCCTGGCAGCCGGCCTGATAGAACAGATTCTTGCCGGCCAGGACCTGCGGCGAGTCGACGTCGCGGCGCGCAGGCACACCCAGGTTGCGGGTGTAGAACAACACCAGACGCAGAATGTTATCACTGACTTCGGGTTCCCCGCCCGGGCCATTGCCGTTGACCGCCTGGCGACAATCGGTTTGCGCCGCCGTACAGTCATCGAAGGGTCGCAGCGTGGTGGTCAGCCCCATGTCGCCGGAAAAGGCATGGACATTCTGCTGGTTCAGATTTGGCTGTCCGGCTTTCCAGCCGAAGCGGCCCGGCACGCTGCGGCTTTGGCTGTCGTCCCATACCTGATTGGGCCGACCCTTGATCGGCCCGGCGCTATCGGCCTGGTTGCGGGCATTGGCCAGGATATCCGCTTCGCTGATTGCTTCGAGCAGGCCCAGGCCGATCATCGGTGGTGCGACCCGCGCAGAGAAGCGTGTGTCGGGATGCAGTGCGCCGTAGCCCAATTGGCTGATCTGCAACTGCGGCTGGCGCAGCTCGACCAGAGTGCCGTCCTTGAAGCGCACCGGCACGCTTTGATAGGTGACCCTCACCTTGCCTTCGGGCACATGGCCAGGGATGGCCATATCTTGCAGCTGTGTGCCGTAGACCGGCTCGGGCACCACGCCCAGGCGTTCGATCTCGTGCAGGTAATGCGGGCTGTCGGGCAGCGACAAGCGGACCAGCATGGAGACGGCGCTGAGCGCGTTGTCTTCGGGCGGATGGCCGCGGCCATCCTTGATGTGGCAGTTCTGGCAGGCATTGGTATTGAACAGGGGCCCCAGGCCGTCACGCGCGGTGGTGGTAGACGGCGCGATGACCCAGGGGCTGCGGAAGAAGCTGTTGCCCACGCTGAAATCCAGGCGGCGGACCGGCGAAAGATTGGCCGAGGGCATGGAGTAGGCGTTGACATCGAATTTGCGCACGGTGGCCTGCCCCGCGCTCTGTGCTTCGCCCGGCTCTGCCTGGGTGAAACGCGGGGCGTCGTCACACCCGACCAGGCCGCAGGCCAGGAGCAGGAAGACGACACGGGGCAGGGATGGGCGCATGAATGGAAAGCTGTGGTGAAGGAAGCGGATGTTCGGCCGACGCATGGGGGCTGCAACTGGCGTCGGCGTAGCCTTCTCCAGTGCAGCCCCCGGTTGAATCAGAACTCGTGATCGGCGGTGTCCGGGTTCAGATCGGTGATGCCCAGTTTGCCGGCGGCCTGTTCGATTGCGCCGGTCTGCTTGACCAGGGCGGCGATGGCATCGCGTACCACCTGCTGGCCGGCGGCGTTGTCGGCGCTGATCAACTGGTCGAAGTGCTCGCCCTTGTTGGCGCGGTCGACGATGGCCTGCATCTTCGCTTCGGTGTCGGCCAGATCGGCCTTGAGTGCGGTATCGGCAGCCGGGTCGGCCTTGGCCACCAGTGAGGACAGGCTGGCGCCGGTCAGCTTGGTGCCGTCGGTACGGGTGTACTCGCCCAGGTACACGTTGCGGATGCCCTTGGCATTGTAGAAGGCGGAATTGTGCGTGTTGTCGCTGAAGCAGTCGTGCTCGTCTTCCGGCGAGTTGGCTTCGAGCGCGACCTTCATGCGTTCGCCGGCCAGTTCGCCGAGCGACAGGCTGCCCATGCCGAAAAGCATTTTGCGCAGGCCGCTGTCGACCGGTTCGCCGACCAGCGTGGCGCGGTAGTTGTCGGCCACGTTGGGCTTCCAGTTGGCGAGCATCTCTTCGAGGTCGCTGACCAGCAGATCGGTGACGGCCTTGAGGTAGGCGCGACGGCGATCGTTGTGGCCGCCGGTGGCGCCCGCGCCGTCCATGTAGTCGGAGGCAGGGCGGTTGCCGGCGCCAGGGCCGGTACCGTTGAGGTCCTGGCCCCAGAGCAGGAATTCGATGGCGTGGTAGCCGGTGGCGACGTTGGCCTCCGAACCGCCCAGCTCGTTCAGGCTGGCAAGCTTCTCGGGAGTGATCTCGCTGACGTCGACCTTGTCTTCACCGACCTGGATTTCCTTGTTGGCGATGATGTTGGCGGTCGCGCCCGGGTTGCCCAGAGCGTGCTCGTAGCTCTTGTCGGTGTAGTCGATCAGGCCTTCGTCCAGCGGCCAGGCATTGACCTGGCCTTCCCAATCGTCGATCAGGGTGTTGCCGAAGCGAAAGGTTTCGGTCTGCAGGTAGGCAGGGCGCGAGGCTACCCAGGCGTCGCGTGCGGCCTTCAGGGTGGCGTCGCTGGGTGCGGCAAGGAAGGCGTCCACGGCTTTCTGCAGCGTCTGGGCAGTGCTCAGCGCGTCTTCGAAGGTGGCGTGCACGATGTCGGCGTAATGGGCAACCACGGCCTTGGCGGCCGCCTCGTCCAGAGTCCCGGAGGCCGTGGGCACCGCAGCCGGGGCCGCCGGGGCGGATGCAGCCGGGGCTGGGGCCTGGGCAGCGGTGGTGGTTTGCTTGTCCTTGCTGTCGCAGCCGGCAAGAGCGATGGCGATGGCCAGCAGACTGGCGGTGGCCAGGGGCGTACGAATCATGGCGAAATCCTGCGTCAAGAGTGGCGAGCGGGCGCGCCTGTGGCGCGCAAAACTGCGCCATAATGCGAAAGATTTGCATTTTCTGTAAAGGGTTAATGTGAAAAAACCTTCAGGCTGGCATGTCTGCCGCTAGGTTTGCGACGGAGTCCGCGCCAGGCTGGTACGGCTGCGCTCGGATTGCTTGAGCAGGGCGGTCAGTTCGCGAGCGGCCAGGGGTTTGCTGTAGAGGTAGCCCTGGCCCTCATGACAGCCCTGGGCGACGATGTACGCTTCCTGCTCCAGCGTTTCCACGCCTTCGGCGATCACCTGCATGTTCAGGCTCTTGCCCAGCTGGATGATCGCCCGGACGATGGTCGCGTCGTCCTCGTCGTTGAGCACGTCCTGAACGAAACTCTTGTCGATCTTGATCTTGTCCAGTGGCAGTGACTTCAGGTAGCTGAGCGAAGAATAGCCCGTGCCGAAGTCGTCGATGGCGATCAGCGCACCCGAGCGTCGCAGACTCAGCAGGTGCTGCGCGGCGGTGCTGATGTCTTCCATCAGGCCGGTTTCGGTGACTTCCAGTTCGAGGCTGCGCGGCGGCAGGCGGTACATTTGCAGGATGTTGCTGACCACCCGCGGCAGTTCGTTGTGATGCAACTGCACGGTCGACAGATTGACCGCCATGCGCAAGCCGCTGAAACCCTGATCGTGCCACTCGCGCAGTTGGCTGCAGGCCTCGTTCAGCACCCACTCGCCGATGGCAATGATGCTGCGGTTCTGCTCGGCCAGCGGAATGAACTGATCGGGTGGCACCAGGCCGTGCTCGGGATGCTGCCACCTCAGCAGTGCCTCGACGCCGACGATCCGGTGGTCGCGGTAGCTGATCTGTGGCTGGTACACCAGATGCAGTTGATTGCGTGCCAGTGCCTCGCGCAGGTCTTTTTCCAGCTCGCGGCGCCGGCGCATCTCGGTGTCGACGCTGGCAATGTAGAACTGGTAGCGGTTGCGCGAGCGGACCTTGGCCAGGGTCATGGTCTGCTCGGCTTTCTGCAGCAGGTTTTCGGTGCTGTCGCCGTCTTCGGGAAACAAGGTGATGCCGATGGTTGCGCGCAGGCGAATGGAGTGCGGGTCGAGCGGGAAGGCGGCATCGAGGTCGTCGAGAATGCGCTGGGCCAGTTCTGCCGCTTCGTAAGGTTGTTCGATGTCGGCCTGGACCAGTGCGAACTGATCGCCGCCCAGGCGGGCCAGGGTGCCGAACCTACCACTGTGGGCCCGCAGGCGATCGGCCAGCGCGCGCAGCAACTGGTCACCGGTCTGGTAGCCAAACTGTTCGTTGATGCCCTTGAAGTCGTCGAGGCCGACGCACAGCACCGCCACCCGCCGCTGCAGGCGATGGGCGTCGAGCAGCACCTTGTCAAGTTGCTGCTGCAATTGCACGCGATTGGCCAGGCCGGTCAGGAAGTCATGCTGGGCCATGTGCAGCATGCTGTCTTCGGCTTCGTGGCGCAGTTGGGTGTTGCGCTCGATGGAGGCCAGGAGTTGATTGGCGGTATTCACCCATAGGCCCAGCTCGTTGTGTTCATGGCCGCGCGGCAACGGCAATTGGTACTCGCCGGGGCGGTCGGGGTTGATCTGCAGCAAGTGTTTGATGATCCGCGACAACGGCTTGGTCAGCAGCCAGTGATAGATCAGGTACAGCAACAGGCCCAGGGCGAGCGCGCGCAAGGTGCCGGAGATGAAGATGATCACCGAGCTGACGATGAAATCCTCGCCATAGGTGGCGGTGTCCAGGGTGATGTGCAGGTCGCCGTAGTATTCGCTGTAGGGCCCGCGGCCGATCAGGCGTGTACTGAAGCTGCGCTCCTGGCCGAGGATGCGATCGGTCAGCCAGCGGCTGGTCAGGCTCTGTAGCGGACGCGAACGTTCGGCGAGCATGGGTTCGTCGGGATGGCCGATGGAAGCCTGGCGCACGGCATCGTCCTGGAACAACCCTTCGATGACCTGCATGCCCATTTCCCGGTCCAGGCTATAGACCGCCTGGGTCGACGGATCGCGGAACATGGCGAGGATCCGCTCGGCGTCGGCGGAGATGGCCTGGCGGGTCTTGTAGCCATCGAAGACGATTTGCGCACAACTGAGCACCATGCCCACGACCAGTGCCGACATCAGTACCACGCGAAGCAACTTGACGGACAAGCTGTTCCTGACTTCCAGCTTCAATGGCAATTCCTTGTTTCGAACGCTTGGCATCAAGATGCCATGAGTATTGGCAACTTACCGTAAGCCGTAAAGCCACAAATGTGCGCGAGCCGTACCGATGGTCTTGAATACCGGAGGACGCGCCAGTGTGTCGGCCGACCCGGACGTATTCTTGAGCGGCCATGTAGCAACAAGGTAAACGAAGCGTGCCTTCGGCGTATGCAGGCAGGCACAAAAAAGCCCGGCACGAAGGCCGGGCTTTTCAACAGTGCAGCAGGTCAGGCGGTGAACGCCTGGCCTTCGTACTGCTGGGCAACGAAGTCCCAGTTCACCAGGTTCCAGAACGCCTCGACGTACTTGGGGCGGACGTTGCGGTAGTCGATGTAATAGGCGTGTTCCCAGACGTCGCAGGTCAGCAGCGGGGTATCGCCGTTGGTCAGCGGGTTGCCGGCACCAATGGTGCTGGCCAGGGCCAGGGAACCGTCGGCTTTCTTCACCAGCCAGCCCCAGCCGGAACCGAAGGTGCCGACCGACGTCTTGGTGAATTCTTCCTTGAAGGTGTCGAACGAGCCGAACGCGGTGTTGATGGCTTCGGCCAGGGCACCGGTAGGCTGGCCGCCGGCGTTTGGCGCCAGGCAGTTCCAATAGAAGGTGTGGTTCCAGACCTGGGCGGCGTTGTTGAAGATGCCACCGGAAGACGACTTGACGATCTCTTCGAGGGTCTTGCCTTCGAACTCGGTGCCAGGCACCAGGTTGTTCAGGTTCACGACATAGGTGTTGTGGTGCTTGTCGTGGTGATACTCCAGGGTTTCCTTGGAGATGTGCGGCTGCAGGGCATCGTGGGCGTAGGGCAGCGGCGGCAATTCGAAAGCCATGGTGATTCTCCTAATCAGGTCTGTTGCGGTTTGCGCAAGGCCGATCACGGGCGGCCTGGAAAACGTCGGCGAGTTTTTACTCTTTGCGACGCAGTGCCGGATCATAGCATCGGCATAGTGGCTTAACCACGCAACAACTGTGTGGAATAGAGGTTCCAGAGCCTTTGCGTGGCCAGACTGACGGTTTCAGGCGAATACCAGTTGCGCGGCTACGGCGAACATCATCACCGCCACCATCAGATCGAGCAGGCGCCAGGTGTTGGGCCGCGCCAGCCAGGGCGCCAGCCACGCCGCAGCCAGGGCCAGGCCGAAGAACCACAGCAGCGATGCGCTGGTGGCGCCGGCGACATAGGCGGCAGGCACGCTTTGCTGGGCGCCGAGCGAGCCGATCAGCAGGACCGTGTCCAGATACACGTGGGGGTTGAGCAGGGTCACCGCCAGCGCGCTGAGCAGCACCGCCCTGCGCGAGCGCAACCCGGCGGTGCCGGCCTGTTCCAGGCTTTGCCGCGAGCAGGCACGGCGCAGGGCCTTGACGCCGTACCAGAGCAGAAACAACGCACCGCCCCAGCGTGCCACCGCCAGCAAGGTCGGATTGTGCGCCAGTACCGTGGCCAGGCCGAACACACCCGCAGCCACCAGCAGCGCATCGCATACCACGCACAGCAGCGCCACGGGCAGGTGATGCTCACGGCGCAGGCTCTGCGCCAGAACGAAAGCGTTCTGCGTGCCGATCGCCATGATCAGGCCGAACGCGACCAGCAAACCGTTCAAGTAACTCTGCCACATCGCTGTATCTCCCATTTGATGCTGGCCATTGTGAGGGGTGGCGCGGTATAAGAAAAAGCAATAGTGCTGATCACTCATTAGGAAATCTGATGTTCGATTACAAGCTGCTCGCCGCGCTGGCCGCTGTGGTGGAGCAAACGGGCTTCGAGCGCGCCGCGCAGGTGCTGGGCCTGTCGCAGTCGGCCGTGTCGCAGCGGATCAAGCTGCTCGAGGCGCGGGTGGGCCAGCCCGTGCTGATTCGGGTCACGCCGCCGGCACCCACCGATATCGGCCGCCGCCTGCTCAACCATGTGCAGCAGGTACGCTTGCTCGAGCGTGACCTGCAGGGGCAGGTGCCGGCGCTGGATGAACAGGGCATGCCCGAGCGCCTGCGGATTGCCTTGAACGCGGACAGCCTGGGCACTTGGTGGGCCGGCGCGGTCGCGGATTTCTGCATTCGCGAGCAATTGCTGCTGGACCACGTGGTGGAGGATCAGGACGTCGGGCTCAAGCGTATGCGCGCCGGTGAAGTGGCCGCCTGCCTGTGTGCCAGCGAGCGGCCCCTGGCCGGGGCACGCAGCCTGTTGCTGGGCGCCATGCGCTATCGCGCGCTGGCCAGCCCCGAGTTCATGGCTCGGCATTTTCCCGCAGGCTTCGAACCGGCCCATCTGCCCCGCACGCCCGCGCTGGTGTTCGGCCCCGACGATTATCTGCAACATCGTTTTCTGGCGTCGCTGGGGCTGGCGGAAGGTTTTCTCCATCACCTGTGCCCGTCGTCGGAAGGGTTCAACCGGTTGGCCAAGGCCGGGATGGGCTGGGGCATGGTCCCCGAGCTGCAGGTCGAGGATGCACTGGCCGATGGTAGCCTGATCGAGATCGTCACCGGGCATCCGGTGGACGTACCGTTGTACTGGCATCACTGGCGCAACGGTGGGCAATTGCTCGAGCGCCTCACCCGGCATCTGCGCGAGGGCGCCGCAAGCTGGTTGGTGCCGCTGTGAGCCCTGCGTGCGTCTACCGCTAGCGGCCCGGTCGCCTACAGCCAGGGTGCCGGGCAGCGAGTGACCTCGAAGAACGCTGCAGGACCTTCCCGAGGTCGTGCTGCGGTAACACATTGAACGATGCACAGCGGAGCAATTCATGAAGATTCTGGTTACCGGCGCAAGCGGCTTCATCGGCGGGCGCTTCACGCGCCTGGCGTTGGAGCAGGGGCTTGAAGTGCGCATCAACGGTCGCCGGGCCGAAGGGGTCGAGCATCTGGTACGACGCGGCGCACAGTTCATGCAGGGCGACCTGCTCGACCCCGATCTGGCCAAGCGCCTGTGCATCGGCGTCGACGCCGTGGTCCATTGCGCCGGTGCCGCAGGTACCTGGGGCCGCGCCCAGATGTTCCAGCAGGCCAATGTCGAGGTTACCGAGAACGTCGTCGAGGCCTGTCTCAAGGAGCACGTGCAGCGGCTGGTATATCTGTCTTCGGCCGCGGTCTGTTTCGACGGTCGCAGCCACCTGGCAGTCAAGGAAGAGCAGGTACCGGGACGTCTGCGCGGGCATGCCGCGCGCAGCAAATGGCTGGCCGAGCGCAAGGTGCTCGGCGCTGCCGAGTTCGGCCTGGAAACCATCGTGCTGCGAGCGCACAGGGTGACCGGCGCCGGCGACGGGCAGCAGTTCGCGCGGTTGATCGAGATGCAGCACAAGAATCGCCTGCGGATCATCGGCGACGGCTTGAACAAGGTCGACTTCACCAGCGTGCAGAACCTCAACCAGGCACTGCTGGGCGCTCTGACGGCGGGCGATACCGCGCTCAACCAGGTCTACAACATCAGCAATGGCGCGCCGATACCGCTGTGGGACGTGATCAACTACGTGATGCGTCAGCTGGAGTTGCCCCAGGTACGTCGCTACCGCGACTTCGGCCTGGCCCACGTCAGTGCTGCGGTCTGCGAGTCGGCGTGCCTGCTGTGGCCAGGCCAACCCCGACCGCGCTTGTCGCGTTTTGAAGTCCAGGCCTTGCACGAGCATTTCACCCTGGATATCAATCGCGCCCGGCATTACCTGGGCTACGAGCCACGCACGTCCGTGTGGGCATCGCTGGATGAATTCTGTGGCTGGTGGCGTGCCCAGGGCACGCCCGGCGGTTGAGCCAATCGCCCGGGTGGTCGGCCAGTGCCCGCCGTTGCAAGGGTATACTCGCGGTCCTGGCCATTACCCCGTGACACAAAGGTTTCTCACATGCGCAAAGATGCTCCCGACGACTTCGACGACAACCTGCCCAGTTTGCGTGGTGATACCCGCGACGACCACGAGTTTGCCCCAGTGGGCAGCGGGCGCGATCGCGACGCGTTGTACTCGCGCAACACGCCGGTGGTGCGCGTCAAGGCGCCCAGCACGGGTGCGCTGTGGGCGCTGATCGGCGCGTTGTTCATCGCCCTGGGCGGCCTGGGCTGGTGGAGTTTCCAGCAGATCAACCTGATGGAGCAGCAACTGGTAGCGACTCAGGAAAGTTTTGCGCGCATCAGCGAAGAAGCGGCGGGGCGCTTGCAGGACATCAGCGGCAAAGTAGCCAACACCCAGTCCACTGCCGTATCGGGTAGCGAAGCGCTGCGGGCCGAAATCAAGCAGTTGCAGGACCAGCTGGCGCAACAGACTCAGCAACAGAGTGGCGTGGCCGGCCAGCAGAGCACCTTGCAGACCCGTCTGGAACAGGCCGCGTCTCAGGTGGCTGCGCAGCAGACGCTCAACGAGCAATTGCAGACGCAGTTGAAGGCACTGGCGACCGAGCTTGCGACGTTGAAGCAGGCACAGCCGGACACCGGCAAGTTGCAGGCACGTCTGGACAGCGTGGACGGCGAGCTTGCCGCGTTGAAGAAGAGCAATCCGGGCGCGCAGCTCGAACGCCTGGAGCAGGATCTCATCGTGCTCAAGAGCGAGCAGGACAATCGACCGGCGGCCACCAGTGGCCCCAGCATCAGCGAGTTCGATGCGTTCCGCGGACAGGCCACGCGCAGCTTGAACACGCTGCAGAGTCAGGTGCAGAACCTGCAGCAGCAGATCAGCCAGCTGCGACGCTGAACGGCCGGGCACGCCTGGCGGCGGCCCGGCCTGCCGCTTACATGCGCGGGTAGTCCAGGTAGCCTGCGGCGCCCTTGGCGTAGAACGTTTCGGGGTGTGGCTCGTTCAATGGCGCGTCGGCCTGCAGGCGTTCCGGCAGGTCGGGGTTGGCGATGTACGGAACGCCGAAGGCCACGGCGTCGGCAATGCCATTGGCCAGGGCGGCGTTGGCCGACGCCTTGTCGAAACGCTCGTTGACGATGTACGGACCGCCAAACGCATCACGCAGTTGCGCGGCCAGGCTGTCCTCGCCTTCCTTCTCGCGGGCACAGATGAACGCGATGCCGCGCTTGCCCAGTTCGCGGGCAACATAGGTGAAGGTTTCGGCACGGTTGCCGTCGCCCATGTCGTGCAGGTCGGCACGTGGCGAGAGGTGCATGCCGACACGGTCGGCGCCCCAGACGTCGATGGCCGCATCGGTCACTTCCAGCAGCAGCCGTGCACGGTTTTCCAGGGAGCCGCCATAGGCGTCGGTGCGCTGGTTGGTGCTGCTCTGCAGGAACTGGTCGAGCAGGTAACCGTTGGCGCCGTGGATTTCCACGCCATCGAAGCCCGCAGCCTTGGCGTTCTCTGCGCCCACTCGATAGGCCTCGACGATGTCGGCGATTTCAGCGGTTTCCAGCGCCCGTGGGGTTTCGAAACCGGTGATCGGACGCACCAGGCTGACGTGGCCGTCGGCGGCGATTGCGCTGGGGGCCACCGGCAGTTCGCCGTTCAGGTATTGCGAATGCGAGATCCGGCCCACGTGCCACAGCTGCAGCATGATCCGGCCACCGGCGGCGTGGACGGCCTGGGTGACGTTGGCCCAGCCGCGAACCTGGTCGTTGGACCAGATGCCAGGGGTGTCCGGGTAGCCGACGCCCATGGGCGTCACCGAGGTCGCTTCGCTGAGGATCAGCCCGGCGCTGGCGCGTTGCACGTAGTAGTCGGCCATCATCTGGTTGGGCACGCGGCCCTCGTCGGCGCGGCAACGGGTCAGCGGTGCCATGATGATGCGGTTCGGCAGTTCCAGTGCGCCGAGCTTGATCGGGTCGAAAAGTGTGGTCATGTAGGACAGCCTCTATCAGTGAGTGACGGGTGCCAGGTCGGGAGTCCGGGTCTGGCGAAAAGTGATCAGGGTGACGATCAGGGCAAGCACGGCCAGCGCTGCGGCGGCCAGCGGCACGCTGGTCAGGCCCAGGCCGCCGGCGATGACGGCGCCGCCGATCCAGGCGCCCAGGGCGTTGCCGACGTTGAAGGCACTGATGTTCAGGGTCGACACCAGGTTGGGCGCCGACTTGCCGAAGGTCACCACGTTGATCTGCAGCGCAGGCACGGCGGCGAATGCCGCGGCGGCCCAGAGGAATAACGTGATTTCGGTCGGGATGACGGCCACTGCGGTCCAGCTCAGCGCGGTGGACACCACGGCCATGGCCGCGAAGACCCCGATCAGGGTGGCGCCCAGGCGTCGATCGGCCAGCTTGCCGCCGATGATGTTGCCCACGGTCAGGCCCAGGCCGATCAGCAGCAGCGTGTAGGTGACCCCGCGCGGTGATATGCCGGTGACATCACCCAGCAGCGGCGCGATGTAGGTGAACAGGGTGAACATGGACGCGGCGAACAGCGCTGTCATGCTCAGCGACAGCCAGATCCCGGCGCCCTTGAGGGCCGACAGTTCGGCGACCATGTCCAGCTTGGCTTCTTCGCGATTGCCTGGCAGAAAACGCAGCAGACCGATCAGCGCGATCACGCCGATCAGGGTGACCACCCAGAACGTCGAGCGCCAGCCCGCCGCCTGGCCCAGCGCAGTGCCCAATGGCACGCCCAGCACGTTGGCCAGGGTCAGGCCGGTGAACATCAAGGCCACCGCCGAGGCACGCTTGTTGGGTGCCACCAGCCCTGCAGCCACCACCGAGCCGATGCCGAAAAAGGCACCGTGGGACAACGCAGTAACCACCCGAGCGAACATCAGCACGTTGTAGTCGCTGGCGATGGCGCAGAGCAGGTTGCCGACGATGAAGATGCCCATCAGCACCACCAGCGCGGCCTTGCGCGGCAGGCGCGCGGTGGCCAGGGCCATGAACGGCGCGCCGATGGCCACGCCCAGGGCGTAGCCGGTCACCAGCCAGCCGGCGCTGGGAATGCTGACGCCGAGGTCGCCCGCCACATCGGGCAACAGGCCCATGATGACGAACTCGGTGGTGCCGATGGCGAAGGAGCTCAGCGCCAGGATCAGCAGGGATAAAGGCATGAAAAAATCCTTGTCAGAGCTGTGCGCTCATTTGCGCGAGAAACGCCTGGATGACGTCCTCGTTGCGTTTGAAGAAGTGCCACTGGCCAACCTTCTTGCTGCTGATCAGGCCGGCCCGTTGCAGGGTGGCCAGATGCGCCGAGACGGTTGACTGCGAGAGGCCGCAGCGTTGGTCGATCTGCCCGGCACATACACCGTTTTCGGTGCTGTGGTGCTGATCGGGAAACTGCCCTTGGGGATCCTTGAGCCACGCCAGGATTTCCCTGCGCACGGGGTGGGAGAGGGCTTTTATTATTTCGTCGAGATCGAGGGACATGACGTACTCGGCTTATATCGGGACGAGGCGAAATATATATCTGTATTTCGCGATATACAAATATGAATGTGTGCTAACGACGGGTCATTCGGCTATATCGGGTTATAACGATACAGTCGCAATGGTGCTAAGCTGCGCGGCATGAACTACCTGGCACACCTTCATCTCGGCGGTCCTGCACCTGAGCAACTGCTCGGCAGCCTCTATGGCGATTTCGTCAAAGGCCCGCTGGCAGGGCGCTTCAGCGCACCCATGGAGGCCGGCATTCGCCTGCATCGGCAGATCGATGCATTCACCGACAGTCACCCGCTGGTGCTGCGCGCCATCGGCCGCTTCCCGGCCGAACGGCGCCGCTATGCCGGGATCATCGTCGATGTGTTTTTCGATCATTGCCTGGCGCTGCACTGGGCGGACTATTCCCGGCAGCCGCTGACGGCGTTCACCGACCATGTCTATCGGGTGCTGGCAGCCGAAGCTGAGCTGCCGGGGCGGCTGGCGGCCATGGCGCCGCACATGATCGCCGAGGATTGGTTGGGGTCGTACCGGGATTTCCAGATCATCGAGCGGGTGCTGCAGGGGATCTCACGGCGGTTGTCCAAGCCCGAAGGGCTGGCTGGAGGGTTCGAGGAAGTACGAGCCCTGTACGCGCCACTGACCGAAGATTTCCGCGCGTTCTATCCGGTGGTGCAGGGGTTCGCGCGGGAGAGGCGGTGACTGTACTGACGTATTCGCGGGCAGAGGGCTCGCCGCCCGCGAATGACGCAACTCGGAACACCAGACTCACGCCGCCTGCCGCAGCTCCTCAACCTCCCCGAACAACGCGAAGCGCACTGCCTCCTGAGCCTCATAGGCCAGTGCCGCGCGTTCCTTGCCCAGGCTGGCGATCGGCGCCAGCACCTGGATCAACACCTGCCCGCGGGGCTGAGCAAAGATGCGCAGCAAGTGCGACAGCAGATCATCATCGCCCACAAACGGCGCGATCGGATCCAGCTCGCCGTCACGCTGATAGCGGATCGCGATCGGCTGCACCGGCACGCCGGCGTCTATGGCGCTGGACATCAGCCGCCCATGGAACGTACGCAGGCTGTGACCATCGGTGGTGGTGCCCTCGGGGAAGATCATCAGGTCCAGATCGTTGCGCAAGTGCTGGGTCATCTGCCGCCGGATCAACTGGCTGTCGCCCGCGCCGCGACGAATGAACAACGTGCCGGCCTTGAGCGCCAGCCAGCCGGCCACTGGCCAGGTACGCACTTCGGCCTTGGACAGGAACGAAAGCGGCGCCAGCATGCCGAGCAGAGGGATGTCGGTCCAGGAGACATGGTTGCCGACCCACAGCATGGGCTTGTGCGGCAACTCGCCCTGCACGGTCACCTCGAACGGCAGCGCGTTGCTCAGGCGCACCATGAACCAGCGCGACCAGCGCTGACGGCGGCCCATGCAGTCGGGCAGGCGCAGCCGCTCCAGCAGGCTGAACATCGCGGCCAGCGCCAGGCCCAGGCCGATCACCCAGAGCAGGCGCAGGATGCGCGCGTACACGCGCCAGCGCGGCATCACACGGCCGCCTTGAAGTGGCGAGCGTAGCGCGGGCAGAGATCGTCGCGCTTGAGCAGGATGAACACGTCGGCAACCTGGAAATCCGGGTCCCAGCATGGCTCGCCACAGATCTTCGCGCCCAGGCGCATGTAGGCCTTGAGCAGCGGCGGCAGTTCGGCAATGACGTTGCCTGGAATGTCCAGGCTGGGCAGGGGCATCTTCGGCTCGGCGCGCAAGTGCTCGGTGCACAGGTAGCGCTCGCGCAGACGCTGCATGATCGCCTGGGCCTGGATGCCGCCATCCTGCATCGGGATGCTGGCACAGCCCATCAGGTAGTCGTAGCCACCTTCGTTCAGCACCTCCGCCAGCTCGCCCCATAGCACCGCGATGGTGCCGCCGTTGCGGTAGGCGGGGGCCACGCAGGTGCGCCCGATTTCCAGGATCGAGCCTTGCAGGTGGCGCAGGCCGTGCAGGCTGAATTCTTCTTCGCTGTAGAAGCGCCCCAGCCGGTCGGCAGCGCGGTGGTCGAGCAGGCGTGTGGTTGCTACCAGTCGCCCGGTGGCCAGGTCGCGCACCCCGATGTGCTGGCAATGGGCATCGTAGTCGTCGATATCCAGACCTTGCTCGGCGCTCTTGAGTTTGGCGTTGAGCTCGGTGCTGAACACGGCGAAGCGCAGGGCCTGGGCCTCGTGCAGAGCTTGCGGGCCGACAAGTCGTTCGGCGTGCAGACGGCGTTCGGTACGGGTGTCGCCAGAGCGTGCGATCTGAGTCATTGCAAGTCTCCAAAAGCCGGCCGGTGAGTGCGGCAGGTCGATTTTGCTAGGCATGGCCAGCCTAGGAAGACCCGGTGTCATCACCATGAAGCTTTGGTGATGCTTGCGTGACAGCCCTCGACTGCCATACGCCACACAACTCTTGCAGCGAACGGCTGTCATACCCGCACTGCACACTCGCTCCAACCTCGATCACGAGCCTTCCCCGCATGCCGCGTCTGCTTATCCTGTCGATCTCTCTGCTGTGCGCGTTACCGGTGGGTGCGCAGAATTGGCCATCCGAACGATGGAACCAGGCACCGGCACCGGCGTCGCCGGCCATTGCCGCCCTGGAGCAATACGCGTTCGTCGCCCGCGATGACGCCGTGCGCGAAGGCGTGCGCACCGATGCGCTGCTGGTGGTCCGCGACGGCGAGATCGTCTACGAGCGCTACGCCGGCCCCGGTGCTGCCGACCGGGTGCATGCCACCTGGTCGATCAGCAAGAGCCTGCTGGCCACGGTAATGGGCGTGGCCTATGGCGAAGGGCGTTTTGCCCTGCAGGATGCCGCCGCTGACTATTTCCAGCCCCTAGCCCAGCACCGCGATATACGCGTGCAGGACCTGTTCCACTGGGCGTCGGGGCTGGACTGGCAGGAAGACTACGAATATGCACCGCTCAATTCCTCGGTGGTGGCGATGCTCTACACCCGTGGTCATCACGACATGGCCAGCTATGCGGCGAGCCACCGGCGTGCCTACGTGCCCGGCGAACATTTCCGCTACTCCAGTGGCGACAGCAATCTGCTCGCCGCAGCGCTGCGCAACATGGTCGGCCTGCACGAGTACCCGGACTATCCCTGGCAGGCGTTGTTCACGCCTCTGGGTATCGACCAGGCGGTGTGGGAAACCGATGCCAGCGGCACATTCGTCGCCTCGTCCTATGCCTACCTGACCGCGCGCGATCTGGCCCGGGTGGGCCTGCTGATGCAGCGCGATGGTCAATGGCGTGGCCGGCAATTGCTGCCGCAGGCGTGGGTGGCCTTCAACCGCACGCCGTTCGCCCCGAGTGAGCACGTTGCGGGAGAGCCCGCAGCAGGCGCGCACTGGTGGCTCAACAGCAATATGGCCTGGCCCCATGCTCCGCGCAGCACCATGGCAGCACTGGGGCATTGGGGACAGGCGCTGTACGTGCTGCCCGAGCAACGCCTGGTGGTGGTGCGCTATGCCGACGACCGCGATGGCAGCTTCAGCCACGATGCGCTGTTGCAGCGGATCGTGGCCGCCTTCGCCGCACCGGGTGGCCAATGAGCACTGGCAAGCGCGCCTGGGCGGCGCTCGGCCTGCTGCTGTCGCTGGCGGCGGCCACTTGGCTGTGGCACGAACGCACGCAGTTGCTGGCCTTTCCCGACATTCTCAGCGCCTTTTCAGCGAAGGAATACTGTTCGTGCCGCTATGTGCTGCAAAACAGTGCCGACTACTGTCAGAGCTACATCAAGCAGTATCTGCCGCTCAGCAGCCTGAGCGAGGACGCTGGCCAGCGGCGGGTTATGGCCAGCGGCCTGGGGCGCAGCAATACGGCGGCCTGGGTTGGGCCCCGGCAAGGCTGCCGATTGATTCCCGGGAGCGACGGATGAACCGGCCCGAACCTGGTCTGCCTGCACCCGCCACCGATGTCTCCATCCACCTGGTTACAGGACTGCCCATGCGTGAATCGAACGGCTTGCAAGCGACCCTATCTGTCATGCAGGGGCGCTGACATGGGCGGGCCGGTGTTTCCGTGGCGCGAGAGCAGCGAATTCGAGTTGCTGATCGACGGGCCGCAGTTCTTCCCGCGCATGCTCGAGCGCATCGGCCAGGCCGAGCACGCGATCGATCTGGAACTGTACCTGGTGGAGGCCGGCGCCTGTGCCCAGGCCGTGGTCCAGGCACTGCACGCGGCGGCCGCACGGGGCGTGCATGTACGCTGCCTGTTCGACCACTACGGCTCGCTGGCCTTCACCGCAGAACTGCGCGCGCAGTTGACCGACGTCGGGGTGGAGCTGCGTTTCTACAACCCGATCAGTTGGCGCCGGGGCGTGCGCAACCTCTACCGCGACCATCGCAAACTGTTGCTGGTGGACCAGCAATGGGCGATGGTCGGCGGCACCGGTGTCACCGACGAGTTCTGGCAGCCGAATGAAAGTGTCAGCGAATGGCATGAGGTAATGGTGGCCATGACCGGCACCTTGGTCGCTGACTGGCAGATGCTGTTCGACCGCCAATGGCGCGCCAACCTGCGGCGCACCGCCTGGCGTCCGCCTACCCATTTCGGCTTGGCGCGCGTGCCGCCCATGCCCGACGGCGGCCAGGGGCTGGGTCGGGTCGCCTACGCCGATGCCCGGCAACATCGCGACATTCTGCAGTCACTGGTGCGCGCACTGAACAGCGGACAGCGCCGCATCTGGCTGGCGACACCGTATTTTCTGCCGACGTGGAAGGTCCGCCGCTCGCTGCGTCGCGCCGCCAGCCGCGGCATCGACGTCAGGCTGTTGCTCACCGGTCCGCGCACCGACCACCCATCGGTACGCTATGCCGGCCATAACTATTACCCGAAGTTGCTCAAGGCGGGGGTCAAGATCTATGAATACCAGCCCTGTTTCCTGCATTTGAAAATGGTCTTGATCGACGACTGGGTCAGTGTCGGTTCGTGCAACTTCGACCATTGGAACCTGCGCTTCAATCTGGAAGCCAACCTCGAAGCGCTGGACCCTGGCTTGACTACGGCAGTGGAACGCAGCTTCATCACCGACTTCGCCGCCAGCCACGAAGTCAGCCTGGCCGATTGGCGCCGTCGGCCGTTCTGGGGGCGGGTTCAGCAACGCATTTTCGGCTGGATGGATCGCCTCAGCGTGGCGGTGTTTCGGCGCCGGGGCTGAGGCCGCCCGACAACCGTGGCCTCATGCGGGGCAGGGCTCTACACTGTCGCGCAACTGCGCACAGGACACCTCAGTGACTTCCAGCATTTTCTGGTACGACTACGAAACCACCGGTATCAATCCGCGCTGCGATCGGCCCTTGCAGGTCGCCGGCATCCGTACCGATGCAGACCTGAACGAGATCGCGGCGCCGGTCAATCTGTACTGCCAGCCCAGTGACGACATTCTCCCGCACCCGGCAGCCTGCATGATCACCGGCATCACTCCGCAGCGCCTGGCCGATCGCGGCCTGAGCGAGGCCGACTTCATGACCCGGGTCCACGCCCAGCTGGCGATGCCCGGTACCTGCGGGGCCGGCTACAACACCTTGCGCTTCGACGATGAAATGACCCGCTACAGCCTCTATCGCAACTTCTTCGACCCTTACGGGCGCGAGTGGCAAGGTGGCAACAGCCGTTGGGACTTGATCGACGTGGTTCGCGCTGCCTATGCGCTGCGCCCCGAGGGCATCCACTGGCCGCAGGTGGACGGACGGGCGAGCATGCGCCTGGAGTTGCTCACGGCCGCCAACGGCATCGACCATGGCCAGGCGCATGACGCCTTGTCCGACGTTCGTGCCACCATTGCCCTGGCACGCTTGATCCGTCAGCGCCAACCCCGGCTCTACGACTGGCTGTTCCAATTGCGTGGCAAACAACGAGTGCAGGAAAATATCCAGCTGTTGCAGCCGCTGGTACATGTTTCCGGGCAATTCGGCGCAGCGCGACGCTATGCCGCGGTGGTGTTGCCATTGGCTTGGCATCCAAAGAATCGCAATGCCTTGATTGTCTACGACCTGGCTCATGATCCGCAGCCGTTGATCGAGCAAAGTATCGAGGTATTGCAAGAGCGTCTGTACAAACGCCGCGAGGATCTCGCGGAGGGCGAGGCGCCATTGCCTTTGAAACTTCTGCACATCAATCGCTGCCCGGTAATAGCCCCGCTCGGCGTACTGCGCGACGAAGATTGGCAGCGCCTGAATCTGGACAAGCCGCTTTATCAAGCTCGGGCAATGCGTTTGTGCGATGCCCAACCGCAATGGCATTACAAATTGTCACCGTTGTATCAAGCGCAGGCGTTTTCCGAGAGTGTCGATCCGGAACAACAGTTGTATGACGGGTTCATCGGTGACCGCGACCGGTTATTGTGCGAACGGATTCGCACATTGGATCCAGAACAGTTGGCGACAGCTCAGTGGGTATTCGATGACGAGCGCCTGCCTGAATTGTTGTTCCGCTACAGGGCGCGCAACTTTCCGCATACCCTGAATCCTCTTGAAACACAGCGTTGGTTGCAATTCTGCCAACAGCGCCTGAGTGATCCACTAATGGGCGCGCCCAATACTTTGCAAGGTTTCAATGCCGCGCTGGCCGACTGCATGGTCAAGGCCGATCCGGCGCAGACCCAGGTGCTGAATCACTGGCAGACCTACGCGCAGGCACTGGCGGCGCGCCTGGGCCTACAGCCGACTTGAATTGAAGTCGCGGCCATAAAAAACGCCAGTCACAGGACTGGCGTTTTTTTATCTACAGGCTGTGATCTACAGACTGCGATCCAAACGATGTAGCGATCAGCCGAGGAAACTGGCCCAGCTTTCGACCACGTCACCACCCCATTTGGCTTTCCATTCTTTCAGGGTCTTGTGGTTGCCACCCTTGGTCTCGATGACTTCACCGTTGTGCGGGTTCTTGTATTGTTTGACCTTGCGCGCGCGCTTGGTGCCGGTAACTTTGCCTGTGGCAGGGCGCGGTGCCTTGTTCAACTTGGCTTCCGGATCCAGCAGGGCAATGATGTCGCGCAGTGATTTCTGGTATTCGCCCATCAGGGTGCGCAGTTTGCCTTCGAATTCCAGTTCGGTTTGCAATTTGTCGTCTTCGGACAGGTTCTTCAAGCGTGCCTGAAGCTCTTTGATAGCCTCTTCGGTTGCGCGATATTCGTTGATCAGGGACATGGTCATACCTCGGTAATGCAAGTGTCAGTGGAAACAGTGTCGTGATAATAAGCATCCACCGAGGCCAAGTAAACATTTAACGGAAACACAGCGTTGATACCGACAGTGCCTGCAACATCGAGGTGAATGATTTTTCATGTCATTACCGGGCAGATCTATTTAATACCTGTGACTCCATCGACAGTGTGCCGGCCGACCCGTTCGGTGGAGCGGGGCGGATGTGCGACACGCTTGAAAGGCTGCAATCAATACTGCAGATTCGGCCGTCAGCCGCTAGAATGGCGCCCTTTGCGAAGTTTCTGGAGTTTGAATACATGCGCACTTTTCGGCTGGTGACCGCTTGCCCGGACCGCGTTGGCATCGTTGCCAAAGTCAGCCATTTCCTGGCGTCCCACAACGGCTGGATCAGCGAATCGAACCACCACTCCGATGACCAGAACGGCTGGTTCTTCATGCGCCACGAAATTCGTGCCGACACCCTGCCGTTCGACATCGACGCCTTCCGCGAAGCCTTCGCGCCCATCGCCGAAGAATTCGCCATGGAATGGCGGGTCACCGACACCGCGCAGAAGAAGCGCGTGGTGCTCATGGCCAGCCGCGAATCCCACTGCCTGGCCGACCTGCTGCACCGCTGGCACAGCAACGAGCTGGACTGCGACATCGCCTGCGTGGTGTCCAACCACGACGACCTTCGCAGCATGGTCGAATGGCATGGCATTCCCTTCTACCACGTGCCGGTCGACCCTCAGGACAAACTGCCGGCGTTCGCCGAAGTCTCGCGCCTGGTCGATCAGCACCAGGCCGATGTCGTGGTGCTGGCGCGTTACATGCAGATTCTGCCACCGCAGTTGTGCCAGGCCTATGCCGGCAAGATCATCAACATCCACCACAGCTTCCTGCCGTCTTTCGTCGGCGCCAAGCCTTACCACCAGGCCTCGCTGCGCGGCGTGAAACTGATCGGTGCCACCTGTCACTACGTCACCGAGGAGCTGGACGCCGGCCCGATCATCGAGCAGGACGTGGTTCGCGTCAGCCACAGCGACAGCATCGACGACATGGTGCGCTTCGGTCGCGATGTCGAGAAAATGGTTCTGGCCCGTGGTCTGCGCTATCACCTCGAAGACCGCGTGATGGTGCACGGCAACAAGACCGTAGTCTTCAGCTGAGCATGGACGAGCCGGGCGACAAGGCCAGTGCCAAGCCGTTGCCGGTGCTCGGTGCGGGCTGTGCGAGCCGCTTCGATCCCGAGGCGCTGAGCGAGGAGCACGGCACCGATTTTCCGGGTGCCGAGGCGTTGTGGGCGCAGCAGCTGCGGGAACAGCAGCAGGGCGAGCCTGCCAGCGACGTCGACACGCCCGCTGCGGTCAAGCCTGGCGGGCCCGCAGCAGCTTGTTGAGCAAGGGTTTGCCCAACAGGGCGACGAACACCGGGCCGCCGGCGATCAGGTAGAAGTAGTAGGTGACCAGCCGCCAGATCAGAATGGCGGCGGCAGCGGTCGACTTGCCTACCATGGGCGCCAACAGGGCGGCCGAGGCCAGCTCGGCGGCGCCCGCGCCGCCGGGCAACAGGCTGAACTGGCCGGCGCTCAGGGCCAGCATCTGAATCAGAAAGCTCCACGCCCAGTCCACCTCGCTGCCCAGCCCTTGCAAAGTGAAATACAGCACGCTGTAGCGCAGCGTCCAGTGCACGCAGGTCAAGGCAAACACCTGGGCAAGCACGCGGCGGGGCAGGCGGAAGTTGTCAGCGAAAGCGTCGAGAAAATGCAGCAGTTTGCGCGCCCAGCGCCGTCGTGTGGCGGGCTTGATGCGCAGCAATTGCAGGAGCCGGCCGTTGATCTTGATCACCGGACGGTGATAGCGCGCCAGTACCGCACAGGCGATCAACGCGGCCGTCATCAGAACCCCGCTGGCCAGCAGCATGCTTTCCAGTGCCTGGCTGAGGTTGTGAAACAGCGCGTAGACCAGAATGCACAGCAGGGCGAAGAAGAAGAACATCAGGTCGTTGAGCTGGTCCATGGCGAACACGGCGCTGGTCTTGGCCGCGCCGATGCCCTGGCGTCCCAGCAAGGCCAGCAGGGTCAGTGGTGCGCCGCTGCCGCCCGGGGTGGCGCAATAGGCGAACTCTGCCGCCATCACTACCGCAACCGTCTTCAGCCGACCGATGCGTGCGGCCTGCTCGGCCAGCAGCAGCCGCAGGCGCATGGCATTCACCACCCAGCCGACGCAGATCATGCCGAACATGCCCAATAGCAGAAGCAGCGAGAACCCGCGCAGGCGCTGGAGCATTTCGCTGCCGCCCATGACGATGGGAATGAGCACGGCGACGGCGATGATCAGAACCAGCCACAGCATACGACTCATGGTAGGCGAGTCGTCGCGAGGTTCGCGGGAGGGGAAAGGCGAGTGCGCTGCATGGAAGAGTCCGTATGGGCCGGCATCGGGCCGTCGTGGGCGAGATGATAGCCGCGTCGGCGCGATTCGTCAGCGACTTGGATTCACCCAGGATTTTTTCCTGCACACCGGCCGGTTTGGCATTACGCTGGGTCAGGCTTCATTGAATAACAGCAGAGGTGCAACATGACGGATGCCCGACACGTATTGTTCGGTGCCGACCTGAGCGGCGAGCCAGTGGGTCTGGACCTGCGCCTGGCCAACCGCCACGGTTTGATCGCCGGTGCCACCGGAACCGGCAAGACGGTCACCCTGCAGCGCCTGGCCGAGGCATTCAGCGAGGCCGGGGTGGTGGTCTTTGCCGCCGATATCAAGGGTGATCTGTGCGGCCTGGGCGCCGGTGGCAATCCGCAGGGCAAGATCGCCGAGCGGATTGCGCAGATGCCATGGCTGGAGTACCGCCCCCAGGCCTGCCCGGTCACCCTCTGGGACATTCATGGGCAGTCCGGCCATCCGCTGCGCACCACGCTCAGCGAAATGGGGCCGCTGCTGCTGGGCAGCCTGCTGGAACTCACCGACAGCCAGCAATCCGCGCTGTACGCCGCCTTCAAGGTAGCCGACCGCGAAGGCTTGCTGCTGCTCGACCTCAAGGATCTCAAGGCGCTGCTCAACCACCTCCGGGACAACCCAGAGCTGCTCGGTGACGACAGCGCGCTGATGACCACGGGCTCGAGCCAGGCCCTGTTGCGCCGCCTTGCCACGCTGGAGCAGCAGGGCGCCGAAGCGCTGTTCGGCGAGCCGGCCCTGCGCCTGGAAGACATTCTGCACCCCGACGCCGATGGCCGCGGCCGCATCCATCTGCTCGACGCCAGCCGCCTGGTGCACGAGGCGCCGAAAGTCTACGCCACCTTCCTGCTGTGGCTGCTGGCTGAGCTGTTCGAGCAATTGCCCGAACGCGGCGACGCCGACAAGCCGTTGCTGGCGCTGTTTTTCGACGAAGCCCACTTGTTGTTCAACGGCACCCCCAAAGCCCTGCAGGATCGCCTGGAGCAAGTGGTGCGGTTGATTCGCTCCAAGGGCGTCGGCGTGTACTTCGTCACCCAGTCCCCCAGCGACCTGCCCGATGCGGTGCTGGCCCAACTGGGCCTGCGCATCCAGCACGGTCTGCGGGCGTTCACCGCCCGAGAGCAGAAAGCGCTCAAGGCGGTTGCCGAAGGTTTCCGCCCCAACCCCGCGTTCGACACCCTGGCGGTGCTGACCGAGCTGGGCACCGGCGAGGCCTTGGTCGGAACGCTGGAGGAGAAAGGCACCCCGGCGATGGTCCGGCGCGTCTCGATCGCGCCGCCGCAGTCGCGTATCGGCCCGCTGACGGACGCCGAGCGTGCCGCCGTGGTCCGCCACTCTGCACTGGCCGGGCGCTACGATCAGCCGGTGGACCGCGAGTCCGCCTATGAACTGCTGACCGCGCGCAAGCTGGCGCCCGCCGCGGACCCTGCACAGCCGCCCGCGCCAAGCCTGGCCGACAAGGCCGGCGAGTTTCTCAGTGGCGCGGCGGGGCAGGCATTGAAGTCAGCGATGCGCCAGGCGGCCAACCAGTTCGGTCGCCAGTTGGTCCGCGGCTTGATGGGGTCTTTGCTGGGCGGCAGCAAGCGCAAGTAGCGTCCAGCGTTTTCCCACCCATGCAAAAAGGCGCCCGCGGGCGCCTTTTTGCAACTGTCGCTCATTACCTACCCGACCAGTCGGCTCGCCAACCAGAACAGTCCAGCCGCCAGGCCCATGGAGGCTGGCAGGGTCAACACCCATGCCAGCATGATGGTGCGCACCGTGCCGCCCTGCAGCCCGCTCTTGTTGGCCACCATGGTGCCAGCGACGCCCGAGGACAGGATGTGGGTAGTCGACACCGGCAGGCTGAACACGTTGGCTGCGCCGATGGCGCACGCTGTGACGATCTGCGCCGACATGCCCTGGGCGTAGGTCATGCCCTGCTTGCCGATCTTCTCGCCGATGGTCAGCACCACGCGTTTCCAGCCGACCATGGTGCCGGTACCCAAGGCCAGCGCCACGGCCAGGATGACCCAGAACGGCGAGTATTCGGTGGTTGCGGTGAGGTCCTTGCGCAGCTTTTCGAGGTCGGATTTCTCACGCGGCTCCAGTGCTGGCAACTTGCCGACCTTCTTCGCCGTGTCATCCAGGCAGAGCAGGTAGCGACGCACTTCGATGCGACGCTCGGCCGCCAGCGAATGGTAGTCGGAGACACCTTCAAGCGTGCTCAACAGCGCTGCGATGGTAGGTTCGGTCTGCTGCGGATTGCAGCTGAACTTCTCTGGCAGATCGCCCTGCTGGGCTTTGCCCAGCGCCAGGAACTCACCCAGGGTGGCCTGGTTGCGCTGGTAGAACTGGCTCAAGTGCTGGGTCGCGTCGCGGGTCCGCTCGATCTGGTAGGTGGTCGAGTTCAGGTCAAGTACGAACTGCTGCGGGACGATACCGATCAATACCAGCATGATCAGGCCGATGCCCTTCTGGCCATCGTTGGAACCGTGCACGAAACTCACGGCCATGGCCGACAACACCAGCACCAGGCGATTCCAGAACGGTGGGTGCTTCTTGTCGTCCAGCTTGCGCCGCTGCTCTGGGGTCTTGTGCATCTTGGACGCCGGACGCCACCATTTCAGGCCGATCAGCACCAGGGCCGCCGCCACGAAGCCGGCGATGGGCGAGAACACCAGCGAGGCGCCGATGTCGATTGCCTTCTGCCAGTTGACGCCGTCGCCCAGTGGGATGTCGTTGATCAAGGCATTGGCCAGACCCACGCCCAGGATCGAGCCGATCAGGGTGTGCGAGCTCGAGGCCGGAATGCCGAAATACCAGGTGCCCAGATTCCAGGTAATGGCCGCGGCCAGCAGCGAGAACACCATGGCCAGGCCATGTCCGGTGTTGACGTTGATCAGCAACTCCACCGGCAGCAGGTGGACGATCGCGTAGGCCACGCCAACGCCGCCCAGCAGCACGCCGAGGAAGTTGAAGATACCGGACAGGAATACGGCCAGGTGCGGCGGCATTGCCTTGGTGTAGATGACTGTGGCCACCGCGTTGGCGGTGTCATGAAAGCCGTTGATGAATTCGAAGGTGAGAACAAACGCCAGCGCTAAGAACAGGCTGACCAACACCCACGCATCCAGTGCGCTGAATAATTCGATCATGAAGGTTTTGTGACCGGGCCATTGAGGGGGCGCGATTATGCCAGAAATCGAGGCGTTATGACCCCCCAGGCGCTGACCGGTGGGTCCGCTTTTCCGGCATTCAGCAGGCAGTGGCGAGGGCTGACGCCAATGCAGCAGGCACCTTGGCCCCGAAAATTCGGGCTATCGGTAGCAGGCAACGTCCCGCATACAACCCTGGATAATTCAAACGGGCGTATGAAATCTATCGCCACATGACGCATTTTTGATGGCAATTGACGTGGCAGGGCCGGCGCGGTGCGTCGTGCCACGTCAATATCAGGCGTTAGGCTGTTGCAGGTCTTTTTCGATCTTCTGGATCTCTTCCTGGAATGCCAGATCGACAATGCTGGCGCGTTTGCGCCAAGGTTTGCGTTCGGGTTCCGGCTGAGCAGCGTAGGTGGTGATCTCGCCGCCGTAGACTTCCTTGTAACGTTGTTCCTGGCGCTCCAGTTGCGCGCGCAGTTCGTCTTTCGTCACATTCATTACTCTGATAAATGGAAAGTTGAAACCGGCTGACAAGGTTTCTCCAGCGCCGTGCCAGTTGGCGAACGCATTGTAGCGAGTCGCAGTGTCAACGGGGCACCTGGGTCTGTCATCGAATGTGTGTAGCTCGACTCGATACACACTAGGAAAACGCAAACAGGGATAAGTTTCAGCACTGACCACGAAACGCCCGCTGTACAGGTTTGCGATTATCGCCCGCTGGTTCGATAATCGCCCTGGGCAGTTCCCAGTATCCAGAGGGCAGTTTGATGAGCGAAGACACTCCACCGGCAGCCTCGACAGTGCCCCAGCGAACTGCGTTCAGCTCCCTGGCTCCGCCGATCGTGGCATCGCCGGCCAAGCGCATCCAGGCGTTTACCGGCGATCCTGACTTCATGACCTCGCTGGCCCGCGGGCTGGCGGTGGTGCAGGCATTCCAAGAGCGCAAGCGACACCTGACCATCGCGCAGATCAGCCACCGCACCGAAATCCCTCGGGCCGCCGTGCGACGTTGCCTGCATACCCTGATCAAGTTGGGCTACGCCACCACCGATGGGCGCACCTACTCGTTGTTGCCCAAGGTCCTGACCCTTGGCCATGCCTACCTGTCGTCGACACCCCTGGCGGTGTCTGCACAGCCGTATCTGGATCGCATGAGCGAGCAGCTGCACGAAGCCTGCAACATGGCCACGCTCGAAGGCGACGACATCCTCTACATCGCGCGCTCGGCCACGACCCAGCGGCTGATCTCCGTGGACCTGTCGGTGGGCGGCCGGCTGCCGGCGTATTGCACCTCCATGGGCCGCATATTGCTCGCCGCGCTCGACGACGCCTCGTTGCACGAATACCTGCAGCACACCGACCTTGCGCCCAAGACCAGCCGTACCTTGACCAGCAAGGTGACATTGCTCGAATGCCTGGAGCGGGTTCGCCAGCAGGGCTGGTGCATCGTCGATCAGGAGCTGGAGCAGGGCCTGCGTTCGATTGCCGTGCCGGTGTACGACGCGTCGGGCCAGGTGCTGGCGGCGCTCAACGTCAGCACCCACGCCGGTCGAGTGACGCGGGCGGAACTGGAGCAACGCTTCCTGCCGATCATGCTGGCTGCCAGCCGCGACTTGAGTGCGCAACTGTTCGCTTGAACCATCGTGGCCAGCGTGGGCATTGCAGTGCGGTGACCGCACACATCTGCAGGTGCGCGATTGACCGGGCCGGGGCGCGCTGACTAATGTCCATCGCATCGACTGCTCAGGCATGTGTCGATGTGCCCGTCTTTCCCGAATAACTACAATGACAAGAACAATAATGAACAGACCTGCCAACGCTGCAGGGGTGTGCCTGGATGTGCAGACCCTGATCAACGACCGACCGCTGTCGCGCTACCAATGGCGCGTGGTCATCCTGTGTTTCCTGATCGTCTTTCTCGATGGCCTGGACACCGCCGCCATGGGCTTCATCGCGCCCGCGCTGTCGCAGGAGTGGGGCATCGACCGGGCCAGCCTCGGGCCGGTGATGAGCGCCGCGCTGATTGGCATGGTGTTCGGCGCGCTGGGCTCCGGGCCCTTGGCCGACCGCTTCGGGCGCAAGCTGGTGCTGGTTGGGGCGGTGCTGGTGTTTGGCGGGTTCAGCCTGGCATCGGCCTACAGCAGCAACGTCGATCAACTGCTGATCCTGCGCTTTCTCACCGGCTTGGGGCTGGGCGCGGGTATGCCCAACGCCACCACGCTGTTGTCCGAATACACCCCCGAACGCTTTCGTTCGCTGCTGGTGACCAGCATGTTCTGCGGTTTCAACCTGGGCATGGCCGGTGGCGGGTTCATGTCCGCCAAGCTGATTCCTGCCTTCGGCTGGCACAGCCTGCTGTTGCTCGGCGGTGTGCTGCCGCTGCTGCTGGCGGTAGTGCTGATGGTCTGGCTGCCCGAGTCGGCGCGGTACCTAGTGGTACGCAACAAAAGCGTGGAAAAAATCCGTCGCACCCTTGCACCGATCGACCCTGAGCAAGTGGCGCGGGCCGAGCGTTTCAGCGTTCCCGAACAGAAAACCGTCAAAGCGAGCAACGTCCTGGCGGTGATCTTTTCGGGCACCTACCGTGCCGGGACCTTGCTGCTGTGGCTGACCTACTTCATGGGTCTGGTGATCGTCTACCTGTTGACCAGCTGGCTGCCGACGCTGATGCGCGACAGCGGCGCGAGCCTCGAGCAGGCCGCCTTCATCGGCGCGCTGTTCCAGTTCGGCGGTGTACTGAGTGCCGTAGGCGTGGGTTGGGCGATGGACCGGTTCAACCCGCACAAGGTCATCGCCACGTTCTACCTGCTGGCTGGCGTATTCGCCTACGCGGTAGGGCAAAGCCTAGGCAACATCACAGTGCTGGCGACGCTGGTGCTGATCGCCGGGATGTGCGTCAACGGCGCGCAGTCGGCGATGCCGTCGCTGGCCGCGCGGTTCTACCCGACGCAGGGGCGCGCCACCGGTGTGTCGTGGATGCTGGGCATCGGTCGTTTCGGCGCAATCCTGGGTGCCTGGATGGGCGCGACACTGCTTGGCCTGGGTTGGAATTTCGAACAGGTGCTGACGGCGCTGGTCGTCCCCGCCGTGCTGGCCACCGTGGCCTTGTTGATCAAGAGCCGGGTCAGCCACGCCGACGCTACCTGAAGAACGCTGCTGTACTGTTCGATAATCGAACAGATAGTCGATAATCGGATTGTTCGTGTGAGGCTGGCGCCCTAACCTGTATGCCAGCTTCATTCAAACAAGATGGCTCACAGTACCGAGGAGTCCTGCCCACATGGCTGCAATTCTGTCGCTCACCGACGCGGTGAAGCAATTCGTCAACGATGGCGACACCATCGCGCTCGAAGGCTTCACCCACCTGATTCCAACCGCTGCAGGTCACGAGATCATTCGTCAAGGCAAGAAAGACCTTACGCTGGTGCGCATGACCCCCGACCTGATCTACGATCAGTTGATCGGCGCCGGTTGCGCTCGCAAGTTGATCTTCTCGTGGGGCGGCAACCCCGGTGTCGGTTCGCTGCATCGACTGCGCGACGCAGTCGAGAAGCAGTGGCCGCAAGCGCTGGAGATCGAAGAGCACAGCCATGCCGACCTGGCCAATGCCTATGTGGCCGGCGCCTCGGGCCTGCCGTTTGCGGTGTTGCGGGCCTATGCAGGCTCCGACTTGCCCAAGGTCAACCCATTGATCAAGACGGTCACCTGCCCGTTCACTGGCGAAGTGCTGGCCGCTGTGCCTTCGGTCCGTCCAGACGTCACAGTGATCCATGCGCAGAAAGCCGACCGCAAGGGCAACGTGCTGCTGTGGGGCATCCTCGGCGTGCAGAAGGAGGCCGCCTTGGCCGCCAAGCGCTGCATCGTCACGGTGGAAGAAATCGTCGACGACCTGCAGGCCCCCATGAACTCCTGTGTACTGCCAACCTGGGCACTGACTGCGGTCTGCCACGTACCGGGTGGGGCACATCCGTCCTACGCCCACGGCTACACCGAGCGCGACAACGTGTTCTACCAGGCCTGGGACCCTATCGCGCGAGACCGGCAGACCTTTACCGCCTGGATCGACACCTACATCCGTGGCACCCAGAACTTCAGCGAATACCAGGCGAAACTGGCCAGCGCAGCGCAGGTGACCCCATGACTTACTCCACCAACGAGATGATGACCGTCGCGGCTGCGCGGCGCTTGCGCAACGGCGCGGTGTGCTTCGTCGGCATCGGCCTGCCGTCCAAGGCCGCCAACCTGGCCCGTCTGACCTCCTCGCCGGACGTGGTGCTGATCTACGAATCCGGTCCGATTGGCGCTAAACCCACCGTGCTGCCCTTGTCCATCGGCGACGGCGAACTGGCGGAAACCGCCGACACGGTGGTGCCGACGGGTGAGATCTTCCGCTACTGGCTGCAGGGTGGACGTATCGACGTCGGCTTCCTCGGCGCCGCCCAGGTCGACCGTTTCGGCAACATCAACACCACCGTGGTGGGCGACTATCATCAGCCCAAGGTCCGCCTTCCGGGCGCTGGTGGGGCGCCGGAAATCGCCGGTTCAGCCAAGAGCGTGCTGATCATCCTCAAGCAGTCGCACCGCAGCTTCGTCGAGAAGCTCGATTTCCTCACGTCGGTGGGCCACGGTGACGGCGGCGACTCGCGCAAGCGCCTGGGCCTGCCGGGGCAAGGCCCGGTGGGGATCATCACCGACCTGTGCATCATGGAACCGGAAGCCGGCACCAACGAGTTCGTGGTCACCTCCATCCACCCCGGTGTGACCCGCGAGCAGATCAGTGCTGCCACCGGCTGGAAGGTCCGCTTCGCCGACGACGTGCAGACCACGGCCGAGCCCGACACCACCGAACTGGAGGCGTTGCGCGCCCTGGAAGCACGCACCGCGGCCGCCCATGGCCAAGCGCCGGGAGAAGCATGATGCGTGACGTATTCATTTGCGATGCGGTACGTACGCCCATCGGTCGCTTTGGCGGCAGCCTGGCCAACGTGCGTGCCGACGACCTGGCCGCCGTGCCGATCAAGGCGTTGCTCGAGCGTAACCCGGCGGTGGATTGGGCGCAGGTCGACGAAGTGTTCATGGGCTGCGCCAATCAGGCGGGCGAAGACAACCGCAACGTCGCACGCATGGCGCTGCTGCTGGCCGGCCTGCCCGAAGGCGTGCCGGGCGTGACCCTCAACCGCTTGTGTGCTTCGGGCATGGATGCGGTGGGCACGGCGTTCCGCGCCATTGCCAGTGGCGAGATGGAGCTGGCGATTGCCGGTGGTGTTGAATCGATGTCGCGCGCACCCTTCGTCATGGGCAAGGCCGACGCCGGTTTTTCCCGCAACATGAAGCTGGAAGACACCACCATCGGTTGGCGCTTCATCAACCCGCTGATGAAGGCCCGATACGGCGTTGATGCGATGCCGCAGACCGCCGACAACGTGGCCGACGATTATCGGGTCTCCCGTGAGGACCAGGACGCCTTCGCCGTGCGCAGCCAGCAACGCACCGCTGCCGCCCAGGCGGCGGGGTTCTTCGCCGAGGAAATCGTACCGGTGCGCATTCCCGGCAAGAAGGGCGACACCGTGGTCGAGCAGGACGAGCATCCACGTGCCGATACCACCCTGGAAACCCTGGCCCGGCTCAAGCCGGTCAACGGCGCCGACAAGAGCGTGACCGCAGGCAATGCTTCGGGTGTCAACGACGGCGCCGCCGCCATGATTCTCGCCAGTGCCGAGGCAGTGCAGAAGCATGGCCTGACGGCCCGTGGCCGGGTGCTGGGCATGGCCAGTGCCGGGGTGGCGCCACGGGTGATGGGCGTCGGTCCGGTACCGGCAGTGCGCAAGCTGCTGGAACGCCTGAACCTGACGGTCGAAGACTTCGACGTGATCGAGCTTAACGAAGCGTTCGCCAGCCAGGGCCTGGCCGTGCTGCGCGAGCTGGGGCTGGCGGACGACGCGGCGCAGGTCAATCCCAACGGCGGGGCGATTGCCTTGGGGCACCCATTGGGCATGAGCGGGGCGCGGCTGGTGTTGACCGCGCTGCATCAGTTGGAAAAAAGTGGCGGCAAGCGCGGGCTGGCGACGATGTGCGTGGGGGTAGGGCAGGGTCTGGCGTTGGCGATCGAGCGGGTTTGAGGGGGCTTCACTGGCCTCTTCGCGGGCAGAGGGCTCGCCGCCCGCCCCGCTCCCACAGAAAAGCCCTCTCCCACATAGATCAAATGTTCTTGTGGGAGCAGGCTCCTGTGGGAGCGGGCTCTGCCCGCGAAGAGGCCCTAAAGCCAACCCTCAACCTCCCAGACCGCCAATCACCTTGTGCCTGAGGTTGTAACAGGTTATGTCTAGCCTTTACCGACCTCAATGAGAACTAAAACATGACAACAGTTCATTACACCGGTGAGGAGCGCAAGAAGCGCATATTCGCGATCGTCGGCGCTTCATCGGGCAACCTGGTGGAGTGGTTCGACTTCTATGTCTACGCCTTCTGCGCCATTTATTTCGCCCCAGCCTTCTTTCCTTCCGACGATCCAACCGTGCAACTGGTCAACACCGCCGGAGTGTTCGCCGCAGGCTTTCTGATGCGGCCGATCGGTGGCTGGCTGTTCGGCCGCGTGGCCGACAAGCATGGCCGCAAGAACTCCATGATGATCTCGGTGCTGATGATGTGCGCTGGCTCGCTGGTGATCGCCTGCCTGCCGACCTACGCCACCATCGGTGTCTGGGCACCTATCATCCTGTTGCTGGCCCGGCTGTTCCAGGGTCTCTCGGTAGGTGGTGAATACGGCACCACGGCGACCTACATGTCCGAAGTCGCCCTGCGTGGCCAGCGTGGTTTCTTCGCGTCGTTCCAGTACGTAACGTTGATCGGCGGGCAACTGCTGGCCGTGCTGACCGTGGTCATCCTCCAGCAGTTTCTCGATGAGCAGGAACTGCGGGCCTGGGGCTGGCGCATTCCGTTTTTCGTCGGTGCCGTCGCCGCGATCATCTCGCTGTTGTTGCGCCGTACGCTGAAGGAAACCAGCACCGCCGAAACGCGCAACGACAAGGACGCCGGCAGCATCGCCGGGCTGTTCAAGAATCACAGCGCAGCCTTCATCACCGTATTGGGCTACACCGCCGGCGGCTCGCTGATTTTCTACACATTCACCACCTACATGCAGAAGTACCTGGTCAATACCGCAGGCATGCATGCCAAGACCGCCAGCCTGATCATGACCGGCGCGCTGTTCCTGTACATGTGCATGCAGCCGCTGTTCGGCATGCTCGCCGACCGCATCGGCCGACGCACCTCGATGCTCTGGTTCGCCGGGCTCGGTACCTTGTGCACCTTGCCGATCCTCATGGCATTGAAGACCGTCACCAGCCCGTTCCTGGCGTTCGTGCTGATCACCCTGGCCCTGGCCATCGTCAGCTTCTACACCTCGATCAGTGGCCTGGTCAAAGCCGAGATGTTCCCGCCGCAGGTGCGCGCCCTGGGCGTCGGCCTGGCCTACGCGGTAGCCAACGCGGTGTTCGGCGGTTCAGCGGAGTTCGTCGCCTTGAACCTGAAGAACATGGGCAACGAAAACGCGTTCTACTGGTACGTCACGGTGATGATGGCCATCGCCTTCCTGTTCAGCCTGCGTCTGCCCAAGCAGCCCAAGTACCTGCATACCGACCATTAAACCCAGGGGCGCGCCATCGCTGGCGCGCCCTTGCAGGGGAGCTCCATGAACCAACCGCCGAACAATCAGTTGTTCGATGTCTACTTCACCGCCCCGGCCATGCGCCAGATCTTCTGCGACCATGGCCGGGTGCAGGGCATGCTCGATTTCGAAGCCGCGCTGGCTCGCGCCCAGGCGCGGGTCGGTGTGATCCCCAGCGCGGCAGTCGCTCCCATAGAGGCCGCGTGCAAGGCCCAGCTATACGACTTCCAGGCCTTGGCGCAGGCCATTGCCAGTGCTGGCAACTCGGCCATTCCCTTGGTCAAGATGCTCGGCAAGGTCATTTCCGCCACCGACGCCGAGGCCGAGCGCTACGTGCATCTGGGGGCGACCAGCCAGGATGTCATGGACACCGGGCTGGTCCTGCAGCTGCTGGCGGCAGTTGAGCTGATCGAATCCGACCTGCGCCTGCTGACCGACGCCCTGAGCCAGCAGGCTCGCCGCCATGCGGCCACGGTGATGCCCGGACGAACCTGGCTGCAACACGCCACACCCGTCACCCTGGGCATGAAGATCGCTGGCTGGCTCGGCGCCCTGACCCGCAGCCGACAGCGCCTGCGCGAGCTCAGGCCGCGGCTGGCCTGCCTGCAATTCGGCGGCGCATCGGGCACCTTGGCCGCACTCGGCGATCGAGCCATGCCGGTGGCCCAGGCACTGGCCGAGGAACTGCACCTGAACCTGCCCGAGCAGCCTTGGCATACTCAACGCGACCGACTGGTGGAGCTGGCCTCGGTGCTGGGCCTGTTGGCCGGCAGTCTGGGCAAGCTGGGGCGTGATATCAGCCTGCTGATGCAGACCGAGGCGGCGGAAGTCTTCGAACCTTCGGCACCGGGAAAGGGCGGTTCCTCGACCATGCCGCACAAGCGCAATCCGGTCGGTGCGGCGGTGCTCATTGGCGCTGCCACCCGGGTGCCGGGTCTGCTGGCCACGCTGTTCAGCGCGATGCCGCAGGAACACGAGCGCAGCCTGGGGCTGTGGCACGCCGAATGGGAAACGCTGCCGGAGATCTGCTGCCTGGTGTCCGGCGCGCTGCAGCAGGCGCTGGCCATCGCCGACGGCATGCAGGTCGACGATGGGCGCATGCTGGCGAACCTGGAACTGACTCACGGCCTGGTGCTGGCCGAAGCTGTGAGCATCGTGCTGGCCCAGCGGATCGGTCGTGACCGCGCCCATCATGTGCTGGAACAGTGCTGCAAGCAGGCCGTCGCCCAGGGCCGGCACCTGCGCGCGGTGCTCGGCGACGAGCCGCAGGTCACCGAGCACTTGGACGCCAATGAACTGGACCGTCTGCTGGACCCTTCGCACTACCTGGGCCAGGCCCAGGTCTGGGTCGAACGGGCGGTGGCCGAACACGATCTTTTGAATGCGTGAGGAGATGAGCGTGGCACAGGTACAACTCGCCGACGGCGAACTCGATTACAGTCTGCAAGGCCCCGAGGACAAGCCGGTACTGGTGCTGTCCAACTCGCTGGGCACCGACCGGCACATGTGGGACAGCCAGATGGCCGCCTTCACCGAGCATTTTCAGGTGCTGCGCTACGACACCCGCGGCCATGGCCGATCCCTGGTGACCCCGGGCACCTACACCATCGAGCAGCTGGGTGGCGACGTGCTCGCGCTGCTCGATGCCCTGCGACTGGACAAGGTGCACTTCTGCGGCCTGTCCATGGGCGGCTTGATCGGCCAATGGCTGGGGATCAACGCTGGCGAGCGCCTGCACAAGCTGGTGATCTGCAACACGGCGGCGAAAATCGGTACCCAGGACGTCTGGAACCCTCGGATCGAAATGGTCCTTGGGCAGGGCGAGGCGGCCATGCAGTCGCTGCGCGACGCCTCCATCGCGCGCTGGTTCACCCCGGCGTTCGCCGAAGCCAGCCCGGGCGAAACCCGGCGCATCACCGACATGCTCGCGGCCACTTCGCCCCAAGGCTACGCCGCCATCTGCGCGGCCGTGCGCGACGCCGATTTCCGCGAACAGTTGGGTGCCATCCAGGTACCGCTGTTGGTGATCGCAGGCACCGAGGACGCTGTGACCACGCCCGCCGACGCGCAATTCATCGTCGAGCAGGTGGCCGGTGCGCAGTACGCCGAGTTTGCCGCGGCGCATTTGTCCAACGTTGAAGTCGGTGCGCCTTTCAGTGCCCGCGTCGTCGAATTTCTGTTGCGCTGAAGGAGCACGTCCATGGACGAAAAAGAACGCTACGAAGAAGGCCTGAAAGTCAGGCGAGCGGTGTTGGGCGATGCCCATGTGGAACGCAGCCTGAACAACCTGACCGAGTTCAATACCGAGTTCCAGGAGATGATCACCCGCCATGCGTGGGGTGATATCTGGACCCGTCCGGGCCTGCCGCGGCACACCCGCAGCCTGGTCACCATCGCCATGCTGATCGGCATGAATCGCAACGACGAGCTCAAGCTGCACTTGCGTGCGGCGGCAAGCAACGGTGTCACCCGTGAAGAGATCAAGGAAGTCTTGATGCAGAGCGCCATCTATTGTGGCATTCCGGCGGCCAACGCGACGTTTCACCTGGCCGAATCGGTATGGGATGAGCTGGGCGTCGAATCCCGCCAGTGACGCCCGAGCGGGCCGGTGCGGGCGACATGCCCGTCACCGGCGCGAGGGTTACAGAATGCTCAGCGGATAGCTGACGATCACCCGGTTTTCGTCGAACTCGCTGGTGCTGTAGTCGCGGCGCATGGTCGAGTTGCGCCAGCGCATGTTCAGGCTCTTGAAGGTGCCCGACTGCACGGTGTAGGCCAGTTCGGTTTCGCGGCCCCATTCCTTGCCGTCGGTGACGGTGGCGGTGTGCACATTGTCGCCGCTGATGTAGCGGTTCATCAGGGTCAGCCCCGGTACGCCCACGCCGGCGAAGTTGAAGTCATGGCGCAACTGCCAGGATTTCTCCTTGGCGTTCTCGTAGCTGGAGTTGTAGCTGTCGTTGGCCAGGGTGCCGCCACTGGTGCCGTTGACGCGCATCCAGCCATTGTCGCCGGTGACTTTCTGCAGACCGACATAGAAGGTGTTGCTGCCGTACTTGGCCGACAGCAGCGCCGACCAGGTCTTGTTGTCCAGGTCACCGGCCCGTGCGCTGCCGTCCTCCTTGCCATGGAAGAAGCCCAGGTTGGCACCCAGGGTCCAGTCGCCCAAGGGCTGGCTGTGGAGAATCTGCAGGTACTGCTGCTGGTAGATGTCCTTGAGCTCGGCATTCCACAGGCCGACCAGGGTGTTCTTGCCGTTGAAGGTGTACTCGCCACCGACGAAATTGAAGCGGTCGGAAGTGATGCCGGCGCGGCCCTGCAGGAACATGTCCTCCATGCTGGCGTCGTTGCGCGGGCTGTTCTTGCGGAACTGGCCGCCGTATAGCGTCAGGCCGTCGATTTCCTGGGAGGTGACCTGTCCGCCCTGGAAAGTCTGCGGCAGCGAGCGCCCGTCATCCGAGCGCAGGATAGGCAGCACCGGCATCCATTCACCGACCTTGAGCACGGTCTTGGATATCTTGGCCTTGGCGGCCACACCCAACCGACCGAAATCGTCGGCCGGGTCATTGCCGTCATGCACAGGCAACAACTGCGTGCCATAGGTACCACGGCCGCCGTCGAGCTTGACCGAGTACATGCCCAGCACGTCCACACCGAAGCCGACCATGCCTTGGGTGTAGCCGGACTTGGCATCGAGAATGAAGCTTTGGGTCCATTCCTCGGACTTGCTCTGCGGGAAGGCCGGGTTGGTGTGATTGCGGTTGAAGTAGAAGTTGCGCAGGTTCAGCCCTACCTTGGCGTCCTCCAGGAAGCCGGACTCGGCCGCAAAGGAGGGCAGGGCGGCCGTGGCAACGGTCAGCGCAATCAGGTTGGGCAACAGACGGGGTGAACGACGGAAGTGCTGGCGCATGGGGTAAACCTATTGTTATTGATTTTATGATTGACGCACGCTTGTACGAGCAGGTCATGCATGTTTCTAAGTGTTGCGCGGATGGTGCGTTGGGGTGACGCCCGATTCAACCGACCGCACGGGAATACGTGCGATAACCGAACACTAACTAACTGGTTAATAACAAGTCAGTTATCTGGTCATCAGACCACTATTGCTCAAGATTGAACTTTCGGCCAGTCCCGTGTGACATTTTCTTCAGGGGCTACCCTGTTCGTGCCGACGTCGCCGCCTGACCTGCATAAAAAAACCACCGCAGGCGGTGGTTTTTTCTTGCAACGTTGCGCTTCAGCTTTTCGGCGCCTGCGCTGGCTGTGCCAACTGGGCCTGGCCCGTACGCTCGTACCAGCCGCCACCCAGGGCCTTGTACAGATTGACCTCGCTGGTCAGCTGCGAAAGCCGGTCGGTGATCAGCGATTGCTGAGCACTGAACAGCGAGCGCTGGGCATCGAGGAAGGTCAGGTTGCTGTCGATACCGATCCGATAGCGACGCTCTGCCAGGCGGTAGTAATCCTGGTTGGCCTGTACCGAGTCACGCTGGGCCTGCAACTGCTCGTTGTAGGTCTTGCGTGCGGCGAGGCCGTCGGACACTTCCTGGAAGGCCGTTTGAATGACCTTCTCGTAGTTGGCGATGTTGATGTCCTTCTGGATCTTCGAGTAGTCCAGGCTTGCACGCAGCGCGCCGGCGTTGAAGATCGGCAGGCTGATGCTGGGCGAGAACAACCAGCTGCCGGAACCGGCGTCGAACAGGCCGGACAACTGGCGGCTCGAAGTGCCGGCGTTGGCGGTCAGGCTGATGCTGGGGAAGAACGCTGCGCGAGCCGCGCCGATGTTGGCGTTGGCGGCCAGCAAGGCGTGCTCGGCTTCGAGGATGTCCGGGCGCCGGGTCAGCAGCTGCGACGGCATGCCTGCGGGCACTTCGCTGAGCAGGTCGGCATCCAGGCCACGGGCTTCGGGCAGGTCCACCGGAATGCGCGTGCCCAGCAGCATGGTCAGGCTGTTGCGGTCCTGGGCCACCTGGCGGTGGTAGCGGGCCAGGCTGACCCGGGCGGTTTCTACCGCGGTGCGCGCCTGGCTCAGGTCCAGGGCCGAGGACACGCCCACTTCGGTGCTGCGGCTGGTCAGCTTGAGGCTCTGCTCGAACGCGCCCAGGGTGTCCTGGGTCAGTTTCAGCAGCGCCTGGTCGGCCTGCCAGGTCAGGTAGGCATTGGCCACGTTGGCCACCAGGCTGATCTGGGTGGAACGACGTGCCTCTTCGCTGGACAGGTAGGTCTGCAGCGCCTGTTCGTTGAGGCTGCGGATGCGGCCCCACAGGTCCAGTTCATAGGCGCTGACGCCCAGGGTGACCCCGTACTGGCTGGAGATGCCCGACTCGCCAAGCTGCGACAGGTCGGCCGGTGTGCGCTGACGCGTACCGGTGCCGTCGGCGTTGATCGCCGGGAACAGATCGGCGCGCTGGATGCGGTACTGCGCCCGGTAGGCCTCGATGTTCAGGGCCGCCACGCGCAGGTCGCGGTTGTTCTCCAGCGCCACCTGCACCAGGCGCTCGAGCGCCGGGTCGGTGAAGAACTGCCGCCAGCCTTGCTCGGCCGCAGCCACTTCGGCCGCATCGGCGGGCGCGTAGGCCTCGCCTTGCGGAAACTGCTCGGCCACTGGCAGGGCAGGCTGCTGGTACTCGGGGATCATCGAGCAGCCGCCGAGCACGAAGGCGGCGACAGCGATGGATATCAGTGACTTGCTCATTGGCCAGCCTCTTCGTGTGTAATGGCTTTGTCGTTGCCCTTGTCCTGCTCGTGTTCCTTGTCGTATTTGCTCTTGAACATCGACGACACGGCCACGTAGAACATCGGCACCCAGAAGATTGCCAGGACGGTGGCGGTGATCATACCGCCGATCACCCCGGTACCGATGGCATGTTGGCTGCCCGAACCTGCGCCGCTGGAAATCGCCAGAGGGACAACGCCGAGGATGAACGCCAGGGACGTCATGATGATCGGCCGCAGACGCATGCGGCACGCCTCGGCTGCTGCATCGACCAGGCTCTTGCCCTGTTCGTGCAGTTCCTTGGCGAACTCGACGATCAGAATGGCGTTCTTCGCCGCCAACCCCACCGTGACCAACAGGCCCACCTGGAAGAACACGTCGTTGGACAAGCCGCGCATGCTGGTGGCGATCAGCGCACCGATCACACCCAGCGGCACCACCAGGAGCACCGCGATCGGGATCGACCAGCTTTCGTACAGGGCTGCCAGACAGAGGAACACGAACAGCAGCGAGATCGCATAGAGCGCCGGGGCTTGCGAGCCGGACAGACGTTCTTCGTACGACAGGCCGGTGAACGAGTAGCCGATGCCATCAGGCAGTTTCTTCGCCAGCGCCTCGACCTCGGCCATGGCATCACCCGAGCTGTAGCCCGGTGCCGGCGTACCCAGGATCTCCATCGCCGCCACGCCGTTGTAGCGCGACAGTTTGGGCGAACCGTAGATCCACTCACCGGTGGCGATGGCCGACAGCGGCACCATGGTCCCGGAGTCGTTGCGCACGTACCACTTGTTCAGGTCTTCGGGGGTCATCCGCGCTGCCGCTTCGCCCTGCACATAGACCTTCTTCACCCGACCGCGGTCGATGAAGTCGTTGACGTAGCTACCGCCCAAAGCGATGGACAGGGTCTGGTTGATGGTCGACAAGGTGATGCCCAGGGCACTGGCCTTCTCGTCATCCACGGTGAGCTGGTACTGCGGCTCGTCGTTCAGACCGTTGGGACGCACGCCCGCCAGGATCTTGCTCTGGGCGGCCATGCCGAGGAACTGGTTACGTGCCTCCAGCAGTTTTTCGTGGCCAACCCCGCCCTGATCCTGCAGGTAGAAGTCGAAGCCCGATGCGTTACCCAGTTCCAATACCGAAGGCGGGACCACGGCGAAAACCATGGCATCGCGGAAGCTGGCGAAATGCTTCTGCGCCCGCTCGGCGATCTTGAACACAGTCGTCTCGGCGTCGCGCTCACCCCAGGGTTTGAGCATGACGAACGCCAGGCCCGAACTCTGGCCACGACCGGCGAAGTTGAAGCCGTTGACACTGAACACCGACTTCACACCAGCGCCTTCGCCATTTTCCCCGTCGAGCAGGAAGGTGCGCATCTCGTCGATGACCTTCTGCGTCCGTTCGGCCGAGGAGCCTGCAGGCGTCTGCACCTGGGCGAAAATCACGCCCTGGTCTTCTTCAGGCAGGAACGCCGAAGGGATGCGGGTGAACAGGAAGATCATGCCAGCGAAAATGATCAGATAAACGATGAACGCCGGCAGCTTGTGCGTGACCATGCGCTTCACGCCGTTCTCGTAGCTGACCACGCTGCGGTCGAAGGTTCGGTTGAACCAGCCGAAGAACCCACGCTTGGGTTGGCCGTGTTTTTCCGGATCGATCGGCTTGAGCATGGTGGCGCACAATGCCGGGGTGAAGATCAGCGCGACCAGTACCGACAGCGCCATGGCCGAAACGATGGTGATCGAGAACTGTTTGTAGATCACACCGGTGGAGCCGCCGAAGAAGGCCATCGGCAGCAGTACCGCCGAGAGCACCATGGCGATACCGACCAGCGCGCCCTGGATCTGCTCCATGGACTTCTTGGTCGCCTCCTTGGGCGACAAGTGCTCCTCGGCCATGACCCGCTCGACGTTCTCCACCACCACGATCGCATCGTCCACCAATAGTCCGATGGCCAGGATCATGCCGAACATGGTCAAGGTATTGATGGTGAAACCGAACGCGGCGAGGATGCCGAAGGTGCCGAGCAATACCACCGGTACCGTCATGGTCGTGATGACCGTGGCGCGGAAGTTCTGCAGGAACAGGTACATCACCAGGAACACCAGCACGATCGCTTCGATCAGCGTGTGCACGACGCCGGAAATCGACTCGGTCACGGTCGGCGTGGTGTCGTACGGGTAAACCACTTTCATGCCAGGCGGAAAGAACGGCTCCAGGTTGGCCACGGTGGCGCGAATCGCCTTGGCGGTGTCCAGTGCGTTGGCGCCGGACGCCAGCTTGATCGCCATGCCCGAGGCCGGCTTGCCGTTGAACTGGGCGTCGATGCTGTAGCTCTGGCCGCCCAGGGCGATGCGTGCAACGTCCTTGAGACGTACCTGCGAACCGTCAGCGTCGACCTTGAGCAGAATGTTGCCGAACTGCTCGGCGGTCTGCAGGCGGGTCTTGCCGATGATGGTGGCGTTGAGCTGGGTGCCAGGCACGGCCGGCAGGCCGCCGAGCTGACCGGTAGCGATCTGCACGTTCTGCGCGCTGATCGCGGCGCTGATTTCCACCGGTGTCAGTTGATACTTGTTCAACTTGGCCGGGTCCAGCCAGATGCGCATGGCGTACTGCGAACCGAACACCTGGAAGTCGCCCACGCCCGAGGTCCGCGAGATCGGGTCCTGGATGTTGGAGACGATGTAGTTGGACAAGTCTTCACGGGTCAGCGTGTCGTCTTCGGCCACCAGGCCGATCACCAACAGGAAGTTCTTCACCGACTTGGTCACGCGCAGGCCCTGTTGCTGCACTTCCTGCGGCAACAGTGGGGTGGCCAGGTTGAGCTTGTTCTGCACCTGCACCTGGGCGATGTCGGGGTTGGTGCCCTGGTTGAAGGTCACGCTGATGGTCATGCTGCCGTCGGAGTTGCTCTCCGAGGAAACGTAACGCAGGTTGTCGATACCGTTGAGCTGCTGCTCGATGATCTGTACCACGGTGTCCTGCACGGTCTGTGCGGACGCACCTGGGTAGGTGACCTGGATGTCGATGGCGGTCGGCGCGATGGCCGGGTATTGGTTGATGGGCAGCTTGAGAATGGCCAGCCCACCCACCAGCATGATCACCAGGGCAAGTACCCAGGCGAAAATGGGTCGGTCGATAAAGAATTTAGACATCGATCACTCACCTTTGCCGTTGGCGGCAGGGGCGGACTGTTCAGGAGTCAGGTTGCCAGCATCCTTGACGGTCACATCGGCACCCGGCTTGACGTATTGCAGACCTTCGGTGATCAAGCGATCGCCGGCGTTAAGGCCCTTTTCGATCACCCAATAGGCGCCATCGGTGCGATTGGCCACCAGCTGACGCTGCTCGACCTTGTTGTCCTTGTTGACGATCAAGGCGGTCGGGGTGCCCTTCAGGTCACGCGTCACGCCTTGCTGGGGCGCCAGGATGGCTTCGCTGCGCACACCGGCCTGCAGCTTGGCGTGCACGAACATGCCGGGCAGCAGCACGTGTTCCGGGTTGGGGAACACGGCGCGCAGGGTCACCGAGCCTGTGGCTTGATCGACCGACACTTCGGAGAACTCCAGCTTGCCGGCCTGGGCGTACTCGCTGCCGTCTTCCAGGGTCAGCTTGACCGAAGCGGCGTTGTCGCCAGCCTTCTGCAGCTTGCCGCTGTCAAGGTCGCGTCGCAGCCGAAGCATTTCGGCGGACGACTGCGTCACGTCGACGTAGATCGGGTCCAGCTGCTGGATGGTCGCCAGGGCGTTGGTCTGGCCATTGGTCACCAGTGCGCCTTCGGTCACGTCGGAACGGCCGATGCGGCCCGAGATCGGCGCCATCACCTTGGTGTAGCGCAGGTCGATCTGCGCGCTCTTCACCGAGGCCTCTGCCTGCAGCTGCTGCGAGCGTGCGTTGTCGTATTCCTGGCGGCTGACGGCTTGCTCGTCGATCAGCTGCTTGTAGCGCCCGGCCAGCGACTTGGCCGACTCAAGCGTCGCCTGGGAGCTGCCCAGCGTAGCCTCGTACACCGACGGGTCGATCTGGTAGAGCTGCTGCCCGGCCTTGACCTCGGTGCCTTCCTTGAACAGACGCTTGAGGATGATCCCGTTGACCTGCGGCCGTACTTCGGCCACGCGGTACGCGGTGGTCCGGCCCGGCAGTTCGCTGGTCAATGTGTAGGGTTGGGTTTTCAGGGTAACCACGCCGACCTGAGGAGCTTGCTGAGCCTGTTGCGGGGCTGCTTCTTCCTTTTTGTCACAGCCGCTGAGCAAGGTTGCCAGGGCGACGGCGGATACCAGAGCGGTAACAACTGGCTTGAATTGCATGAAGATCCTCGGGTCGTGAGCGCGGGGGAGGGCTCAAGAATAGTGGAAAGGTAAAAAAATGTTACGACTGGATTAATAGCTTACTAACGAATATACTTACATTCGTGGTTGTTTGTAAACAACTTGATGGCCTGATGCCCGCGACGTTGCGGCGCACCCATCGATATTCCGGACAAGCCCCGCACAAAAGGGATTCCCGGCCTGAGCAGGCGCTGCGTTACGCATCGCGCGTGCATTGAAGATTGAGGTTCGACTGCCATGGTTCGCCGTACCAAAGAGGAAGCCCAGGAAACCCGCAGCCAGATTCTCGAGGCGGCCGAGCAGGCCTTCTACGAGCGCGGCGTGGCGCGCACGACCCTGGCTGACATCGCGACCCTGGCAGGGGTGACGCGCGGCGCCATCTATTGGCACTTCAGCAACAAGGCGGATCTGGTCCAGGCCATGCTCGACAGCTTGCAGGAGCCGCTCGAGGAGCTGGCCCAGGCCAGCGAGAGCGAGGATGAGCCCGACCCACTGGGTTGCATGCGTCAGTTGCTGATCCGCCTTTTCCAGCAGATCGCCGTAGACCCCAAGACCCGCCGCCTCAACGAAATTCTGCATCATAAGTGCGAGTTCACCGATGAAATGTGTGACATGCGCCGCCAGCGCCAGTCGGTCAGCATCGACTGCAATGTGCGCATCGAACGGTCGTTGCGCAACGCCGTGAACCGCGAGCAGTTGCCGCACGATCTGGACACCGTCAGGGCGGCCATCGCCTTGCACGCCTATATAGATGGCATGGTCGGCCAATGGTTGCTCGTCCCCGACAGTTTCGATCTCTATCAGGAAGCGGAGCGTTGGGTGGACCTGAGCCTGCAGACGCTGAGCCTGACACCGGCGTTGCGCAAATAAAGTTCTGAATCAAGTTGTAACAGCGCCCCCGCTCGCGCCATCATCGACCCGACACCATCCAGCCGCTGCCCGAGTACCTGCGTGCGGCGGACAGGTCACGACCGTTACCCTTTCATCATCCTGTTGCGAGCGTGTGAATGAGCGTGCAAAACCCGTTGCTCACCGGGGTCAACCAGCCGCTGCGCGGTATCGCGCTGATCTGTCTGGCAACGTTGCTGTTCGCCAGCCACGACGCCTTGTCCAAGTACCTCTCCGGGCTGTTCCCCATCGTTGTGGTGGTGTGGGCGCGCTACGTGGTGCACACCTTGCTGATGCTGGTCATATTCGTGCCGCAGACCGGGCTGTCCACGGTGATCCGCACCAAGCGGCCGGGGCTGCAGCTGTTGCGCGCGCTGTGCCTGATCGCCACCAGCCTGTTCTTCACCACCAGCCTGCGCTACATACCGCTGGCCGAAGCCACAGCGGTCAACTTCCTGGCACCGCTGTTGGTGACGGCGTTGTCGGTGCCGCTGCTCAAGGAAGTGGTGACCCGCGCGCAATGGGCGGCGGTGATCACCGGCTTCATCGGCGTGCTCATCGTGATCCGCCCCGGCGGTGCCCTGTTCACGCCGGCCATCCTGCTGCCGTTGATATCCGCGTTCTTCTTCGGCCTGTACCAATTGCTGACGCGCAAGCTCAGCAGCATCGACAGCCCGACCACCAGCAATTTTCTCGCCGGTATCTTCAACACGCTGATCATGAGCGCCGCGCTGCCGTTCTTCTGGCAGGCGCCGGGGTGGATCGATGCATTGTTCATGGTCGGGCTGGGCACCTGCGGCATGCTCGGGCATCTGTTGCTGACCCAGGCCTTTCGCCATGCCGCGCCGGCGCTGCTGGCACCGTTCAGTTACGGGCAGATCCTGTTCGCCGGGATGTATGGCTACCTGATCTTCGACCACACCCCCGACATCTTCGGGGTGGTGGGCATCAGCGTCATCTGCCTCAGCGGCCTGGCCGTAGCCTGGGCCCAGCGCAAGAAGCGACCGGTTGCCTGAGCGGGCCCCTTCGCGGGTTCTACCCGCGAAGAGGCCAGGCCTGCCTTGCGCCCAAGCTACTTCTCGCCATGCCCGCGGCCGCGCAATTCCAGATTGGGCAGCGCCAGTGCCACGGCCACTCCCAGCAGGGAGATGCCGGCACTGGCCCACAGCAAGTGCTGGAAGGTCTGCGCCAGTTCCATGCGCAAGGCATCGCGAGCAGGGCCGGCCGCAGCGTTGAGCCCGGTCAGCAGCACGTTGTCGGTCATTACCTCGAGCCCATGACCGCTCAAGGCACCATCCGCCAACTGCACACCGTGCAGCATGGCCAACAGCAAAGCCGACAGACAAGCCACCCCAACAGCGCCGCCTAACGAACGAAACAACGCCAAGGTACTGGTGGCCACGCCGATGTCCCTGGCCTGCACCGAATTCTGCGCGCCGACCAGCGAGGTGGGAAACTGCAACCCGCAGGCAAACCCCGTCAACAGCATGAAGGTCACGCTGAGCAGCAGGTTGTCCGGCGCACTGAACGCCATGCCCAGAATCCCCAGCGGAGCGAGTAACGCCCCGGTCAGAATGATCGGTTTGTAGCGCCCGGTCTGCGATGTGCGACGCCCGCCCAGAAAAGCCCCGATGGGCAACCCCAATGCGAGTGGCAGCAGGTACAGAGCCGCCTGATCCGCGCCGGCACCGGTGACGGTCTGGAAGCGCAGGGGCATCATCACGCTCAGCCCGATGGCCTGGAAGCTGGTGAAAAACACCGTGCACCAGCACAGCACCGCTGCGCGATTGGCAAACAGATGCATCGGCAGCAGCGGTTCGCGAAAGCGTCGTTCATGCCAGACAAAACCCAGCAGCGCTGCCGCGGCAATCACCAGCAGCGCCCACACCTGGGTGTCGTCCAGCCCATGCCCCTGGCCAACGCGGGTGATGCTCATGAGCAAGGTGCTCAGGCCGACGATCATCAGCACCGTACCCAGGTAATCGATGATCGGCGTACGCTGCGGTATGGGCAGCCCCGCCAGCTTGCGGCTGGCGTACCAGCAGGCGAACGCGCCCAGCGGCAGGTTGATCAGAAACACCCAGCGCCACGACAGGTACTGCGTCATGTAGCCGCCCAGTACCGGGCCCAGCACGCTGGCGGCTGCGTACATGCTGCTGAAATAGCCCTGGTAGCGGCCACGTTCGCGCGGCGGCACGACATCGCCGATGATCGCCTGGCTCACCGAAACCATGCCGCCAGCGCCGACGCCCTGCAGCAGGCGCGCCAGCACCAGTTGCTCCATGCTCTGCGCCATGCCGCAGAACAGCGACGCCAGGGTGAACAATCCCGTGCCGATCAGAATCATGCGTCGGCGTCCATACAGGTCGCCCAGCTTGCCGTAGATCGGCGTGGCCACGGTCATGGCCACCATATACCCGGAGATCACCCAGGCCAGGCGGTCGACGTCGTTGAACTGGGCGGAGATCGCCGGCATGGAGACCGCAACGATGGTCTGGTCCAACGCGCCCAGGAAAATGGCCAGCATCAGGGCCACCAGAATGCTCTTGATGGCCGGCGGGGAGTGGCTGAGATCGGTCACAGGTAGGCCTGCAAAGAGACGCCCCGGCAAGATGGCCACGGGCTGCGGTCTTCGAGTGTACTTGATAGCTAGCTATCGGTTCTATTGGTGATCTGCGGTTTTTTTTCAACTCTGCCAGCATGACATCAGAGGCTGATGCGCAGGCGTGCCAGGTCACGCACCGGTGGTGCGCCGAAATGCCGGCTGTATTCGCGGCTGAACTGCGAAGGACTTTCGTAGCCCACGCGATACCCGGCGGCCGACGCATCGAGATCTTCGCTGAGCATCAGTCGACGAGCCTCCTGCAAGCGCAGCTGTTTCTGGTACTGCAACGGGCTCATGGACGTCACGGCCTTGAAACGGTGATGCAGGGTGGACACGCTCAGGTTGACTTCGCGAGCCAGGTCTTCGATGCGCAGGCTGCGCTGGAAATGCCGATTGATCCAGGCAATGGCCTGGCTGACTCGGTGGGTCTGGCTGTGGGCTACGGCGATTTCATACAAGCGGTGACCCTGTTGCCCGCCCAGCAGGCGATAGAGGATTTCCCGCCGCACCAGTGGTGCCAGCACGGCAATGTCCTTCGGTGTTTCCAGCAGGCGTACCAGGCGCAGCACGGCATCGAGAAACGCGGTGTCCATCTGCTCCACGTACAGGCCGCGCTGGGTCGAACGCGAAGGCACGCCCAGTGGCCCGGCGTCGGCGATCACCGCGTTGATTTCGTCGGGGTCGATGTCCAACCGCAGGGACAGGCTAGGGTCGCCGGGGCTGGCATCCAGGATCCGTCCCGAGATCGGCATGGCCACCGACACCACCATGAAGTTCAGCGGGTCGTAGATATAGCGCTCTTCCCCCAGGCGCACCTCCTTGCTGCCGTGGGCAAGGATGCACAGCGCCGGTTGCACCAACGCCGGGAACGACTGCACGCACTCTTCATAGCGCACCAGATGCAAGCCGCTGATCGCGGTGCCATGGCAGCCGGGTGCCTGTGCGCCACGGGCAATGCGCTCGGCAAGTTCGCAGCGACTTCGTTCCAGGGCAGGGTGCAGGGGCAGGGCAGCAGGTGCGGCGGGTTTCATGCAGGCTCCATGATCTGTGCATCACATGACCACGAGGATAATCCGCGCTTAATGCCAAGGGTAGACGATAGCTGCAGGATGTTTGCCCAATCCTGCCAAGTTGTAGGAGCGTCTTGTCCGAACCCGCACGTGCACTGTGCGGATGGGCAGGAAAACCGCCACACAGGGCCGCTTGGGTTGATTGAAACTGCAACCCTGCAGGATCGGGCAAGACCTTGACAGGAAACGGCTAACCCCTGTGGTCCGGGGTTGCGTAACGTTGTCGCTGCAACCTTGTTCACCGCAGACCGTTCAATCAGGGAGAGTCGAGCATGAACTCATTATCTACCGTCAGCCTTTCTACTGTCAGTCACTGTGCCTTGGTCACCGCCCGGCATGGGCATTCCGAACAGGTCGGGCTGGGGTTGTCGGCACTGGTGCGGCCTGCGCTGGGCATGCCCGGCTGCCTGCATTTTGCAGTCCAGCGCAGCCACGGCGACGAGCGATTGTGGCAAGTGGCCGGCGTCTGGCGCGATCACGCCGCGATGACCGCCTGGTTCAAATCGCCCGGCATGCAGGTGTTCTCCGACCTGGTCCAGGGCCTGCTGGTCACCAGCCTCGATCTGCACACCTTCGAGGATGCCGCGATCGAACAGGCCAGCGCGGCCTGAGCTGCGTACAATCGTGGCTTTTGCATAGCTGCGAGGTACGTCATGGCACGCAAGGTATTCGAACATCACGAAGCGGTTTCAGCGGTAGTGCCCAATGAAGGCAGTTACCACGCCGCCATCGCCATCAAGGCCCTGCAGGGCGGTAGTGCGCCGCGGTTTCACAAGGTGCTCGACGGCCAGTCGTTCCGTACCGCGCACGAGGCCGATGGCGCTGCCGCCGAGATTTTGCTGACTCTGGCCGCTGTCGACGATGAAGGCGAGCCGCGCTTCGAGCCTACTTGACCTGCGGTCGGTGCATCTTGAACAGCGCCTGCGGACCGATCTCGAAATAATCGGCCGGCCCGCCGCCGCGCAGGATCGGACCGGCTGCGGCCGTGTCGTAGATCCCGTCCTTGAGCAATGACTTGGCGATGTGCACCGCCACCACTTCACCCAGGATCAGCCAGGTGGACACTTCCTGCTGGTCGGCGCCCTTGAGCTGAATGATCTGCGTCACCTTGCACTCGAACGACACCGGCGCTTCGAGCACCCGCGGCACGCTGACGATTGTCGACGGTGCATGGTGCAGGCCACTGAGTTCGAACTCGTCGACTTCGGGGCCGACCGCGGCGCAGCTCTGGTTCATCTGCTCGGCCAGGGCACGAGTAGACAGGTTCCAGACGAATTCGCCGGTCTGTTCGATGTTGTTCAGGCTGTCCTTGCGTCCCACACTGGCGAAACCGATGATCGGCGGCGTGTAGTTGAAGGCGTTGAAGAAGCTGTACGGCGCCAGGTTCAGGCGACCTTCACGGTCGTGGGAAGAGATCCAACCAATGGGCCGCGGGCCGACGATGGCGTTGAAGGGGTCGTGGGGCAGACCATGGCCCTTGGCCGGCTCGTAGTAGTAGGTGTCATCCGACATCAGGGGCAATCCTCAGCGTTCAGGTGCCCCCAGTGTGCGTCGGCCATGGCGGCCAGTGCAACTGCCCCCGCCTTTGCGGCGCAGGCATGCTCAGCTTCAGTCCGTTTCGATCCGTGAGTGCGTCTTGGTGTCCTTCATGAACACGTACACCAGCAGCGAGCAGGCGATGCAGGCGGTCACGTACCAGTAGTAACCGGTTTCCATGCCGATCTGCTTGAACCACAGGGCGATCAGTTCGGCGGTTCCGCCGAAGATCGACACGGTCAGCGCATAGGGCAGGCCCACGCCCAGCGCGCGGATCTCGGTGGGGAACAGCTCCGCTTTCACCACGGCGTTGATCGAGGTGTAACCGCTGACGATGATCAGCGCCGCCATGATCAGGAAGAACGCACCCCACCAGGTTTGAATGGTGTGCAGCGTGGTCAGGATGGGAACGGTACACACCGTGCCCAGTACCCCGAACGCGATCAGGATGGGGCGTCGGCCGATCTTGTCGGAGAGGGCGCCGACCACCGGTTGCAGGCACATGAACAGGAACAGCGTGGCCGCCGAGATGGCCGTCGAGTCCGCTTTGCTGAAGCCCACCGTGTTGACCAGGTATTTCTGCATGTAGGTGGTGTAGGTGTAGAAAGCCAGGGTACCGCCCATGGTCAGGCCGACCACGGTCAACAGTTCCTTGGGATGGCGCAGCAGGGTGCGCATCGTGCTTTCCTTGGATTCCTTTTTCTGGGTGAAGGAGTCGGTCTCTTCCATGCCACGGCGCAACCACAGCGCCACCACTGCGCACAGCGCGCCGATCACGAACGGTACACGCCAGCCCCAGCTGAGCAGCTGTTCTTCGGTGAGCGTCTGCTGCAGCACGATCAGCACCGCCAGCGCGATCAACTGGCCGGAAATCAGGGTCACGTACTGGAAGCTGGAGAAGAAGCCGCGCCGTTCCCTGGTTGCCATCTCGCTCAGGTAGGTGGCGGACGTGCCGTACTCGCCGCCCACCGAGAGGCCCTGCATCAGCCGCGCCAGCACCAGCAGCACGGGCGCCCAGATGCCGATGGTTTCGTAGCTTGGTGTCAGCGCAATGACCAGCGAGCCAAAGCACATCAGCAATACCGACGCCATCAGCGCAGCCTTGCGGCCCTTGCGGTCGGCGTACAAACCCATCAGCCAGCCACCGATGGGACGCATCAGAAAACCGACGGCGAAGATCGCGGCGGTGTTGAGCAGTTGCGCGTTGAGGCTGTCCTTGGGAAAGAACACCTGGGCGAAATACAGCGAGAATGCCGCGTAGACGTACCAGTCGTACCATTCGACCATGTTGCCGACCGAGCCACTGAAGATCGACTTGACGCGGCTGGCGGTGGTGCGAGGCGGGGCGGATGCAGCGGTTGCCCCGGCGGGCAGGGTGTTGGAGTTATCCATGATGGATCCTTCTCATTATTGTTGGTAGCGCGTTGGTTCGCGCTTGCCAAGGCAATAGCAGGAGCCGTGCCAGCCGCTGCACCCCCCGCTTTCAGAGGGTTCACGAAAAAAAGCCGGCGGATTCTTGCCGATACGAGAGGTGGAGTGAGCGGATTCTTGCCTACTCGCGAAAGTCGTCGCGGGCCAGGCCGTGACGCTGCATCTTTTCGTTGAGGGTGCGCCGAGGCAGTTGCAGTTCCTCCATCACCGACTTGATATCGCCGCGGTGCCGCGCCAGTGCCGCGCGCAGGCATTGGGCTTCGAAGGCTTCCTGTTGTGCCGCCAGGGACAGCCGGACGCTGACCGTTTCCGCCGCTGGCGCGGCCAAGCCCAGCACGTGGCGTTCGGCAGCATTGGCCAGCTCGCGGACGTTGCCAGGCCAATCATGGCTGAGCAACTGGGCCAGTTGCGCCGAATTGACCGGCGGCGCCTGTCGCGCCAGACGCTTCGCGGTTGCCGCGGTGAAGTGATCGAACAGCCGCACGATGTCTTCGCGCCGCTCGCGCAATGGCGGCAGGCGCAGTTCGGCGACATTCAGCCGATAGGCCAGGTCTTCGCGAAACAACCCAGCCCGTGCCTGCTCCAGCAGGTCGGGCTTGCTCGCTGCGACCAGCCGCAGGTCAACCGGAATGCTCTGGTTGGAGCCCAGGCGCTCGAGCTTCTGCTCCTGCAGCACACGCAGCAGCTTGGCCTGCTGAGCCATCGGCAGGCTCTCCACTTCGTCGAGAAACAGAGTCCCGCCGTGGGCGTACTCCAATTTGCCGATGCGCTTGCCCTGGGCGCCGGTGAACGCACCGCTCTCGTGGCCGAACAGTTCGGCCTCGAACAATGCCTCGGGAATCGCGGCACAGTTGAGCGCTACGAAGGGTTTGCCAGCCCGTGGGCCGAAATCGTGCAGGCAGCGCGCAACCAACTCCTTGCCACTGCCGGTTTCGCCACGAATCACCACGTTGACCGGCAACTGCGCCAGATCCAGTACCTGGCGCCGCAGCTGGGCGATGGCGGGCGCAGCGCCAAGCAGGGTCGCCTGCAATTGCTCGCTGAAATCGGCCCGACTGTGCAGGCGCCGGTTTTCCAGAACCAGTCGACGCTTGTCCTGAGCGCGCTGCAGGCTGGTCAACAGGCTTTGCGGGCTGAAAGGCTTCTCGAGAAAATCGTAGGCACCCTCGCGCATGGCCTGCACCGCCATCGGCACGTCACCGTGCCCGGTCAACAGAATCACCGGCAACTCGGGGTCGCGGGCCTGGACCTGTGCCAGCAGGGCGAGCCCGCCCATGCCCGGCATGCGCACGTCGCTGAGTATGACCCCGGCGAAATCCGCCGGCAGCTGCGCCAGGCAGTCTTCGGCCTGGCTGAAGCGCTGCACCGAAAAGCCGCTGAGGCCCAACCACTGTTCAACAGCGTCGCGAATGCTCGCTTCGTCGTCGATGACCATCACTTGATTGCTCATGCAGGCTCCGTATCGATGGGCAGGGCAAGGGTGAAACGTGCGCCGTGTGCCAGGTTTTCCGCGCTCAACTGGCCGCCGTGTTCGTGAGCGATCGCCAGGGAGACCGCCAGCCCCAAGCCGAGGCCTTCGCCGATGGGCTTGGTGGTGAAGAACGGGTCGAACAAGTGTTCGAGGTGCTCGCTGGCGATGCCGCCACCGCTGTCGGCAATGTCCAGCTGCCATTGCTCGCCATGAAGCTGCAGGCTGATGTGCATGTCCTTGGCCGGCACCCCGGTCATGGCGTCCAGCGCGTTGCGCAACAGATTGATCAGCACCTGTTCGAGGCGAATCACGTCGCCGCGGACATAGGCCGGCCGCCGGACCTGCAACTGCAGGCGTACACCTGCCGTATGCAGGGGTGTCTCCAGCAACTGCAAGGCTTGATCGAGCACCTGCGCCAGGTCGACTCGTTCGCGCACGCCGGCCGGGCTCTTGCGCGCGAAGGTCTTCAAATGGGTGGTCAAGGCCGTCATGCGTACCAACATCTGTTCCAGCGGCGCCAGGGCCTGGCGCGCGGCGTCGATGCGATCCTGATCGAGCAACAGCCGCAGGCTCGCCAGCTGCATGCGCTGCGCTGTCAGCGGCTGGCTGATCTCGTGGGCCAAGGCCGCCGACATCTGCCCCAATGCCGCCAGTTTGGCCGCCTGGACCAGGCCCTCCTGAGCATCGCGCAGCTCCCGGGTGCGTGCCCTGACCAGTGATTCCAATTGCTCGCGACCGCGCTGGCGCAGCGCAGCCAGGCGCCGACGCTGATTCAGCCAGAGGCCGCCGAAGACCAGGCTCAACCACAGGCCGGCCGCTGCCAGCGCGGCATTGCGGCTGTCCTCAGTACTCGCCATGGGAGGCTTGAGCAAGTGCAGGGTCCAGCCTTCGCTGGCCATCGGCAACGATGCCCACAGGTAGTCGGCCGTGCCTTGAGGGCCGTTGACGCGCACGTGCCGGGCCGCTCCATCGAGGTTGCCCAGCACCTGGTGGTCCAGCGGCTGCAAGGCTTGATCGTGATACTGACGGGTGCGCTGCAGTTCGGCGCGGTCGGCCTCGCTCAAGGGGTGCAAGGTGCGATACCGCCATCCCGGTCGGTTGGCGATGAACACCACCCCGCGCGCGTCACTGACCAGCAAGGTATCGGGCCCCTGCGCCCATTCCTGTTCCAGTTCGGGCAGCTCGAGCTTGACCACCATGGCACCGAGAAAACCGTCCCGAGCGTCCTTGATCGCACTCGACAAGAAGTAGCCGGGAATGCCGCTGGTCACGCCTACCGCATAGAAACGCCCGCTGCCCTGGCTGACCGACTGGCTGAAATAGGGACGGAAGGCGTAGTTGTGACCCACATAGCTGGTCGGCAGACGCCAGCTGCTGGCTGCCACCGCCAGCCCCTGATGGTCGAGCAGTTCCAGGGTCGACGACCGCGCCGCCGCGTTGATGCGCTCAAGCTTGCGGTTGAGCATGTTCTGGGTGGCCGGATCGATCGGCCCCTGCAGCGACTGCTGCAGCTGAGGATCCAGCGCCAGTACGGCAGGCAGGGTGCGATACCGTTCGATCAGGGTGTGCAGGCTGTTGGCGTACAGCGCCAACTGGCCATTGCTGCGTGCCGCCTCCTCGTTCTGCGCCAGCAGCTGGGCGTGACGGCCCGCCCATACGGCGGACAACGACGCGCCGGCCACGATGACCAGCACGATGACGGCCAGGCGCGGGGCGCGGGAACCGGTCACGGGCGCTATCGAGCCGTTGCCGACCTACAACAACTCGAAGGTGGCCTCTTTGACGTCCTCGGAGTCCAGCCCGATCATCACGGTGAACTGCCCGGCCTCGGCGGCCCGCACCAGTTGCTGGTTATAGAACTTCAGATCACCCTCGACGATATCGAATGTCAGGGTCTGGCTTTCGCCCGGCTTGAGCATCACCTTGCGGAAATGCTTGAGCTCTTTGACCGGTCGAGCCATCGAAGCAGCGACATCACGCAGATACAGCTGAACCACGGTCTCGCCGGCGACCTTGCCGACGTTGCGCACGTTGATGCTGGCCGTCACCTTGCCGTCGCGGCTCAGGCGCTTGCTCGACAGGCTGACGTCCGACAGGCTGAAGTCGGTGTAGCTCAAGCCGTAGCCGAAGGGGTACAGCGGGCCCTGCTCGCTGTCGAAATACTGCGAGCTGTAGTTGCCCGGATGCCCCGGCGTGAACGGTCGGCCGATGCTCAAGTGGCTGTAGTACAGCGGCACCTGGCCGACCGAGCGCGGGAAGGTGACCGGCAGTTTGCCGGACGGGTTGTAGTCGCCGAACAACACGTCGGCAATGGCATTGCCCCCTTCGGTGCCGCTGTACCAGGTTTCCAGCACCGCATCTGCCTGGCGCTGTTGTTCGCCAATGGTCAGCGGGCGGCCGTTCATCAGCACCAGAACCAGCGGTTTGCCCGTGGCGCGCAGTGCAGTGATCAAGGCTTGCTGGGTACGCGGCAGGTCGAGGGCAACACGGCTGGCCGATTCATGGGTCATGCCGCGCCATTCGCCCACCGCGGCCACGATCACGTCGGCATCGCGTGCCGCTGCCAACGCCTCGTCGATCAAGGCCTGGCCGGAGCGTGGGTCGATGGCCTGCTTCACGTGCTCGGGGTTGAAGTGGGCGATGAAGTCCAGCGTCGCACGGTCATCGGTGAGATTCGCCCCCTTGGCATAAGTGACCTTGGCGGGGTCGGCCACGGCATTGCGCAATCCGTTGAGCAACGTCACCGATTGCGTCGCGACGCCGGCTGCCGACCAGCTGCCGAGCATGTCGTCCGGCGCGTCGGCGAGGGGGCCGATGAGGGCAATGCGCGCGTCTTTTTTCAGCGGCAGCGTCTGCTTCTGGTTTTTCAGCAACACCAGCGTCCTGCGCGCGACATCACGCGCTTCGGCGCGATGCAGGCGGCTTTCCGCGTTGACGTCGGCCGGGTCGTCCTGGGCCTTGCCGATGCGCAGGTACGGGTTGGCGAACAGGCCCATGTCGTATTTGGCGCCAAGCACCTCGCGCACCGCGTTATCGATGTCGGCCTGGCTGATCTGGCCGCTCTTGAGCAGCCCCGGCAGATGTTCGCCGTACGCCTGGTCGTTCATGCTCATGTCGATGCCGGCCTTGATGGCCAGCTTGGCCCCCTCACGGTCGTCGCTGGCCACGCCATGCTTTATCAATTCATGAATTGCACCGTGGTCACTGATGGTGACGCCCTTGAACCCCCATTGCTTGCGCAGCACATCCTGCATCAGCCAGGTATTGGAGGTCGCCGGCACACCGTTGATGGAGTTCAGGGCGACCATCATGCCACCTGCGCCAGCATCGACCGTGGCGCGATAAGGCGGCAGGTAGTCCTGGAACATCCGTTGCGGGCTCATGTCGACGGTGTTGTAGTCGCGCCCGCCCTCGATCGCGCCGTACAAGGCGAAGTGCTTGGCGCTGGCCATCATTCGGTCCGGGTTGGCCGGGCTGGGGCCCTGTATGTTTTCCACCATCACCCGGGCAATTTTCGACACCAGGTGGGTGTCTTCGCCAAACCCCTCGCTGATGCGGCCCCAGCGCGGATCGCGAGAGATGTCGACCATCGGCCCGAAGGTCATGTCGATACCGTCGGCCGCCGCTTCGGCGGTCGAGGTTCTGGCACTCAAGGCAATGGCTTCCATGTCCCAGCTCGCGGCCAGGCCCAGGCTGATCGGAAACTGCGTCCGGTGACCGTGGATCACGTCGTAGGCGAAGAACATGGGAATCTTCAGGCGACTGCGCTGCGCGGCATCCTGCATGGGCCTGTTGTCGGCGCGAGTAACCGAATTGAAAGTGCCGCCGATGCGCCCTGCGGCGATCTCGGCCTCGATGCGCTGGTGAGTCATTTCCCCACCGATGGCGATCAGGCGCAACTGGCCGATCTTCTCGTCCAGGGTCATGCGTGCGAGCAGGTCGGCAACGAATGCATCCTTGTTCTGCGGACCTAGGGAAGGGCTATCGGCATACGCGGTTTGCAAGGCCAGGCCAACGACGACACCCAGCAGACACAGCTTGTTCATTGAGTTCTTCTCTCTGGCCTACCGCAGGGATGCCGCAGCCGATTACGGGTGACAGTGTTTTTATAGTTTGCCGGAGGTGTTTTAACGTATCGGCGCTCGTCAATCCAGTCGGGTGCCGGGATTGATACAAATGCATCCGCGCAAGCAGCGTCGAATCAAATCCCCCAAGTCCATTCACAGCCACTAAAATGCCTGCCTGAATAGACCCGAGATCCGTTTCGCCATGTCCGTCACCGACCCCCGCGCCGAATTCCTTGCCCTGCTCGACACCAGCCTGGCGCAGAACGCTTTCATCAAAGTGGTGCTGGCTCGCCATGTCGGCCAGGAACCGGACCTGCAGCGGCTGATCGTCAAGTTGGCGACCATCAAGGGCGAGCCTTGCCTGTCGTTCGTGTATCGCTACAAGACGCGCGACATCACCAAGAACTTCAGCCTGACCGATGGCCAGCAATTCATTGCCGACGCCTTGCCCGACACCTTCAAGAACGCGCACCTGCTGACCTTGACCGACGAGTTGCAGCTCGAATTCAGCAAGAAGAACAAGGCCAGCCTGCACCGCAACAAGCAACAGCAGGAGCGGGCCGCGCCGGAATTGGGTCACGATCGGGAGAAGAAGCGTTATCTGGAGCTGAGCCGGCCGTTTCTGCATGACCTGGGTGTCACCGACAAGCAGCAGCAGTTGATCCCGGCGATGTCGCGCAAGTGGAAACAGATCAACAAGTTCATCGAGGTGTTTTCCCACGCCTTCGCCTCGTCCGTGCTGGCCAGGACAGACGCGCCCGTGCGGGTCGCCGATTTCGGCTCGGGCAAGGGTTACCTGACGTTCGCCATCCATGACTATGTGGCCAACTCGCTGCAGCGTCAGGCTCAGGTCACCGGCGTCGAACTGCGTCCGGACATGGTCGAGTTGTGCAATACCGCCGCCGCATCCTTGGAACATCCGGGGCTGGTGTTCGAGTGCGGTGACGTGCGTTCGGTGGTGCCCAGCGAGATCGACGTGATGATCGCCCTGCATGCCTGCGACATCGCCACCGACTACGCCATTCACACCGGCATTCGCTGTGGCGCGGCGATCATCATGTGCTCGCCGTGCTGTCACAAGGAAATCCGCCTGCAGATCCAGAGCCCAGGCTTGCTCAAGCCCATGCTGCAATATGGCCTGCATCTGGGCCAGCAGGCCGAGATGGTCACCGACAGTTTGCGCGCCCTGCTGCTGGACGCCTGTGGCTACGAGACCAAGGTGTTCGAGTTCATTTCCCTGGAGCACACCAACAAGAACAAGATGATTCTGGCGGTCAAGCGCGACACGTCCGGCCCGTCCGCCGAAGCGCTGGCGAAGATCGAGGAACTGAAAGCCTTCTACGGCATTCGCGAGCAGCGTCTGCAGACCCTGCTGCAGGAAGACGGTCTGCTGGGCCAGGCGCTGTGAGGCATCGGGACTACAAGTCGCCGGCATTGTGACCCACCCCTGACGAGCGCCACCATGAGGCTCAAGTCAAGGGTTGGAGTTCGCAGTGACGCTCGACATCAAGCTGACGCCGCGCGAGCAGGAAGTGCTCGTCTGGAGTGGCAGGGGCAAATCCTCGTGGGAAATCTCGCGCATACTGGCCTGCTCCGAGGCCACGGTGAATTTCCATTTCGCCAACATTCGCCGCAAGTTCGCCGTGGGCTCGCGCAGCGTGGCCGTGCTGCTGGCGCTGCAGAAAGGTCTGATATCGCTGTGGTGAGCGCCTGGTTGCGCTCGAGTCTTCAACGACGCTTCTTCAATACCGCAGGAACGGCCACGTTCAATTGCGCACTGCCCAGGCCATGGCTGGTCGCGTCGAAGAAATACAGCGCCTTGCCGCAGCCGGCGAACAACTCTTCGAAGCGCTGTTTCTGGCTGATGATCCAGGCATCGCTGAGCGGGAAGATCGACACATAAAAAGTCTGCGCAGGCGCCAGGCGCAGCGCCTGAAGGATGTGCGCATCGTCGCTGTCCAGGTTGTGGCCGAAGATGCACACAGTGCCGTCTTGCCGGCTCAACTCGCCGTGGCACCAGCTCAGGTAGTCCGAATCACGGATGGTGCGCAGCTTCTGCGCACTGGGGCCTTCGTTGACCAGCAACGGCACATCGCCAGGCGTGTTGATCGCAAACCCGTCGAGCAAGGCTTCGCCCTCGGCGGTGCGTTGCCGGGTCGTGCCGTCGCTGTTCTTGATCAGGTGCAGACCGCCATGCAGGTACAGCATGCGGCAGCCTGTGGAGGCGGTGTGGCGAATGTCGAAACCGGTATCCACGTCCATCAGCTCGGCAAATCCCTGCGGGTCGTGCTGCACGGCCCAGGGGCAGAGCAGGTCGTAGTTGCTGCTGTACACCGTGTCGAACGCGCGCAGTGCAAGGTTGAGCGCGGCCAGGCGCTGTTCATCGAGCAGGCGAAAGGGAATGTGCACGCTGCGCACCGCATGGATCAACGCTTCCTTGATCGCATAGTAGCGATTGAGCGGGGCGGTGGAACTGATCGCCAGGGCGGCATTGACCCGAACGGTACTGTTGAGGACTGCCAGCACCTGCTCGAAGCTGTGGGTCTGCAGCGATTTGAACAAGGCCAGGTCGGTCAGGCTCAAGGGTTTGTTGCGCACCTTTTGCGCGCGCTCGAACAACCCGTCGTAGGCGAAGCTGCGCCACACGGCGCGGCTGCCGCCGTTGCCCAGCAACAGGCTTTGTGCAGGCTGACGGCTATGCAGGGTTTGCCAATCGTCGAGGTGGGCGTCGAAGGTGTCATGTGCCATGGTGATGATTCGTTCTACTCGTGTCTTGGGCAAGGGCGCGACTCTATCACGCCATGTCCTGTCATCCGACGCCGTCTATGCTGGGTCGGTTCACCGGCATCAAACCGCGCCGTTTTCGATCATCCGTGGAAGGACTACACATGTTGGCACACCTGTACAAGACGCTCTGCCTCACTGCTGCCATGGGCGCAGCTGCCTCGGCCCAGGGGCAAACCCCCGATCAGTTGGCTCATGCCGCCAACATTCCGCACCCTGCGGTCATTGCCCATCGAGGTGCTTCGTTCGATGCGCCGGAATCGACACTGCCGGCCTACCTGCTGGCCCGTGACCTGGGCGCCGACTATCTGGAACTCGATGTGCAGCGCACTCGTGACGGGCAACTGATCGCACTGCACGACGATACCTTGCTGCGCACCACCGACATCGCCAGCAAATTTCCCGAGCGCAAGGACAAGCCGGCCAGCGACTTTACCCTGGCGGAGCTGAAAACCCTGGATGCCGGCAGCTGGTTCAACGCAGCGCACCCCGAGCGCGCCCGTGACAGTTACAAAGGCTTGAAGATTCTCACCCTCGATGAGGTACTCGATGTGGCGCAAGGCGGTACGCACACGCCTGGGGTGTACATCGAAACCAAGGTGCCGCAGCAGTTTCCTGGTATCGAGCGTGACCTCAAGGCCAAACTCGAGCAGCGTGGCTGGCTCGACGGTCAGCACCGGGTCGTGTTGCAGACGTTCGAAAAAGGCAGCCTGGAGCTGCTGGCCAAGGAAATGCCGCAGGTGCCCAAGGTATTGCTGCTATGGGTAGGCGAGGGCAGCATCGAGCCCGAATCCAAGGTGACGTTCGCAGCGTCCGGCATGAAGGACAAAGCGGCTTACTACGCCCAGCAACGGCCCCGCGACCATGCCGAGTTCGAGCGCTGGCTGGACATCGCCAAAGCCAACGGCGCGGTGGCTACCGGGCCTTCGGCGGCGTTGACCGAGGGGGGAGAGCAGAGCTACATGGACCTGGTTCAGCCGTGGATGAACACGCTGGTTCATGACAAAGGCCTTCTGGTGCACGTGTATACCGTGGACGAACCAGTCGATTTCAAGAAGGTCAGTGACGCAGGCGTGGATGGCATCTTCACCAACCGTACCAGCGAGCTGCTGAAGTTCTACAAGCGTCCTGCCGCTGAATCGGTTATCGAGGTTCTTCGACGCAACGGTTACTGACCTGCAGAAACGCCAACGGCGCGAATCCGGTTGACCTTGCAATTGCGCTTGGCAATTTGAAGGACGGAATTCGCGCCGCTGCAGAAGGTGCGGTGGGCTTATTTGCCAGCGCCGCTGCCGTTGCCGCCGCTGTTGCCCGAGCTGCCTTCGCCTTTGGTCGCGCCCATCGGGGTAGGGCCACCGTCGGTGGTGCCGGCATCTGCGCCCTGGCTCATCGAACCGGTCTTGCCGTCTATGCCAGTGGCGTTGCCATTGTCGGGTGACTTGTCAGTGCCTGGAATGACCTGCTTGCCCGATGGCGCTTCTGGCGTAGCCGTGGGGTTGCTGTCGTTGGACGCCGCCATCGCCGCGAACGACGAAGCCGACAGAAGACCGGCCAGAGCCAGCGAGGCAAGCTTTTTGCTAATCATCATGGTGCATCTCCGCAGTGAATGGGGGGTACAAGCATTGGGCCAGCCTCTTGCGCGCAAGGTGCCGTCGAGGCGACGAGCGGCATCTCGTAGCGGCAATGCTTCTCAGCGGTATTGGCGATGAAATCCAGGTGGATGGCGTCTGGCTGTATCAATGGAGATGGGCTGGCCGCGCTTTAGCCATGCGTCCAGGGTCTGGCAAAAGGTGTGATCACTGCAGTCGCGCAGCAGCATCAGCGGAATGTCCAGATGCCGCGCCACCGCTCGCGCGCTGTCACGCTCCTGATGCTGGAACACCTCGACTTCGGTCGGCGAAGCGTGGCTGGCCGGCAAGCGCTTCAACACCGTCCACGGATCGCTCTCCAGCAATAGAATCGCCCCCAGGGAAAGCCGCTCGAACGCCGTCAGATCGGTGCCCGACGAACGTGGGCGCTTACCCATCAACGCCACGTTTCCTTCCAGCAGCATCGACTTGCCACTGGCGGCGATGCTGGTCACGGCCAGTTCCAGTGCCTGGCGGTTGCGGTCTCGATTGGTCGCGTAGCGATCATCGCTCCATTTCACACAGGCCAGCACCTGCCTGACCAAACCCGAAGCGCTGCTGTGCAACACGCCCCGACGGTGCCCGTAATGCTCGCAATGCCAGGTTTTTCCCACGCCATGAATACCGGCTACCAGGATGATCATGATGGATGTCCCTATCAAGTAAGAGGGTATTACTAGGCTGGATAGGCAACTGAACCGTCAACGTCAGTGTCAGAAATTTCTTCGCAATGTTGGGTGGTTTTCTGATTGAGTTGGCGTAACTGGCTGTTTGATCGAGAAATGAAGGGTACTGGGCGGGGGGCTTTGCAAGGTTCCGGGCAACGAATCTGTGCTGATCGATGCGCTACATCTGCATCTTGTTTATCTGTATAGCTGGTGCCAATGGGACAGTTTCCACACCATGCGGTACAGCAGAGCTGGTATCAGCCCTTGAAACCTGCGAGCTGTTGCGGATAACTGCGTTTGAAACGTTCACTCCGCAGCAGGCCTGCACACGCGAGATGACAAGGTGTTCGAACTGACCAGCTATGTAAGCCTTTTCGTCGTGGCGTTCGGTGCCGCCACGCTTCTGCCTTTGCAATCCGAAGCAGCATTGGTGGGCATGCTTGTTTCGCAACACTACGCAACGGTGTTGCTCGTACTGATCGCCACGGCGGGCAACGTGCTGGGTTCTGTCGTGAACTGGTACCTGGGCCGCTCTATCGAACGTTTTCGGCACCGCCGTTGGTTTCCCATCAGTGAGCGCCACTTGGATAAAGCGCAGAATGCCTACCTGCGCTACGGATACTGGGCGCTCTTGTTCAGCTGGGTGCCGATCATCGGTGATCCCATCACTATGATCGCTGGCGTCATGCGTGAGCCGCTCTGGCGTTTTCTGGTCGTGGTTACACTGGCCAAGGCGTTCCGCTATCTGGCACTGACCGCGATCACGCTTGGCTGGGCGATATGAACGCCTTCAGCCAAACGCCTGGGGATGGCGAATCAAATACATGCCAGCCAACGCGTATCAGATGGGTAGGATCGGCATCAGCCTTTGCTGTGTTTATCCGATGTTGGCGGGATGGCAACCCCTCGCGGCCCCGCGATGCCCCATATAGCGAGTCCGACAAGGGGCAGTACAAAGATCAGCACCGTCCAGCCCAGCTTCGTGCCGGAGCTTTTGGTGCTTCGCCAGACACTGGTCAGTACCCAAGCGTCCAGCAACAGAACGATCACGGCGGATGCCGCCCAGAAAATCGAGGTTTCCATGGTTTATCACTCCTGAGCAATCACCTACAGGAGAGGGATACCGGTCTGCGCAAGTTCCCGATCATATCCAGTTGGCGATTGACCGTACGTTACCGTGCTCGATTTGCAGGATGTAGGGGGGGCGAATCGGCGTCTGTGCATTGGCTGATGATATCCATGAGCTGGCGAAGCAGATGGCCTGAGAGTCGTTACGCCGGATGCAGTGTTCTACGAGTATGGCGAGAGGCGTTCGGCGGATAAGAGGCTGAGCGGGGAGGGTGGAAAAAATCAAAATACTGATCTGCTTCGCTACCCGACTCAGGGCTGAACGAAAAAACCGGCATCCCGCGAGAAATGCCGGTTTTCTTGTTTCCAGCGGATCACCTGAATAGTCAGACGATGAAGTTCACCAACCGGTTAGGTACTACGATCATCCTTCCAGCCCCTTCCAGATGTTTGCTTAACACCGCATGGGACAGCGCCTGGGCACGTATCGTGTCATGGTCGGCGTCGGCCTGGATCAGAATTTCCCCACGCAGCTTGCCATTGACCTGCACCATCATCTTCACTTCGTCCCGCTTCAGGGCGTGGCTGTCCGGGGTCGCAGATCGCTCAAAGGGGCGCGAGGGGGCCGCCGCTTGGCCCCTGGTTGCGAAATCAAGGTGGAGCTGTAGACAGCGCACTAGAGAAGATTGGCGTCTGACTATGCTTCAGTTTGCCACTGCAACGTGCACCATCTTCCCGAGTGCCCTCCTCACATCGCTGTTGCTTTGCTCTGTAACGGCCCCCGGGTACTGATCGAACATATGAGGTACGCCGGGGTAGACGTGCATCTCCACCGGAACGCCGGATCGTGACAATTTCAGACCAAACTCTACGTCTTCTTCCAAAAACAGATCCAGCGCGCCAACACCGATGAAGCTTGGTGGAAGGCCCTCAAGATGCGGAGCGAGCGAGGGAGACAATAAATACGCTCGTTCATCATTGGCGTCGTATTCACCTTGCATGCACTGCCAACAGAAATGATTCGCTGCTCGCGACCAACTCAGCCTGCCCGTCGCCGGGTTATTCATGAGCGATGATGCAGATCCCGTTCGATGATCAAGCATGGGGTAAATCATCACCAGACCTGCAGCCTTGCGTTGCTCCCTGTTTCTTGCCAACAGCGCCAAAGCGGCAGCGAGCCCGCCCCCTGCGCTGTGGCCCATGATGACTACTTTATGCTCGTCTATCCCTTGAGAAAGTGAGTTGAGATAGATCCAGGTCAGTGCCCTGTAGCAATCCTCGAGGGGCGCCGGAAAAGGATGTTCTGGCGCCAGGCGATAGTCGACTGCAACCACGACGACCTGAAGATCGGCGGCAAGGTCGGCCAGATAGCCGTCCGCCATCTCCGGACAACCCAGAACAAAGCCACCCCCGTGGATGTACAGGATGGCCGGCAATGGTGGGTTCTGGGTCGTTTCGGATCTTGGTCGATGAATGCGCAAACGTACAGGTGGACCGTCGGCATCATTCTCAGTCCATTGTTGCTGACCGTGGGCCGTGTCGGCTGAGGGATAGTCGTTGTGGATATCATCCCGGATGCTTGCAAGGGTTTCTCGAGTCCACAGCCTGGAGGGCTCGGTCAGGAAGAATTCATAGGACGGATCAAGGAGCCTATCTGTGTCCATCAGGCTGTTCCTTCTCTGAATCGGGGGCATACAGCCCCCGAGAAATGAGTCAAAGCCAGCTCTTGATCCGAGCGCATACGGCTTGAGTGGAAATGCCATAACGGTCGTGCAGTGTAGGCAGAGCGCCAGCGTCGAGAAAGGCGTCGGGCAGTGCAATTTGCCGGAATGCGGGCGTCACGCCATTGCGCAGCAGGACAGTCGCCACTGCTTCACCCAGACCACCGATGATCGAATGGTTCTCTGCCGACACGACCAGCCTGCCTGGCTTTCGAGCTTCCGCCAGAATGGTTTGTTCGTCCAGCGGCTTGATGGTGGGTACGTGAAGTACCGCCACATCAATACCATCGGCTTGAAGCGCCTTGGCTGCCTCCAGGGCTCGCATGGTCATCAAGCCGGTCGAGACGATCAGAACGTCATTGCCTGTGCGCAGGGTCTTGGCTTTTCCGATCTCGAAGGTGTAGCCATATTCATCCAGCACCAGCGGAACGTTACCGCGCAGCAAACGCATGTACACCGGGCCGTTGTGAGCGGCGATGGCGGGAACGGCTTGCTCGATTTCAAGCGCATCGCAGGGGTCGACAATCATCAGGTTCGGCATCGCGCGGAAGATGGCCAGATCGTCGGTGGCTTGATGGCTGGGGCCATAACCGGTCGTTAAACCTGGCAACCCGCAGACGATCTTGACGTTGAGGTTCTCTTCAGCGATTGCCATGCAGATGAAATCATAGGCACGGCGCGAGGCAAACACGGCATAGGTAGTGGCAAAGGGAACAAAGCCCTCGCGCGCCATGCCTGCAGCGGCACTCATCAGTAGCTGTTCAGCCATGCCCATCTGATAGAACCGGTCAGGATGTGCCTGCGCGAAGATATGCAGATCGGTGTATTTGGCCAGGTCGGCGGAGAGCCCAACGATATCAGGCCGGTCTGCAGCCAGGGCCGCCAGGGCGTGGCCAAATGGGGCCGATCGGGTTGCCTGACCTTCAGAAGCGATCGACGCAATCATTGCAGAGGTGGTGAGTTTCTTCTTGGCGGCCACTGGAGCCTGGGCAGTGTCGTTCTTCAAGTCGTTCATACAGTGTCTCCTTCTTCGAGGTGGTTCAAGGCCAGGTTCCACTCATGCTCATCCACGCGAATGAAATGGGCCTTCTCCCGAGTTTCCAGAAACGGCACGCCTCTACCCATTTTGGTATCGCAGATGATCACTCGCGGTTGAGCTTGCGAATGGCTGCGTGCGGCATCGAAAGCCTCGACCAACGCGTCCAGATCATTGCCATCCACTCGCTGCGTGAACCAACCGAACGCCTGCCAACGGTCAACGATGGGTTCGAACGCCAGAACTTCGCTGGAGCGGCCATCCGCTTGTTGGTTGTTTACGTCCACAATGGCGATCAGATTATCGAGCTTCCAGTGAGAGGCTGACATCACCGCTTCCCAGGTCGACCCTTCGTTCAGCTCACCGTCGGACAGCAGGTTGTAGACGAACGAGTCAGAACCTTTACGTTTGAGCCCCAGGCACGCACCAACGGCAATGCCCAGACCCTGGCCCAGCGAGCCGCCTGTGATCTCCATGCCAGGGGTGTAGGTTGCCATCCCGGACATCGGCAGGCGGCTGTCATCGGAGCCATAGGTTTCGAGCTCGTCCAACGGGATGATTTCCGCTTCGATCAGTGCCGCATACAGCGCAATGGCATAGTGGCCAATGGAGAGATAGAAGCGGTCACGTTGTTCCCATTCGGGGTCGTGGGGCTTGTAGTTCAATGCGTGAAAGTAGGCCACAGCGAGCAAGTCAGCCGCTCCCAATGCCTGACCGACGTAGCCTTGACCTTGAACCTGGCCCATGCGCAGCGCATGACGACGGATATTCAGGGCGCGTTGTGCCAGTGATGTTTCAGAAACCTTGGATGAAATAGCAGTCATTGCATGTACTCCGTTGACTCAACGATTGACCGAGGCGGCGGGGATTCGCAGTACCAGGCAAGCACCCATGCACAGCACGCCGGTGATGAGGTACATCCCTATCGCGCTTGATCCGGTCGTGGTGGTGATCCAGCCAATCAGGTAGGGCGAGCAGAAGCCGGCGAGGTTGGCAAAGCTGTTGATGCCGGCGATTCCCGCAGCGGCAGAAACCCCGCCCAGCAGTGTGGTCGGTAGCATCCAGAACAGGGAGGAGGCAGACAGAACCCCTGCCGCCGCCAGGCAGAGACTCAGGACAGAGACGACCAGGTTTCCACCGAAGATGGCTGCCAACGTAAGGCCCAAGGCCCCTGCGATCATGGGTGCAATCAAGTGCCACCGACGTTCGCGGTGCTTGTCGCCACTTCGGCCCATCAACAGCATTGCCACGATTGCGCACATGTAAGGCAAGCTGGTGACCAAGCCGATGTGCAGGGGGTCGGAAACCCCGGCATTGCGGATCAAGGTAGGTAGCCAGAAGGTGATCGCGTACTGACCCATCACGACACAAAAGTAGATGCACGCCAGCATCCACAGGCGACGGTCGCGCAAAAAATCACGTACCGAACCGTGAGTGACCTTACGACTGTTGTCCTCCGCCAGTTCCTTGTTCACAAGCTCCTTTTCTTCATCGGTGAGCCAAGTGGCCTGGTGTACGCCATCCTTCAGATACGCCAGTACGAAAAAGCCAACAATGACCGTAGGTATCGCTTCGATGACGAACATCCACTGCCAGCCGGCCCATCCATGAAAGCCTGCAAACTTGGCCATGATCAAGCCGGAAAGAGGTCCGCCGATCATTCCTGAAAGTGGAATCGCAATGAACCAGAGCACGGTCATCTTGGCTCGGCGATACGAGGGAAACCAGTAGGTGAGGTAAAGCAGCAACCCCGGCGCCAAGCCTGCTTCAGCAATGCCCAGGAGGAAGCGCAGCACATAGAATTGCCAGGCCGTTTCCACAAAGGCGAAGAGGGCAGAGATGATGCCCCACGAGATCATGATGCGGGCGATCCATCGACGCGCCCCAACTTTGTGAAGAATCAGATTGCTGGGAACTTCGCAGAGAAAGTAGCCAAGAAAGAACATGCCGGCACCGAGGCCGTACACAGTTTCACTGAGCGACAAGTCGCTCATCATTTGCAGTTTGGCGAAGCCGACGTTCACACGATCCAGATACGCACACAGATAACAGAGCATCAAGAAAGGCATCAGCCGCCAGGCGGTTTTGCGATAAGCATTCGAGCGCACGGTCGAAACCACTTCGAGCGTCATGGAAGTCATCATGATTGTCCGATCTCTTGTTTTTATAGACGGCCAGGCGCAGTTGCCCAGCGTGCCATTGATCTAGAACAACACGGGTCAGTGTCGACCCGGTTACCTGTCCTCAGTGGATCAGCATGCCGCCATTGACATCCAGCGTGATGCCAGTGAGGTACGAAGACAGATCGCTTCCAAGAAACAGCGCAGCGTTGGCGACATCCTGAGCCGCGCCGAGCCGACCTAGCGGGATGCCATCGATAATCGCGTGACGACGCTCCTCCTGCATCAAGCCGCCAGTGATATCGGTATGAATCAAACCGGGAGCAATGGAATTGACGCGAATGTTGTCCGGCCCGAATTCCCTGGCCATTGCCTTACCGAGGCCCAATACGCCCGCTTTGGCCGCGCTGTAGTGCGGCCCGCCGAATATGCCGCCACCGCGTTGAGCCGATACCGACGACATGCAGACGATGCTTCCGCAGGCCTGACTTTTCATGAACGGAATGACGGCTTGAGACATGAGCAAAGTGCCGCGCAAACTTACATCCAACACTCTGTCGTAGTCGGAAGGGCTGATATCAAGGGTCTTGATCGGCTGGGTGATGCCCGCGTTGTTGACCAGAATGTCTATTCGACCGAAGCGCGCGATGACCTTGTCGACCGCTTGTTTGACTTGATGTTGGTCTGCGACGTTGGCGGCCACTCCCAGATGGCCTTCACCCAACGCCGAAGCGGCGTCGCGCGCGGCGGATTCATCGAGGTCCAGGATGACGACATGGGCACCCTGCTGGGCGAACGTGATGGCAGTGGCTCGACCGATTCCGCGTTCAGATGCAGCACCGGTGATGATTGCAACTTTGCCTTGAAGAAGCATGGGGAATTCCTGTGATTGTTTTTATGATTCGATTCGAAAATCGATGGCTCAGGGTGTTCCTCGCACGCGCATCCAGCAATATTGCAAGCCTCACTGCTAGCTGAGGAAAATTCACTTCTCGTCACCAGACACGCAGGATGATTGAATAAGACTCGCCCAGAAAATCTCAACAATAAGAGCCGAGTACTTATGCGCCTTCACGACAGTGCGCCCCGGGACCTGCCACCGCTGAGGGCCATTCAAGCCTTCGAGCAAACGGCCCGCTTTGGCAATCTCGCCAGGGCGGCCGAAGTATTGAATCTGACACCCTCAGCTGTCAGCCATCAGTTGGCGAATCTGGAAGCGATGATAGGTAGACAGCTTTTCGTGCGCGCTGCCCGTGGCGTCACCCTCACCCCGGTGGGCGAGCAGTACCTCAAGGATATTTCCGGTTTGCTGCACAGCCTCGAGGTGGCGACCGAAAGAGCCGCCAGTGACGTGAGTCTCGACTGCCTGCGACTGCACTCCTCTCCAAGCTTCGGCCTGCTTTGGCTGATGCCGCGCCTGGAAGCATTCCGCGTGAGTCATCCCGATATCCAGATCAACCTGTCGTGTTCCTATGAGTCCTTGCACTTCAGTCGGGACAAGATTGATGTCGATATACGCCATGGCCTTCCCAACTGGCCCAGCTATGAAGTGCGAACGGTGCGCAACGAAGCCTTTGCGGTGCTGGCTTCTCCACAGTTGTTGGCAAAGCGTCCAGTCGTCAGCGCCGGTGACTTGTTGAACAAGGAGTTGATCCTCTCGGAAGCGACGCTGCTCCAGTGGCCCGAATGGTTCGCACAGCACGGCCTGGCCCGCCCCGAACATCCCTATGCGTTGAGCTTCGATCGTTCCTACATGACATTGGAGGCTGCAAGCCACGGCCTTGGTTTTGCACTGGAAAGTACGCTGCTGGCGCAGAAATATCTCTCGTCGGGCGCACTTGTGGAAGTTGCACCTGAATCGTTGAGTGCCGCTGTTGCTGCTCACCACTTGGTGTTCCCAAAAGCCCATTCGTCCTTTCCCAGGGTCAGGCGGTTTCTGACGTGGATGGAGGGGGAGATGGGGCACCGGTTTGTGTTCTGAAACGGCGTTCCCGGGTGGCAGATTGACCTTGAATTTTGATCACCGCTTGATCTTGAACGAGACAACTCCGTTATCGGGCCGCTCCCCTAGAGAGAGCCCTTACGGGCTCCGACTGACCGAGTTACTACGCTTTCAAGCCGACAAGTACTCGTCGACGGATTGGACGCTGGCGTAGCCGAACTCGAATGCTGCCATCACTGCCGCATGGGCCTGCGCTGCGGGCACAGTCACACCACGAAAAGTCAGATCCAAGGTGGCACACGCATCATGCAGTACCGTGACCGGGTAACCCATATCTACAGCGGCGCGTACAACGGCGTCGATGCACATATGGCTCATCGCCCCTATCACTACGATTTCCTCTACACCTTCAGCATCCAGGCGCTGTTTCAGATCGGTTTCCCTGAAGGCATTGATGTGCTTTTTGACAATCACAGGGTCGCGGTCCTCGGGCGTTACCGCGGATTGGATTTGCGCACCGGCACTTCCCTTGACGAAGATCGTGGCGCCTTCATTGTCCGTCTCATGCCGTATGTGAAACACCGGAATGCCGGCATCGCGTGCATGACGGATCACCCGCACTGCATTCGCGACGGCCTCTTCAATCCTGGTCAACGGCAGGTTGCCAGTGGGCAAGTATTCGTTTTGCAAATCAACTACTACAAGACCTCGTTTCATGAGTCATCTCCAGTCGTATTATCAATGTGTTGGCTCTGTAAGGACCGAACTGTTCACGGGGCATCAAGCTGGCGTCCGCGATCAGAACTTCAGTGAAGCACCGTCCTCCGGAATGTCGACGTGACGCTCGATACCTTGCTGCTTGACGTAGGTACGCAGCTCTTCACGCGTAAGTGACATGTGGTTGACAGCGTCCATGTGCACAGCAACGATCTTCGCGTTTTCCGCGGCCTTCGTTGCACGCAGAACATCTTCCTCGCCCATGATGATTGCGCCTTCGTAACCGGTCATCTTGGCTTTGCCGGCATTCAGCACAATGACCTCGGGGTGATACTTCGCGATAGCTTCGTCCACTCCTTTACGCCAGATGGTGTCCCCCGCGAGGTATAGGGTCTTGTAGCCCGGCGCTTGAAAAACGACGCCCATTGCTTCACCCAGAGGTTTCGCGAGAGCGGGCACGGCATACATTTCGTCAGTGCCATGCTGGCCACCTGTCTTGGTGAGTTTGACGCCGCCGAATTCGGCATCACCCTGAAGAACGCGGACTTTCTTGAAACCTTGGGAACGAATCAACTTCGCATCTTCTTCATGCTGCGTGAACAACGGAATGTCTTTGGGCAACGCTTTTTGTGCGGCATCGTCCCAGTGGTCAAGATGCGTGTGAGTGACGATGACCGCGTCGACGCCGGAGATCACTTTTTCAGCTGATTCAGGCAGGTCGACCAACGGGTTACGCAAGTTGCTGCGATAAGTGTTCTCGAATCCTGGGTAGGTTCCTTTTTTGGACAGCATCGGATCGATCAAGAAGGTCGTAGCGCCATAGGTGATTTTCACCGTCGCGTTGCGAACCTGCTGCAGGCTGACTGCATGAGCCGCATCGGGTGTCTCGGATAGGTTCGAGCCTGCCAATACCGGCATGGCGACTGCAGTGCAGGCCATGCTGAGCGCAAAGGGGAGGTTTCTGATATTCATGGAGATACATCCTGTTGATATGTGGATGATTCCATTCTTGCGTAATGGGAAAGTAGGCAACAGTGGCCTGAATGACATAGTTCGATATAATCGGGCCAATCTGTTGCTTTGTTTGGCGACGTCGATAATCTGGAGAGGCTCCTCCATGCAATCCATCCGTGTAGCGGTTCTGGCGTTCAACGGCGTGAGCCTCTTCCACCTTTCGGTACCGGGAATGGTGCTGGGTACGGCGCAATCAGCGCCTGGCGCACCCCGATACGAGGTCAGTTACTGCGCAGAGCTGCCAGGTATGGTGACCAGTGATCAAGGCATCGGCTTGGCAGTCGCGCACGGCCTTGAGCTGATGGAGGCAGCGGACGTCATCGTCATCCCTGCGTGGGGCGATCAATCGGTTATTGCGTCCGCCGAACTCGTGAAAGCGCTGCAGCTCGCCGATGAGCAGGGCAAGCTCATAGTCGGATTGTGTCTGGGTGCATTCGTCCTGGGCGACGCCGGGTTACTGGACGGTAAAGAAGCGACTACTCACTGGGCTGTAAGGGACGAGTTCGCCAGGCGTTTCCCGAAAGCGTGTTTCAGGCCTGAAGTGCTCTATGTCAGTGCCGGCAACATCGTGACCTCTGCAGGAACGGTAGCGGCCATTGACTGCTGCCTTCACCTCGTTCGGCAGCGACTTGGCGCCGACGTGGCGAATCGCACGGCGAAGATGCTGGTGACGCCGCCTCACCGGCAGGGCGGTCAAGCGCAATACGTCGAGCATCCTGTGCCGCAGCTTTCCAGCGAGACCCATTTATCCGAAGTACTGGCGTGGGCCAGAATGAACCTGGCCAGCGAGTTGCCGTTGGACGTGCTCGCGGACAAGGCAAAAATGAGCAGACGCACATTCACTCGGCGTTTCAGGGAGGCCACTGGCGGTACCGTATCCAGATGGTTGAATGCCGAGCGAGTGGCTCGGGCGCAACAGCTGCTCGAAACCACGGATCTACCCATTGAATGCATTGCCGGGGAGGCCGGCTTTGGAACGCCGTTATCCTTGAGGCAGCAATTCGGCGCGCAACTCGGCACCTCGCCATCCGAGTATCGGCGGATGTTTTCTCGCGCAATGGAAGTGGAAGGCAAAACCCGGTGAATCACACTTTCTTCAGGTCGCGTGCTTGATACCCAACTCGGTATGGGTATTGGTTCGGTCTTCCGTGTTGCTGGGGCCAAACAGGCCCCAGCGATCTTGCTCGATCAAAAGTCCACGGTCACTCCGGCGTAAATCGCACGACCATCGCCTGGTGAGTGCAGGGATGCCCTAGCGCCGTCCGGGTCGTACCAAACGTATTCATAGTATTGGTCGGCAAGGTTCTTCAATTGCAAGTCTACGCTGACTGACTGAGTCACTTGATACGTCGCGCCTAAGTTCATGAGAACGTAGCCGCCATAACGTCTTTTCGTGTTCTCACGCTCCAGGTAATAGTCGGTCTGCCCGTTCATCCATGCAGTCAGTTGCAATGCAGGTGTCGCGTCATAGCTGATGCCGGCGCTGTATAGATGATGGGGGATATGGTCGATTTCCTGGCCTTTGCTGTCAGGCAGCGAGCTGCTCGGCTGAAGAATCTTCGAGTACTGCCAAGAGTAGGCCAACCAGATGTCGGTGCGCTCGTTGGGGTACAGGTTCATCTGCAAATCGTAGCCCCAGCGCCGGGTTTCTCCGACGTTGTCGGACTCGCCACTAGGGTCGTTCAGTCTGCGACTGACCTCTCCTGAAGCTTCCTGCTGCCAATAAGCTAAACGTCCGTCCATCCAGTCGGCCGGAGTGAACTTGACCCCGGTTTCCCAACCTTCGTTGATCGAGGGCGCCAGATCGGTGTCCCTGGGCGGAATCTTGTAAGCCGCAGCCCCTGTGCCCACCTGAAAGGTACGCCCCCAGTTTGCATAGACGCTGGCAACGTCCCACGGTGAATAGACAACGCTGATCTTTGGCTGCTTGATCAGCCCGTAGTCGTTGATGTCGTAATCCTTGCCGATCATTTCGTTGGTGAAGGTGCCCTGGATCTTGTCGACCCGGTAGGCCGGCACGATCTTCAGTGACTCGAAAGGTTTGATCTCAGCCTGGACATAAGCGCCGTAAATGTCGAAGTCGAATCGTTGATCGCGGGTAGTTGCCAGACGAGCGCGGTCCCTGGTGCGATAGCGTTCGCTTTCGTTTTGCTGCTGCTGCACGTCTGCACCGCTTTCCAGAGCGAAGTCGTGGAGCCAGCTGACTTCAGGGCGCCAGGTCAGCGAGGTGAGCGCGCCATATTGCGTCTCGTAGGCGTCACGCTCTTGCTGTGAGCTCGTGCGCCAATATTGCGTCCAGCGCCTGTCATCAAAGGTATTGACGTAGGTTTTCGCTGACCAGGCCAGCGTATCGGTCAAGTCGGTATCCAAATTCAAGCTGATCTGGTTCATGCGCCGAGTGCCCTTGTCCGTCGCATTGAAGCTGTTGGTCATTTCCGGATGATGACGTGCATCGGCTTCGGCCAGATAGCCCGGCTCCTGTGCTTCGGTTTCGTAGTGACGAGCGATCAGTCCGATGCGATAGCTGTCGTCATCCGGTGTGTAGAACCACTTGCCCGACATTGAAAACTTGTCTGCTTCGGCGTGATCCCGGTAGCCACTGGATTTCTGATAGGCAAAGAAATAGTTCTGCGACCAGTTGCTGCTTTCAATGCCCTTGGCAAGTTGCGCTTCCTGAGTATTGAAGCTGCCATAACGCAGCCGTACCTTGCTGTAGTCGCCTCCGGTGCGGGTCAGCATATTGACGTTGCCGGCAATGTTGTTCAGGCCATAGCGCGCATCGCTGGTGCCACGCACCACCTCGATGCTGTCCAACTCCATGGGGAAAATCATGTCCATGTACGGCATGTTGCCGTCGTTGCTGTTGCTGGGGATGCCGTCGATCAATAATTTGACCGCGTTCACTTCACCTTCACCATTGAAGCCGCGGAACGAGATTTTTCCCGAAGTGGTGCCTTGATTGAACTCGGTCAGCATCACCCCCGGGGCGCGGCGGAAAAGCTCCCAACTGTAGTTGACCGGCATTTTTTCAAGGATGTCAGCGCCCAGAATATCCACTGAGCTGAGCACACTGCGGGTGGCCAAAGGGCCGCTGGTCGAGCCTTGAACGCTCACGGCGCCCAAGGTGAGCGTTGAGTTTTCCAGCCTGCCGGCTTCAGCCAGTGCCAAGGACAGCGGGCTGGATGCCAGTACGCCTATCGACAATACGGGCCATATGGAACGGGACACAGAGAAACGCTTTGCATGGCGCAAAGAAAATGGAGCAGGCATGGGACGCACTTCCTGATCATCAAGAAACTTCAAGGGCGTTCGGCAACCGTCGCGGATCGCGGAACGAATTCAAAGCGAGCAGCACCGCACGCAGTGGGCGGTGTTGCGATCAGGCGAAAGGGGAGGCGCGTGGACTCAGGCTGGGCCAGCGGATCCTTGGGTGCAAGGTTGGCAGTTCAGGATCATCAAGAATGACCCTGGGGGTGTACTGCGGCAGGAAATGGCGGTAGTAATCCGAGGGCAGGGCCGCCAGCCCGGCATGGCCGCAACAGCAGTCCACATGGTGCATGGCGCGTTCGGGTTCGGATTGAGGTATCTGAAGCGCCTCGATCGCCTGGCGAAACTCAGCTGAAACGACGCTCGAGTTTCCCCCGGAACAGAATCCGCCCCACATCATGAGATTTACATCGGGCGCTTGCATCGCACGGCTGAGCGGCATGGCCAGAATGTTCATCAAGATCGCCAAGCAGGCAATCCAGGGTCGGATACGTCTCAACGAACTCATCAATGAAGTCGCCGCGAAGGGGCGGTCATTTAGCGCGGTTTGCTGAACGATGTACATTTTCATACGTGCGCTATTTTGTCGCACGTATAGTGCGGGCAAGTTCGTTCACCGGCATTGACGCGGTTTAGGCTGGTGGTCGATGAGGCTGCGGAGAAGATCGGACTGAAAGTCCCGGAAACTACATTTAGTTAGTCAGGGCTGGAAGAGTGATCCGTCGCTGTTCCTGGGGAGGAAATAGCCTTTGATGCAAGACGCGTCGCGGATGCAGAGTTGAACATGGGTTTGCTTGCGAAAAAAAGTGCCTGGGTAAAGCTGCGGCCCTTCCAAAAATGGAGAACGCACCGATGCATACTCAGGAAGACCCACCGAATCTCTGGCTTCATGAAGGGTCATGAACACGGCGCAATCCAGATGTCTGAGCAGGTTGTCCTGGTCTGCGTTGAATCCAGGTCGGTTTATCGGGATTTCGTCCGAGGTGGCGACAAGGATCTCGTAAGCGCCGCGTAGCTCTTCCAGTGCGCCCTCATCAGTAAGGTTGAGACACAGCTTCAAGTCGATGACCGCGCCAATGACATAGGGATGCTTGATCCACCCCTTACCGCGCTTGGTGTACTTACTGATATGTTCGGCGTAGCTAAACGCGCGTTCGGGACTGTTCTCCCAGAAGTAGGCACCTCTACCCAACCAGTCATAGTCATTGACGCTTGCCGCGATGTGGTCGCCTGCAAGAACAGCTTCCCCGATCTCGCGATCGCAGCCATGGAAGCCAAGAACGAACGAAGGAAGCTGCTGGTACATCAGCGATAAGAGGCCTTGAGCTGACCTTTACTGTTGTAGATCCCGGTCTTGAGGCGAAAAGCCTTGGCCTCTGCTGGATCGCTTGCAAGGATCTGAGCCAACTGACGAAATCGCTCGGCAGCTTCGATATGCGGGTTTTCAGCCTTGACAGTTCTTTTAGCGTGTATGGGCATGTCGACCTCCTGTGGCAGATATACGCTGGCTCTATGCACAAATAGTGGATTGTCAGGTGAGCACGCTGGTTTGCAAACGTCTTGGCGTACGTGTTGCTTCCCCAAACCATATCCAGCACACCCGTGCGGGCCACCTGCAGTGAGACGTCAATCCGTGTGGGACACGGTGTCGCTGGTCGTTCCGCTCGCGGTATTGGCTGATGATATCCAAGAGCTGTCAAAGCAGATAGCCGCAAATTCGTTACGTCGGAGGCAATGTTCTACGGAGTATGTCGAACGGCATTCGGCGGATACGAAGCTGAGCGGGAATGGTAGGGAAATGAAAATACTGCCTGAAACATGGAGCGGGTAGAGGGAATCGAACCCTCAACTAAAGCTTGGGAAGCTTTCGTTTTACCACTAAACTATACCCGCATGACGCGTTGTTTCCGTGCCGCTGGCAGTTCATTGCGAACTCGATTGCCAGCTTGGCGACCTCGGTGCACTGCGTCTTTAGACACCTGCTCCGGGCGGCTGACTTTGTACCAGAAGCGCCTGGCAATTTGAAGCGCTAATTTTCGTTTCTCTGCTCGATTCCCCTCAAACCAGACCGATCTCCTCTGCGCTCAAGCTGCGGTACTGGCCGGGTTGCAGGCTGTCATCGAGTACCAGCGCGCCCATGCGCTCTCGGTGCAGCGTGAGCACCTTGTTCTGGAAGTAGCCGAACATCCGCTTCACCTGGTGGTAACGCCCTTCGACGATGCTCAGGCGCGCCAGGCGCGGGCCGAGGATGTCGAGGTGGGCGGGCAGGGTGGTGAGGTCTTCGAAAGCGAAGTAGATGCCCTTGGCGAACGTCTCGACGTAATGGGGTTCGATGACCTGCTCGGTCTCGACCAGGTACACCTTGGGCAGCTTGGTTGCCGGTTGGGTCAGGCGGCGTGACCATTGCCCATCGTTGGTCAGGATCATCAACCCGGTGGTGTTGAAATCCAGTCGCCCGGCCAGGTGCAGTTGATGTTTGTCCGGCACGTCGACCAGGTCGAGCACGGTGCGATGCTGCGGATCCTGGGTAGCGCTGACGCAGCCGGCTGGTTTATGCAGCATCAGGTAGCGTGCGCGATGCCCAACCTGCAACAGGTCCTGATCGAGGCGCACTTCGCTGAATTCAGTGACGGGATGCAGCGGGTCGCGGACCACGCTGCCATCCACCTGGACCCGTCCTGCGATCAAGGCCAGGCGCACCTGCTGCCGGTTGAAGCGTTCGAAATTGGAAAGAAATCTGTCCAGACGCATTGCTGCGCTATGCCTCCGACTCAGGCAGTTGCTCATTCACTCGCGCGCAGCGCGGACACAAGCAGGCGGCGTTGCGCAAATGCTCGGGCAAAGCTCGCAGCACAGCGGGGTCGATGCTGACCGTGTAGCACCAGCACGGCTGTGCAGCCGTCTTGGCATCGGCCAATGTGCAGTCGTTGCGGCCGCCGCAGGCTGGGCAAAGGCGGCTGTCGGTCAGCGCGAGCGTGGTCATGAGCGATCCGTGAAGGTATGAACGTGGCATTCTACTTCAGCGCCCTGCAGGTCGGCGAAAAGCGTCAATGCAGAACGCTTTGTATCAATTTATTGCCGTGTGAAATGCAGTATCTTTTCCGCTGTCTGAGTTATGCCCAGAACCATCGTTCCGGGTAACGACCAGTCGTGCTGGTTCGATCCCTCTCGCGGTCCAGGAGGCCGCTTATGTCCCCTAGAGCTCTTTTGATCGTGGTATTGGGCTTGTTGACAAGTGCCTGTGTGCCCTATGGAGGGGGAGGTTACTACCGCACCGAAGTCTATTCCGTGGACAGCTCGCCGAGAGGCGGCTACTACCCCTACAGCCAGCCCTATGGCAGCGGTTACTACGTGACGCCGGCACCGCGCTATTACGAGGGGCCGCGCTACTTCTCGGCGCCTCGGTATTACGCGGTGCCGCCGCCGCGCTACTACGGTCCGCCTGCGCCGCACTACCGGCCGGGGTTCAGGCCAGGGCGCGGCCCCGATCCACGCTGGCGCGACGGGCCGGCGCGGCATTACGGCCAGGATTGGAATCGGGGTCGAGGCTCCGACCGCGGCCCTGGCCGGGGCGGTCGGCACTAATCAGCAACGGCGCCCTCAGGGGCGCCGTTTTCGTTTTGTCACCTGCCATTCAGTAATCACAAAGATCCGCCAGCGGATGACGGCCTTCCCAGGCCTTGCCGAAATGCGCCTCGACCACTGCCTGCGGTACATGGTCGACATCGGGCCAGTGCCAGTGCGGCTGGTTGTCCTTGTCGATCAGGCGTGCACGCACGCCTTCGCTGAATTCGGGATGACGGCAGCAGTTCAGGCTCAAGCTGTATTCCATCTGGAACACCTGGGCCAGCGACAAGTGGCGGGCGCGGGCCAGTTGCGCCCAGATCAAGTGCGCGGTCAGCGGGCAGCCTTTGGCGAGGTTGCTGGCGGCCTTGGCCAGCAAGGGGTCCTCGTGTCGTTGCCATTGCACCAGTGCATGCCAGGCGCCCGGCGCATCGCTGACGTCCAGCTGGGCGTCGATGGCGGCCCGGCGCGGCAGCCATTGCGCTGCTGGTGCACTGTCGCGCGCATCGTGTTCGAGGGCCTTGAGCAGGCTGTTCAACTGCATGGCTGTCTGCTCCTGCCAGTTCAGCTGCAGCAGGCCGTCGAGCAGATCCTCGTATTGATCGTCGCGCAGGCAACGGTCGGCCAGGCCCAGGTCGAGGGCGTCACGGGCGTTGATCTGCGCGCCGGTCAGGCCCAGGAACAGACCGAGCTTGCCGGGCATGCGAGAAAGGAATCCGCTTGCGCCGACATCCGGGTACAGGCCGATGGTGATCTCGGGCATGGCCAGGCGGCTGCTCGGCGTGACGATGCGAATGCTCGACGCCTGCAGCAAGCCCATGCCACCGCCCAGTACGTAGCCGTGGCCCCAGCAGATCACCGGCTTGGGGTAGGTGTGCAGGCGGTAGTCGAAGCGGTATTCGGCAGCGAAGAAACGCGCTGCCAGCGGCGGCACTTCGCCGGGGTGGGCGCGGCAGGCCTGAACCAGGCTGCGCACATCGCCCCCGGCGCAGAAGGCTTTTTCGCCTTCGCCGCGCAAGACGACGCAGACCACACGGTCATCCTGCGCCCACTCATCGAACTTTCCGGCGAGCGCTTCGAGCATCGGCAAGGTCAAAGCGTTGAGACTCTTCTCTGCAGCAAGCGAGACAATACCGATACGTGCGCCATTGCCGGCACTGAGTTCTTCGAAATTCAAATCCATCGTGACCTCGCATCAAAGGGGCGGTAGCCGCGGAACAGCCATAGCGAATGGCCGGCGTAGGGTTGCAGCGATCTTTTCCGGATTTGACTTTCCGTGTCCGCTTTCCTACCGTCCGCCCACTGATTTCCGGCGCCTTCTGTTTTTTGGTGCCTGCTTCTTTTTGGTGAACATATGAGCACAGACGACCGCATCAAACTCGAGCCTAGCTGGAAAGCTGCACTGCGTGAGGAATTCGACAAGCCCTACATGGCCCAGTTGCGCGAATTCCTGCGCCAGGAACATGCACTGGGCAAAGAAATCTATCCGCCCGGGCCGATGATCTTCAACGCGCTCAATACCACGCCGCTGGAACAGGTAAAAGTCGTGATTCTCGGCCAGGATCCCTACCACGGTCCGGGCCAGGCGCATGGTCTGTGTTTTTCGGTGCAGCCAGGCATCCCCACGCCGCCCTCGCTGGTGAACATCTACAAGGAGCTCAAGCGCGATCTGAACATCGACATCCCCAAGCATGGCTATCTGCAAAGCTGGGCGGAGCAGGGGGTGTTGCTGCTGAATACCACCATGACGGTGGAAAGGGCGAATGCCGCCGCCCACGCGAAAAAAGGCTGGCAGCCGTTCACCGACCGCATCATCGAAGTGGTCAGCGAGCAGCAGGCCAGCGTGGTGTTCATGCTCTGGGGCGCCCATGCGCAGAGCAAGCAGAAGCTGATCGACAACAGCAAGCACCTGGTGCTGACCTCTGTGCACCCCTCGCCGTTGTCGGCGCACAAGGGCTTCATCGGCAACGGGCATTTCAGTCGTGCCAACAAGTTTCTCGAACAGAACGGGCTGACCGCCATCGACTGGCGCCTGCCCTAAGGCACCGGTCGGCGCTTCTGCCACTGGCGAAACAGCGGCTCGGCCAGAAACAGCACGAACAGCAGGCGCATCACCTGCATCGCTGTCACCAGCGGTACCGACAGCTGCAGCACCTCGGCGGTCAGGCTCATCTCGGCAATGCCCCCGGGCATCATGCCCAGGGTCAGCGAGCGCAGGTCGAGGTTGGTCAGGGCGCTCAGGGCCAGCGCGCAGCCGCCGGCAATGGCCATGGTCAGGGCGGTGCTGACCAGCGTGCGAGCGAGAAACGACGGTGCGCGGCGAAAGAACGCGCGATTGAAGTGACAGCCCAGGCCGCTGCCGATCAGCCACTGGCCGATCTGGCTGCCACCGTCCGGCAGGCCGATGTGCAGATCGAAGCTTACGCTCATGGCAGCGCTGACCAGCAGGGGGCCGAACAGCCAGGGGTTGGGCTGGTCCAGTCGCTGCCAGATCCAGGCCGCCACCCCGGCGAGGGGGAAGATCAACGCCAGCCAGGCCCAGTCGACGCCGCCTTCATGGCTGATGGGTGTGCCGTCGCCCATCAGGAATTTGAACAGCGCCGGCACGCACAGCACCACCGCCAGCACCCGCAGACTCTGCCCTGCGGCGACGCGGCTGAGGTCGGCGCCGTTGCGCGCGCCCAGGTTGACCATTTCGCCGGAACCGCCCGGCATGCTGGAAAAAAAAGCCGTGGCCCGGTCTTCACCGGTGCGCAGCATCAGCCACACGCCCACGGCACTGGAAACGCTGGTGATCAGCGCTCCGAAAAAAATCAGGCCGAAATGGCCGCCCACCTGCTCCATCACCAAGGGGGTGAAGTGCAGGCCGATGCCTATGCCGACGATCCACTGGCCCAGCTTGCGGCCATTGGGTATTTCCGCCAATTGCCAAGGTGTCAGGCAGCGCACCAGGATGATCGCCAGCAACGAGCCGATCATCCAGGGCAGCGGCCAGCCGATCAGGCTGGCGACATAGCCGCCAGCCAGACCTACGAACGGTGTACCCCACCAGTTGTGCAGGAACCGATCAAACATCGGCAGCGGCACGACGCATGGCAGCGCGCTTGCGCCAGATACGAACCACCGGCAGCAGCAGCATCAGAATGGTCAGGATCCAGACACCTGCGGTGATCGGGCTGCCCCAGAGGATCTGCAGTTCGCCGTTGGAAATCGACAGCGCGCGACGCAGGTTCTGCTCCATCAGGCCGCCCAGGATGAAACCGAGCAGGACAGGCGACAGCGGGAAATCCAGCTTCCGCAGGATGTAGCCGAAGATGCCGATACCGATCATCAGGAACAGGTCGAAGGTGGTCGCGTGGACCGCGTAGACGCCGATGCCGGTGATGATGGCGATGACCGGTACCAGTGCCCAGTTCGGCACGGCGAGGATCTTGGTGAAGATGCGGATCATCGGGATGTTCAGGATCACCAGCATGATGTTGGCGATGAACAGCGAGGCGATCAGGCCCCAGACGATGTCCGGTTGCTGTTGGAACAGCAGCGGGCCTGGAGTGATGTTGTACAGCGACAGGGCGCCGATCATCACTGCGGTGGTGCCCGAACCCGGTACGCCCAGGGTCAGCATCGGCACCAGGGCGCCGCAGGCAGTGGCGCCGATGGCGGTTTCCGGTGCGGCCAGGCCACGCTTGTCACCTTGGCCGAACTTGCCGCTGGCACCTGCCAGGCGCTTCTCGGTGGTGTAGGCCACCGCGCTGGCCAGGGTGGCGCCGGCGCCGGGCAGGACGCCCATGATGAAGCCCAGCACGCCGCAGCGAATGTTCACCCAGAACACCGAAGCGGCTTCCTTGAGGTTGAACATCATGCGCCCGGTGGCCGTGACGGCCACGCTGCCGTGGTGAGTCTTTTCCAGCAGCAGGAGGATTTCACTGATCGAGAACAGGCCCAGCACCAGCACGACGAACTGGATGCCGTCGGCCAGGTGGATGTTGTCGCCAGTGAACCGGTACACGCCGCTGTTGGCGTCGATGCCGACACTGGACAGGAACAGGCCGATCAGCGCGGCGATGAACGTCTTCAACGGCCTGTCACCGGCCATGCCGCCCAGGCAGACGATGGCGAACACCATCAACACGAAGTATTCCGCAGGGCCGAAGGCAATCGCCCATTTGGCCAGGATCGGGGCAAACATGACCATGCCGCAGGTGGCGATGAATGCACCGATGAACGAGCTCCAGGCGGACAACGACAGCGCAACGCCAGCCAGGCCCTGACGGGCCATCGGGTAGCCGTCCAGAGTGGTCATCACGGTCGATGCTTCGCCGGGAATGTTGAGCAGGATCGAGCTGATGCGACCGCCGTATTCGCAGCCCAGGTACACCGCTGCCAGCAGGATCAGCGCCGACTCCGGCGGCAGGCCCAGGGCGAAGGCGATCGGGATGAGCAGTGCCACGCCATTGATCGGCCCCAGGCCCGGCAGCAGGCCGACCACGGTGCCGATCAGGGTGCCCGACAGGGCGGTGATCAGATTGTAGGGGGTCAGGGCAACGCCGAAGCCCTGACCCAGGTAGCCAAGAGTATCCATGTCAGTTCTCCAGAACGCTGAGCAGGCCCAAGGGCAGCGGCACGTCCATGACTTTATCGAAGAGCACGTACAGGCCGATGCTCATCAAGGTGATGATGATCACGCTGGGCACTGCGCGGCCGCCGTACAGCAGGGCCATCGGAATGCCGATCAGGATGCTGCTGAGAATGAAGCCCAGGGGTTCGAACAGCCCGGCGAACACCAGCAGCAAACCGATGCACATGGCGATCTTCTTCAAGGTCGGGCGGTCCAGCGGCGGCTCTTCCTCGCTGTGCACGATCGGAGTGGGACGAAACACCAGATACAGCAGGGCCAGGCTCATCAGGCCCAGCATCAGCAACGGGTAGGCGCGCGGGCCTACCGGCTCATAGGAAAAGGGTGCCTGGTAGGGCCAGGCCATCAGTGCCAGACCGGCACAGACAAGCAGCAACAGCAGGGCGAAAAGCCGTTGAACGATCATGATCATGGTCATGTTCCTTCGTGAAGGAGGACGATGGTGGTGTCGGCAGGGAAGCCTTCGCGGGCAGAGATCCGCTCTCACAGTGGACGTGTACATCCAACCCTGTGGGAGCGGGTCTCTGCCCGCGAATGGCTACCCGCAGTCCCAAGCCGATTACTGAACCAGGCCGAATTCCTTGGCCAGGGTCTTGTACTCGGCGACCTGTTTCTTCACGTAGGTGTCCAGCTCCTGCCCGGTCATGGCGAACGGGAACAGCTCGCGCTGGTCACGCAGCTTGGCGAACTCCTCGGATGCCAGCAGCTTGTCGAACGCCGCTTTCCACCAGTCGTATTCGGCGTCGGTCACCTTCGGCCCCAGGTAGAAGCCGCGCACCACAGGCCAGACGATGTCGTAGCCCTGCTCCTTGGCAGTGGGGATGTCCTTCATTTCCGGCTCGTCCAGACGCTTGTCGGAGAACACCGCGAGCAGGCGCATGTCGCCGCTGAGGATGTGCGGCATGGAGTCGGAGATGTCGGTGCTGCCGACCTGGATGTGGCCGCCGAGCAGGGCCGTGGCGATTTCACCGCCACCTTCCAGGGCAACGTAGCGCAAGTCGCGCGGGTTGATCCCGGCGGCCTTGGCGATCAGCGCGGTCTGCATCCAGTCCTGGCTGCCGACGGTGCCGCCTGAGCCGATCACCACTTTGCTCGGGTCAGCCTTGAGCGCCTTGACCAGGTCATCCAGGGTCTTGTAGGGCGAGTCGCTCTTGACCGCGATGGCACCATAGCTGGTGCCTACCGCGGCCAGCCAGCGTACGGCGCTTTCGTCGAAACGGCCGAACTTACCCTGCGCCAGGTTGAGCAGCGAGCCGCTGGACCATGCCACCAGGGTGCCTGCGTCGGCTGGGCGCTGGGCGACCACCGCGTTGTACGCTACCGCGCCGACACCGCCGGGCATGTAGGTGACGCGCATGGGTTTGGACAGCAGTTTCTCGTTGACCAGTGCGCTTTGGGCAAGTTTGCAGGTCAGGTCGAAGCCACCGCCCGGCGAGGCTGGGGCAATGCATTCAGGACGTTTGGGTTCTTCCTGGGCAAGCAGCGGGGCACTGATGAACAGGCAGCTGACAGCCAGGGCAAGCGGACGCATGGCGCGGATCATGGGTATTTCTCCATTGTTGTTCTTGTTATCGAAAACGTATCGTGACGTTTGCGTGGCAGGTCTCTACGGACTCGCCTTGCTGAAACCTTATGTTGCGAACCTTTCACCAAGCTTTCAGTGGCGGTCAATCTGCCAAGACTGCTTCACAGTCCGGCGCGGGCCTGTAAACTCGGGCACATAAAGCGGTTGATGAGCCTTTCGCAGCTGGCGCTGACATCAGCGAATACCGTACTACGGCAACATCATTCCGATATAGAAAAGATTGGCCGTGAGGAATACCGATGCGTGTCCTGCTTGTAGAAGATCACCTGCAGTTGGCCGAAAGTGTCGCCCAGGCGCTGAAGGCCACCGGCTTGACCGTCGATGTGCTGCACGACGGCGTCGCGGCAGACCTGGCCCTGGCCAGCGAGGAGTACGCCGCCGCGATACTCGACGTCGGCCTGCCCAGGCTCGACGGTTTTGAAGTGCTGGCGCGCCTGCGGGCGCGGGGCAAGAATTTGCCGGTGCTGATGCTCACGGCGCGCAGCGACGTCAAGGACCGCGTCCATGGCCTGAACCTGGGCGCCGACGACTACCTGGCCAAGCCGTTCGAGCTCACCGAGCTGGAAGCCCGGGTCAAGGCCCTGCTGCGGCGCACCGTGCTTGGAGGAGAGCGGCAGCAGCGCTGCGGTCCGCTGGCCTATGACCTGGATACGCGGCGCTTCACCCTGGGCAAGGAGCTGCTGACCCTGACCTCCCGGGAGCAGGCCGTGCTCGAGGCGCTGATTGCCCGTCCGGGACGGGTGATGAGCAAGGAGCAGTTGGCGGCGCAGGTGTTCGGCCTGGACGAGGAAGCCAGCGCCGACGCCATCGAGATCTATGTGCACCGCCTGCGCAAGAAGCTCGACAAGCAACCGATCGCCATCGTCACCTTCCGCGGTCTGGGCTACCTGCTGGAAAGCCGCGATGCGTGAAGTCAGCAGCCTGCGTTGGCGGCTGCTGTGGAACCTCGCCATGCTGCTGGTCTTCCTGATGCTGGCCAGCGGTCTGAGTGCCTACTGGAATGGCCGCGAAGCGGCCGACACGGCTTATGACCGGACCCTGCTGGCCTCGGCGCGCACCATTGCCGCCGGGCTGTCCCAGCGCGACGGCACGCTCAGTGCCGACGTGCCCTACGTGGCCCTGGATACTTTCGCCTACGACAGCGCCGGGCGCATCTACTACCAGGTCAACGACATCGACCACAAGCTGATCTCCGGCTACGAAAACCTGCCGGCGCCACCCCGCGGCACTCCGCGTACTGACGACTATCCGGCCCTGGCCACGTTCTACAGCGGCCGTTATCTGGGGCAGGACGTACGCGTGGTGAGCCTGCTCAAGGCGGTCAGCGAACCGAACATGATCGGCATGGCAGAAATTCGCGTGGCCGAGACCGAAGAAGCGCGCGTGTCGATGGCCCGTAGCCTGATGGCCGACACCTTGTTGCGCCTGGGCATGCTCGGCGGCGGCGCCTTGTTGCTGGTGTGGGTCACGGTCAGCGCCGCCCTGCGCCCACTGGAGCGTTTGCGCGACGAAGTCGAAGACCGTCAGCCGGATGACCTGCGCCCCCTGCCGCTGGTCGAGGTCCAGCGCGAACTGTGGCCGCTGGTGCAGGCCCTCAACCATTTCACCGAGCGCCTGCGCGTCCAGTTCGAGCGTCAGGCGCAGTTCATTGCCGATGCTGCTCACGAGTTGCGCACGCCGCTGGCAGCGCTCAAGGCGAGGGTGGAGTTGGGCTTGCGCGCCGAACAGCCGGAAGTCTGGCGCACCACTCTGCAGCAGGCGGTGGAAGGCACCGACAAACTGACCCACCTGGCCAATCAGTTGCTGTCGCTGGCCAGGGTCGAGAACGGCGCACGGGCCATTGCCGAAGGCGGCGCCCAGCGCCTGGACCTGAGCCAATTGGCCCGAGAACTGGGCATGGCCATGGCGCCCCTGGCCCACGGCCGAGGCGTGGCGCTGGCACTGGAGGCCGACGAGCCCATCTGGCTGCGCGGCGAGCCGACGTTGCTCAACGAGCTGCTCAGCAACCTGGTGGACAACGCTCTGGCGCATACCCCGGCCGGCGGTAACGTCATTCTGCGCGTGCTGGCCCCCGGCATCCTCGAAGTCGAGGACGACGGGCCAGGCATTCCTGCGGACGAACGCGATCGCGTGTTCGAGCGCTTCTACCGGCGCAATGCGCAGAGCAGCGGAACCGGACTGGGGCTGGCCATCGTCGGGGAAATCTGCCGCGCACACATGGCGCGCATCAGCCTGCACGATGGCGCCAGGGGCGGTTTGAAGGTGCGAGTCGACTTCGCGCTCTAGTTCAGCAGCGACTGGGCCTGCAGCAGATCGCTGGCCAGCAGCACCGGGCTTTGCTTGATCTCCAGGCGCTGGTACGCCGGATGCTCGACCAGGATCGGCAGGCCCGTGTTGTGCGGCAAGCGCAACAGCGTGGCGATCATCACCAGATCGCCATAATCGGTTTCGGTGTTGTGCCGGTTCAGGTCCAGAAACTGGCCGGGCACCTGCGCAAGCATGGCCGGAAAATCCCATTTGTGCAGGATGTGGTCGCCAATCCGCGGATGGATATGCTCGACCACATGGGTGAGGCTCACCGGGTCGGCCAGCAGCTCGTTGTGCTCCTGGGCATAAGTCAGGATCGGCAACACGCCGATCTGGTGCACCAGGCCGGCGAGGGCGGCGCGGTCGGGCTTGAGGGTGGTGAAGCGTCGAGCCAGTTCGGTGCACATGCCGGCCACCTCCAGGCTGGTCCGCCAGGCCTCGCGCATGCGGCTTTGCACAGCGGGCGCGCGGGCGTGGAAGATCTGTTCGATGACCAGGCCGATGGCCAGATTGCTGCTGTAGTTGACGCCCAGCCGATTGATCGCCGTGCGCACGTCGGTGACCTCGAAGCTGGCGCGCAGCAGCGGGCTGTTGACCACCTTGAGCAGGCGCGCCGACAGCGCCGCGTCCTGAGCGATGACCTGGCTCAGGCGATTGACGCTGACGTTGTCGTCCTCGGCCGCTTCACGAATTTTCAGGGCCACTTCCGGCATGGTCGGCAACACCAGCTCGTCACGGTCGATGGCGGCCAGCAAATCCCTTTGTACTGTATCGGCCAGCTGATTCATTCGACGCCTCGGCATAGCGGGAGAGGGGTGCGCAGGCCTTGCAGCGGGCCATGCTAGCGCTGTATTTCACGGTCTCGATCAAGTGTATAGGGCAAGGTCAGAAGTGCCAGCGCAGGGCCTTCGAGACTGCCCAGATGAATGCGGCCATCCTCGACGGCGTTGTCCTGCAGTACGGCCAGGGCCTCGTAGCCCTCGGCCGTCGGTGCGGCCAGGGCAATCTCGCCGATGGCGCTGCCATGCACCGGCGAGAACAGCGCAGTACCCGGTTCCGGACGCGTCGGGCCGGCCAGCTGCACGTGGTAGAGACGTCGCTTGAGTTTGCCCAGGTACTGCATGCGCGCCACGATTTCCTGGCCGGTGTAGCAACCCTTCTTGAAGCTCACGCCGCCCACGGCCTGCAGATTCAGCATCTGTGGGATGAACAGCTCGCGAGTCGGCTCCAGCACCTGGCCGATACCGGCGCGGATCTGCCCCAGCAGCCAATCGTCGAGCGAGCCCTGGGCCAATTGTTCGGCCAGCCGCGTGGCGAGGTTCTCGGCCTGCTCGGCAGGCGCCCACAGTTCGGCCCGAGCCGGCGAGACGCGCACCGCGATCAGCGCGCCGTGACGTACCACGGCATCGGTTTCCAGGGGCAGGTCCAGGCCCAGCGCGTTCAGCGCGCCATCGCCGTGCTGCACGCCGAAGCGCACCCAGGCGTCGCTCTCGTCGGTGAGCTTGGACTTGGAGAACACTGCGTACTTCTTCAGGTCGGCCAATTGTGCTTCGAGCAGGCCGCGGGCCATGGCCAGAACACAGCCATCGCCCTGCAAAAGAATGCGAAAGCTGGACTGCATGCGGCCTTTCTGCGTGCAGCGCGCGCCGAGACTGGCCGTGTGCTCGTTCAGGTAGTTGAGGTTGCAGGTGAGCTGGCCCTGCAGGAACTTGCCGGCGTCCGAGCCGCGAACGGCGAGGACGCCCTCGTGGGTCAGGGTGCAGAACATAGCGCTATCGGACATGGGTCATCGCTGAGTTGAAAAGACTGGACGTCATCATAGAGCCCCGCGCCGGGGGAATGCTATCCCCTCCGCCCTGACACCCCACCGGCGCCTCTGTATACTGCGCGCCTATTCAAGGAGCCCCCCATGGTCGAAAACGTTGAACTCAACCGGCTTTACTGGCACAGCCGTCGCGGCATGCTGGAGCTGGACGTGTTGCTGGTGCCTTTCGTCAAGGAAGTCTATCCCCACTTGAATCAGGTGGATCGCGATGTCTACGTACGCCTGCTCGAATGTGAAGATCAGGACATGTTCGGCTGGTTCATGGAGCGTAACGAGTCCGATGACCCCGAGTTGCAGCGCATGGTTCGGATGATCCTGGATCGTGTCCAGCCCAAGTAACCGCTTCGAGTGCCACTGGCAGCCCTCGCGGCGGCTGCTGGCCTTCTACGTGCTGGCACAGGCCTCGGCGTGGCTGGCCAACCTGCTGATGGATGCGCCCTTACTCGTGCACCTGGCCGCCGCGGCGCTATGCATCGCGCACGCACTGTACGTATTGCCGCGGCAAGTGTTGCTCGGCAGCCCCCACGCCGTGACCGGCCTGCGCCGTGATCGTAGCGGCTGGTCCGTGTGGACCGCGGCCGCTGGCTGGCAAGCGGTGCAGCTGCGCCCCGACAGCATGGCGCTGCCCCATGTGGTTGTGCTGCGCTTCCGCCTGGCCGGTCAGCGACAGGTGCGCAGCGCTTGTGTCCTGCCTGACTGCCTGGATGCAGACACCCATCGACGCCTGCGCCTGCGGCTCAAGTTCAGTCGGCAAAGGTGGGCGGTTCCAGAATAGTGTCATGTGCCTCTGGCAGCAGGTCTGGATAGTCGAGTGTGTAGTGCAGGCCTCGGCTTTCCTTGCGCTGCATGGCCGACGCGATCATCAGCTCGGCCACTTGCGCCAGGTTGCGCAGTTCGATCAGGTCACGGCTGACCTTATAGTTGCTGTAGAACTCATCGATCTCGTCGAGCAGCAGGCGCACTCGGTGCTGCGCGCGCTGCAGACGTTTGGTGGTGCGCACGATGCCCACGTAGTCCCACATGAAGCGCCGCAATTCGTCCCAGTTGTGGGCGATGATCACGTCTTCGTCCGAATCGGTCACTTGGCTGGCGTCCCACTGCGGCAACGGTCCGGGCGGTGCGACTTCGGCCAGGCAGGAAACGATGTGCTCGGCGGCGGAGCGGGCGTAGACGATGCATTCGAGCAGGGAATTGCTGGCCATGCGGTTGGCGCCGTGCAGCCCGGTGCAACTGGTTTCGCCAATGGCATACAAATGGGGGACGTCGGTGCGGCCGTGCCGGTCCACCTGCACGCCGCCACAGGTGTAGTGAGCGGCTGGCACGACAGGAATGGGCTGGCGGGTGATGTCGATGCCGAACGTCAGGCAGCGCTGGTACACCGTCGGAAAATGGCTGCGGATGAAGTCTGCCGGTTTGTGGCTGATGTCCAGGTACACACACTCGGCGCCCAGGCGCTTCATTTCGTGGTCGATGGCGCGCGCCACGATATCGCGCGGGGCAAGCTCGGCACGCGAGTCGAAGCGAGGCATGAAACGCTCGCCGTTGGCCAGCTTGAGCAGGGCGCCCTCGCCACGCAGCGCTTCGGTGATGAGAAAACTCTTGGCCTGGGGGTGATACAGGCAGGTCGGGTGGAACTGGTTGAATTCCAGATTGGCGACCCGGCAGCCCGCGCGCCACGCCATGGCAATGCCATCGCCGCAGGCACCGTCGGGGTTGCTGGTGTACAGGTAGACCTTGGCGGCGCCACCGGTTGCCAGCACGGTGAAGCGCGCCGCGTGAGTGTTCACCGCGCCGCTGCGATGATCCAGCACGTAGGCGCCGAGACAGCGGTCCTCCACGCGGCCCAGGCGCCGTTCGGTAATCAGGTCGATGGCCGCGCACTGCTCCATGAGTTCGATGTTGGGCCGCAGGCGCGCCGCTGCCAACAGCGTGTCGAACATCGCGGCGCCGGTGGCATCCGCCGCATGAATGATGCGGCGCTGGCTGTGGCCGCCTTCACGGGTCAGATGAAAGGGGAAGCCGGTGTGCTCGGGATCCGATTCGTGTTCACGGGTAAACGGCACGCCCAACTCGACCAGCCACTGAATCGCCGCCCGGCTGTGCTCTACGGTGAAGCGCACGGCCTCTTCATCGCACAGGCCGGCGCCCGCTTCGAGCGTGTCCTGAACGTGAGCCTCGACGGTATCGGTATCGGCCAGTACGGCCGCCACGCCGCCCTGTGCCCAGGGCGTCGAGCCATCGCCCAGCCCACCTTTGCTGATGACCGCGATGCGCAGCGTGGCGGGCAACGCCAGCGCAAGGCTCAAGCCTGCGGCTCCGCTACCGATCACCAGAACATCGTGTTGCAGTTGCTTGCCCATTCGAAGGTCATCCGCAGGTCGAAAGTAAGATTGCGTGAAGCGCCATCCAGCGTGCCGTTCGCGCCTGTTGTGCACGTCCCGCTGGTATATCCAAGGGGGTAGCGGCACAATAGCGGCACCTTCGACGCACGGAGTCCAGGGTTTCCCGCTGGCGTGGCGCGGCATTTATAGCAGCCGCATCGACGCTTGCGCTACGCGAACAGGCGTTCGACCTGGGCTGCGCGAGCTGAATCACTTCAGTTGTAGGAACGGTTGTTGGACCGAGTAAGCCGTGCGTGTAGGCCTAGACCTTCGTTTTTGTGGGAACTTTCCAAGAAAGCCTGCAATCAATAGAAGGTTGCCTATAGGAAGGAAACAGCGTCGAACAGTGGTTGCATTGGCAATGCCAAGGTGCAGCGCTCGACGGAAAGATTATCGGCGCAGCCCGGCACGTTCGAGCTGCGCTTTCCGTGCAGGCTTGATCCAGGCCTGCGGGAAACTTGCCTGGAGGGGAGAACTTTTGCGAATAGCCCGAGTCTATGGTTGCAAGCCTGAACGATGGCCTGAGCAGCGCTCCTTCCGGACCCATGAGGAGTGTTCATGCTAACCCAGGAAGAGGATCAGCAGCTGGTCGAGCGTGTACAACGCGGTGATCGGCGAGCGTTTGATCTGTTGGTGCTGAAATACCAGCACAAGATTCTCGGGTTGATCGTGCGGTTCGTGCACGACACCCATGAAGCCCAGGACGTGGCGCAGGAAGCTTTCATCAAGGCTTACCGCGCGTTGGGCAATTTTCGCGGAGACAGCGCGTTCTACACGTGGCTGTACCGTATCGCCATCAACACGGCGAAAAACTATCTGGTGTCCCGCGGACGCAGGCCACCGGACAGTGACGTAAGTTCCGAGGACGCGGAGTTCTATGACGGCGATCATGGCCTCAAGGATCTCGAGTCACCGGAACGTTCACTGCTGCGCGATGAGATCGAGGGCACCGTCCATCGAACCATCCAGCAGCTGCCTGAAGACCTGCGCACGGCATTGACCCTGCGTGAGTTCGACGGTTTGAGTTACGAAGACATTGCCAGTGTCATGCAGTGTCCGGTGGGGACCGTGCGGTCGCGGATTTTCCGTGCCCGGGAAGCCATCGACAAAGCCCTGCAGCCGTTGTTGCAGGAATCCTGAGACAGCGGCGATAGCCAAGAGAGGAACGCCATGAGTCGTGAAGCCCTGCAGGAATCGCTGTCCGCAGTGATGGATAACGAAGCGGACGAATTGGAACTGCGTCGGGTACTGACCGCGCTGGACGATGCCGAAACCCGTGCCACATGGGCACGTTTTCAGGTCGCTCGTGCTGTCATGCACAAGGACCTTCTGGATCCGCGCCTGGACCTGTCGGCTGCAGTGTCGGCAGCCATTGCCGAAGACGTTGCGCCGGCGGCGGCTGCTCGCGGCCCATGGCGCAGCCTCGGTCGTCTGGCCGTGGCTGCTTCGGTGACCGTTGCCGTGCTGGCAGGCGTGCGCTTGTACAACCAGGACGACATCACCGGCGCCGAGCTGGCGCAGCAGCAGCCCGCGCAGCAAGCGCCGTCGACGCCGATGCTGCAAGGTCCGGCCGTTCTGGCGGGCTATACGCCTGATAGCTCCGATGCACCAGGGCCGATGGCCAACGGTGTGCTTAAAGGTGAGGAAGGTTTGAACGACCAGCGCCTGCCGGGTTATCTGCGTCAACATTCGCAGGAAGCTGCCGCCAAAGGTTCGGAAAGCGCTCTGCCCTATGCCCGTTCCGCGAGCATGGAAAACCGTTAATCCCGATCATGCGTGCGGCTCTGCTCCTGCCATTTCTCCTTGGCCTGGCCGCACCGGCCGCTGCTGCACCCGATGCAGCTCAGTGGCTTGAAAGCATGACGCGCGCCGAGCGCACGCAGAGTTTCGAAGGCACGTTCGTCTACGAACGTGACGGTGATTTCTCCACTTATCAGGTTTGGCACCGTGCTGGCGACGGCGGGGTGCGTGAGCGTGTGCTCAAATTGGATGGTATCGCGTCCGAGCGTGTCCAGGCCGGTGGCCGTACGGCCTGCGCAACGGGCAACCCAGTGCTCGGCGTGGTGCAAGGTCCTGTTGGCTCCGATGGCGTTGTCGATCCGCTCAAGTTGATGTCGTGGTACGACCTGCGCGTTGCCGGAGCTTCCAGGGTCGCCGGCCGCGAGGCGGTGGTGGTGACTCTGGTTCCCAGGGATCGCGACCGCTATGCCTTCGAGATGCATCTGGACGCACGTACCGGCCTGTTGCTCAAGTCTTTGTTGATCGACGCGCAAGGGCGACTGCTCGAACGCTTGCAGTACACGCGTCTGGCAGTGGGAACCCCTGCGTCCGCTGACTTGAAGGCGACACCAAATTGTAAGCCTGTATTGCACGCGCTCGCTGCCACTGCACCGCGCGATGTCTCCGCGTGGCGCTCCAAATGGATCCCGGCTGGCTTCGAACTGGCTCAGACAGGCCTGCGCAAATCTTCGGCCAGCAATGCCAGTGTGACCAGTCTGCTGTACGCCGATGGGCTTGCGCATTTTTCTGTATTTGTTGAACCGCTCAATGGTGCATCTGCGCGCGATACCCGCGTCCAGCTTGGCCCGACGGCGGCAGTGTCGCGACGGTTGAAGACCTCGGAAGGTGAAATGATGATCACGGTAGTGGGTGAAATCCCGTTGGGTACCGCAGAGCGAATAGCCCTGTCGATGCAACGCCAGGATGTTCAGGCTCGGCGTTGAACTGTGCGCGCCCAAAGGCGCCGTCCATGCGTCGCGACAGGCCTTCATGCTGGTTTAATCATCGCGACGTAACGTGAAAGCTGTTTCATGCAGGTTGCAAACCGCCGGTTTTTTTCTTATAGGTCTGTGCTTCGGGGGCGAACCGTTATGCAGTTGCTGGTTCGCTGCCGTGCGCCGCGCCGGAACACGGGATTGCCAGAGGGCCGAATTCCGGTTTTGCCGACCGCACAACCCTATTGCTCAACCATGCTCGTTACGAACGGGAGCCGTATGTCGATAACACGTTTCAACCCCTTTCTTTCACTGTTCGCGGCAGTGCTGATGCTGGGCAACGTTGCCAGCGTGCAGGCTGAAGCGTTGCCTGATTTCACCACGCTGGTCGAACAGGCTTCGCCCGCCGTGGTGAACATCAGTACCACGCAGAAGCTGCCGGATCGCGGTGTGGCTGCCAGCCAGATGCCAGATCTGGAAGGCCTGCCGCCGATGTTTCGCGAGTTCTTCGAGCGCAACATGCCGCGCGGTGGACCGCGTTCCCCGCAGCGCGGCGATCGTCAGCGCGAAGCGCAGTCGTTGGGTTCGGGTTTCATCGTGTCGGCCGACGGCTATGTACTCACCAACAACCACGTGATCGCCGACGCCGACGAAATCATCGTGCGCCTGTCCGATCGCAGTGAGCTGAAGGCCAAGCTGGTCGGCACCGATCCGCGCACCGACGTGGCGCTGTTGAAAATCGACGGCAAGAACCTGCCTACGGTCAAGCTGGGCGATTCGGCCAAGTTGAAAGTAGGCGAGTGGGTATTGGCCATCGGTTCGCCGTTCGGCTTCGACCATTCGGTCACCAAGGGCATCGTCAGCGCCAAGGGCCGTACACTGCCCAATGACGCCTACGTGCCGTTCATCCAGACCGACGTGGCGATCAATCCGGGCAACTCGGGTGGCCCGCTGTTCAACATGAACGGTGAAGTGGTGGGTATCAACTCGCAGATCTTCACCCGTTCCGGCGGCTTCATGGGCTTGTCATTCGCCATTCCGATCGACGTTGCCCTGGACGTTTCGGACCAGCTCAAGAAGGACGGCAAGGTCAGCCGCGGCTGGCTGGGCGTGGTCATTCAAGAGGTCAACAAGGACCTGGCCGAGTCGTTCGGCCTGGACAAGCCGGCCGGTGCACTGGTTGCCCAGGTGCTCGAAGAAGGCCCGGCAGCCAAGGGCGGCTTGCAGGTAGGTGATGTGATCCTGAGCATGAATGGCCAGCCGATCGATATGTCGGCCGACCTGCCGCACCTGGTCGGAGGGCTCAAGGCCGGTGCCAAGGCCAGCCTGGAAGTGATCCGGGAAGGCAAGCGCCGCACGATCGACGTAACCGTTGGTGCGATGCCGGATGACGATCAGGACCTGGATACAGGCGCCAAGGCCCAGACCGAGCGCAGCAGCAATCGTTTGGGTGTGTCGGTGGCAGAGCTGACCACCGAACAGAAAAAGGCACTCGAGCTCAAGGGCGGCGTGGTCATCAAGGAGGTGCAGGACGGTCCGGCTGCGCTGATCGGCCTGCAGCCCGGCGACGTCATCACGCACTTGAACAACCAGGCCATCGAGTCGTCGAAGCAGTTCGCCGATATCGCCAAGGGCCTGCCGAAGAATCGTTCGGTGTCCATGCGCGTGCTGCGTCAGGGCAGGGCGAGCTTCATCACCTTCAAGCTGGCTGAGTAAGCAGGTTGGGTGTATGAACGAAAGGCGGCCTTCGGGTCGCCTTTTTTGTGAGCGGTGGTGTGGCCTTCGCGGGCCCTGTGCCCGCGAAGACGTCCGTACAACCACCCCTCGACCCACCGCTCCCACACCCGAACGTTATTCAGGTACAATTCCCGGCTATTTTTCGTTGGGCGTTCGGCCCGCAGCCTTTTTGAGTGTTGACCCGTGAGTGATTTGAGTCATATCCGCAATTTCTCCATCATCGCCCACATCGATCACGGCAAGTCGACCCTCGCCGATCGGTTCATCCAGATGTGCGGCGGCCTGGCCGACCGCGAAATGGAGGCCCAGGTCCTGGACTCCATGGACCTGGAGCGTGAGCGCGGGATCACCATCAAGGCGCACAGCGTCACCCTGCACTACAAGGCGCAGGACGGCAAAACCTACCAGCTGAATTTCATCGATACCCCTGGGCACGTCGACTTCACCTACGAAGTCAGCCGCTCGCTGGCGGCCTGCGAAGGCGCGCTGCTGGTGGTGGATGCGGGGCAGGGCGTCGAAGCCCAGTCCGTGGCCAACTGCTACACGGCCATCGAGCAAGGCCTGGAAGTGATGCCGGTGCTGAACAAGATGGACCTGCCCCAGGCCGACCCGGACAAGGTCAAGGACGAGATCGAGAAGATCATCGGCATCGACGCCACCGACGCCGTGGCCTGCAGCGCCAAGAGCGGCATGGGCGTGATCGACGTGCTCGAGCGCCTGGTGCAGACCATTCCAGCCCCTACCGGCGATATCGAAGCACCGTTGCAGGCGTTGATCATCGACTCCTGGTTCGACAACTACCTGGGCGTTGTCTCGCTGGTGCGCGTGCGCCATGGCCGGGTGAAGAAGGGCGACAAGATTCTGGTCAAGTCCACCGGCAAGGTGCACCTGGTCGACAGCGTCGGCGTCTTCACGCCCAAGCACACCGCCACGGCCGACCTCAAGGCGGGCGAGGTGGGCTTCATCATCGGCAGCATCAAGGACATTCACGGCGCGCCGGTCGGCGACACCCTGACCTTGAGCAGCACGCCCGATGTTGCCGTGCTGCCCGGCTTCAAGCGCATTCAGCCGCAGGTCTACGCCGGGCTGTTCCCGGTCAGCTCGGAAGACTTCGAAGATTTCCGCGACGCGTTGCAGAAACTGACCCTCAACGATTCCTCGCTGCAGTACCTGCCGGAAAGCTCCGATGCCCTGGGCTTCGGTTTCCGCTGCGGGTTCCTGGGCATGCTGCACATGGAAATCATCCAGGAGCGCCTGGAGCGCGAGTACGACCTGGACCTGATCACCACGGCGCCGAGCGTGATCTTCGAAGTGGTCATGAAGACCGGTGAAACCATTTATGTGGACAACCCGTCGAAGCTTCCGGACGCCTCGTCCGTCGAGGACTTCCGCGAGCCGATCGTGTCGGCGACGATTCTTGTGCCTCAAGAGCACCTGGGCAACGTCATTACCCTGTGCATCGAGAAGCGCGGCGTGCAGCGCGACATGCAATTCCTCGGCAGCCAGGTTCAGGTTCGCTACGACCTGCCGATGAATGAAGTGGTGCTGGACTTCTTCGACCGCCTGAAATCCACCAGCCGTGGCTATGCCTCGCTGGATTACCATTTCGAGCGTTACCAGTCGGCCAACCTGGTCAAGCTGGATGTGTTGATCAACGGCGACAAGGTCGATGCCCTGGCGCTGATCGTGCACCGCGACAATGCGGCCTACAAGGGCCGTGCGTTGACCGAGAAAATGAAGGAGCTGATCCCTCGGCAGATGTTCGATGTGGCAATCCAGGCCGCCATTGGCGGACAGGTCATTGCCCGGACCACTGTCAAGGCGCTCAGAAAGAACGTACTGGCCAAGTGTTACGGTGGCGACGTGAGCCGTAAGCGCAAGCTGTTGGAGAAACAGAAGGCCGGTAAGAAACGCATGAAGCAGGTCGGCAACGTGGAAATTCCACAGGAAGCCTTCCTTGCTGTGCTCAGGTTGGAATAGTCGAGTCCTATGTCACTAAATTTCCCGCTGTTGCTGGTCATCGCCGTAGCCGTTTGTGGTCTGCTGGCCTTGCTTGATCTGGTCGTCCTGGCGCCACGACGACGGGCTGCGATCGCCACCTACGAGGGCAGCGTCAGCCAGCCCGAGCCGGCGGTGGTCGAGCGCCTGGACAAGGAACCGCTGCTGGTCGAGTACGGCAAGTCGTTCTTCCCGGTGCTGTTCATCGTGCTGGTGCTGCGCTCGTTTCTGGTCGAGCCATTCCAGATTCCTTCGGGCTCGATGATCCCGACCCTGGAAGTGGGTGATTTCATCCTCGTGAACAAGTTCTCCTACGGCATTCGCCTGCCGGTGGTGGACAAGAAGATCATCGAGGTCAACGATCCCAAGCGCGGCGACGTCATGGTGTTCCGCTACCCCAGCGACCCCAACGTCAACTACATCAAGCGCGTGATCGGCTTGCCGGGCGACCAGATTCGCTACACCTCGGACAAGCAGCTGTACGTCAACGGCGAATTGATCGCGCGGCAACTGGTTGGCAGCGAGCCGGGCAGCCTGGGCAGCGCCGAGTTGTACAAGGAAAAGCTGGGCGAAGTCGAGCACGTCATCCGCCAGGAAATGTCGCGCTATCGCGCGCCGCCCGACAGCCAGTGGACGGTGCCTGCCGGGCACTACTTCATGATGGGCGACAACCGCGACAACTCGAACGACAGCCGCTACTGGGACGATCCGTCGATTCCCAAGGAACTGCTGGGCATGGTCCCCGACCAGAATATCGTCGGCAAGGCCTTTGCCATCTGGATGAGCTGGCCCGAGCCCAAGCTCAGCCACTTGCCCAACTTCTCGCGAGTCGGGCTGATCAAGTAGCGCCGCCGGCGCCGTCCACGGACGGCGCCGAATGTTTTCAGAGGTGTCCAGCATGAACGCAGTGAAGTCCCAGCAAGGCATGTCCATCGTTGGCTGGTTGCTCACCCTGGCGGTGATCGCGTTCGTGGCCAGTACGGCTTTCAAGCTGGTGCCGCACTACATGGACTACCGGACGCTGACCCAGGCCATCGAGTCGGCGGGTGCCGACAAGTCCACCCGGGTCGATACAGTGGGTGAATTCTATGGCCACGTCAGCCGGGCCATGCAGGTCAACAATATTCAGGATCTGGATTTGAACAAGGTTTTAAGCATCACCGAGGCGGGTAACACGTTCAAGGCCCACCTCAAGTACGAAAAGCGTGAGCCACTGATCCAGAATCTGGATGTGGTGGTCAAGTTCGATCGTGAGTTCAGCGTGGTCAAGCCGTGACTGCTTCCCTGGGCCGCCTCGAACGCCAGCTGGGCTACACTTTCAAGGACCAGGACCTGATGGTGCTGGCACTGACCCATCGCAGCTTCGCCGGGCGCAACAACGAGCGCCTCGAGTTTCTCGGCGATGCTATCCTCAATTTCGTCGCTGGCGAAGCGCTTTTCGAGCGTTTTCCGCAAGCCCGCGAAGGCCAGCTTTCACGCCTGCGGGCGCGTCTGGTCAAGGGTGAAACCCTGGCCATACTGGCCCGCGGCTTCGATCTGGGCGATTACCTGCGCCTGGGCTCGGGCGAATTGAAGAGTGGTGGCTTTCGCCGCGAATCGATCCTGGCCGATGCCCTCGAAGCACTGATCGGGGCCATCTACCTGGACACCGGTATGGATGCAGCGCGTGATCGCGTGCTGGCCTGGCTGGAAGGGCAGTTCGAAGGACTGACGCTGGTCGACACCAACAAAGATCCCAAGACCCGCCTGCAGGAGTTCCTGCAGTCGCGCGGTGCTGAACTGCCGCGCTATGAAGTGGTGGATATCCAGGGCGACCCGCACTGCCGACAGTTCTTCGTCGAGTGTGAAGTCGTCCTTCTGAATGAGAAAAGCCGGGGCCAGGGCGTCAGCCGTCGCATCGCCGAACAGGTGGCCGCCGCGTCTGCCCTGATCGCCCTGGGCGTGGAGAATGGCAATGACTGATGCACCCGTTACCCGTTGTGGCTATGTAGCCATCGTCGGCCGTCCGAATGTCGGCAAGTCGACGTTGCTCAACCACATTCTGGGGCAGAAGCTGGCGATCACGTCGCGCAAGCCGCAGACCACCCGCCACAACATGCTGGGCATCAAGACCGAGGGCGAGATCCAGGCCGTCTATGTCGACACCCCGGGCATGCACAAGGGCAATGAAAAGGCCCTGAACCGCTACATGAACAAGACCGCCTCGGCAGCGTTGAAAGACGTCGACGTGGTGATCTTCGTGGTCGACCGCACCAAGTGGACGGACGAAGACCAACTGGTTCTGGAGCGGGTGCAGTACGTGCAGGGGCCGGTGATCCTGGCGATCAACAAGACCGACCGCATCGAGGACAAGGCTGAGCTGATGCCGCACCTGGCCTGGCTGCAGGAGCAGCTGCCGAACGCCGAGATCGTGCCGATTTCCGCGCAGCACGGGCATAACCTCGAAGCGCTGGAAAAAGTGATTGCCGGGCATCTGCCGGAGAACGAGCATTTCTTCCCGGAAGACCAGATCACCGACCGCAGCAGCCGGTTTCTCGCTGCCGAACTGGTGCGCGAGAAGATCATGCGCCAGCTGGGCGCCGAGCTGCCGTACCAGATCACCGTCGAGATCGAGGAATTCAAGCAGCAGGGCAAGACGCTGCACATCCATGCCTTGATCCTCGTCGAGCGTGATGGTCAGAAGAAAATCATCATTGGTGACAAGGGCGAGCGTATCAAGCGCATCGGCATGGAAGCGCGCAAGGACATGGAGGTGCTGTTCGACTCCAAGGTCATGCTCAATCTATGGGTGAAGGTGAAGGGCGGCTGGTCCGACGACGAGCGAGCGCTGCGTTCGCTGGGTTACAACGACCAGTAATTTCACATCGCGGACGACACCCTGTAGCAGCGGCGCAAGTCGCGTCACAGGGTGCAGCAGATCTTCTGTTCGTTCGCGTGGGTTCGTGACGCGGCTTGCGCCGCTGCTACAGGTTTGCGTAAGTCATGTCCAATGCCCCGACGCCACAACCTGCCTACGTCCTGCACTCGCGCGCCTATCGCGAAACCAGTGCCCTCGTTGATTTCCTCACCCCCCAGGGCCGCCTGCGCGCCGTGTTGCGTAACGCGCGCGGCAAGGCGGGCACCCTGGCGCGTCCGTTCGTACCGCTCGAGGTCGAGTTTCGCGGCAAGGGCGAACTCAAGAACGTTTCGCGTATGGAGTCCGCCGGGGTGGCGGTGTGGATGCTCGGCGACGCGCTGTTCAGCGGCCTGTACCTCAACGAGCTGATCATTCGCCTGTTGCCCAGTGAAGATCCCCACCCCCAGCTGTTCGAGCATTATGCCGCCACCCTTCAGGCACTTGGCGCAGGGCGGGCGCTGGAGCCTTTGCTGCGCTCCTTCGAGTGGCGCCTGTTGGACCAGCTCGGTTATGGCTTCGCCTTGGACGTCGACGTCAATGGTGAGCCTGTAGCGACCGACGGCTTGTACCGCTTGCTGGTGGATGCTGGCCTGGAACGGGTCGAGCTGTTGCAGCCAGGGTTGTTCCAGGGCGCCGAGTTGCTGGCCATGGCCCAGGCCAGCTGGGAAACGCCAGGTGCACTGGCGGCGGCCAAGCGCCTCATGCGCCAGGCCCTGGCGGTGCACCTGGGCGGTCGGCCGCTGGTCAGTCGCGAGCTGTTTCGCAAGCCCTGACCAACACGTATGCTGTGGCCTGGATTTTTCGGAGAGTTCTCGTGAATACCTGTAACCGCATTCTGCTGGGCGTCAACATCGACCACGTGGCGACGCTGCGCCAGGCCCGTGGCACGCGCTACCCCGATCCGGTCAAGGCCGCGCTCGACGCCGAGGAAGCCGGAGCCGATGGCATCACCGTGCATCTGCGTGAAGACCGTCGGCACATCCAGCCGCGCGACGTGCTGCTGCTCAAGGACGTGTTGCAGACGCGAATGAATTTCGAAATGGGCGTTACCGAGGCCATGCTGACCTTTGCCGAGCAGATTCGCCCGGCTCACGTCTGCCTGGTGCCTGAAACCCGCGAAGAACTGACCACCGAGGGCGGCCTGGACGTCGCCGGTCAGGAGGCCAAGATCAAGGCCGCCGTCGAGCGTCTGGGCAAGCTGGGGTGCGAGGTGTCGCTGTTCATCGATGCCGACGAGCGCCAGATCGAAGCCTCGAAGCGGGTGGGTGCGCCGGCTATCGAACTGCACACCGGCCGCTATGCCGACGCCCAGACCCCGACCGATGTCGCCGATGAGCTGCAACGAATCGTCGACGGCGTGGGTTTCGGTCTGGGCCACGGGCTGATCGTCAACGCCGGCCATGGTCTGCACTATCACAACGTCGAGCCGGTGGCCGCGATTCGCGGGGTCAACGAGCTGAACATCGGTCACGCGCTGGTGGCCCATGCGTTGTTCGTGGGCTTCAAGGCCGCGGTGGCCGAGATGAAGGCGTTGATTCAGGCGGCAAGCAAGCGCTAGTCGCCCAGTGGTTGCAGATAGTCTTCCACCAGCCTCGCCCAGCACGCGGCGCCCAAGGGAATGACCGCGTCGTTGAAGTCATAGTGGTCGTTGTGCACCGAGCAGCCATTGAACGATCCAGTGCCGTTCCCCAGGACGAAATAGCAGCCTGGGCGCTCGTTCAGCATCCAGGCGAAGTCCTCGCTGCCCATCAAGCGCACCGGCATCTGCTCCAACACATTGTCCGCACCCAACACCGCGCAGGCTGCGGCATGCATACGTGCGGTTTCTTCGGGCGCATTGACCAGCACGGGTGCCAGCAACCGGTATTCAATGGCTGCGGTGACGCCGAAGCTGGCTGCCTGCCCCTGCACGATTTCGCGGATCCGTTGCTCCACCTTTTCGCGTACGGCAGGCGTTGCGGTACGCACACCGAGCATCAAGGTGGCGCTCTCTGGAATGATGTTGTAGACGGTACCGGCGCGGACCTTGCCCACACTCACCACCGCAGCGTCGCTGGTCGAAAGGTTGCGCGAAACCACCGTTTGCAACGCAGTGATGATGCCTGCCAGGGCTGGTATAGGATCAATGGCGCGTTCCGGCATGGCGCCATGGCCACCTCGGCCTGTCAGGGTAATCTGCACTTCTTCCGAAGACGCCATGAAGGCGCCGGACTGAACCACGGCCACCCCGACCGGCAAGCCGGGCATGTTGTGGAAGGCATAGACCGCATCGCAGGGAAACCTGGCGAACAGGTCGGCTTGCAGCATCGAGCGCGCCCCCGTCAAACCTTCCTCGTCCGGCTGGAAAATCAAATTCAAGGTGCCGTCGAATCGAGCGTCTGCCGCCAGATGCTCCGCCGCCGCGAGCAAGGTTGCAGTATGCCCATCGTGGCCACAGGCATGCATGCAGCCTGGGCGCTCGCTTGCCCAGGGCAGCCCGTTGCGCTCCAGGATGGGCAATGCATCCATGTCCGCTCGGATGCCCAGCGTACGTGTGGATTGCCCACGCCTGAGTACGCCCACAACGCCTTTGCCCACGTCGGCATGGACTTCATAACCCCATGCAGCGAGCCGTTCGGCCACGATTGCCGCGGTGCGACAGGTGTCGATCCCCAGTTCGGGGTGGCGGTGAATGTCTTGGCGCAGTGTCGCAAATCGTGTTGCAGTGCTGAGCAGGTGCGGGTGAACCATGGGCTCGCTCATGGGCATCTTCCTCTGTGTTGCAGTGTATTGAACGATCAGTCGCGGCCGGGATGCTCTGGCAGCAGGCGCAGGGCACACAGACTGAGCGCCACGGTGGCCACCAGGTACAGCGCCGGGGTCAATGGGTTGCCGGTGACGTTGATCAGCCATGTCACCAGCAGCGGTGAGAATCCACCGAACAGCGTCACACTGACGCTGTAGATGATCGACATGCCGGTCACCCGCTGTTCCCGGGGGAATGCTTCGAGCAGCATGGCCATGCTCGGCGCCAGTCCGATCGCCATCGGTAGAATCAGCAGGATGATGGCCACGATGCACAGCAGAACGTTTTCGTGGCTCAAGAGCATGAATGCCGGGTAGACCGTCAGCAGCGCCAGCCCGGTAACCCCATAGAGCAACGGCTTGCGGCGAATGAAACCGTCCGCATAACGGCCGGCGATGGGCGTAATGACGACGAGCAGGGCGCTGGCCAGGCCGACCAGGGCAAACCCCAGGCTCTGCGGGCGGCCAAGTGTCTGGGTCAGGTAGGTGGGCATGTAATAGACCACCATGTACATGGTCACGGTGGTTGCCGACATCCAGGCGATGCCTAGCAACAGGGTGCGGCTTTGCGTCTTGAGCAACTGTCCCAGCGAGGGTGCAGTGGCGGTGGCCGTGTGCGTTTCATCCAGATGCTGGCGGATGAACCAGCCGACCGGGCCGATCAGCAGGCCGATCACGAAGGGCACCCGCCATCCCCACTCCAGCAACGATGCCTCGCTGAGACTGCTGGTCAGCAGCAAGCCCGTGCCCGCACCCAGCAATGCGGCAGCGCCTTGACTGGCGCCCTGCCAGCTGACCACGAAGCAACGGTTGTCGGTGCGGCCCGACTCCATCATGAACGCCGACGCGCAACCCACTTCGCCACCGACCGAAAGCCCCTGCAGCAGCCGGGCGATCACCAGCAGGACACTGGCACTGATGCCGATACTGGCGTAGGTGGGTGTGAAGGCGATGATGCCGGTACCCACCGTCATCAGGGCAATGGTCAACGACAGTGCAGCCTTGCGCCCTCGGCGGTCGGCGACTCGACCGATGAGCAACGCACCCAAGGGCCGCATGACGAAGCCGACGGCAAATGTCGCCAGAGACATGAGCAGCGAGGCCATGGGTGAGGACCCGGGAAAGAACAACTGACCGATGATGACTGCGAAAAAGCTGTACACGGTGAAGTCGTAGATCTCCAGGCCGTTGCCCAGGGAAGAAGCGATGATGACCCGGCGCATCTTGTTGGGCTGCGGTGCGGGCGGTGCATCGGCGACAGGAAGAGGTGAATCGCTGGCAAGAGTGCTTTTCATAGGTAAGGCCTGTACCCGGAATCGTGGTGCGGGCCAGTGTCGGGGATGGGTTCAGTCACTGCACATCACATTTAATCAAGGGCTTATGGCTTGGTTTCAATGGAGGCGATGACTGATACCGGATGGCGCTGCTGGCGGGGGATGAGCGACCCAAAACCATCCAGACGAGTAGCGGAAAATGGGAAGGTTGGTAACCGTGGGAGGCGTTGCCTGCTGAGCTGAAGCCGTTTCATTCACTGACCGTAGGCTCTAGCCTGGGGATTCGGCGATGTGGAGCGTCTGAAATTGCGGTCCGGGCAAGGGCTTGAGTATTGCTCAACTCGAAATGTCTGAATCCGCTGTTTTGAAGGGGTTGCCGTCAGGGCATTGGTCCAAGTGGCCGTTTACGCAAAGCTGGCCTGCAGTTGACTGAACAACAGGCTCGCGGTCCGGGTCAGGTAGGCCTGGTTCACGCACACCACATTGACCGAAAAATCGGGAACCGCCTCTTGCAACTCAAGCGTATGCAGGTAGTTGGCCATATCGGTCATGCCCGCCCAGCAGGGTCCGAGGGCACTCTCACTGACCACCATCACGGCATCGCTCTCGATCAGCATCTTCAGCGCCAGATTCATTGCGGTGCATTCGAACACCTTGGACGGGCGGCCGAGCGCGCTGCCAGCGAACAGTTGATTGAACTGGGATTGGCTGTCTGCAACAGGATCGACGCTGATCCACTGGGCGTGCTGCAGTAACCGCAGCGATCGCACGTGGCGCAGCGGATGATCCTTGCGCACCGCCACGCTGCCGGGAATGCGGCACAGCGGCTGCCAGTCCAGGCCTACGGCATGGCTTGGCACTTGCGACGTCAGGGCAAAGTCCAGCAGGCCATCGCGCAGATGCTGCAGCAACTGGGCAGGGCGCATTTCCAGTACCTTCAGCGCGGCGTTTGGGTAGGTCTGCTGGAAACGCAGAAGGGTCTGTTGCAGTGGCGGCAGCAGCGCGGTGACGGGCGTCACTCCCAGGGTGACCTCGCTCACGGTCAGCCCCTTCATGTCTTCGATTTCCTGACGCGCTCGCCGCACGCTTTCCAGCGCCTGGCGAGCGTGGGTCAGCATGCGCTGGCCATGCTCGGTCAGGCTCATGCCTTTGTTGGAACGAACCAGAAGGGTAACCCCCATTTCGTTTTCCAGTTCCTTCATCGCCCGGCTCAATGCCGACTGCGTCAGGTGCAGCACGTGCGAGGCGTCTTGCAGGCTCCCGGTTTCATGAATACAGACAAGTGCGCGCAGTTGATGCAATTTCATTGTGGGTTGATCTCCCTGACCTGTTCAGATGATCAACCGCACATCGAAGGGAAATCAAGGCGAAAACGGCAACACACGTTTGTGATGCGTCTGGTCGTACGCCTTCACGATAATCCCATAGGCTTCGTCGCCCACCGGCTCACCGTGGAGGAACGCGTCGATCTGCTGGTAGCTCACGCCATGGGCGTCTTCGTCCGGCTTGCCGGGTCGCAGTTCTTCGAGGTCGGCCGTTGGCACTTTCATCACCAGATTGTCTGGTGCCCCGAGCCGGCGGGCGATGGCACGAACCTGGTTTTTCACCAGCCCGCTGAGCGGCGCCAGGTCGCACGCCCCATCACCGAACTTGGTGAAGAACCCCATGACGGCCTCGGCGGCATGGTCCGTGCCGATCACCAGCCCATTGTTGGCATTGGCGATGGTGTACTGCGCGACCATGCGGATCCGTGCCTTGACGTTGCCCATGACGAAATCGCGACGGGCATCGCTCAGACCGTGCAGTTGTGCTGTCTGCTGGGCAACGCCTTGCACGGCATCGGCGATGTTCACCGTTTCTTCGACATCCGCCTTGATGAAGCGCAACGAGGCGGCAGCGTCGTCCTCGTCGTGCTGGACGTTGTAGGGCAGGCGCACTGCGATGAATCGGTAGTCAGGGTCGCCGCTGCTCTCGCGCAGTTCCTCGATGGCCACCTGTGCCAGGCGCCCGGCCGTGAGCGAGTCGACGCCGCCGCTGATGCCCAGTACCAGAACCTTCAAGCCGGCCGTGGTCAGACACTGCTTGATGAACGCCTTGCGGCGTTCCATTTCCTGGTCGATGGCGTGGTCGTCGGCGAACGGCGGGATCACGGCCAGGGCGGCTGCGATTTCGCTTTGGCGGTTGCTCATGGGCGGACTCCTTGAAGTGGGGGGCGAGCGCGATAGGGCGAAAGCTTACATCACTTCTGATGCTTCTTGACCCACGTCTCCATCTGATTGATTTCCGCCTGCTGGGCCTTGATGATGTTCTCGGCCAGCTTGCGCATCTCAGCGTCCTTGCCGTATTTCAACTCGATCCTGGCCATGTCCAGTGCGGCCTTGTGGTGGGCCAGCATGCCTTTGGCGAAAGCGACGTCGGCGTCTGTCTCCATGCCGCCTTCGTGCATGGATTTCTGCATGGTCTCCATGCTCGTCATGTACTCGTGCTGCATTGGGGTCATGTCGCTGTTGCTGTGCGACATTTCGGCGGCAAAGGCTGGGGCGGCCATACAGGCCAGGAGCAGGGCAGCGGTGGTTTTCATGGTAGTGACCAATCCGAGAGTGGGTTCGAGGGGTTGACGGGTAACCGTGGGGAAGGTTCCACGTGCGGTGTTTCGGGATGTGCGAGAACAGCGTCCGCGCGCCGAGCACAAAAAAGCCCGCTTCACGTTACCGTGAGGCGGGCTTCAGGGTCTAGCCGCCGCTTACTGGCATAATACTTATAGGAATCTACGTATACATTCGTCTTGCCCAACGCTGGCGGGGGTTTGACCAGATAATTTTTCAGAATTTTTTGCGAAAACGTATACATTTGGTGTTTTCAGCTTCATTTTGAAGGTCAAAGTATACGTTTTTACAGTCCAGATTTTAACCCCCCAATTTTCTGATGTCGGACGTCCCTGACCAATCTACGAGCAGGCCACGCTTCAATCCGGCTAAGCTAGCGCCTATCGACCAGGATCGCGATTCCACCATAATTCTTGGAAGCTCGGCCCGTCCGATTTTGGAGGCTGGGTGGGACGTCCGATCTGAATAGTTACAGGGATTGGAAAATCTACACCTACCAATGCCACCTCACCTTGTTTCAGATTGGGCAAGAACGCCGCAGCGGAACGATCCAGCTCTCCACACGCACGCTCGACCACTTCTCGGTCACGATCATTTGTAAGGCGATGCACGAGCAACGTGCCCATCTGACTCAGCACTCCCTCTGTGATGTCTCGCGGTCGCTGAGTCACCAGGCAGATGTTAAGCCCGTATTTTCGTCCCTCTTTCGCGATGAGTTCGAACGCATCCAAGTTCTGAACGTCGTCTTCATTCCCTAATGTTTTTCCTAGGAAATTGTGAGCTTCGTCCAAGATGACGATTAGCGGGCGCTGCCTGAAAGACTCGTTGCGTGCTCGAAGCAATAACAGTCTGCCGATAGCGTTGGCGATGACTTCTCTCGCGTTGAACTCATAGCCAACTGAGCTGAGGCATATTCTGAATAGCCGCTTTTCACCGGTAATAAATTCATCCAGATGTTCAACTAAACTCGGTAAGCCCTGAGCTGGGCTAAATACGCTGCTCAACGAAGGGGAGTCCATTACGCTCATGATACGTGTCATAAGAGAGGAGCAATAAGATAGCTCGCTACTCGCAGCGCCCCATCTAGTCATATCGTTGTTATGGCCGGTCGGGTAGCAGCATTCCTCGACAATTTGCCGAACCAACATGCCCGGATCGAAGGGTAGATTTGGATTACCTACCCTGTTGGCGTTGTCGTCCCTGTTCATCGCTCGACGGAAATCAGCTTTGAGTTGACTTACTTTCGGGACATACCCTCCTGGGAAGATATCTGGAGCCAACGCTGCCAGTCTCAGGCTCTTGATGGCTTCTCTGAGTTTCGGGCCTTGGGTTTTACCAGATGGCTGAAAGAGTGCAATGAAATCAGTCTCATTGAAGCAGGTGGGTGGAATGCCTACCTCAAGTGAGCCTGTCGTGCGATGCAGCGGGTTTCCAAGATGTTGATGTGTTGAGTCCTCCCCCTCAAGCGACCGGTACTCCCCGGTAGCGTCCACAAGCACGATCTTGCAGGCATATCGACGACACTCCTCAATAAGCTTTGAAGTCGTCCAGCTTTTCCCTCCCCCAGTTGAGCCCAAGATCGCGCAATGCCGACCAAAGAGTTTTTCTGGCGTTACAGCAATCGCGAAACCGCCGTCCCCAGAAACATGTCCGAGGTTAAGCGTTACGCGGGGAGACTCTCCATTTATTCCGCTCGAAATCAATGTTGGGATTTTGGAGATAAACGAGCCCGGTGCTGAGTAAACCCGGTCTCCCAATCGTGGGTAGGAGCTGACGCCTGCAGTGACTTTCAAGGTGTGAGGGTGAACAGACCCCAGCAGGCGGATAAAGCCGATCGCGTCAATAGCATGCGTGCCAGCAAAATCTTGGGAAATCTCGGTACGCTCGCGATCAGGTAGGTTCACCTCGGTGATGCGTCCTAAGAGCACTGCCTGCTGACCCTCGATCAGAACCAGTTCCCCCACCTCACCCTTGCCATAGCGATTTTGACCGAGATATCGACCGCTGTTCTCTCCAGCATGTGCCAAGTTGATTTTGATCAACTGCGCAGCCACGCTGGTGACCACCCCGATTTTAAGCGTGCTAAGGAGTATTCCTTCTGGGGACATGATTACCTACCGATCCGTTTGACTGCGTTCGCCAAATTCTCAGCTGGCGAAGCCGTGCGTAGGTGGGGGATATGCGCGGCCAGATCGCTGAATGAACCACTAACAAAATGGACGTCGAAACCACGCTGAGCGAGATCGCGGAATTTTCCCCAGTAGGCGCTCGATCCATTATCCCCACGATTGTGGACATGGCTGATGCCACTGTAGTCGCAAAGAATCAGCTTCAGGCTAGGGTTGGATTGCAAGGCTGAATAGATCGGTTCGGAAAGGTGGTCATCGTTAAACCCGAATCCTGACACAACCAGACAGCTGTTTGGTTGACGTAAAAACTCCAGAAATCTTGAAAGCAGCTCCAAGTGGGGTTGAAGAAACGCTTGCTGGTATTTTCCTTTTGCGGGATATATCAGGCATGCGTTTTCCGGCGTCGGTCGGCTGTCCTCATAGATTTCATGACCATCACGGCTCCAGCTGACTGATCCGTGTAGCTTCAGCAGTTGAAAAATGCCTTCGGCAAACTCGTGGCTGTCTGCCTCCCGGCGCACGATGTCGTACGTGAAATGTTTGCCGTCAAACCGGCGTCTGCGGGTGTAGGAAAATCCGTCAATAATGACCATGCCCAGTTCCGACGCTGCCGTTTCAAAACACATGTCATAGTTTGTCGTAAACACCTTCAGGCGCGGGTCACGAACCCTTCTCCTAGCCAGCTTCTGGAGGAGTTCACGATATGCCGATATGTCTGAAGTGGGCAGAGTAATGAACGTTGAGCAAGCGTGTAGGATTTGCTCCTTCACGCGTGCGACAAACTCTTCGACGACTTGGTCGTCATTGAACGCCAGGTAGGCGTCGCACTGTGATAAGAAATGCTCAATGTTCGGATTATCGCGCTCGGCGTAACGGACACGCTCAGTAACCTGCTGGCCGGCAGCTGTCAGCGCATGGGTCTGCGGGTCACACATCGAGTCTTGCCATAGCTTCCACATGCTAGGCCCGCCTGGGTTACCTAGAGATGTACCGCTTCCAGCAAAAAAACCTAAGTTAGGTACCTGAAGAGCAGACGAAAACATCTCGCTAAGCCTATTCCTGTTCGAGCTGATCACATTTTCATCATCAGGCTCGACGCCCTTCAGGACTTGATAAGCCTCAGCTGTCAGCGGCATCCACTCACTAGCACCTGGTGGAAGGTATGCCTGCTGCCCTTGGTACGTGGGTGGGAGAGGAATTACAGGCAGTCGTGGTGGAGGGACAAATGGAGGTGCATCGACTGGCATAGAACACGTTCCTGTGTTGTGAAATAAAAGCCATACAGCCCCGGCCTTTCAACCGTTCCCAAGCTGCCTGCTTGATATCTGCTTGGCATCATATCGCAAGCGGACTTAGCGACGTATGGCAGATCGCCTACACCGGAGCCGAGTCAGATGGGGAGTCCATGGGGAATCAACTAGGCCCCAAATCGTCGATCACATGCAAGCTGGCGAGTGCTGATCTCGCGCTATCGCTGCCTTTGAAGTGAACCTCAACCTCCGATACCTGGATCATCAAGTCCGGTCGCTAGTCATTTGTGCAAGAGAACTGAATGTGTTTATATCTGTATATTCGGTTATCCACATATCTAGGTCGATTGCTTATGAACCTTGCACCACACACCTTCTTCAAGTGCCTGGGAGACGAAACCCGCGCTCGGATCATGCTCATGCTGTCCGCAGAGGGTGAGCTGTGCGTGTGCGAGTTGATCTGGGCACTGGACGATAACCAGTCGAAGGTTTCCAGGCACCTTGCACAGTTGCGTGCTTGCGGGTTACTCGCGGATCGCAGGCAGGGTCAGTGGGTTTACTACCGCCTACATCCCGAACTTGAACAGTGGGCGCTAGATGTTCTGAACGTCACTACACAGGCCCACCAGTCCTGGGTTAACGACCATCAAGGGCGGCTGGCTTCCATGGAAGACAGACCAGTGCGCCAAGCCTCCTGCTGCTGACCTCCTGATCTGGAACATACCCATGCTCATCGCTGCGTCGATTTTCGTAGTTACGCTCGTGCTCGTTATCTGGCAACCAAGGGGCTTAGGCGTCGGCTGGAGCGCAGCAGCGGGTGCCGTTCTGGCATTGTTGACCGGCGTGGTGAGCCTGGGGGATGTGCCGGTTGTATGGCACATCGTCTGGAACGCTACCGCGACCTTCATTGCCGTGATCATCATCAGTTTGCTGCTCGATGAAGCGGGATTCTTCAAATGGGCGGCGCTACATGTGGCTTGCTGGGGTCAGGGCAAAGGCGGACGCCTGTTTGCGCTGATGATCCTGCTCGGTGCAGCCGTCTCAGCACTGTTCGCCAATGATGGAGCCGCACTGATTCTGACCCCGATCGTCATCGCGATGCTGACGGCGCTGCGCTTTAGTCCAGCATCGACTTTAGCGTTCGTGATGGCCGCAGGCTTTATCGCGGATACCGCCAGTCTGCCCATGGTGGTGTCCAATCTGGTCAACATCGTTTCGGCAGACTTTTTTGGCGTGGGTTTCGGTAAGTATGCATCGGTGATGTGGCCAGTGAACCTGGTGGCGGTGGCAGCGACGCTATTCATGCTCTGGATGTTCTATCGCAAGGACATTCCCGCCCAGTACGACGCGGGTCAGCTTGAGGCTCCAGAGTCGGTAATTCGTGATCGGGCGACCTTCATTGCTGGCTGGTGGGTACTTGGCCTGCTGCTGATTGGTCTGTTCGCACTGGAGCCGCTAGGTATCCCCATCAGCGCCGTTGCTGCTGCGTGTGCGATGATCCTGCTGGTCATCGCAGGTAAAGGCCACATCATCTCCACAAGAAAGGTCATCAAGCACGCGCCCTGGCAAATTGTCGTGTTTTCGCTGGGCATGTATCTGGTGGTCTATGGCCTGCGTAATGCCGGCCTAACCGACTCGCTCTCGGGGCTGCTGAACATATTTGCCGAGCATGGCCTATGGGCCGCTACCTTGGGCACCGGTATCACCGCTGCGCTGTTGTCTTCGATCATGAACAACATGCCGAGTGTGCTTATCGGCGCTCTGTCCATTCAGGGCAGCGACGCTACGGGACTGGTACGTGAGGCCATGATCTACGCCAACGTCATCGGTTGCGATCTTGGCCCCAAGATCACGCCCATCGGAAGTCTGGCCACGTTGCTGTGGCTGCATGTGCTGTCGCAGAAAAATATCCGCATCACCTGGGGCTACTACTTCAAAGTCGGCAGCATCCTCACCCTTCCTATCTTGCTGGTAACGCTGATGGCACTGGCGTTACGGCTGAGCATCCCTGTCTAGGAGAAACCCATGAAAGTACTATTTATGTGTACGGCAAACAGCTGCCGGAGCGTTCTCTCGGAGGGGGTGTTCAACCACGTGGCCCCGAGCGGTTTTACTGCCCTCAGTTCGGGGAGCTTCCCAAGCGGGCACCTGAACCTGCGTGCCGTGAGCACGCTGCAAGCGCTCGGTATCGGCACCACAGATCTCTACAGCAAAGGCTCAGAGGTTTTTTCGAACTCACCACCGGATGTGGTGATCACCGTGTGTGACAAGGCTGGAGGCGAACCCTGCCCGGTCTATTTCGGGCCTGCTGTCAAAAGCCACTGGGGTCTTGCCGATCCTTCCGATGTTGAAGGAACAGACAGCGAAATCCAGGCCGCATTTGACGCAACCGTAGTCCTGATTAAAAAGCGTTTCGAGGCATTCTTCAGTCTGGATCATTCGACGCTTACACCGCAGGAATTGAAGCGCGAACTAGATCGAATAGGTGAACTGTAATGGACGAATTGTCCACGGATATTGGTCCGGATCTTCCAAATCTGGATCTGTCACTGGTTGATATCCCCTCAATGGATCTGCTTCAGGGCCACGATCACCTGGCCCACAAGCCACGTATTTTGTTGTTGTATGGTTCGACCCGTGAGCGCTCTTTCAGCAGGCTACTGACCCAAGAGGCAGCGCGCATCCTGAACCTAATCGGAGCCGAAGCCGTCATCTTTGATCCCTCGGGTCTACCTCTCCCCGACGACGCTCCGGAAGACCATCCAAAGGTCAAAGAGCTGCGGGATCTGGTTCTATGGTCAGAGGGACAGGTGTGGTGTTCGCCAGAGCGTCACGGTGCAATGTCTGCTGTATTCAAAGCCCAGATCGACTGGATTCCGCTCACCATGGGCGCTGTCCGGCCCACTCAGGGCAAGACGCTGGCCGTCATGCAGGTTTGCGGTGGATCACAGTCCTTCAACACGGTAAACCAGCTGCGGACCCTCGGGCGCTGGATGCGGATGATCACCATCCCAAACCAGTCGTCAGTACCCAAAGCCTTCCTGGAGTTCGACGACGCAGGGCGTATGAAGCCATCTGCCTACTACGACCGTGTGGTGGACGTGCTGGAGGAACTGATGAAGTTCACGCTGATGGTTCGGGGCCGGGAAACGTATCTGGTAGACCGCTACTCGGAGCGCAAGGAAAGCGCCGAGGCACTCTCGAAACGAGTCAATCAAAGATCGATTTGAGCCACCAATAGGATAGAGATGAGCAACACGACAGTAAGGATTGCGCAGATTTCGGACGCTCAAGCCATCCAGGCAATTTACGCACCGATGGTAGAACGCACCGCGATTTCGTTTGAGCTTGAGCCCCCTACCGTCGAAGAAATGGCCAAGCGGATTGGGTCGACTTTGCCTACCTACCCGTATCTGGTAGCGGAGCGAGACTGCCAGGTCATCGGCTATGCATATGCCAGTCAGCACCGGGCTCGGGAGGCATATCGCTGGTCGGTCGACGTTACCGTCTATATATCGCCAGAAGCGCACCGTAGTGGCGTCGGTCGGGCACTGTATGACGTGTTGCTGCCGACATTGAAGAGGCAAGGTTTTCACGCAGCCTACGCCGGGATCGCGCTGCCCAACGACGGCAGTATTGGGTTGCACGAAGCGCTGGGCTTCGCTCACATCGGTACGTATCCAGAAGTGGGATTCAAGCATGGCGCCTGGCATGACGTCGGGTATTGGCGAATTGCGCTGGATGTGAGGAGTCCCCCAAAACCGCTCGTGTCTTTCACCAAAAGCAGTCCGAAACATTAAATGGGCGCCCTTCCTGATCGACCAGCGCGGTCATCGGAAAGTCGTCTAATTCGGTGAAAGATCTGATGGGGAAAGTGAGCAATGTATACGATTCCGACCTATGAGCTAGATAGGGCGGCAAGTATAGAGAGGGTATACGAGGAGTGGACGCTCCAACCCCTTGTATCTATTGGGGTTGGAGATTTAGCTAAGTATACGTTTAAAGCTTATGAACCCTACTGACAGGCTTCGCAATCCGGCTCGTCGATTGCACAGGCCTTTGGCACAGGAGCCGGGCCGGCTGGCGCGGCCTGCATCGGGGCGCTGTTGCCGCCACTCGACACTGCATTGAGGTTGCTGGTGCTGATGGTCGACTTCTCGGTGCTGGTCGCGGCCAGGGCACGGAGGTAGTAGGTGGTCTTCAGGCCACGGTACCAGGCCATGCGGTAGGTCACGTCGAGCTTCTTGCCCGAAGCGCCGGCGATGTACAGGTTCAGCGACTGGGCCTGGTCGATCCACTTCTGGCGACGGCTGGCTGCGTCGACGATCCACTTGGTGTCCACTTCGAACGCGGTCGCATAGAGGTCTTTCAATTCCTGCGGGATGCGTTCGATCTGCTGTACCGAGCCGTCGTAGTACTTCAGGTCGTTGATCATGACCGAGTCCCACAGGCCGCGCTCTTTCAGGTCGCGAACCAGGTAGGGGTTGATCACGGTGAACTCGCCCGACAGGTTCGATTTCACGTACAGGTTCTGGTAGGTCGGCTCGATCGACTGCGACACGCCGGTGATGTTGGCGATGGTCGCGGTCGGCGCGATGGCCATGATGTTCGAGTTGCGAATGCCTTTCTGCACGCGGGCACGGACCGGCGCCCAGTCCAGCGATTCGTTGAGGTCGACATCGATGTACTTCTGGCCACGGGCCTCGATCAGGATCTGTTGCGAATCCAGCGGCAGGATGCCCTTGGACCACAGCGAGCCCTGGAACGTCTCGTAGGCGCCACGCTCGTCGGCCAGGTCGCAGGACGCCTGGATGGCGTAGTAGCTGACCGCTTCCATCGACTTGTCGGCGAACTCGACGGCGGCATCGGAACCGTACGGGATGTGCTGTTTGTACAGCGCATCCTGGAAGCCCATGATGCCCAGGCCGACCGGGCGGTGCTTGAAGTTGGAGTTGCGCGCCTGCGGCACCGAGTAGTAGTTGATGTCGATCACGTTGTCGAGCATGCGCACGGCGGTGTTGATGGTGCGCTCGAGCTTGGCGGTGTCCAGCTTGCCGTCGGCAATGTGGTTCGGCAGGTTGATCGAGCCCAGGTTGCAGACCGCGATCTCGTCCTTGTTGGTGTTCAGGGTGATCTCGGTGCACAGGTTCGAGCTGTGGACCACGCCCACGTGCTGCTGCGGCGAGCGCAGGTTGCACGGGTCCTTGAAGGTCAGCCATGGGTGGCCGGTTTCGAACAGCATCGACAGCATCTTGCGCCACAGGTCCTTGGCCTGGACGGTCTTGAATACCTTGATCTTGTTGTACTCGGTCAGCGCTTCGTAGTACTCGTAGCGCTCCTCGAAGGCCTTGCCGGTCAGGTCGTGCAGGTCCGGCACTTCGTTGGGCGAGAACAGGGTCCACTTGCCGTCGTCGAAGACGCGCTTCATGAACAGGTCGGGGATCCAGTTGGCGGTGTTCATGTCGTGGGTACGACGACGGTCATCACCGGTGTTCTTGCGCAGCTCGATGAACTCTTCGATGTCCAGGTGCCAGGTTTCCAGGTACGCGCAGACCGCGCCCTTGCGCTTGCCGCCCTGGTTCACTGCCACGGCGGTGTCGTTGACGACCTTCAGGAAAGGTACGACGCCTTGGGATTTACCGTTGGTGCCCTTGATGTATGAGCCCAGCGCGCGCACTGGCGTCCAGTCGTTGCCCAGGCCGCCGGCGAATTTGGACAGCATGGCGTTGTCGTGGATCGCGCCGTAGATGCCCGACAGGTCGTCCGGTACGGTGGTCAGGTAGCAGCTCGACAGCTGCGGACGCAGGGTGCCGGCGTTGAACAGGGTCGGGGTCGAGGCCATGTAGTCGAAGGACGACAACAGGTTGTAGAACTCGATCGCACGGTCTTCCTTGTTCTTCTCTTCGATCGCCAGGCCCATGGCCACGCGCATGAAGAAGATCTGCGGCAGTTCGAAACGCACGCCATCCTTGTGGATGAAGTAGCGGTCGTACAGGGTCTGCAGGCCCAGGTAGGTGAATTGCTGGTCGCGCTCATGGTTGATCGCCCGGCCCAGTTTTTCCAGGTCGAAGGTGGCCAGCACGGGGTTCAGCAGTTCGAACTCGATACCCTTGGCGATGTAGGAAGGCAGTGCCTTCGCGTACAGGTCGACCATCTCGTGGTGAGTGGCGCTTTCGGCCACTTCCAGGAAGCTCAGGCCTTCGGCGCGCAGGGTGTCCATCAGCAGGCGGGCGGTGACGAACGAGTAGTTCGGCTCGCGCTCGACCAGGGTACGCGAGGTCATCACCAGGGCGGTGTTGACGTCGGTGAGGGCTACGCCGTCGTACAGGTTCTTCAGGGTTTCTTTCTGGATCAGGCCGCCGTCGACTTCGGCCAGGCCTTCGCAGGCTTCGTTGATGATGGTGTTCAGGCGGCCCATGTCCAGCGGCGCCAGGCTGCCGTCGGCCTTGGTGATGCGGATGCTGGGGTGCGCTTCGACCGGTGCATCGGCCGGAGTGCGGGTGGCGCGCTCCTTGGAGCGCTCGTTGCGGTAGATCACGTAGTCGCGCGCGACCTTCTGCTCGCCGGCGCGCATCAGGGCCAGTTCGACCTGGTCCTGGATCTCTTCGATGTGGATGGTGCCACCCGATGGCATGCGCCGCTTGAAGGTGGCGGTGACCTGTTCGGTCAGGCGCGCGACGGTGTCGTGGATGCGCGACGAGGCGGCGGCGTTGCCGCCTTCAACTGCAAGGAACGCCTTGGTGATGGCCACGGTGATCTTGTCGTCGGTGTAGCCGACCACGGTACCGTTGCGCTTGATCACGCGCAGTTGGCCTGGAGCGGTCGCGGCCAGATCCAGATTGGCATCGTTGGCCTGCGGCGCCTTGGCCGGCGAGTTCTCGCGAGTTGTGTCGGTTTGCATGGGGTGAGTATCTCCACGTTCAAAAATTTGAGCGGACGCCAATCGTTGGGTCCGTCACCGAAAAGCTGTCCGCGGAAGGCCGAGGCCTTCAGCCGGGTGTAGGAAAGAGCGGAAAATGCGGCCGTCCGCAGGTAGCGGCAGGCGGAGAATTCGTGGGCGAAAAAACTCGGGGAAAGCACGCTGCAAGGGCTTGAGTTCTTGCTTTGACTTGTGCTTGGTTTTTCAGGCGAAACCCTACATGTAGTGGTTTTGCGCGCCGGGGATACAAGATAATGCGGTCTGGGGGTCATTGCAAGGTGCCAGACTGTGGATAACATGTGGGTATTGTGTGGGTGACGGCGCTAGCCCGCGCCGTGTCTGGACTGGAGGCAAATGACCGTTTGTCCCCAGACTTTTGGTGAACCTCGCCACAGGCCCACTAGACAACTGACGCTCACCGGGCTTGGCAAGCGACGCTGTCACTTCATGGCTCGACAGGGCGGCGACATGCCGCCCTGCGAGCAGTGTCCGCCGGGCTAGCGGCGGCAGGGATCAAGCCTCGGCAGCGCGCATCGCCAGCACCTCCTCGGCCGTGTCGTTCTCGTCTTCGCTGATGCTGTACCAAGGGGTATGGCGCTGGCGGCGCAACCAGCCGGCTGCAGTCCAGGTCTCCGTCGGCCGTCCCAGAGCGTCATAGCGCTGCAGGTCATGGTAGCTGTGCTCGGCATCGCGATGGCTGGCGTCATCGATATAGCGATCACTGTTGGCGAAGTACGGACGGTACACACGAATCACCTGTCCCTTGGTGTCGTACTCCACGCGCTGGCTGACCCGCCAGCGTGGATCGGCATGGGCATCCTCGGCCAGCAGCATGCCGTCACCGTCCACCTGGTGGGCCATGCCGGGCTCGACCCGCTGCTTGCTTTGCAGGTTGCGCCCGAAGCCGTCGAAGCTCTCGATGCTCATGCGTACCTGGCGCTCGGGGTCGCCGGGGTAGCGATCGGCCTGGAACGCCGCCACGCGAACCGGCTGGCGAGGATAGCTGGCCAGTGGCGCCAGAGTCTCGGCGACCGCGTCGGCCAACAGGCCCTGCTGCCATCCCTTGCGAGCCGAGGCACGCAGCTGCCCACTCAGGGTCACGCGACCGGCCATCACCTGCTCGCCCAGCGCGTAGCTGTCGGTCACACCAACAGCGGGCACCTCGCCCATCCAGGCATCGCCTTCATGGATATAGGCCATGGCCCAGTCACCCAGGCCAGCGGCGTCGTCGGCAATCGCTTCGGCAATACTGCCGGCCATGGTCTGGCCCTGCAACGGTGCAAAGCCCACCGGCTCGCCCATCTCGGTGCCGAAGAAGCTGCTCAGCGACAAGCGTCCGAAGGCGTCATAGCTGGCTTGCTGGCGATTGTCGTTGGGGTCGACCACGTCCACCGGCTGCAAGTGCCGGTAGTCATACCGTGCCTGGGTAGTGCAGCCATCGGCGGCGATTACCTTCACTGGCAGCAACTGGTAGGCATCGTACTGCACGCGTGTTTCACCCATCGCGGGACTCTGCCGGTAGGCCTGGACCTTGTAGAACGCCTGGGCGTCGCCGTAGGTGGCATACCCCTGGCGCACCGACCACAGCACGCGGTCCGGCTCTTCGGGCAGGAATGCCGGCATGCGTCGATAGCCCAGTTCCACCAGCTTGGCGTCCAGCGCTTGCGGCTCCAATACCTCTGCATAGGCTTGCAGCGCTGCTTCATCCAGCTCGGCCGCCTCGGCGAAGTCGGCCAGGGCGAGGAAACTGGCGCTGCCGTCGCTGCACCCTTGATAGCGTTGCATGCTCAAGGCGGTCAGGGTCCTGGGCGCGGTGTTGCCCAACAGCCCATCGTCACGCAACAGCGCTTCGTAGCCGAGCTGGTCCAGTGTCACGTCGGCCTTGGGCAGCGACCAGGCGTTGCCCCGTGCACGGTAGGGCAGGTGCAAGCGCCAGTACTGTGGGTCATCGGCCAGATGGATGGCTTGGGTACGGCTTTCGCTGAAGTAATAGCGATGCTGGGCCGGGTCGAACGCATCTCGCCACCAGGTCTGCTCGTGTTCGTCGCTGTAGGGTGGGGCGTCGATCTCGTGCTTGCGCCGGGCATAGGCGATGCTGACTGCGTGGGTCACTGTACCGAAAGCATCGGCGCGCAATTGCACGCTGTGGCTGCATTGCGGGTCGTCGGCGATGCGCTCGTACTGGTAGCTCAGGGTTTCCAGGGTCATGGGCAGCAGGGTGGCGTAACGCTGCCGCGCGCTGCGCGGTTGCAGCAGGCGCAGGGCAGGGCGCTGTACCTGCACCGAATAAGGCACCGCCGCGCAGGCTTGACCGTCCAGGCCGAACACTTCGGTGCGCAGCACCTGACCACTGAGCGCACAGGCCATGTCGTGGCGCAAGCCTTCGTCCTGCTCGGTGACGATGCTGTCATTGCCGGTCTGGGCATCGTGGCGCAGCAGCAGAATCGGGCCCAGTGTCCGTGCCTGCGGATCATGCTCGACGGTGCCATGCAGGACTTCATCCACTGCTCGGCCGGTGTGGTACCAGGTCTTGGTCAGCAGCACTGGCGAGGTTGGCTCGGCACTCGCCGACGGCGCTTCGGAGTCCGTGGCGATCACCAGGCCGAAGCCACGCATCTCGCGCTCGCGGCCATCGTAATGACCTCGGCGATACTGCACGCGCTGGCTCAAGGTATTGCCGGTGATCTCGTCGTGCTGGGTCTGGCCCACCACCACGTGCACCGGAAACGGCAGTTCGGCAACCGGTGTGAGCCCTGCGGCCAGCTGTTCGGCTTTTTCATCCAGCCATTCCTGAGCCGAACTGCGGTAGCAGGCCTGGGTGTCGGCGCCCATGTTGTTGTTCGACCCCACCAGCAGGTAGGGCTTGCGACCTGAATTGAAGTCCAGCTGCCAATGCTGTCCCGGCAAGTGCGGTACGCTGAGCACCAGGCTCGAACAGCCCAGCCCTTGCAGGTCGGCAACACTGACCTGCCAGCTGTTGTCGTAGCGCAGGCCCTGGGGCCAGGCCTGCAGCACCGGTTCGGCAAAGCCATTGCCGCTCTGGTTCAGGAACACCTGCGCATGCTCGCTGCTCAGGTAGATCAGGTCGGCGGCGCCGGAGCCATCCAGGTCAGCCAGACGTACCCGCGACGCATCGAACTCACCGAAGGCAAACGGCAGGCTGGCCATCTTGAAGCTTTTGCCGAACATGCCGCGGCCCAGGTTCGGCCAGCAGCGCAGCTCGTCATGGCGGATGCGGATCAAGTGCTGCTGGCCACTGCCCAGCACGTCGCTGAACGCCACCAACTCATGCTGGCTGTTGCTGGCCAATGGCAGCGCGTCGTCGGCGTGGGCAACGTCACGGGGCAGGGCGAAACCTTTGTCGCGCGCGCTGGGGTACAGCCGCACGCTGCGGCTGCCGATCATCGCGAAATCACGCAGGCCATCGCCGACAAGGTCGGTCATTTGCCCCTCGGCGCTGAAGAACTCCAGTGGAAAGGCATCGAACGGGTGGAAACCGGACCACGCTCGATCGTTGCCCAAGGTGAAGAAACCGCTGTACCCGGGCTGGGCGACGATCCAATCCAGACGGCCGTCGCCGGTCAGGTCGCTGAGGAACTGGCGAGCGGGCTTGCGCGCGTCCGCGACCGGTTGCCTGGGCAATTGCTGCCAAGGTGCGTAGGCCACGGCATCTGGGTCGGCCGAGTCATCGCCGCGCACCGGTTCGCGGTAGCGCCAACTGTCGTCCTGGCGGTAAAGCACGCCGGGCAGGCCCTCGCCATACAGGTCAACCAACTGATAGGTCTGGCCATCGTCGAGGCCCGGCATCGCTTCGAACCCGCGGTAACGCGCGTCTTCGAAGCGGAAATGCTCGTAGCGAAATTCCAGCGGCGGCTGTTCGACCATCTCGGTGCCTTCACAGGCCTGAGCGATGGCGGCCGTGAGCAGGCTGTAACCGTGACACTGGCGATATTCCAGCCACAAGCGGTTGACCAGCACGGGCACGCTGCCCAGTTCGTCGAACCGATGGAACATCAGCACCTGATGGCACCGCCGCAAGCTGCGCAGTTCGAAACCGTAGGCAAAGTTGGCGATGGGGTCGGGCCGCAGCGGCCAGGGCTGGCTGGCGGCGTAGGTCGGTACGCTGCCCTGCTCGATGGCGCGTTCGCCATAGTCCAGCACCAGGTCGAAATGCCAATGCTCGGGCAGGCTCGCTTCATCCCACAAATACAGCGGTGCATGGGCGGTGAAGTTGCCATAGCGCACACGGCTCAGGTAACGCTGGGCGCTGTGGTCGCGTTCATCGCCTTCAGCCAGGCCAACGCCGTCTTCGGCGCGGTACTCGTAGACGACGTGATCGCCGGTGGGCGTTACCGATTCCTCCAGCAGCCATTCGCCCACCTGCTTCGGCGCGTGGGCTGGGAAGACGCGCGCACTGGCGCGCTTGCCGTACAGGTGCAGGCCGCCATCGCTGCCATGGACCAGCCAGAACCCGGCGTCGGCATCGTCCAGCTGCCAATGCTCGATACGCGCGAAGCTGCCTTCCACTCTGGGGCAGTGGCGAGTCACTCGGTAACTGGCCCCCAGCGCCTGGCCGCGAAAGGTATGGACGGTGGTGCTGACGATGACGCCTTGGGCGTCGCGCTGTGGCAGCAGGACATCGCCGCCCGGGCCGACCATTTCGTCGTCGACGGTGTACGCCGGTACGCCTTTTTGCGTGCGCCGGGCGATGCTCTGGCGGCTCAGCCCCCAGCCCATGCCGCAGGGGCCGTTACCGGCGCCGCTGCTGTAGCTCAAGCCCAGTTGTGGGGTGGCGCCGCGGCCAGGTGAGAGTGGCAGCGCGATGCTGAACGAGGCAGCGCCGCTGGCGCCCACCGAGCCCCAGCCCTTGCCGATGCTCTGGATGGCGCCGCCGCCTTTGGGAAGTGAAGGCGTGTTGATCGCCAGTGGAGTGTCGTGGTGTGTATTCATGAGTAGGTATCACTGAAGATGGGATAGAGACCGAGCGCGTGGCCCGGTCCTTTGAATGATGAGTCGCCTTGTTTGCGAGCCTTCTGCCCGCGAAAGCGACCGCCCGAACTACGCCGACTTCGCCGTGTAGCTAACCCGCACGATCACATCGCTCAACGCCGCCAACAGCTCGGGCGTGGAGCGGGTGAAACGCAGGTTCCAGGTCGACACCGCCCCTGTGCCCTCGAACGGCAGGTAGCGCTCGTCGTCGAAGTTCAGGGTGAACATGCCGTCGTCGTCGACACCGCTGGACAGGGCGATCTGTTGGCTGGCGCGCATGTTTTCCCAGACGTTGGCACCCACCGTGTCGGCCATTTCCACCTTGCTGTAGGTTTGCGTAAGCACGGCCGCCAGGTCCTCGTAAGGGCCCAGCACCGCTGGCAAGGTCACGCTGACGCGCTTGATGCGGCGCAGGTACTGGCCGGGGTAGTCGTTGTCGAAGAGGCCCTGTTCCAGCTTGATTTCCAGCCCACCGGTCTTGCCCAGGTCCTCGACGATGGTCGCCCACGGCTTGGCCTCGGTTTCCTGCAGACGGCGCACCGACACGGTCTTGGTGATCTCCAGCGAGCGCGCATTGCGTTGCAGATAGGCCGCTTCCATCTTCATCAGGTTGAGCTTGAGCGACTCACCGGCGGTAAGGCCGCGGTAGCTGTCCTTCCAGGCACCTGGCTGAACGAAGCGGGTCTTCAAGTCGGCGATCTCGTACTGCCAGCACGCTTCGGCGGCCAGGCACAGCGACAACGTGGTGTCGTAGGCCTGGTAGTAAAACGTGGCGAACTGACCGTTGAGCCATTGGTAGAGCTGGGCATTGGTGAAGCGTTTGTTGAGGAACTGATAGGTGGTGGCCGCTTGATCGACCATCAGTTCGGTCTGCCGCAACTGCTCGGCGGTGACCTTGGCCTGCTCGTCGTGCACCGCCAGCTGCGCATCGATCTGCTCGATCTCGCGTTTGGCCTGTTCTTCGGCGTGCATCCACTCCTGATGGCGACGACGGTATTGCTCGGTGCGGTCCAGTGCTTCGGCTGCACCATGGAACGCGGTGGCCATGCCCTGCGCCACGGCGGTGGCAATACCGGTGACGCCTTCCAGGCGCCAGCCGCCAGTGGTGGCGCCGACGATTGCGCCACCGGCCATGCCGGCGATTACGCCGCCCACTGCACCGACCTGGTTGGGCGCTACCTTGAGGCCCTCGCCGATGGCCTGGGAGACGAAACCCACCCCTTCGGCGACTCGACCTTGCAGGTGCAAGGCGCCGGCAGATACTTCGCCGGCGCTCACGACTTCAGAAGCCAGGGTGGCGTAATGGCTCAAGCGGTTTTCAGCGATTGCACGACTGGCCAACAGCGCCTTGCGGCCTTCGGCCTCCACACCCTGAACCAGCTGCTGCAGGACGATGGCCTGCTTGGCCATGTCCCAGGCTTGCTGCTGTTGCATTTCCTGCAGTTGAGCGTTGTCCTTGCGTTCTAGCAACGAGAGCAGGGTGCTGCCGAACTGGATCAGGTTTTCTACCGCAGCGCTGGCACGGTTGTGCATGACGCTGAAACGGTAGTGCGGGATTTCCTGGCCGAGCAACCGACCGCTACCGCCCCCGGCGGCTGCGGAGCCGAACGCCGACATCAGCGCGCGTGGATCCAGCGGTGCGGCGAACAGTGGCAACTGCAGCGGCTTGCCGTCCAGGGTGCGGTTATGCCGCAGGTTGCGCAGCCGCGCTTCGGCGGTGTCCCAGTTCTGCACCAGTTCGCGGTTCAGGGCCACGCGGAAATGTGGGCTGTCGAGTTCGGCCAGCGAAGGGTCGACCGCAAAAGGCATGAGCGCCAGCGGCGGCTGCTGGAAGATGATGAGTGACCGACCGTCGTTCTCGGCGGCACTTTCGGCGACCAGGCGCTCCTGCTCGATCAGACGTTGCTCGAACGCGCGCAGCCCGCCACTGACCGAATCCGACAGCTTTTTCAGCGTCAGCGGCTTCCAGCCGCTGACCAGGCGCTTGTCCGGACGCGGGCCCAACAGGTCCAGCACGCGCACATACCAAAGCTTGGCTTCGTTCAACGCATCCGGCGTCAACTGGCGATACGCCGCATCGCCGCGGTCCAGCAGGTTGCGAACGAAGTGGCTGTACACCGCCTTGCGGTAGTGCACCGGGTTGTCGCTGGCGATGCCGTCCGGATCGATCGGCGCGCGGGTGGCACGCTCGCGGCTCAGGTCGTCCACTAGCGGGCGCACGTTCCAGTAGTCGGGACGGCCGCTGCTGTCGGCGCGTCGGCTCGGGTCGAAGATGAAGCTGAGCCAGTGCTCGGCTTCGCTGAACTGTTGCTCGGTGTTCAGGCGGTGGCTGATAAGGAACGGCAGGTGGAAGAACAGCTCCCAGAAGTACAGGCCGTTGGCGCCTTTGAAGTCCATGAAGGGGTCTGCCGAGCCGTTGCCTAGCCCAGGCTCGGGCAGGCATTGGGTTTCCCAGGACAACAGGTTTTCCAAGGCAACGTTGGCGCGCTCGATCAGGTTGCGGGCGAACAGGGTGTTCATGCGGATGGGTTGTCGGTTGGCGTTGTTGTTGTCGTTCTTGGCAATTGTTGAGTTGGCGAAGTCTATGTACTCAACGGTGCCCAACGTTGGGTTGGTATGCCGAGAAATCTTTGGAGCGCGCAGGCTGTCTCCGGAACCAATCGCCTGAAGTTCGATTTTTGTAGCTTTGCAGCAGTGCCCCAGGCTTCTGGTAACGCCAACACCACGCTGGGTTACATAGACGCCGTGAATGACGGTGAAGGTTGTGTCCGGGAAGTTGGCTGACCAATCAGGCCGCAGTGTCTCCGGATTGATGGCGATATCGATGCTCTGGTTATGCTGGCCGGGTAACAACTCGGAAGTCGCTGTCGGCGCAACTTTCAGATTAGTCTTTTGCGTCATGCTGGGCGGTGTTGGCGTAGTAACCGACGTTGCTCGGGCGAGAAATTGCTGATAGTTCTGAGTGAGGGTGTTGGGTAAAGCGTTGAGAAGACCCTGATGGAAAAAAACGCCACTGCTCGTATGCGTGATAGTCAGGCCGAGCCCTGGTGGAATGGCTGGATCTGAACCGGTGAGGCGGTCAAAGGCTGCCCGCGTCAACCGCTTGCCTGCTAGGCTGGCGGTACCGGACGAAGCGTTCAGCGTCAGGTTTGAGCCTGTACTATTTTTCAGGAATGGAGTAAATGTACCCTCACGACTTTTGTAAAATGTGTAATCGAAATTCTGCTTGAAAGCGTCATATGTAGCTCGAAATGTGGACCTTGCGTCCAGGATAATGTCGCTCGTTGCATCTGTCGGTTTGAGTCCGATCAACGATAAACTAAAGCCAGTGTTTGTACACTCGATATTGAACTCTTGTTCGGATGTGAACGCGGTGGCCACGTGTGATGAAAAGCTGAGCCTGTTGGTCGTGGCGTTGAACGTCACCTGGCGGTTTACCGAACTATTCCCCACCCTGTCCTGCCACCCAAGATAGTTCCAGCCTTGAACTTCAGAACTATTGGGATGGGGGGAAGTGGTGCTTACAGACTTGATGGATATGACGCCCGCTGTTACCGGAAACTGAAAACGCCCGGCATTGGCGTTGGCGAACAATCGTCCCGCTCGCAGTACCATCAACCTGTAGATGCCGGTGTCGGAGGTGTCGTCATCAACCATCCCGCGCTCAGGAAATAGCGCCGTGGTCACGAAGTTTTTGTCTAGCTTCAGACTCTTCAGGCACTTGTAGGTGTCGCGGGTACCGTCGTTGTTTGCGCCGGTCGAATAACCTTTGTGCATCAGCATCAATAGGCCTTCAGGATTTGTCGACTTATCCACTACCGCAACTGTGTGTACGTCCAGCATAGCGGCTGATCCCGGGTCAACGTCAACATCCATGTAGCACTGCGGTGCGCTCCAACTGTCATCGTATTTCTTGTAGGTGAGGTTCAGGCGCAGCTTCGCCGACATTTTTGGTTTGCTGCTGGTTAATGAGCGATGGGGATACTTGCCATCTTCGGGCGGCGTGGCCTCAAGGTCACCGCTGCCGCCGGGCTCTACACTTTCAACGTACTCAACCCACACCACGAACAACCGGTTATTGAAGTAAACCGGGCGAATGGTGTGTTCGATGGCAGTATCGGAGATGGGCAGGTTGGCCCGTTTCCAGTCCGACCAAGCCCCTGGGTTCGGATTGTCCACCTTCGGCCCTTGAGTACCACTGACGTAGGTACGTTCGGCCATGTTCACCGAGCGCCAGTAGTAGGCGCCCTCGGCGCGGGACTTGCCGATGAAGTAGTAGGTGGACTCCTTGAAGTCGGTGCCGGCGATGTAACCGTTGATGATGCTCAGATTGGCCACTTCCTCGAAGCTGGCCAAGTAGTTCTGCACCGCCTCCTGAGTAGTGTCCAAACTGATGCGGTTCTGATTGATGTCGTTCTCGAGCTGCTGGAAATAGCTGGATTTCTTCATCCGCAGCGAGGGGTCGATGTACAGCGAGGGGTACCAGGCCAACTGTTGGTTGGCCGCCCACAGTGGGTACTGACTACGCTGGTCGCGCCATTCGCCGAGCAGCGCTTCGCTGAAGCGTACGTCGTTGTAACCCGGCTCCATGCCCAGCAGCGCGCCGTTGATGTACTGCTGCAGACTGGCGATGGCACTGGCTACGGGGCTGGTTTCCACGGCCTGGGTGACCTGGGTGTCCAGCAGCAGGTATTCGTACAGGTCGTTTTCGGTTTTCAGTTTATTGGCCAGGCCAAGGTCGGCCAGAGTGGCGTCGTTGGGCACGACTTCGCCCAGGTAGTAGGCGACGAGGGCGTCGCGAAAGCTTTCGTTGAGTGTGGCTGCGATGGTCATGCAGGTATTCCTTTGGATGAGTAATGGAGGGGCGCCAGTGCTGACCCCTTCGCGGGCTGAGCCCTCTGCCCGCGAAGGGGCCGGCCTGGACACCCAGTGAATCAGCGGTTTACAGCCGCCATGGCCGCCTGGCCCACCGCTTGCCAGTCAGCTTCGGGGCTGTCGGCATGCAGGGAGCAGGCTTTGAGCAGGGTCGCGGCGTTGAGGCCGGTTTCCAGCGAAAGGGCCTGTGCGCGGCGCACCCAGTCGATATGGGCAACGCTCTTGGCGGTTTGCTGAGGCAGCAGCGCGGTGAGCACCGCCACCTCGCTTTCGCTCCAGCCCAGCAAGCTCGCCAGTGCGGCATTGCAGGTTTGCGACTGGACCGCCAGTTGGCGTTTGCCGGGCCGTCTGGATACCAATGCATTGGCCTGCTGCACGTAACCGAGCAGGCGCTCTTCCGGCTGCCCCAAGGTGTTGAACAGGCTGTCGTAGGCCTTGAGCAGGTGCAGGGTGTTCAAGGACAACGGCCACAGGCTTTCGCACCCCAGCCACGCCGGGTTGACGACGAAGGTGCGCAACGCGGCGGTGCCAACCTTGGCCCAGCTGACAGCGCGTGCGCAGGTGTCGATCTGGCGCAGGTCGGCCAGAACCGCACTCACTTTGGCGGCATCGGGCTCGGCGTCCATCGGCCAGGCCTGGAGGGTGCGCTCGAGCAGGCGGTAAGGTGAAACATCGGCGCAGTGGGCGACCCACACCGCCAATTCCGGCAGGAGCGTGGTGTGTTCCTGCAGCAGGCCTTCGACCAAGCGCTGTTGGCGGGCCCAGGCGTCGAGCAAGAAAGCAGTAAGCCGGGTTTCAGCGGCAGCCACGTCGTCACTCCCCAGACCCAGGGTTGCGATCAAGGCGCGGACCTGCGCGGCCAGTTGCGCGTGATCACTGCCTGCCACGTTTGCGTTCGGTGGCTTGATCAACCCTGCACTGTCGATGAGCGCGTTGGCGCCCTTGCCCAGTTCGCTGAACCAGTCGATGGTCGCCCCTGTGGCCTTGCCGGGCAAAGCCAAGGCGGCCACTGCCACCGGTGTCACGGCAGTGCTGCGACCGTCGCTTGCCAGCTGTTGCAGACGTTCGAGCACGCCTGTGGTCGGGCTGGCCTCGGCATCCACCGCAAGTAGCGTCCTCATCTTGGCAACGCTCAACTTGTGGCGCCCCAACCAGTCGACCACGCCATCCAGATGAATGAGGATATCCAGCACGTCCGTTTGCGTTTCATTACCTTGCAGGAGCGTGCCCACAGTGCAATGGCGCAGGTAGGTGCGGCCGCCCAGGCACTCGATCAGGTAAAGACAGTCTTCTACCTCGAGCCTGAACAGGCGTGCGATTCGGGTCAGTCGGTACAAAGCCGACACCGTGAGCAGTGAGCGGTTGAGAGGACCGACATGCTCGATGGTCTGAAGCGCGACCGCGGCGAATGCCTCAGGTGTCAAGCCAAGCCCTGCGCACAGCTGATTGACAGTGGCTTGGTGGGCAGGGTCGTCACTGGTGTGGCTGAATGAGCCGTGGTCCAGAACCAGGGGTGTGCCGAACAGTACCGGGTTGTTGAATACCTGGTCGAACAGCGGTGTGCGGGTGCCGCTGGCGAACGCAGACACATCATGAACGAACGCGGCGAACTCTTCAGCGCCAATGCCATGGCGGCCATTGAGATAGCGATAAGCGCCCAGCATACGCAACGTATTAGGATTGAGGGTCAAGTCAGGGTTGGCATCGCCTTCCGCGCGCATGGCCGAGACGATCAGGGTATCCAACTCGGCGAATGGCAGTTTGGTCCAACGTTGCAGGCGGATCATGCGCTGCATTCGGTCGAACCTATCCAGTGAGGTATAGGCCAGATAGACAGTACGCTCGCTGCCCAGCGTTTCTTCCACAAGGGAAACAGCGTTGTTGTACTGATAGCTGTTGTCGCGGGGTTTGAAGCGATCAATGGCCCCGTTGCCGTTGATGAAAACAGCGCCATAGTTCATCGGTGTAGGCGAGCGTCGCAACGGATTGCTGGCACCGGTCTTGTTGCGGATGGGGCAATTGGGCGAGACGTGAGGGCTATGGTCTTTTTGCGAGAGCAGTGCCGTCAGCTGTTGGGCATCGACGCCGGTTTTGTCGCAGAAGACCTTGGCCCGGTTCAACAGCGACTCGCCGAGGTTACGTTGGTCAATTGCCAGGTGGGCCTGGAGATAGTCGCGCTCGGCAACGTTCAAATCACGGCCCAGAACAGGATCGCCAAGCGTACTGACATCGAACACCATCTGGCGACCGATGCGCGATTGGCCGGCAACAGTCACCATGACGTTCAATACCAAGGGGGCATCATAGTGAAGTGCCAACTCCACTCCGGGATTATCTTCGGCTTTGTAATAGAGAACAAAACAAATGCCCAAGTTACCATCCGCATGCTGATGGCTCATTTTCCAACTGCCGCCAGCACCTTCCTGAAGCACTCGACCACGCAGTTTGACTGTCTGGGATCGGCCATTGTTGATCAGGCGCATTTCTATCAGCGTATCGCTGTCAGTGTGTAAAACGCTTATGACCGACTCTTGCTCAGGTATCTCGATATGAGTGGTGTTGCTGTCCCACAGGTGGATGTTTGAAATGATTGGTGTGTACCAGCTAGGGCCTTGCAGCGACAAGTTGAAGGCTGGAAAGCGCCTTTCGGCCATTAACAGATGTTGCTGCGCAGGGCTCAAACCGGACAACAGCGCCAAGGCGTTACGTTGATCCACAGGATGGGCGGATGCTTGCAGACCCGTCCTCAGCGCCAGGTTCAGCGCACCCAGTACTGGCTTGTCACCTTCCAGCGCCAAACTCACCTGCTGATGGGCAAAGTGATAGGGAAAGACGAACGGGTGTTTCTTCTCGGCCAGCAGTTGATGCACCGGCCGTGGGTCTTCTTTTTCTACCTGGTACTTCTCGATGCCCTGGGTGAGCACCGTGTTCACCAGGTCCAGCATCGGGCGGCTCTGATAGGTGCTCTGCTCGTCGATCACCAGGCTGTCCAGGTCCGGCCGGCGCACCGCCAGCGGTATCCGCAGTGGCGACGTGGACGCGCCTTCGATCTTCTGCTCGGCAAAGCGGCGCAACGAGCCCAGGTAGGCCACGGGGCCGTCCATGGCTTCGATGGCGCCGACCTTGCAGAACTGGTCCCAGTTTTCCTTGAACAGGTTGGGGTAGCTCGGGCCGATGTCGACCAGTGCACGCACGCCGGTCTGCGGAGCGATCAGTGGCAGGTTGCGGCCTGAGGACACGATGTCTTCACGATAGGAACGGGCGATCTGGGTGGCGTAGCACAGGGCATTGTCGTAGGCCAGCTCGCCATCGGCATCGCTGAGGGTGCGTAGCTGACGGGTGAATTCGGCCTTGGGTTGGCGAATGATGTCGAACACCGAGCTCATGCCCATTTCCGGCATCGCGTCGGCGAAGCTCATTCTGCCCAGCAGGCGGTTTTCCGGAGTGAGCGGAACCAGGTTGTCGAACAGCGGGTTAGGTGTTGGATCCGCCAGCTCGGGCAGCTCGACCTCGGGAGGCAGGTGGTCGCCGTCGTCGAAAACTGGGTCGGGGAGTTCAGGTGTGTTCATGGTGTGCCTCGCTCAAGGGGGTAATCAGGCCGACTTTTTAGCGGGCCTGCCGAGAGCGGGGTATCCACAGAACTGATAGGTAGGCAAAGCCTGGCCACGCGGTTAGGGTCGCCTGTCCAGCTGAATCCGGCTCATGAACGCAAAAAGCCCGGCACAGAGCCGGGCTTCTCGGTTCAGCACAAAACGCTTACTGCACTTCCACCGCCAGGCTTTCGGCGATCCTGGCTTGCCAGATGGCTGGCCCGGTGATGTGGACCGACTCACCCTTGCTGTCGACGGCCACGGTGACCGGCATGTCCTTGACGTCGAACTCGTAGATCGCTTCCATGCCCAGTTCTTCGAAGGCCACTACGTGCGACTTCTTGATCGCCTGGGCCACCAGGTAGGCGGCGCCACCCACGGCCATCAGGTACACGGCCTTGTGGTCCTTGATCGCCTCGATGGCGGTTGGGCCGCGCTCGGACTTGCCGATCATGCCCAGCAGGCCGGTCTGGTCGAGGATCTGCCGGGTGAACTTGTCCATCCGCGTGGCGGTGGTCGGGCCGGCAGGGCCTACCACTTCTTCGCGGACCGGATCGACCGGGCCGACGTAGTAGATGAAACGGCCCTTGAGGTCGACCGGCAGGGTTTCACCCCTGTTCAGCATCTCGACCATGCGCTTGTGCGCCGCATCGCGGCCGGTGAGCATCTTGCCATTGAGCAGGATGGTCTCGCCGGGCTGCCAGCTTTGCACCTCTTCGGGCGTCAGCGTGTCGAGATTGACCCGGCGCGCCGACGGGCCGGCTTCCCAGACGATTTCCGGGTAAGCGTCCAGGTCCGGCGCTTCGAGTTCAGCCGGGCCGGAGCCGTCGAGCACGAAGTGGGCGTGGCGAGTGGCGGCGCAGTTGGGGATCATGCACACCGGCAGGGAGGCAGCGTGGGTCGGGTAGTCCATGATCTTGACGTCGAGCACGGTGGTCAGGCCGCCGAGGCCCTGGGCGCCGATGCCCAGCTGGTTGACTTTCTCGAACAGCTCCAGGCGGATCTCCTCGATGCGGTTCTGTGGGCCACGTGCCTTGAGCTCATGGATGTCGATGGACTCCATCAGCACTTCCTTGGCCATCACCGCAGCCTTTTCGGCCGTGCCGCCGATACCGATGCCGAGCATGCCGGGCGGGCACCAGCCGGCGCCCATGGTTGGCACGGTCTTGAGGACCCAGTCGACGATCGAGTCGGACGGGTTGAGCATGGCCATCTTCGACTTGTTCTCGGAGCCACCGCCCTTGGCGGCCACATCCACTTCCACGGTGTTGCCGGGAACGATGGAGTAGTGGATCACGGCCGGCGTGTTGTCCTTGGTGTTGCGGCGAGCGCCAGCCGGGTCGGCCAGGATGGACGCGCGCAGGACGTTCTCCGGCAGGTTGTAGGCGCGGCGCACGCCCTCGTTGATCATGTCGTCCAGGCTCATGGTGGCGCCGTCCCAGCGCACATCCATGCCTACCCGCACGAACACGGTGACGATGCCGGTGTCCTGGCAGATCGGCCGATGGCCGGTGGCGCACATGCGCGAGTTGATCAGGATCTGGGCGATGGAGTCGCGCGCCGCCGGGGATTCTTCACGCAGGTAGGCCTGGTGCATGGCCTGAATGAAATCCACGGGGTGGTAATAGGAAATGAATTGCAGGGCGTCGGCGACGCTCTGAATCAGGTCGTCTTGTTTGATCACGGTCATGGGGCGCGCTCCTCTTGTGGGGAACATTCGTTGAAAAAGCCGGTCAGGTCTTGCCTGGCGCATGGCTTTCGAGGTGCGTCAACTTGTAGCAGGTCGGCGCGAAAAAGGCGCGGCAGTATAGCGCGGCTGGATCGAGCTGACACTCCGCAATGGCGGGTTGGCGTGGTGTCGAGGCGGATACGCCGTTGGTCCGGTAGCCAGTAGACTTCGTCGAGCAATCCAAATTTGAATAGTTATTTCACCCCTTGGCCATTACTATGGCATCACGCCTTTGCACTATTACGGTGCAATCAGGGGAGGGATTCCCATTCAGCACAGCGAGCCTGCGAGTGACCGAGTCCACCCTGCAACATCTACTGATCAAGCGTTTCTCACTGGCCGCCGGCACTTACGCTTTGGTAGTGGCGCTGGTGTGGGTGGCGGTTCTGACGCAGTATTGCCGCGTGTCTCTGGTGACGGCGGTAGGCACCACCTGCCTGGTCGCGATCAGCCAGGGCGCGCTGTATTGGGTATTTCGCAGCGGTGCCAATCAACGTTTCAGCGATCCCAGTCTCACCGAGTTTCAGGTGCTGCTGGCGGTAGCCTGGCACACCTGGTTGATCGGCAATCTGGAAGTGGCACGCGGCACCTTCATGGTGATGTATGTGTTGATCCTGCTGTTCGGCGTTTTCCACCTGCCACGTCGCGCCTTCGTACGCTGTGCGCTGGTGGTGTTCGTCGCCTTCGTCGGGGTCAATCTGTGGGAGGCCTACCGCATGGCCCTGCCGGACCCGGGCCTGGCCACTCTGCAGATCTGCGCCATGCTGGTGGTGCTGTTGTGGTTGTGCATGTATGCAAGCTATGTACAAACCTCGCGCCAACGCATGCGCCAACGCCGTTATGCCTTGCAGGCCCATCAGGACACCCTGCGGGGCATGATGCGCCAGCTTGAAGACCTGGTCGCCACCGATGAGCTGACAGGCTTGTTCAATCGTCGACACTTCCTGCACCTGGCCTCGCGCGAGCTGGCCACGCTCAAGCCCGATGTCGAGCATGGCCTGGCGCTGATCGACCTCGATCACTTCAAACGCATCAACGATATCCACGGCCATGCGGCCGGTGACCAGGTGCTGCAAGCCTTCGCGGCCTTGACCCAGGATTGCCTGCGCGACGGCGACGTGCTGGCCCGGTACGGCGGTGAAGAATTCGTGCTGCTCATGCCCGAAGTCGACGCAGACCAGCTGGTGCGGTGCTGCGAGCGGCTGCGCAGCGCCTTTGCCGACGCCGATCCGCAAGGGCTGGGCGCAGCCAATCTGAGTCTGTCGGTGGGCATGACCATGCTCAAGCAGGGCGATGACCTGGATGATGCGCTGCAGCGTGCCGACCAGGCGCTGTATCGCGCCAAAGGTGAGGGCCGCAACCGCTGCGCGGCGGCCTGGGACATGGCCGATGCCTGAGCTGGACGTCGGTGGCAGGCGCTGGACGGTGGCGGCGGGCAGCAACCTGCTCGACGCCCTCAACCAGGCCGGCTTGCAGGTGCCCTTCAGCTGTCGCGCCGGCAGTTGCCACGCCTGCCTGGTGCGCTGTGTTGGCGGTGAGCCACAGGACCGCAAGCCCGATGCGTTGAATGCCACCAAGCGTGAGCAGGGCTGGCGCCTGGCCTGTCAGTGTCAAGTCGTCGAGGATCTGCGGGTGGCTGTCTTCGATCCACAGGGCGACGGTGTGACGGCGCATGTGATCGGCTGTGACTGGCCTTCGGCAAACGTGCTGCGCCTTCGACTAGAGGCGCAGCGCCCGCTGCGCTATCAGGCCGGTCAGCACATGTTGCTGTGGACGGTTGCACCCGACGGCGTGCAAATCGCGCGGCCCTATTCCATCGCCAGCCTCGCCCAGGCCGATGACTTTCTGGAGTTTCATCTGGACTGTCGGCGCCCCGGTGCTTTCATCGACCAGGCTCGTCGCCTGAAGGTTGGCGATACTCTGCAGCTGGGCGAAGTGCGCGGTGGAGCCTTGCACTACGATCCTGAATGGCAGGCTCGGCCATTGTGGTTGTTCGCTGCCGGCACGGGTCTGGCTCCGTTGTGGGGTGTGCTGCGAGAAGCGTTGCGACAAGGTCATCACGGCCCGATCCGGTTGTTGCACATGGCCAACGAGCACTACCTGCATGAACCGTTGCGCGCGCTTGCCCAGCTTCATGCCAACCTTGCGGTAGAGCAGTTTCCGGCAGGCGAGCCGCCGCCGTTGCGCCTCCTGTCGCGCCAGACCATCGCCCTGGTGTGCGGCTCGCCGATCAGCGTGGAAGAGTTTTCCCGAAGGCTGTTCCTGGCCGGCCTGCCCCGAAGTCAGCTGTACAGCGATGTCTTCGTCGGCCGCGGCTGAGTCGCAACACGCATTCGCGGGCCACAGAGCGCTCCTACAGAAATGCAAAAGGCCCCGAGGTTTCAACCCCGGGGCCTTCGGTCTTGCAGCCAACGGCTATCAGTCGACCAGCGGGTCACCCACGTGCAGGATTTTCATCCCGTTCGTGCCACCCGTCTGTGCGTAGCTGTCGCCCTTGGTCAGGATGACCCAGTCGCCCTGTTGCACGATGCCCATCTCGAGCAGCTTGTCGATGGCAGCCTTGCTCACCTCGCTCGGCGGCAGAACGGCCGGATCGAAATCCACCGGGTAGACCCCGCGGAACATCGCGGCACGGGCCTGGGTAGCTCGCTGTGGCGAGAAGGCGAAGATCGGCACCGAAGAACGCAGGCGCGACATGATCAGCGAGGTGTAGCCGGTTTCCGTGAGCGCGATGATTGCCTTCACACCCGGGAAGTGGTTCGCCGTGTACATCGCAGCCAGCGCGATGCTTTCGTCGCAACGCTGGAACTGCGTGTACAGGCGATGGCTGGACTTCTTGCTGGTCGGATGCTTCTCGGCGCCGACGATGATCCGCGCCATGGCCTGCACGGCTTCGATCGGGTAGGAACCGGCAGCGCTTTCGGCCGAAAGCATCACGGCGTCGGTGTAATCGAGCACGGCGTTGGCCACGTCGGACACTTCGGCGCGGGTCGGCATCGGGTTCTGGATCATCGACTCCATCATCTGGGTCGCCACGATCACCGCCTTGTTGTTGCGGCGAGCGTGCTGGATGATCTTTTTCTGGATGCCGATCAGCTCGGCGTCGCCGATTTCCACTCCCAGGTCGCCGCGGGCCACCATGACCGCGTCACTGGCGCGGATCAGGCCGTCGAGGGTTTCGTCGTCGGCGACTGCTTCGGCGCGTTCGATCTTGGCCACCAGCCAGGCGGTACCGCCCGACTCGTCGCGCAACTGACGCGCGTATTCCATGTCCGACGCATCACGCGGGAAAGACACGGCCAGGTAGTCCAGGTCCATCTCGGCGGCAAGCTTGATGTCCGCCTTGTCTTTCTCGGTCAGGGCCGGTGCGGTCAGGCCACCACCGCGGCGGTTGATGCCCTTGTGGTCGGACAGCGGACCGCCGATCAGTACCGAGCAGTGCAGCGAGTCGGCGGTGGCGGTTTCCACGCGCATGACCACGCGGCCATCGTCGAGCAACAGTTCGTCGCCCACGCCGCAATCCTTGACCAGGTCCGGGTAGTCGATACCCACGACCTCCTGGTTGCCGTCGGTGAGCGGATGGCTGGTGGAGAAGGTGAAGCGGTCGCCGACCTTCAGTTCGATGCGTTTGTTGGTGAACTTGGCGATGCGGATCTTCGGACCTTGCAGGTCGCCGAGCAGGGCGACGTGACGCCCCAGGCGCGCGGCGATCTCGCGGATCAGACGGGCGCGAGCCTTGTGCTCATCCGGTGTACCGTGGGAAAAGTTCAGGCGAGCGACATCCAGACCAGCCTTGATCAGTTGTTCGATCACTTCCGGCGAGTTGGAGGCGGGGCCCAGGGTGGCAACGATTTTGGTACGGCGAACGGTCATGCACTGACTCCTTTATTGAAGCGCTGCCAAAGGCTACTCCTCAATTGCGCTGTAGTCATCGTTCCTCTGCACAACATGTCCAGGAATTGGCCGGGAGGATTTGCACGCACCGGCATCCAATGCCTGGGTATTGAAGATTCCCGGCAATGGGTCGATAAACCCTGATACCCCCCTGCGGCAGGAGAATCCCATGCGCGCGCTTGTATTGATTGCCCTGGCCATCGCCGTGTCAGGCTGCACCCGCTGGTCGATGGACCAGCACTTGAACAGCGCCTATCGCGCCTACGACGACGGCAACTGCGAGAAAGTCGTGCTGGAACTGTCCCAGGTCGACCGCAAGAGCCGGTCGCGGCCCTATGTGCAACCGGAGGTCTCGATGCTGCGTGGCCAGTGCCTGGAGCGCCAGAAGTTGTACGTCGATGCCGCCCAGACCTACCAGTACATCATCAACCGCTATCCCTCCAGCGAGTACGCCTACCGCGCCCAGGCGCGTCTGCAGACACTCGATCAACTGGGCCACGTGCGTCCGGGTGTGCCCGCGCAGCCACGGCCGGCGGCATTCTGAGGTAAATTTCCTGTACTCTGAAACGGCCTTGAAGAAGGCCTGGGCTACGCTGGACGAGTGGAGCTACGAAACGACAGAGGATGAACACGACACATATGCCGGATATCTACAGCAGGCCCATCATGTACACCGAGCGTCGGATCGAGCGGCATCAACTGCCGTACTACCTCAAGGTCTACAACCGTCACACCGGTCGTGCCATGGGCTACATGGGCAACGTGTCGGATGTCGGGCTGATGCTGATCAGCGAGCTGCCGTTGCTGGTCGGGCCGGTGTTCGAACTGCAGGTGAAAATCCCTTCGGTCGAAGGCGAGCCCAAGCTCATCGACCTCTCGGCGCAGTGCCTGTGGTGCCATGAAGACGCCACGCCGGGGCACTACGATTCGGGCTTCGAGCTGCAGGGCCAGGTGCCCACCGAGCTCCTCAAGCTGGTCGACGCGCTGCGTCAGTATTTCACGTTCCATCCCCATGGCACGTCGGCCTGACGGGTCATCCAGGGTTCAGGTACGCGGCTGCCGCAGGCTTCGATAGCGCATCAGCGATTCTGCGGCGATCTCGCCAGGCCATGCGTCCACGACATTCACGCCGCCTGCGGCCAGCCGATCATGCAGGCGCTGGCGCAACAACAGGCGCTGCATCACTCCGCAGTAGAGCAGTGCTTCGCGGCGGGTTCGGACTGGCTGTTGACGCAGGCGCTCGAGTGCTTCGTCGCGCAGACTGGCCAGCAATACCGGCCAGCGCTGCGCGGCCCTGCTCAACGCCAGGGGCAAGGTCGATTCGATCCCGGCATGAAAGCCGGTCACCATCACCAGCAGTGCGTAGTCGTGTTCGTCGCGGTGCAGGGCATCCAGGACCGTGGCGGGATCGCCGTCTATCGGGCAGGGCTCGAGCTGCGCGAGCGCTTCAACCAGGCGCTGCAACTGTTCGGCGCCGGGTTGCGGTTTCAAGTGTACGGGCGACGTGCTGGAAGACACGTGCAGGCCGACGGCGAATCCGTCAGCCAGTACTGTTTCGCCCAGTTGCAGGCAAGCGTGTACGGCGTGTTTCAGGTCGCTTGAGTGGGCACCCGGGTGACTGGACCAGGCACCACACTCGAGCAGGATCATCACCGCCCGTTCGGCCGGCACGGCGGACGGCCCGACCGTCCCCACTGCAGCAGCGACGGGGTGGCCGATCCGGGCAGCGGCCGACATTGGCCCCAGGCTGTCCCGCAAGCTTTGCAATTGCGCCACGGTGCGGGTGAACACTCGAGCGGGCATCCGCCGACCGCGCACGGGCATCAGTGCGGCACCGATGCTGCGGGTCGATTGCTGCGAGAGTTGGGCCAGCACCTGCCATTGCTCGGCCACTGCAAGCGCGTCGAAGCCCGGATGGTGCAGGCAGGCACGCTGCAGCAGGTCTCGCTGCAGGGCGGCCAACACTTCTCTCGGCCCCAGCTCGCGCAGGGATCGACGTCCTTGCTCACGAATGCCCCGCAACTGACTTCGGTCCAGCAGGTTCGGCGCACGGTGCGGCCGCTGTCGCGTCCTCATCCACCACAGGCCCGGCACGGCTGCCAGAAGCAGCGCGGCAAACACCCACAGCGCGTATCGCCCAGGCGGCTCAGGCACCGGCTCGAACACCCAGGTCACTTCGCTGCCCTGATTCAGGTACCACAGCAGCCAGGCATTGTCGTAGCGCTGGATCTGCTCGTCGGTCCACAGGCGGGCATCGCTGACCAGGGTGATGAGGCCCTCGCCGTAGGCCATCTGCATCAGATGCGTGGCGCCGTTGCTGTTGGCCCAGGACTGGACCTTGCCGGTCGGGTCATCCAGATGGCGTTGCGTGTCGAAACCCATGTAGGCCGGCGCCGATTCGTCTTCCAGATAGAGCTTGGTCAGCGAAGGGTAGTCGTCGCCCGCCGCAGGCGGCAGTTGCGGCAACTGCGAGCTCGACTGCACGCGAATCTGCAGGCGATCGAGCAAAGCGTCCCCACTGCTGGCGCGGGCCTCGTCCCACAAGGCGTCGGCGACCGCCAGCAGGCGTCCGCCACGCTGTACCCAGCCCAGCAGACGGTCGACTTGCTGGGCCGACAGCGGTGTTTGCCGGTGCAGCAGCATCAGGCTGTGGCCGCGTGCAGGCAGCGTGTCCAGTTCATCCCAAGTGGTTGTCGCATGGTTGGCCAGCCCTTGTGCCTGGAGAAAGTCCCGGGCACCTCGATAGGGCGTACTCACCGACGGCTGTGAAGCGAGGATTCGCGCGATGGATTGCCGTGCAGCCTGGCTGTTCAGCGTCTGATCGAGCAGACGCGGGCTGTCGAGATCGGCGGCGCCGGAGAGGCCGGCCCACAGCGCCAGTGCAACCAGCAAAGCCGCTGCACGCCGAGCACGCCGAGCACGCTGCCGTCGGGGTGGTCTCAACGGACCGCCACCAGGCTCAACAGCTGCCCATCGAGCCAGGCGAACTGCCCGTCGATTTCGAATCCGCTGGCGAACTGCGGTGACAGATCGATCAACAGGCGCAGGCGTGCCTGCCCTTGGGCAGACCAATGCAGCACTTCGGCATGTTCGAAATAGAAGCGCTTGCCTACCAGCGGATACAGCGCCTTGAACAGGCTTTCCTTGAGGGAGAACGTCAGGGTCACCACCATGGCCACCTGGTTCGGGTCCATCCGGGCCTGCTCGTCCCGGGTCAGTATTTCCGCGCGCAGCCGTTCGGCGCGCGCCAGCGGCAGCAGGCTCTCGATATCCAGGCCCAGTCCCTGGCAGTCATCGCGGCTGGCGACCACGGCTGCGGCCCGACCGCTGCCATGGGTAATCGACCCTACGGTCTGTTCAGGCCAGATCGGCGCGCGGTCGGCGCCGATGACCGGCACCTGCGCTTCGCCGGTGAGGGCCAGCAGTGCCTCGCGTGCGCAGACACGCCCAGCCAGGTACTCGGCCTGGCGCTTGGCCACCGAACGCTGGATCGACGCAGGCGGCACGATGCCGCACCGCGCGAAATCCTCGGTCGTGAACGCGCTGTGCTCGAAACGGTTGCTGAACAACCTTGCGCCGGGCACCGATTCAGGCAGTGGCCAGTGCTGGCGCAGATCGCTCAGGCAAGCGGGGAGGGCTGTATTCATGTGCGCATTCTGCCCAGCCTCGTCGTGCAAGGGAATGACGATCATTGCACGCGCGTTTCACCGCTGAATACCAGGGTCTGGCGGCACCGCCGGCACAGGTAGCGGCGGCCTTTGCCAACCATGCCGTGGCGCTGGGCCGAAAAGGCGAAGTCGCCGTCGGCGCAGGGGCATTTGTAGAGGTAACGGATAACCTGGCGACGTTTCACCGCATAGCTGTGGCAACGGTGGGGTGTCAGCTCGTAGACACCGCGCATGATCAGTTGCCATTCCTCGCCATGGGGCGCAATGCGGTCGCCGAACAACTGATGGGCGACCAGGTGCGCGACTTCGTGGGGCACGGTCTGCCTGAGGAAGTCCTCGGTGTTCTCGCGGTAGAGCTGTGGATTGAAGCGCAGCAGGTTTTCATGCAGGTGCGCGACACCGGCTTTCTGCCCGCGCAGCTTGGTGCTGACCACCGGGCGCCGGAAAGGCCGCTTGAAAAACAGTTCGGCCTGGCAGAAGCAGGCTTCGACGCGTTGATTGAGTTGCTCGGGCATTCTTTGACACACTCCAGATGCGCCGATTATGCCGCAACGTCCAGGCATTGCCGAGCCACCCGTCGGTACCACGCGTAGGTATCGCTTGCCGCGGCGCTACACCCAATACATCAAAGCGCGTAAAATGCCCGGCTTTTGTCACACACCTCGCGGATCCTGTCGCCATGGGCACTCTTTCGGTCAACCAGAACAAATTGCAGAAACGCCTTCGCCGGCTGGCCGGTGAAGCCGTCGCCGACTACAACATGATCGAAGACGGCGACAAGGTCATGGTCTGTCTTTCGGGTGGCAAGGACAGCTACACGATGCTCGATGTGCTCCTGCACCTGCAGAAGGTGGCGCCCATCGCTTTCAGCATCGTCGCCGTGAACATGGACCAGAAGCAGCCGGGCTTCCCCGAGCAGGTGCTGCCGGCCTACCTGGAACAGCTGGGCGTGGAGTACCACATCGTCGAGAAGGACACCTATTCGGTGGTCAAGGAGCTGATCCCCGAAGGCAAGACCACCTGCTCGCTGTGCTCGCGCCTGCGTCGCGGCACCCTGTACAACTTCGCCGACCAGATCGGTGCAACCAAGATGGCCCTGGGGCACCACCGCGACGATATCGTCGAGACGTTCTTCCTCAACATGTTCTTCAATGGCTCGCTCAAGGCCATGCCGCCCAAGCTGCTTGCCGACGACGGGCGCAACGTGGTGATCCGGCCGTTGGCTTACTGCCACGAGAAGGACATCCAGGCCTACTCCAACTTCAAGCAGTTCCCGATCATTCCCTGCAACCTATGCGGTTCCCAGGAAAACCTGCAACGCCAGGTGGTCAAGGACATGCTGGTTGACTGGGAGCGCAAGACGCCCGGCCGCACCGACAGCATCTTCCGCAGCCTGCAGAACGTGATGCCATCGCAGTTGGCCGACCGCAACCTGTTCGACTTTCACAACCTGCGCATTGATGACAGCGCGCCGGTGCGGATCGCCAATGTGGTGAATCTGTAGCATCGCGGCGCCCCTTTCGCGGCCGATGACCGCTCCTACGGGAGATCTGGATCGCCGTAGGAGCGGCCATCGGCCGCGAAAGCCTAGACCCCCTGTAGGAGCGGTCAGTGGCCGCGAAGGGCGCCCCGCTATTTCTCGCCAACCGCCCCTGCCGTGATCACCTGCACACTCAGGCGCGGCGTCGCCAGGTCCAGCCCGGCCTCGTCCATCTGCCGCTTGAGTGCCAGGTTGAAGGCCCGCGACACCTCCCACTGCTTGATCGGGCCGGTCTTGAACCGCGCCCGCAGGATCGCCGTGCCCGACTCGAAGCTCTCCACGCCCTGAAACTCCAGCGGCGACCAGATATCGCGCCGATGCAACGGATCGCTGCGCATCTTCTGGCCCACTTCGCGCATCATCTTGATGGCGTCGTCGATGCCCATGCTGTAGGGCACCGCCACGCGGAAGATGGCATAGCCGAATTCCCGCGAGTAGTTCTTGATGCTCTTGATTTCGCTGAACGGAATGGTGTGCACGATGCCGTCGATGTCGCGCAGGCGCACGGTACGGATGGTCAGGCCTTCCACAGTGCCCAGGTGCCCACCTACATCCACGTAGTCATCGATGGCCAGGGAATCCTCGATGATAATGAACAGCCCGGTGATCAGATCCGCCACCAGCGACTGCGCGCCAAAACCGATGGCCAGGCCGATCACACCCGCACCCGCCAGCAGTGGCGTGACGTTCATGCCCATGTTGGCCAGGGCAATGATCGCCGCAATGATGAAAATGGTCACGAACAGCACGTTGCGAATCAGCGGCATCATGGTCTGCGCGCGCGCATTGGCCATGCCCTTGCGCGAGCGCGTGAGGGCATGGTGGATACCGGTGTCAGCCAGGATCCACACCAGCCAGGCGAAGATCAGCGTGCCCACCAGGCTGGCCAGGCGCACCGAGATCTCGTGGCCATCGCCTTCGGTGAAGCCGATCAGCGACATGCCCCACACGCGCAGCCCCAGATCGATGAAAACCACCCAGATCAGCAGGTGCATCAAGGTGTAGGCAAAGTGACTCAAGCGCTCTGAATACAAGGCATGACGCCGCGGGCCCTTGGGCGGGCGCAGGGCGTGACGCCGGATCAGGCCATTGATGACCATGCACAGGATCAACAGCACCGCACACATCAGCGACTGGCGCAGGGCCGTGCTGGTGTCGCCGGCCGAGAAGAACGTGGCGAACAGCGAGATGCCGACCAGCACCAGCGCCGGCAGGTACCAGAAGCTGCCGAGGATCTCGATGGTGTCGCTCAAGGCTCGTCGGGTCAGGCGCCGCGACAGCGGCTGGTTGCGGATCAGGTGGGCGATGGGCCGGCGAAAGCGCAGGATGAACAGCCCGGTCGACAGTGCCGCCAGCACATTGGCCAGGGTCGCGGCGCTGTGTGCCAGGTGCTGGCCGAGCGCAGCGACCATCCGTGGGTCGCTCAACGCCTCGCCGAAGGCGGCGAAACTGCCGATCAGCCACAGGGGGCGAAACGCACGGTGACGCAGGATGTTCAGCGCGCGGTGTCGATGGGGTCCGTCGAGCAGGGAAAACGCGATCACGCAAATCGCGGAAAACAGTGTGCCGACCACCAGCGCGTAGGCCATCACCATCGCCAGGCTCTTGCCCAATGAAGAGGGCAGGGCGTAGCCCACATAAACGGTAATGACCAGCGCCACCAGCCAGGGCCCGAGCTTGCGCAAGGCAAAGCGCAGCAGGTCGAGGGTACGCGGATGCTGCGGCAACTCTTCCGACAGACCAAAGCGCACACGCACGCGATGACCGATCCAGATCAAACTGTAGGCAAGCAGGCTCCACACCAGAATGATCAACAGAAATGCGCCGATGATCGGCGGCCATTCGGCCATCGGCAGGGCCAGCGCCTCTAGCTCTTCATGGGCCAGGGCGACTTCCGCGCCCCAGCGCTGAAACGGACTGTTATCGCCGGAAAACTGCTGGTCGACGTGCGCCAGGGCACTGCCGATCATGCCCAGCACGCCCTGCTCGGCCGCAGGTTGGGCTTGCCGGGTGCTGTCCCGCAGTTTTTTCAGGTCGCTCAGCAGGCGCGTGCGCTGCTGTTCGTTTTCCAGGGTCTGGATCACCTGATCCAGGGACTGACCCAGGGGTTGGGCAGGTTGCTCGGCGGGTTTCTCCGAACTTCCCCCCAGCAATCCAGGCAAGGCAACGGCCTGGGCGGTGATCGGCAGTAGCATCAGGACTGCAAGCGCCAGGCGCAGGAAAAGGGCCATCAGTGGAATCACCTGTAGATCGGTGTTTGCGTGGTCCGCCCTGTGCCCGCCGAGGGCCGACCACGAAGAGTGTAAACGTGAGCGTCACCTGCGTGCCGGCCGCTCACGTGCGTGCTGCTAGGGCAGCTCGTTGCTGGCATAGAACGCGCCCAGTACCTTCACCAGATGCGCCAGGTCATGGCTGCCGGCAAGCTCGCGAATCGAATGCATGGCAAACGTCGGCAAGCCGATGTCGACGGTCCTGATGCCCAGGTGGCTGGCGGTGATCGGGCCGATGGTCGAACCGCAACCCATGTCGCTGCGTACCACGAAGCTTTGCACCGGTACTTCCACGGCCATGCACAGGTGGCGGAAGAACCCCGCCGTTTCGCTGTTGGTGGCGTAGCGCTGGTTGCTGTTGACCTTGATCACCGGCCCGGCATTGAGTTTGGGCCCGTGGTTGGCGTCGTGCTTGTCGGCGTAGTTGGGGTGAACACCGTGGGCATTGTCGGCCGACACCAGCAGCGAACGCTGGATGCTGCGTACATACTCGTCGCCCTCGGGCAGCAGGCGCTGCAGGACCTGTTCGAGCATCGGCCCGTCGGCGCCACAGGCCGAACTGGAACCGATCTCTTCATGGTCGGTACACACCAGCACGCAGCTTTCATCGCCCTGAGCATCGAGCAGGGCCTGCAGGCCTGCATAACAGGACAGCAGGTTGTCGAGCCGCGCGCCGGCGATGAAATCACCGTGCAGGCCAATCACCGCAGCACTTTGCGTGTCGTAGAAGCTGAGCTCGTAATCCAGCACCACGTCGGCATTGAGCCCGTGTTCGCGTGCCAATTGCTCGGTCAGCAGCGCACGGAAATCGACCCGCTCGTCACCGGCCACCTGAGCCAGCACGGGTGGTAGTTCGTTCTGTGCGTTGATCGCCCAGCCCAGGTTGGCCTCGCGGTTGAGATGAATGGCCAGGTTGGGCACCACGGCAATCGGCAGGCGGAAATCGATCAGCTGGCTTTCGACCTTGCCGTCACGGCGAAAGGTGACCCGCCCGGCCAGCGACAGATCGCGGTCGAACCAGGGCGCCAGCAACGCACCGCCATAGACTTCGACGCCCAGCTGGAAGAAGCCCTGGCGCTGCAACTCGGGTTGCGGCTTCACGCGCAGGCAGGGGCTGTCGGTGTGAGCGCCAACCAGGCGCAAGCCGCTCAGCAGCGGCGAATGCTTGCCCAGCCTGACGGCAATGATCGAGGAATCGTTGCGCGTTACGTAGTAGCGCCCACCGGGCACCGTGTTCCAGCTCTCGCGCTCGTCCAGCCGCTGGTAACCGGCTGCTTCGAGGCGGCGAGCCAGCGTCGCGGTGGCGTGGAATGGGGTAGGGGAGGCCTTGAGAAAATCGATCAGGCCTTGGTTCAAAGCTTCACGCATAGAAAACTCCAGACAGCAATGCCACCGAGTTTACCCGATTGCCCACCCGTGTGGCTGCTGCTCCCACACAGGACCTGGCATACCGGCAGGAGCGGTCATCGGCCGCGAAAGCCTCACCGCTGTTCAGAAGGGTGCGGCGCACTCGAATTTCATCCGCTCGCCCGTCACCGGATGGGTAAACGCCAGCATGCTGGCATGCAGGCAAAGCCGCTCGTGTGCCTGCAACGCCTCGGGGTGGGCATACAGCCGGTCACCCAGCAGCGGATGACCGATCGACAACAGGTGCACGCGCAATTGGTGGGAACGCCCGGTGATCGGCGTCAGCTCCACGCGACACCACTCGCCGCAGCGCTCCAGCACCTTCCAGAAGGTCAGCGCATGCTTGCCGTGCTCGTGATCCACCACGTGCCGTGGCTTGGTCGGCGGATCGTAGCGCAGCGGCAGGTCGACACTGCCACTGTCCAGCGCAGGCTGGCCCCAGGCCAGGGCGGTATAGGCTTTTTCCGTCTCGCGGTCGTGGAACTGACGGGACAGCTCGCGGTGGCTGTCGGCATCGCGCGCCAGCAGAATGATGCCGCTGGTTTCCCAGTCCAGGCGATGCACGATGCGCGCCTCGGGGAAGCCGTTTTCCTGCAGGCGGGTGATCAGGCAGTCCTTGTTGTCGTCGGCGCGCCCGGGCACCGACAACAACAGGGTCGGCTTGTCGATGACCAGCACGGCGGCGTCCTGGTGGATGATGCGAATGTTCGACAACGGCATGAAAGGTCTATCTCTCAGAAACGCCAACGGCGGCGCGTCGACCCTTTTCAGCAAAGGGCCGGCGGGCCGCCGTGGAGCCGAGCGCAGGGCTCAGCGGTCGGGCAGGGTAATGTTCAATTCCAGAATCGAGCAGCTACCCTGATTCTCGAGCGCAACCTGTACCTGGTCGCTCTCGATGTTCACATACTTGCGAATCACTTCCACCAGCTCTTTCTGCAGAGCCGGCAGGTAGTCAGGGGTAGTGCGTTGGCCGCGTTCATGCGCCACGATGATCTGTAGACGCTCTTTCGCGACCGACGCGGTATTGCCTTTCTTGCGGTCACGAAAGAAGTCGAAAATATTCATTAGCGACCTCCAAACAGGCGCTCGACCCAGTTCTTCTTCTTGAAATCAAGGAAGCGGTGGGGCTTTTCCTTGCCCAGCAAACGGTCGACGGCATCGCTGTACGCCTGGCCGGCGTCGCTCTGGTCGTCGAAAATCACCGGCGTACCCGAGTTGGACGCCTTGAGCACTGCTTCGGATTCCGGAATCACGCCCAGCAGGCGGATGGCCAGGATTTCCTCGACGTCTTCCACGCCCAGCATCTCGCCGCGGCTGACGCGCTCGGGGCTGTAGCGGGTGATCAGCAGGTGTTCCTTGATCGGATCCTCGCCGTTCTCGGCGCGTCGCGACTTGCTCGCCAACAGGCCAAGCATGCGGTCCGAGTCGCGTACCGAGGACACCTCGGGGTTGGTCACCACGATTGCTTCGTCGGCGAAATACATGGCCAGGTGAGCACCTTTCTCGATGCCTGCCGGGGAGTCGCACAGAATGTAGTCGTGGGTCTTGGACAGCTCGGTGATGATCTTCTCGACGCCTTCCTTGGTCAGGGCGTCCTTGTCGCGCGTCTGGCTGGCAGCCAGGATGAAGAGGTTCTCGACGCGCTTGTCCTTGATCAGGGCCTGCTGCAGGGTCGCTTCACCGTTCACCACGTTGACGAAGTCGTACACCACGCGGCGTTCGCAGCCCATGATGAGGTCAAGGTTACGCAGGCCGACGTCGAAGTCGATGATGACGGTTTTGTGGCCGCGCAGTGCGAGGCCGGTGCCGATGGCGGCGCTGGTGGTGGTCTTGCCCACACCACCCTTGCCGGATGTAACCACTAGAATCTTGGCCAAGGTGTATCACCCCTACTTAAAAAGGGACTGTTAATCCCCGAGAAAACATGACTTCAAAACATCGGCGGACTGCATGTGTCTGCGGTACCGGAAGCGTACCGCTCGACAACCGCGCTATTTGAAAGTTGCGCTGAAAATGGCGGCAGTATCCGTTAAAGACGGGTGATGTTCAACACATCCCCCGATAAGCTCACCTGAACGGGCGCACCCCACAGCGGGTCGCGACGCAGGTCTTCGGAGACCTTGTACTGCCCGGCGATGGAAAGCAGTTCGGCGCCCAGTTGCTGACAGAAGATGCGGGCCTTGCGGTCGCCCTTGATGCCCGCCAGGGCGCGGCCACGCATCGGGCCGTACACATGAATGTTGCCATCGGCCAGCAGTTCGGCACCCGAGCTCACCGAGCTGATCACCACCAGGTCGCAGCCCTGAGCGTAGATCTGCTGGCCGCCACGGATCGGCGTGGTGATCACGCGAGTCGGCTGGATCAAGGGCTCTGGAGGCTTTTCCGGAAGCTTCTCGGGCTTGCGCTCTTCGACTTCCAGCGGTCGTTCGCGGGCACCCGAGGGTGGCAGCACCGGCAAGTCGATGGCGATTGCCGCCGCGATGTCTTCGATGCGGCTGGCACGCAGCGCCAGGGTCCGCAGGCCATGATGACGGCAGATGCGCATCAGGCCCGGCAGGTCGATGCTGCCTTGGTTGGCGGGCAGTTTGTCCAGCGCCAGCACCAGCGGCGTGTTGCTGAAGAAGTTCGGGGCCTGCGCGACCTTGGCCGCCAACTGGCGGTCGAGGCCGGCAAGATCGTTCTTCGCCAACTCAAGCACGGTGATGGCGAGCATGCTGCCCTTGAGTTGGAACACAGGTTCCTGGTCTAGCTGATCGGTCTGGCTCATGGTCGGCAAAACGCGCCTTGTAACTAAAAAAAGTGCCGAGACTTATAGCGAGAACCACCTTCCCCTGCAAGCCGCGACGCAGCGATGGGTGGTCAACCCATGTAGAATGCCCCGCCTTGTTGCCTGTTCGGAATCGTCAATGGACCGCCCGCGTTTTCGCCGATCTTTTCTTCATCCGCGCTTCTGGCCCCTGTGGCTGGGGCTCGGCGCGTTGTGGCTGGTCGTGCAATTGCCGTATCGCGCCTTGCTCAGGCTGGGCCGCTGGCTGGGGATGGGCATGTACCGCGTGGCCAGCGAACGTCGCCGCGTGGCGGCGCGCAACCTCGAGTTGTGCTTCCCGCAGATGCCGCCCGTCGAAAGAAAACGCCTGCTCAAGGAAAACTTCGCATCCACCGGCATCGCATTCTTCGAAATGGCCATGAGCTGGTGGTGGCCACAGGCGCGCCTGGCAAGGCTGGCGCACATCGAAGGGCTCGAACACCTGCAGGCGGCGCAACGTGAGGGCGAGGGCGCGATTCTGATGGCGCTGCATTTCACCACCCTGGAAATCGGCGCAGCGTTGCTGGGCCAGCGCCACACCATCGACGGCATGTACCGCGAGCATCGCAATGCACTGTTCGATTTCGTCCAGCGCCAGGGCCGCGAACGGCACAATCCCGATTCGCTGGCGGTAGAACGCGAGGACGTGCGCGGGATGATCAAGCTGCTGCGCAAGGGCCGCGCTATCTGGTACGCACCCGATCAGGACTATGGCGCCAAGCAGAGCATCTTCGTGCCGCTGTTCGGTATCGAGGCGGCCACGGTGACGGCTACCACGCATTTCGCCCGGCTGGGCAAGGCACGGGTCATCCCGTTCACGCAACGGCGACTGGAAGACGGCTCTGGCTATCGGCTGGTTTTGCATCCACCGCTGCAGGGGTTCCCCGGCGAGAGCGAAGCGGCCGATGCCTTGCGCATCAACCAGTGGGTGGAACAGGCCGTGACCGAATGCCCCGAGCAGTACCTGTGGGCCCATCGCCGCTTCAAGTCGCGGCCAGTCGGCGCACCGAAACTGTACGAGAAGCGCTGAGCGGGGTGGGGTGGACGAACCAGCGTCGACCCCGCTCTCACAATCGCCTGAAGCTCAGCTCTCGTAGGAGCGGTTGATACCCGCGAAGAGGCCCGTGCGCGATGCGCTTACTCGGCGATCTGCAGCTTGCGCGACTCGGTGTACACGTAACGCACCTTCTCGTACTCGAACGGCGAGTTCAGCTGACCGTAGCGGAAGCTGTTGCTGTAGCGCCGATCCACGGCACGCAACGCCCACAACTCTGGATGATTGCTGCTGACCTCGGACACATTGAGGAAATTGATCTGGTTCTCGACGGCGAAGTCGAACACCAGGCCGGTGGTGTCGCGCAGGTTGGACGGCCCCAGGATCGGCAAGACCAGGTAGGCGCCGTTCGGCACACCGTAGAAGCCCAGGGTCTGGCCGAAGTCTTCGGCCTGCTTCTGCAGGCCGAACCAGGTGGCCGGGTCCCACAGGCCCGCCACGCCCAGCGTGGTGTTCACCAACAACCGTCCAGATGTATCCAGGGCACGCTTGCCCTTGAACTGCAGCAGGCTGTTGACCAGGCTCGGCACTTCGCCCAGGTTGCTGAAGAAGTTGCTCACCCCGGTGCGCAGGAACGACGGCGTGATGTACGTATAGCCGTTGACCACCGGCAGGAATACCCACTCGTCGAAACGATAGTTGAAGTGATACAGGCGCCGGTTCAGGTTTTCCAACGGGTCGTAGACGTTCAGCGCCGTGAGCGTGGAGCGCTCGAACTCGCGCTGGTCCAGGCCCGGGTTGAACTTGAGTACCTGCAACGGTTGCTTGAAGCCGTCGCTGTCGACCTTCTGGACGGTGCTGTCGTCGGCCTGGGCAACGCCTGCGCACAGCAGCGTTGCCATCAACAGGAATGTTCTAGCCACGGAAGAACTCCAGCATAGCGTCGCTGTTGACGCGGTAATTGAGGTTGCCGCAATGGCCGCCATAAGGGTAAACGGTCAGGCGATCGCCAAAGGTCTTGCGCAAAAAGCCCAGGTCGCCAGGGCCCAGGATCACATCGTCGGCGTTGTGCATGACGCTGATCTTGGTGCTGTTCTGCAAGTAGTCCTTGATGCCATACAGGCTCACCTGATCCACCAGCTGCAGCAGGCTGCCACCGTCGGTGCGGGCGCGCCACATCGGAATCACCTGCTCGGTCAGGTAGCAGTCGAAGTCGCACTGCAGCGCCCGGCGCAGGAACGGCGTGAGGCTGGTGCCTTCGCTGATCGGATACTTGGGCGGCGTGATCAGCCCGCGGCGGTTGATCAGGTCGGAGGTGAAGGCGATGTCGGCAGCCGAGAACCGGAACGAGGTGCCGATCAGCATGGCCATCTGCTCGTTGGAAAGGTGCTGCTTGGACTGCTGGAAATCGTAGAGCAGCGCATCGTTGAGGTCGATATAGCCCTTCTGCTGGAAGTAGCGCGTCAGCTTGTTGAGGACCAGCTCGTAGAACGTCGTGCTGTTGTTGATGCCCTTGACCTGGGTCTGCACCAACTTGTCGAGGTTGGTGATCGAGGTGTACAGATTGACCGGCGGGTTGAGCAGCAGCACTTTCTTGAAGTTGAAACTGCGGCGGGTTTCATCCAGCTGGCTGACGAACGCGGCGTCCAGCGCGCCCAGGCTGTACCCGGTCAGGTAGAAATCAGTGATCGGCAACTTCGGATGCTGGGCACGCACGCCCTGCATGACCCGGTACAGGTCTTCGGCATCTTCGCGGGTCACGCCCGGAGTGGCGAAGCGCGACGCGGCGCTGATGAAGTCGAAGCTGGTGGGTGAGGACAGCTGCACCACGTGGTAGCCGGCCTGGTAATACAGCTTTTTCAGGTATTCGTTGAGCGAACTGCTGTAGGGCGCACCGGTGCCGGCAATGAGGAAGATCAGCGGCGCGGCATGGTCCTGCTGGGCCAGGCGATAGCGCAGCTTCTTCACGGCCCAGAAATTGTCCGGCAGGATGAACTCTCGCTCCGGGCGCACGTTGAGGCTGTAGTCGGCCTGATCGATGTCTTCGTCCAGGGGCAGCTTGGGCCGTAGCTCCGGCGGTGTCGAAGCGATCGTGGCCTCGAACGGGTTGGTGAGCGGATAGCCATAGGTGGCGGGGTCGATATCCTTCGCCAACGCGGACGCACTCATGATGAGGCCGCCAAGCAGGGCAGCGAAGCGCAATGATCGGAGCATGACGGAGTCCCTAGAGGAGAATGCTGTGTTGACGTTCGAGGCTAGGACAAGCGCACTGGTGGCAAGTTGCCAAGCCGCTGGGTTTTTAACACAACAACTCGTCCTGACCGGCGGCAAGATACACTGAATTCACCACTCGATGCGCGTGCTCCGACCTGCTGCACGCCACAGTGAGCAGTGCTACCGCCGCTGCTTGCGTCGCCGCCATTGGCGACTGACCCACCAGCGCCAGTAAAACATTGTCAGGAAGTATGCCAACGCTCCCAGTACCACGCCAGTCACCACCGAGCCGAGCAGGAACGGCTGCCACAGCGTGGACATCTGGCTCATCACCCAGTCCCAGCTGTAGGCGTCGGGTAGCTGCCGTGGTGGCTGACCCAGCAGCCAGGACCCTACCTTGTACGTGCAATAGAACACCGGCGGCATGGTGATCGGGTTGGTCAGCCACACCAGGCTGACCGCGATGGGCATGTTGCCGCGCACCACGATGGCCAGGGCCGCCGCCAGGAGCATCTGCAGCGGGATGGGCATGAACGCGGCGAACAGGCCGACCGCCATCGCCCGGGCCACGGAATGACGGTTCAGGTGCCAGAGGTTGGCGTCATGCAGGAGGCGACCCAAAAATCGCAGCGACTTGTGTTCACGAATCGTCTCTGGGTCCGGCATGTAGCGCTTGAACAGGCGACGCGGCATAGCGGTCTCGCACGTATCTGTCTGGATGTGTCCGGCAGTATGCACAAGTTGCCTGAAGTCCGAGCTCAGACTTTGTGACATTTGATAAGGCGCGACGCGGCCCGTTTGCCCTTAGCCTTGCCCGGCGGTTTTTCCAGGGAGGAAGGTATGCGCACAGCGATGTTGGCGTTGGCGACCGGGATGGTGTGTCTGCGTTGGCTGCCGACGCTTCCATCATTGAGCTGGCTGGTAGGCATGGGTGCAGGTGCGATGTTGTTGCTGGCAGCGCGCCGCTGGCATTGCGCGCTCGTTCTGCTGGGCCTGTGTTGGGCCTGCCTGCACGCCCACTGGGCGACGAACGGACAGTTGGCGTCTGCGCTGGACGGACAAACCCTGTGGCTCGAAGGGGAGGTGGTGGGCCTGCCGGCAACCAACGGCAGCACGGTGCGCTTCGAACTGGCCGAAGCCTGGTCGCGCCGTGCGCAGCTACCGTCGCACCTGCGCCTGGCCTGGTATGGCGGCCCGCGGGTCGTCAGCGGCGAGCGTTGGCGGCTGGCCGTGAAACTCAAGCGGCCGCGGGCATTGGTCAACCCCGGAGGTTTCGACGCCCAGGCCTGGGCCCTGGCCAAGGGCATCGGCGCCACCGGCAGCGTCAAGGCCGGCCGGCGGGTGCGGGCCGCCCGTCTGGCCTGGCGCGATGGCGTGCGTCAGCGGCTGCTGGCTGTGGACAGCCAGCAGCAGGGCGGCACGCTCGCCGCCTTGCTGCTGGGCGACGGTTCGGGCGTGTCCCGCCAGCAGTGGGACGTTCTCCAGGCCACGGGGACCGTGCATCTGTTGGTCATCTCAGGCCAGCACGTCGGCCTGCTTGCGGGGTTGCTGTATGGCCTGGTTGCCCTGTTGGCAAAACTCGGTGTCTGGCCGGCGCGTTGGCCCTGGTTGCCCTGTGCCTGCGCATTGGCGTTCACCGGCGCGTTGGCGTATGGGCTGTTGGCCGGCTTCCAGGTGCCGGTACGCCGAGCCTGCATCATGATCGGCCTGGTGCTGTTGTGGCGGCTGCGCTTTCGCCACCTGGGCGTGTGGTCGCCGCTGCTGCTGGCATTCACCACGGTCTTGCTGGTCGACCCACTGGTCAGCCTGCAGCCGGGATTCTGGCTGTCGTTTTGCGCGGTGGGAGTGCTGCTGCTGACGTTTTCCGGACGTCTGGGCGGTTGGCGCTGGTGGCAGGCCTGGACGCGCGCGCAGTGCTGCGTGGCGGTGGGTCTGCTGCCGGTGATGGTGGCCCTGGCGTTGCCGGTGAGTATCAGCGGGCCGCTGGTGAATCTGCTGGCCGTGCCCTGGATCAGTCTGCTGGTGCTGCCGGTGGCCATGGCCGGTGCCGTGCTGCTGCCTGTGCCCTGGGTGGGCGAAACCCTGCTGTGGCTGGCCGGCGGCGCACTGCGCGGCCTGTTTCAATGGCTGACCTGGGCCGCCGAGTGGGGGCCTTCCTGGCTGCCGCCGGGGCTGTCGCCCGGGGTATGGCTGGTGCTGGTCATCGGCGTGCTGTTGCTATTGCTGCCGGCCGGTACTCCATTGCGCTGGTTGGGCGTGCCGATGGTCGGGCTGCTGTTGTTCAGCCCGCGTCAGGCACCGCCCGTGGGCCAGGCCGATATCTGGGTGCTGGATGTCGGCCAGGGGCTGGGTGTGCTCGTGCGCACCGCCTACCACCAGTTGCTCTACGACACCGGTCCCGGCCTGGGCGAAATCGACGCCGGCGCCAGTGTGGTGGTGCCCAGCCTGGTAGCCCTGGGCGTGCGGCGCCTGGATGCGATGATCATCAGTCATGCGCACCTCGATCATTCCGGTGGTGCTGGCACCGTTATGCGACGCCTGCCGGTCGACCAGACGCTGGCCGGTGAGCCCGACCTTTTGCCCGCCGCGTGGCAGGCGCAGCCTTGCGAGCCTGGGCGCAGTTGGGAGTGGGACGAGGTGAAGTTCGTCTTGTGGCGCTGGCCGTCGGCCGTGCCCGGCAATCCTGCCTCGTGCGTACTCTGGGTCGAAGCCAATGGCGAGCGCCTGCTGCTCAGCGGCGACATCGACGCGGCGGCCGAAAAAGCCCTGGTCGCGAGCGGTTTGCCGGTTCAGGCGCACTGGTTGCAAGTGCCGCACCACGGCAGCCGGACGTCATCGAGCAAGCCCTTGCTGGATGCAGTGCGTCCACAGGCAGCGTTGATCTCCAGGGGGCATGGCAATACCTTCGGCCATCCCCATGCCTCCGTACTGGCGCGTTTTCAGGCATTGGGCATCGCCACCCACGACACCGCCGAGGACGGCGCGTTGCGTGTCCGCCTGGGTACCTTTGGCCCGGTGCAGCGGCAGCGCTCCCAGCGACGTTTCTGGCGCGAGGCACCCGACCACCCCTGAGCTTTCCAACGGTCATCGCACGCTTCGACGCGCCTCACCCCTATGGTAGAGTGGCGAACTTTTTCGAGGGGATCGTACCTGTGTGGGAATTGGTTAAGTCTGGCGGCTGGATGATGTTGCCAATCATAGTGAGCTCCATCGTCGCCCTGGCTATCATCGCCGAGCGCTTGTGGACCTTGCGTGCCAGCCGTGTTGCGCCTGCCCATCTGGTCGGCCAGGTCTGGCGCTGGAAGAAAGACAAGCAACTGAGCAAGGAAAAGCTCAAGGAGTTGCGTGCCCACTCGCCGCTTGGCGAGATCCTCGCGGCTGGCCTGGCGAATTCTCGCCATGGCCGCGAAATCATGAAGGAAAGCATCGAGGAGGCGGCCAGTCGAGTCATCCACGAGCTGGAACGCTACATCAGCACCTTGGGCACCATTGCCGCCATGGCGCCGCTGCTCGGTCTGCTGGGCACCGTGATCGGCATGATCGAGATCTTCGGCTCGTTCACCGGAGGCACCGTCAGCGGCAACCCCGGTCTCATGGCAGGCGGTATTTCCAAAGCGCTGGTCACTACGGCGTCAGGTCTCATCGTCGCGATCCCGGCGCTGTTCTTCCATCGCCTGTTGCAACGGCGCATCGACGAGCTGGTGGTCGGCATGGAGCAGGAAGCCATCAAACTGGTGGAAGTCGTGCAGGGGGATCGCGAGGTCGACCTGGCCGAGGAAAAAGCGTGAAGTTTCGTCGTCGCAGTCGGGAAAACATCGAGCTCAACCTGATCTCGCTGATAGATGTCGTGTTCGTGCTGCTGCTGTTCTTCGTCATCACCACTACGTTCACTCGCGAAACCCAGTTGCGTGTCGAGCTGCCCGAAGCGGTGAACGGCGCGCCGGAACAGGCCAGCAACCTCAAACGCATCGACATCGCCATCAGCGCCGAAGGCGTCTATGCGGTGAACAACCAGTTGCTACCGAAAAGCGACCTGCCGACCCTGCTCGACGCCCTGCGTACCGCATCGGCCGGTGACAGCTCGCTGCCACTGTCGATCAGCGCCGACGGCAAGACGCCGCATCAAGCGGTCATCAGCGCCATGGACGCGGCCGGCAAGCTGGGTTTCAGCCAGATCAGCATGATCACCGTCGAGGCGCAGGCGAATCCCTGATGAGCTTCGCCGACCGATTGTCCGCCGCCTGGTATGCCGGCCATCGCGCGCTGTGGCTGTTGCGTCCGCTGGAATGTCTGTACCGCAGTGTCGTGGCGCGCAAGCGTCGGCGATTCGAGGCCGGGCAGGGCGCAATCTACCGCGCCCCGGTGCCGGTGCTGGTGGTCGGCAACATCACCGTCGGTGGCACCGGCAAGACCCCGATGATCCTCTGGCTGATCGAGCACTGCCAGGCGCGCGGCCTGCGCGTTGGCGTGGTCAGTCGCGGCTACGGCGCCAGGCCACCGAGCCTGCCATGGCGGGTCCGCGCCGATCAGGACGCTGCCCAGGCGGGCGACGAGCCGTTGCTGATCGTGCGGCGCAGCGGGGTGCCGCTGGTGATCGACCCCGACCGTGGCCGCGCCGTACGTGCGCTGCTCGAAGCCGAGCCCGTGGACCTGGTGCTCAGCGACGATGGCTTGCAACACTACCGCCTGGCGCGCGACATCGAACTGGTGCTGATCGACGCTGCGCGCGGGCTGGGCAATGGCCGCTGCCTGCCTGCGGGTCCGTTGCGCGAGCCCGCCGAGCGATTGCGTTCGGTCGATGCCGTGCTGTTCAACGGTGCCGCCGACGATTCGCCGCGTGGCTACGGCCTGACCCTGCAAGCCCGGGCGTTGATCAACGTGCGCAGCGGCGAGCGCCGGCCATTGAGCCATTTCCCACCAGGGCAGGCAGTGCACGCCGTGGCCGGGATCGGCAACCCACAACGTTTCTTCGACACCCTGCAGGCGCTACACTGGCAGCCTGTCGCTCACGCTTTCGCCGATCATGCCCGGTTCACGCCGCAGGCCCTGTGTTTCGAGCCACCGTTGCCCGTGGTCATGACCGAGAAAGATGCCGTGAAGTGCCGCGAGTTCGCCGCTGCGGATTGGTGGTACCTGGCCGTCGACGCCCAGCCTTCGCCCCATTTCATCGGTTGGCTCGACCAGCGCCTGACCAGCCTTTTGCCCTGATCCCCTTGCCCTGAAGGATTTTTCCATGGACACCAAACTGCTCGATATCCTCGCCTGCCCGATCACCAAGGGTCCGCTCAAGCTCAGCGCCGACAAGCGCGAGCTGATCAGCAAGGGCGCTGGCCTGGCCTATCCCATCCGCGACGGCATTCCGGTGATGCTGGAAACCGAAGCGCGGACCCTGACCGACGACGAGCGCCTGGATAAATGAGCACGGCTTTCACCGTAGTGATACCCGCGCGGTACCAGTCGACCCGCCTGCCGGGCAAGCCACTGCAGATGATCGCCGGCAAGCCGATGATCCAGCATGTCTGGGAACAGGCCTGCAAGAGCACGGCGGCGCGAGTCGTGGTTGCCACCGACGATGTGCGCATCGAGTCCGCCTGCCGAGCGTTCGGCGCCGAGGTGGTGATGACCCGGGCCGATCATGAGTCCGGTACCGACCGTTTGGCCGAGGTATGCCAGGCTTTGGGTGTGGATGCCGAGTCCATCGTGGTCAACGTGCAGGGCGACGAGCCGTTGATTCCGCCCGTAGTCATCGACCAGGTGGCGGCCAATCTCGCTGCCAGCCACGAGGCCGCCATGGCAACCCTGGCCGAGCCGATCACGGACGTGGAAGCGTTGTTCAACCCCAACGTGGTCAAGGTGGTCACCGACCTGAACGGCCTGGCGCTGACCTTCAGCCGAGCACCGCTGCCGTGGGCGCGCGACGAGTTCGCCAACGATCGCGATGCCCTCCCGGCTCAGGTGCCCTACCGTCGTCACATTGGTATCTATGCCTACCGTGCCGGCTTTCTGCAGGACTTCGTGCAGTGGGGCCCGTGCTGGCTGGAAAACACCGAGCGCCTCGAGCAGCTGCGTGCGCTCTGGCACGGGGTACGCATCCATGTGGCCGATGCCGTGCAGGCGCCGCCCGCCGGTGTCGACACCGAGCAAGACCTGGAGCGCGTACGGCGCCTGCTGGAGGCTTGATGGCAGCCCATGGCAACGTTCCGGCAGGTGAGCTGTTGAACCTGGACATTCGCGCCAACCAGTCGCTCAAGCCGTACAACACCTTTGGTATCGAGGTGAAGGCGGCGTTTCTGGTCGCGGTGCATGACGATGTCGAGCTGATCCAGGCGTTGGCCTGGGCCACCACGAACGGTCTGCGTGCGCTGGTGATCGGTGGTGGCAGCAACCTGTTGCTGACCGCCGACCTCTCCGACGTACTGGTGGTGCGCATGGCCAGCCGCGGCGTGCGCGTGCTCGCAGAGGCGGGTGATCAGGTGGTGCTGGAAGCCGAAGCCGGCGAGCCGTGGCATCCCTTCGTATTGCAGACGCTGGAACAGGGTCTGGCGGGCCTGGAAAACCTCAGCCTGATTCCTGGAACCGTGGGTGCGGCGCCGATGCAGAACATCGGTGCCTACGGCGTCGAGATCAAAGACGTGTTCGCCGGCCTCACTGCGCTTGACCGGGACACGTTGCAGATACGCGACTTCAGCGCCGCCGAGTGCGCATTCGGCTATCGCGACAGCCTGTTCAAGCGCCAGCCCGGCCGTTGGGTGATCCTGCGCGTGCGCTTCACGCTTTCACGTTCCGCGCCGGTGCATCTGGACTACGGCCCGGTGCGTCAGCGGCTGGCCGAACAGGGAATCCAGCACCCGACGCCCACCGACGTCAGCGCCGCCATCTGCAGCATCCGTCGAGAAAAGCTTCCCGACCCTGCCGAGCTGGGCAATGCCGGCAGCTTCTTCAAGAACCCGGTCGTGACCGCCTCGGTGCTGGACGCCATTCGCCGCGAGCATCCCGATGTGGTTGCCTATCCCCAGGCCGATGGCCTGTACAAACTGGCGGCGGGTTGGCTGATCGAGCGCGCCGGCTGGAAGGGCCATCGCGAGGGCGACGCCGGCGTGCACCGCTTGCAGTCATTGGTGCTGGTCAATCACGGCAATGCATCGGGCAAGCAGCTGCATGCCCTGGCCCAGCGGATCCAGGACGATATCCAGTCACGCTTCGGTGTGGTGCTGGAGATGGAACCCAATCTGTATTGAGCGTCCGTACGGCGCATCGCGACTATCGGAGCCTACCCCCATGTCAGCCATCACCGCTCCCTGTGCATTGATTCTCGCTGCAGGGCAAGGGCGCCGTTTCCAGGACGCCGCAGGGCAGGGCAGCGACAAACTGCTTGCCCAGTGCAGCGGGTTGGACGGCATCGAGCGCAGCGTCATCGAACAGGTGATGCGCAACCTCGGTGATACGCTCGAGCGGCGTGTGCTGGTCACCCGTGCGCACAAGACGCAGGTGATTCAGCTGGGCGAAACCTACGGCTGCGAGGTGGTGTTGCTCGACTCCGCAGGCATGGGCGACAGCCTGCGCACGGGTGTCGAAGCCAGTCTGGATGCCGATGGCTGGCTGGTGTGCCTGGGCGACATGCCGTTCGTGACTCCCGCAACGTTCGCCAGGGTACGCCAGTGCATGGCGCCGGAGCGCATCAGCATCGCCCATGGCGCTCGAGGTCACGGGCACCCGGTAGGCTTTGGCCGTATCTTTCGTGAGCAGTTGCTGTCGCTGCAGGGTGATCAGGGGGCTCGACGATTGTTCGCCGAGGCGCACATGAACCTGGTGGTGTGCGACGACCCAGGGATCTACCGCGATGTGGATCGGCCAGGCGACCTCGTCGGGTAACGGGTCGGCGAACAAATTGCAGGCAACAAAAAAGGCCACTTTTTCAAGTGGCCTTCTTCGTTATTTGGTTGCGGGAGCCGGATTTGAACCGACGACCTTCGGGTTATGAGCCCGACGAGCTACCAGACTGCTCCATCCCGCGTCTGTGTGGGCTATTCTACAGCGCAGCGCCTGCTTGTCAAACCCTGATTTCAAGAAAACTCTTTTCCATCAATCGCTTAGCTTTGCCGATAGTGCTACGAGTCAGGCGGGGCGGGGCTTCCAGCGGTATTAGGCGGATTTGTCGATGGGCAAAAGAATGCGCGCCGGGCTTTGGCCATGGCGCTTATCGCTGCGAGTGAGATAATACTGTTGTTTTTGTACGATCTTTTACCAGCTTGGTACCCCGCCCAGACCATGACGCAGCGCAAGATCATCCATGTCGACTGTGACTGCTTCTATGCCGCCATCGAAATGCGTGACGACCCCCGGCTGGCCGGCAAGCCACTGGCCGTCGGCGGCTCGGCGGAGCGTCGCGGGGTGATCGCCACCTGCAACTATGAAGCTCGCGCCTATGGCGTGCGTTCAGCCATGAGCTCGCGGCACGCGATCAAACTGTGCCCCGACCTGACCATCGTCAAACCGCGCATGGATGCCTATAAAGAAGCGTCGCGGGAGATTCAGGGGATTTTTCGCGAGTACACCGACCTGATCGAGCCGCTGTCGCTGGACGAGGCCTACCTCGACGTTTCCGACTGCCCTCACTTTTCCGGCAGCGCCACGCGAATTGCCCAGGACATCCGACGCAAGGTATCCAAGCGCCTGCACATCACGGTTTCGGCGGGGGTGGCGCCAAACAAATTTCTGGCCAAGATCGCCAGCGACTGGCGCAAGCCGGACGGCCTGTTCGTCATCACCCCGGCACAGATCGAAGATTTCGTCGCCGCCTTGCCGGTCACCAAGCTACATGGCGTAGGCAAGGTCACCGCCGACAAGCTGGCCCGCCTGGGGATCGACAGCTGCCTGGAACTGCGTGAATGGACCAAGCTGGCGCTGGTGCGCGAATTCGGCAGCTTTGGCGAGCGTCTCTACAGCCTGGCACGCGGCATCGACGAGCGCGTGGTGCAGAACGACAGTCGGCGGCAGTCCATCAGCGTGGAAAACACCTACGAGGCGGACCTGCCGGATCTGGCCAGTTGCCTGGACAAGCTTCCAGAGCTGATGCAGACCCTGGCCGAGCGCATCGACCGGATCGACAGCAGCTATCGTCCGGGCAAGCCTTTCGTCAAAGTGAAGTTTCACGACTTTACCCAGACCACCCTGGAACAGGCAGGGGCGGGCAGGGACCTGGAAAGCTACCGGCAGCTACTGGGTCAGGCCTTCGCCCGTGGCGGCAAGCCGGTGCGCCTGTTGGGCATCGGCGTGCGCCTGCTGGACCTGCGTGGGGCCCACGAGCAGCTGGAACTGTTCAGCGACGGCTGACCGGCTGGCTCAGGTCCCGGGATCGGCGACCAGTCGGCCGGTATCCCTGCGCAGCGACTTGAGGAAATCCTGCTGCAATTCGGGGTCGTTGCGGGTCAGCTCGATCAGGCTCTGTTCCAGTTCGCTGGCTTCGTCTTCCAGGCCCAGTTCGGCCAGGCGCTTGACCCGATACACCCACTGACCGACCTCGTCACCTTCCAGGTCATCGAAGATCAGCGTGTGCGCTTCGGCCAGTTTGCCGCGCAGGTCCGGGCTCACCGGCAGCAGGGCGCTGGCCCGGGTCTGGCTTTCCTCGTCCACCACGCTCAGTTGCAGGCGTGTGACGTGGGTCAGATCCTGTTCCGCAAACGGGTTGTCGAGCAGGTTGATGCGCAACACACCGTTGGCGTCGGTTTCCAGGTCATAGGTCTTGCGGCCGGTGCCCACTTGTACAGGCCGCTCGCTCCATGGCGTGCTGTCGTGCTCCACGCGCCTGTCTGTCTGCACCTCGTCGATACCGGCAAGGTTCTGCTCGGCACGGCCGTTGGACTGCACGTTCATGAACGGATTGAGCCCGGCGAAACCGTAGCTGACCCAGTCCTTGGTCACGCTGTCGGGCAGGCTGCCGAAGGTCGCCACGTTCACCACGTTGGCGCCGACGCCGGCTACTACGGCCACCACCCCTAGCGGAATCTCGTAGACTTCACGCCAGGGTTGATAGGGGGTGTAGCGGTCGTAGTGACGTGTGGTCTCGAACGCCGTGACCTCGAAATCCTTGAGTTCACGAATGCGCACGCGGCGTTGCGGCGTCTGCAGCACCTCGGGCTTGCCCAGGTCGATCTGCACGCTGTGTTCGAGCAGCTTGCGCTCGATGCGCTCTTCGTGTTCGTTGCGCTGCGACATCTGGTTGGCACAGCCACTGACCAGCAGGGTGCTGCACAGGGCAGCACCACCGAAGGCCAAGGTAGTTCGCTTGAACATGGTTTCTCGAATCTGTCAGCGGCGCACGCGAGCCTGGATGAAAGACAGGACGTCGTCGACAGGCAAGGCCTGTGCGGCTTCCTCGGTACGGCTCTTGTATTCCAGGTTGCCTTCGGCCAGGCCACGGTCGCTGATGACGATCCGATGGGGAATGCCGATCAGCTCCATGTCGGCGAACTTGATCCCGGGGCTGGTTTTCTTGTCGCGGTCGTCCAGCAGCACTTCGAAGCCCGCCTCGGTCAATTCCGCGTACAGCCGGTCGGTGGCTTCGCGCACTTGCTCGGTTTCGTAGCGCAACGGCACCAGGGCGACCTGGAAAGGCGCCAGGGTATCGCTCCAGATGATGCCGCCAGCATCGTTGTTCTGCTCGATGGCAGCAGCCACCACGCGCGACACACCGATGCCGTAGCAGCCCATGGCCAAGGTCACCGGCTTGCCGTTCTCACCCAGTACCTGGCACTTCATGGCTTCGCTGTACTTGGTGCCCAGCTGGAAGATGTGACCCACCTCGATACCGCGCTTGATGGTCAGGGTGCCCTGGCCATCCGGGCTGGTGTCGCCGTCGACCACGTTGCGCAGATCGGCAATCTCGGGCAGCGGCAGATCGCGCTCCCAGTTGACGCCGAAGTAATGCTTGTCGTCGATGTTGGCGCCCACGGCGAAATCGCTCATGAAAGCTACCGAGCGATCGATGATACAGGTCAGGGGCAGGTTCATTGGGCCCAGGGAACCTGCGCCCGCGCCGATGGCATCACGCAGTTCCGCTTCGCTGGCCATGACCAGCGGATTGGCAACCAGCGGTTGGTTGGCGGCCTTGATCTCGTTCAGCTCGTGATCGCCACGGATGATCAAGGCAATCAATTTGCCGTCTTCGGCGGCGTGGACCACCAGCGTCTTCACGGTCTTCTCGATCGGCAGGCCGAAGTTTTCCACCAGTTGGGCGATGGTCTTGGCGTTGGGCGTGTCGACCAGGCGCAGTTCCTCGAGTGCGGCGCCACGCTCGGTTTCGCGGGGGATCGCCTCGGCCTTCTCGATGTTGGCTGCGTAGTCGGACGTATCGCTGAAGACGATGTCGTCTTCGCCGGACTCTGCCAGCACATGGAATTCGTGGGAGCCGGCGCCGCCGATGGAGCCGTTGTCGGCTTCCACCGCGCGAAACTTCAGGCCCAGGCGGGTGAAGATGTTGCTGTAGGCCAGGTGCATGCGGTCATAGGTGGCCTGCAGCGAGGGCTGGTCGGCGTGGAAGGAGTACGCATCCTTCATGATGAACTCGCGACCGCGCATCAGGCCGAAGCGCGGACGGATCTCGTCACGGAACTTGGTCTGGATCTGGTAGAGATTGATGGGCAACTGCTTGTAGCTGTTTAGCTCGTTGCGCATCAGGTCGGTGATGACTTCTTCGTGGGTGGGGCCGGCGCAGAAGTCACGGTCGTGGCGGTCCTTGAGGCGCAGCAGCTCGGGACCGTACTGCTCCCAGCGCCCCGACTCCTGCCACAGTTCGGCCGGCTGGATGCCGGGCATCAGCACTTCGAGAGCGCCGGCGGCGTCCATTTCCTCGCGCACGATCCGCTCAACCTTGCGCATCACCCGAAGACCCATCGGCAACCATGTGTACAGGCCCGAAGCGAGCTTGCGGATCATGCCGGCACGCAGCATCAGCTGATGGCTGATCACGACCGCATCGGAAGGGGTTTCTTTCTGTGTGGCGAGCAGATATTGACTGGTGCGCATGGTTGACCGTTGTCTTCGCGAAATTTTATCGAGGTCTGGCATTGTACGGGGGTGATTGGGCGACGTACAGGCGTAGGGCCGGGCTTTGCCGGGCGCCGCGATCCAGACGCAGAAAAGCCCGGCAGGGCCGGGCTTTTCGAGGTGAAGCGACCTGCTGGGCTGTTACATGATGCTCAGAGGGTACTCGACGATGAAGCGCAGGTCGTTGTTCGACGGACCGTAGTCGGCATCGTAGGCGTTGTTGGCGCGGTAGATGGCGCTACGCAGGCGGAAGGACATGTCCTTGATCGGGCCTTGCTGAACCACGTACTTGGTTTCGAAGTCCCACTCGTGCTCTTTGCCTTCTTCACCGTTGCTGGCTTCGATGTTGTCGCCAGTGATGTAGCGAGTCATGAAGCTCAGGCCAGGTACGCCGTAGGTTGCCATGTTGATGTCGTAGCGAACCTGCCACGATTTCTCTTCGGCGCCGACGAAGTCGGAGTACTGAACGGAGTTGTTCAGGAACACGGTGCCGCCGCCGTCCACGCCGTAGGCGTAGCCGGTGTCGCCGGAACTGCGCTGGTAGCCCAGGGTGAACTTGTGCGCGCCCAGGCTATAGGCAACCGCGGTGCTCCAGATCTTGTTGTCGACGTCGCCGCCCAGATCTTCGCCCTGGCTCTTGGTGCGATAGGCGTTGAAGTCGAAGTTCAGCGACTGCAGGTCGTCGATCGGCAGGGTGTAGTTCAGGTTGACGTACTGACGCTTCCAGTAATCTTCCACGTCGGACGCAGCGACCGTACCGGTGAAGTTCTTGGTGAAGGCGTAGGTGGCGCCGGCGATGTCGGCGGACTTCAGGCCCAGGGAGTCGTGACCCATGCCGGTCTGCGCGCTCATCGAGGTGAAGCGACCGATGTTCAGGGTCAGGTTGTCAATTTCGTTGCTGGTGATCGACGTGCCGGTAGCGACTTCAGGCAACAGACGGCCGTCATCGGTCGCGAAGACCGGGCTGGCAACGATCTGCTGGCCGTATTTGAGTACGGTGTTGGAGAAGCGGAACTTGACGGCCGCTCCGCCCTTGGTCTGGCTGTGTTCCAGGTTGCCTTCGTCGTCGGCTGCGAACAGGCCGTTGCTGCGGCGACCGGTACCGCCGTCCAGGCGTACCGAACCGAAGCCCATTGCATCGACACCGGCACCGATGGTGCCTTGGGTGAAGCCCGACTCGTAGAACATCTGGGCGCCAAGGCCAGTGTCTTCACGATAGCCCTTGTCGCTGCCTGCGGTAGGGTTGCCTGCGCCGTGCTTGTAGTCACGGTTCATGTACAAGGCACGCAGCTTGAGGTTCAGGGTGCTGTCTTCCACGAAACCCTTGGACTCGTCCTGGGCGGAGGCCAAAGCCAACTGCGAGGTGCCGGCTGTTACAGCCAGTGCGATCATGCTCCACTTCATCACGCGCATCGTGATTTGCTCCTTTGGTTTTTAAGAAGAGTAACCACTGCCTCACCTGTTTTTTTATCTGAGGCAGTTCTTTCTTTTTATGACGGCGCGGAACGTATACCACGCCGGTCATGTTGGCGATACTTCAAGTCCGCTGTTGCATGTCCAGGCTTACAACCACACTTGGGTTGCGTGCCTGCACTAACGTGCGTCATTGATTCACTGTTTCCGTTTGTTCCGGTTTCGTCTTCCCACGTCCCCGGTGACCGTGCTGGGATGAATGCAACAAGCGTGCACAAACGTGCCAGCAGTTCACATATTTTTCACTTTTCTTCCAGTGGTTCGGCCAAGCCCGCGTAAAACCGGCGCATCGGGCCATTCCTGCTTTCCTCGGCAACGAATACCGCTGTGCGAGTGAATCCTGTTTCGCGGCGCAAACGTTACCGCAGGGTGACAAGAGTGGGTAGATTGCGAGGCCTTGATGCACCGAGACCTTCCCTGGTGGACCTTTTTGGTGCGAAAGGTGACGTCCTGAATGGCAAGGCTAGACCACCGACAGGAATTGGCAACGCTGTGCCCACGTAAAGAAGGACCGCTTGTCAGGCGGTTACGCGCGGTACTGCATAAAGCGCGTGAACTGCAGCGAAAGGCGGTTCGGCAAGCCCTGATGCCGCGGGCGATCCTGGGGCGGAAGGCACCAAAACCGTGCTTCCCTTACGACTCGGTGCGAGATGCGCCGGTTGCAGGCATGTCGAGTTGATGCCGGTGGGTTCGGAAAAAACCGATCAGGCACGCTATCCTTGGCATTCGATGATTCGCGGCCATGCCTCGATCCCCCATTCCTTCCTGTGGAGAACGCCCGTGTTCAGCCTGGATGCCCGACTTGCCGGAGACGCTCATGTCATCGGTGACTTCGCACTTTGTCGCCTGCTGCTCAGTAATGACGCCAGGTATCCCTGGTTCATTCTGGTGCCGCGACGCCCGGATATCACCGAGGTCTTCGAACTCGATGACGCAGACCGTGAAGTGCTGTGGAGCGAAACCAATGCATTGGCAAAGTTGCTTCACCAGCACTATGGCGCCGACAAGATCAACATCGCGACCCTGGGCAATGTCGTGAGTCAGTTGCATATGCACGTGATCGTTCGCTACCGGGCCGACGCGGCCTGGCCTGCGCCTGTGTGGGGCAAGCTGCCGTCCATGCCTTACACTCCCGAGCAATTGGTGGCGGTTCGCCAAAGGCTGGCAGGCGTGCTGGGCACCGATTTCATTTTTACGGAGGGCAGGGCATGAGTCTGGAAGATCGCGTGATGGAGCTGGAGACACGTCTGGCTTTTCAGGATGACACCCTGTCTTCGCTCAGCGACGAACTGATCCTGCAACAGCGGGCGATCGAGCGCCTGCAGATGCAGTTGGCCGCGCTGCTCAAGCGTCAGGAAGAAATGGTCGGCCAGTTCGAAACGGCTACCCAGGAGGCGCCGCCGCCGCATTACTGAAATCTTTTTTTCGGCAATGAAAAACGCGGGCAATGCCCGCGTTTTTTTATTGCTGCATTGGAGTCAGCGACGTGGCGATGCCGCAATCACGTCTTCGGCCTGCAGACCCTTGTCACGGTTCATGACCGAGAACTCGACCCGTTGGCCTTCGACCAGCACGCGATGGCCTTCGCCACGAATGGCACGAAAATGCACGAAGATGTCGTCGCCGGAATCGCGGGAAATGAAGCCGAAGCCCTTCGACGTGTTGAACCACTTCACCGTACCGGTATCGCGGTTGGTCATGTCGTACTGCACGGCGCTGGGTGCCGGTGACGCGCGGTAGAAGCTGATCGACAGGTGCGCCAGGCACGCGAGCAGTGCGCACAACAGGCCCGGCAGGATGCCGATGGCCGGCAGCGGCACCAGCAACGTCAGGGTCTGGGTGATCACCGAGGCAACCAGCAGCACACTGACCAGATTTTGCAACAGATGACGTGGGCCTTTGTTCCAGCGCGGTATCACTGGAGCCAGAAGCAGGTTGAGCAGACCGAACAGCGCCAGGTAGATTGCGTCGGGTTGTTGCAGGTAAGGCGCTACATCGGCCCGCAGGCTTGGTATGAACGACAGCAGCACGGCCGCTGCGCCCGTCAGGAGGTGGACGATTTTCAACATTTGATTGGCTCACTCTAAGATCAGGCATCAGGAAGAGCTGATACCGCAACAAGCACAGCGTTGGGGTGACAATAATTGCCGAGCATCTGCAGGGATCAGCCTATGCGCCACGGCTTGATGAATCGCCCCGGCGGCACGCGGTCTATTTAACAGCAAAGCCCGATCCTTCTCAAATCGGCCAGAGCGCCGCCCGACGCCGTCGGGCGGATAGCCTGCGCAACTTGCCCGAGGCCGGAGCTGCGTGGGTCGATGGGTCTTGGTAAAGTGGGCATCCACCCGTGGTGGTATACATTCATCTTCATCAAGGACATCACATGGCAATCGATATCGGCATCAGCGAAGAAGATCGCAAATCGATCGTGGACGGCCTGTCCCGTCTGCTTTCTGACACCTACGTCCTGTACCTCAAGACGCACAACTTCCACTGGAACGTGACCGGCCCGGCTTTCCGTACCCTGCACCTGATGTTCGAAGAGCAGTACACCGAACTGGCGCTGGCCGTGGACTCCATCGCCGAGCGTATCCGTGCCCTCGGTTTTCCCGCGCCTGGCGCCTATTCGGTCTATGCCCGCCTGTCTTCGATCAAGGAAGAGGAAGGGGTGCCCTCGGCCCAGGACATGATCAAGCAACTGGTCGAAGGCCAGGAAGCTGTCACCCGCACGGCCCGCGGTATCTTCCCGCTGCTGGACAAGGTCAGCGACGAGCCGACGGCCGACCTGCTGACCCAGCGCATGCAGGTGCACGAGAAGACTGCCTGGATGTTGCGTTCGCTGCTCGAAGGCTGATCCCTGGCGACACGGCGGCGCCTTTTGCACTGCTGCGCCCGCCGTGTCGATCCAGCTTTTCCCGCCTGCCACGGCCTGGGTACGGGGGGTTCGCTCCTACCCAACGACGCCGCTCTTCGTACGTATGCACTTCCGTATTCCCCTGTCGTCATCGTTCGCCGATACGCTTCCATAGATCCGTCAGCACACCTCCAGGGTTGGAGGGGCGATCATCTAGGAAGCACTGATCCATGGAACGGAACATCATCGTCACCCGGGCGCGCCAGCTCGACCGATCGAGCAAGCTTGCCGTCGATCCCTACTCGGACAACTTCGACATGGGCCTGGCCAGGCCCGTCTCGCGTTCGGTTCGCTTGAACGGTTTCGCCACCTGCCTGCGCCTGGAACGGATCTACTGGGAGATTCTCGAGCGCATCGCCCTGGCCAATGAATGCACGGTGAACGCGCTGCTTTCCTACGTCGACCGCGAAGTCCACCTGCGCCATGGCGGCGTCAAGAATTTCAGCGGACTGGTGCGGGTAGTCTGTGTCACCTACTTGATGGGACGTGATCGAACGTCGTCTGTTACCTTGGACGGCTGCGCAGCGTCGATTAACCGGATATAATCCCGCGTTTCGCCCTGGCGCCGCTTGCGCCGCGGTCATTTGGTTGCCGAGACACTACCCATGCCGATGTACGACTATCAATGTGCTTCCTGCGGTCATCAGATGGAAGTCATTCAAAAGATCAGCGCCGAGCCTTTGACCGATTGCCCTGCCTGCCAGGCGCCACAACTGAAAAAGGTGCTTTCCATGCCGGGCTTCCGCCTCAGCGGCACCGGCTGGTACGAGACCGATTTCAAGACCGGCAACAAGAAGAATCTGGCAGGCGGCGACAAGGCCGAGTGAATTGCCCGGCCCCGGCCTGCTCCTGCACTATGTCCAGGGTGCCGCGTGTCCAGCTACACGCCGTCATCGAATCATGAATTACGAGAAGTGAAACCACTACTATGATGCGCAGCCACTATTGCGGCCAACTGAACGAGACCCTGGAAGGTCAGGAAATCACCCTGTGCGGCTGGGTCCATCGCCGTCGCGACCATGGCGGGGTGATCTTCCTCGACATTCGGGATCGTGAAGGCATGGCCCAGGTGGTCTTCGACCCCGATCGCGCCGACAGCTTCGCCGCCGCCGATCGCGTGCGCAGCGAGTACGTGGTCAAGGTCACCGGCAAGGTCCGTGCGCGGCCCGCCGGCGCAGTCAATCCGAACATGGCGTCTGGCGCCATCGAAGTGCTGGGCTACGAGCTCGAAGTGCTGAACGAAGCGGAAACCCCGCCGTTTCCGCTCAACGAGTACTCCGACGTGGGTGAGGAAACGCGCCTGCGCTATCGCTTCATCGACCTGCGTCGTCCCGAAATGGCCGAGAAGCTGCGCCTGCGCTCGCGCATCACCACCAGCATTCGCCGCTACCTCGACGAAAACGGTTTCCTCGACGTCGAAACGCCGATCCTGACCCGTGCCACCCCCGAAGGCGCACGTGACTACCTGGTGCCCAGCCGTACCCACCCCGGCAGCTTCTTCGCCCTGCCGCAGTCGCCCCAGCTGTTCAAGCAGTTGCTGATGGTGGCCGGTTTCGACCGTTACTACCAGATCGCCAAGTGCTTCCGCGATGAAGACCTGCGTGCCGATCGTCAGCCCGAGTTCACTCAGATCGACATCGAGACAAGTTTCCTCGACGAGAGCGAAATCATCGGCATCACCGAAACCATGGTGCGCAAGCTGTTCAAGGAAGTGCTCGACGTCGAGTTCGGCGATTTCCCGCACATGACCTTCGAAGAAGCCATGCGCCGCTACGGCTCGGACAAGCCCGACCTGCGCAACCCGATGGAACTGGTTGACGTCGCCGATCAGCTCAAGGATGTCGAGTTCAAGGTCTTCAGCGGTCCGGCCAACGACGCCAAGTGCCGCGTTGCCGCACTGCGCGTTCCAGGCGGGGCGAGCATGCCGCGCAAGCAGATCGACGATTACACCAAGTTCGTCGGCATCTACGGCGCCAAGGGCCTGGCCTACATCAAGGTCAACGAGCGCGCCAAGGGCGTCGAGGGCCTGCAGTCGCCGATCGTCAAGAACATCCCTGAAGCCAACCTCGACGTGATCCTGGATCGCGTTGGCGCGGTCGATGGCGACATCGTGTTCTTCGGCGCCGACAAGGCCAAGATCGTCAGCGAGGCATTGGGTGCGCTGCGCATCAAGCTGGGCAACGATCTCGACCTGCTGACCTGCGAATGGGCGCCGATGTGGGTCGTCGACTTCCCGATGTTCGAAGAGAACGACGACGGCAGCTTCAGCGCGCTGCACCATCCGTTCACCGCGCCCAAGTGCACGCCTGCAGAGCTGGAGGCCAGCCCGGCCACTGCCCTGTCGCGCGCCTATGACATGGTACTCAACGGCACCGAGCTGGGCGGCGGTTCCATCCGTATCCACCGCAAGGACATGCAGCAGGCCGTGTTCCGCCTGCTCGGTATCGAAGCTGCGGAACAGGAAGAGAAGTTCGGCTTCCTGCTCGACGCGCTGAAATACGGTGCACCACCCCATGGTGGCCTGGCCTTCGGCCTGGACCGTCTGGTCATGCTGATGACCGGTGCGCAGTCGATCCGTGAAGTCATCGCCTTCCCGAAAACCCAGAGCGCCGCCGACGTCATGACCCAGGCGCCTGGCGTGGTCGATGCCAAGGCGCTGCGTGAACTGCACATTCGCCTGCGCGAACAGCCCAAGGCCGAGTAACTGCTGACAGGGCGCATCTTCGGATGCGCCCTTGCGTTGTGCGGTGGAAAAACCTTGCCAGGGGCAGGGTTCGTATGGGTAACACACAGAAACTGGAGTTGCGTTATGGCTGGTCATTCCAAGTGGGCGAACATCAAGCACCGCAAAGAGCGCCAGGATGCCAAGAGGGGCAAGATCTTCACCAAGTGGATTCGTGAGCTGACCGTCGCTGCCCGCCAGGGCGGCGGCGAGCCAGGTTCCAATCCGCGTCTGCGCCTGGCGCTGGACAAGGCGCTGAGCGCCAACATGAGTCGCGACATCATCGATCGCGCGATTGCACGAGGCACCGGGGCAGCCGGCAGCGACGACGTGGTCGAGCTGAGCTACGAGGGCTACGGACCTGGTGGCATTGCCGTGCTGGTCGAATGCATGACCGACAACCGCAATCGCACCGCTGCCGCCGTGCGTCATGCGTTCAGCAAATGCGGGGGCAATCTGGGTACCGATGGTTCGGTGGCGTATCTGTTCGAGCGCAAGGGGCAGTTGTCCTTCGCCCCGGGCGTGGACGAGGATGCGTTGATGGAGGCGGCCATGGAGGCCGATGCCGACGACATCGTGACCCATGGCGACGGCTCGATGGACGTGTTCACCTCGTTCGCCAGCTTCTACTCGGTGGGCAATGCGCTGCAGGCGGCCGGTTTCAATGCCGATGAAGCGGAGATCGTCATGGCGCCGACGACCAGTGCCGAACTCGATGCGGAAGGTGCCGAGAAGGTGCTGAAGCTGATCGACATGCTCGAAGATCTGGATGATGTGCAAAACGTCTATTCCAACGCCGAGATATCCGACGCCGTGATGGAGCAGCTTGGCTGATCGGCCCGTGTGTTTCATCTAAGCCATGCTTTACCAGTGCCGGCTTCTTGGCCGGTAGATGGCTCGCCGCCCGCGGCGCTCCCACATGCTATGCACACCCATGTGGGAGCGGGTTCTACCCGCGAAGGCATCAGCCGTGTTCCTCACTACTGCAGGCTTTATGACTTTAATTCTTGGAATCGACCCAGGCTCGCGCATCACCGGGTTTGGCGTCGTGCGTGAAACCGGCCGCGGTTGCGAATACGTGGCTTCGGGCTGTATTCGTACCGGCGGCGGACTGCTGCATGATCGTCTGCAAATCGTTTTTCGTGGGGTGCGTGAGGTGATCCAGACCTACGGTCCGGTGACCATGGGCATCGAGCGGGTGTTCATGGCGCGCAACGCCGATTCGGCCCTGAAGCTGGGTCAGGCGCGCGGCGCTGCCATCGTTGCAGCGGCGGAGGAGGGGCTGGAGATCGCCGAGTACAGTGCCACCCAGGTCAAGCAGGCCATCGTCGGCACCGGTGCCGCCAACAAGGAGCAGGTACAGATGATGGTCATGCACCTGCTCAAGCTGACCCAGAAACCCCAGATCGATGCCTCCGATGCCCTGGCCATCGCACTCACCCACGCGCACACCCGGTCCAGCCTCATGCCCCACGGCCTGAGCGCCGCCCGCAGTCGCGGTGGGCGCCTGCGCCTGTAGCGGCTTACATCGTTTCAAACTTTTTTGCTTGCAGCTCACCTCAGTCCTGTAATGATGGCCCTTGAACTGGCCCTTGAACTGGCCCGCATGAACAGGGCGTGACTGCGCCTTCCGACAAAGGATTCATACGTGATTGGACGCCTGCGCGGTACCTTGGCTGAAAAGCAGCCGCCGCACCTGATTCTCGACGTCAACGGGCTGGGCTATGAGCTCGAAGTGCCGATGACCACGCTCTATCGGCTGCCGCCGGTCGGCGAAAGCGTGACCCTGCACACCCACCTGGTTGTGCGTGAAGACGCTCAGTTACTCTATGGCTTCTATGAAAAGCGCGAGCGCGAGCTGTTCCGTGAGCTGATCCGCCTCAACGGTGTAGGCCCCAAGCTGGCACTGGCGCTGATGTCGGGGTTGGACGTCGACGAACTCGTGCGCTGCGTGCAGGCTCAGGACACCTCGGCGCTGGTGAAGATACCCGGCGTGGGCAAGAAGACCGCCGAGCGGCTTCTGGTCGAACTCAAGGATCGCTTCAAGGCCTGGCAGACCACGCCGAGCATGTTCGAGCTGGTGCCCAGCGGGCCGCAGGGGCCGGCGCCGGTCAACAGCGCCGAAGCCGATGCCGTCAGTGCGCTCATCTCCCTGGGCTACAAGCCACAGGAGGCCAGTCGCGCCGTGGCGGCCATCGACGCCAAGGGGCTGAGCAGCGAAGAATTGATCCGCCGCTCGTTGAAGGGAATGATCTAAGTGATCGAAGCCGACCGTCTGATCGCCGCCACCGGCCGCGATCGGGAAGAAATACAGGATCGGGCCATCCGCCCGCTCAGCCTGGCCGACTACATTGGCCAGCCCACCGTGCGCGAGCAGATGGAGCTGTTCATCCAGGCCGCGCGCGGGCGCAGTGAATCCCTGGATCACACCTTGATCTTCGGCCCGCCCGGGTTGGGCAAGACGACCTTGGCCAATATCATTGCCCAGGAAATGGGCGTGTCGATCAAGAGTACGTCGGGGCCGGTACTGGAACGGCCGGGCGACCTGGCTGCCCTGCTCACCAACCTGGAACCCCACGATGTGCTGTTCATCGACGAGATCCACCGGCTGTCGCCCATCGTCGAGGAAGTCCTGTATCCGGCCATGGAGGACTTCCAGCTCGACATCATGATTGGCGAGGGTCCCGCGGCACGTTCCATCAAGCTCGATCTGCCGCCGTTCACCCTGGTCGGGGCCACCACCAGGGCGGGCATGCTGACCAATCCGCTGCGTGACCGCTTCGGTATCGTCCAGCGCCTGGAGTTCTACAGCACCGCGGACCTTGCAACCATCGTCAGTCGATCGGGCAACATCCTCAACCTGGAGATCGAGGACGAAGGTGCCTTCGAGATCGCCCGCCGCGCCCGCGGTACGCCGCGAATCGCCAATCGGCTGCTGCGCCGCGTGCGCGACTTCGCCCAGGTGCGTGGCAAGGGGCACATCACCAAGCCCATCGCCGACCTGGCGCTGAACATGCTCGACGTCGACGAGCGCGGCTTCGACCACCAGGATCGCCGGCTGCTGCTGACCATGATCGAGAAGTTCGACGGTGGGCCGGTGGGTGTCGACAGTCTCGCCGCAGCGATCAGTGAAGAGCGCCACACCATCGAGGACGTCCTGGAGCCTTACCTCATTCAGCAGGGCTACATCATGCGTACCCCGCGCGGCCGGGTCGTGACGCGCCACGCCTACCTGCATTTCGGTCTGAACATTCCCAACCGGCTGGGCGACATGCCGGGCAGCGATGCCATGTCCGAAGAAATCGAAGCATGAAAGGCCCCTCGCACAGCGACCTAATTCGGCTTTCCGTGGTCCTAGGGGCTGACACGGCTTTTGCATGGCCCTTGCCTGCACACGCGACGAAAAAACAGTTGCCCGGGCGGATTGGCAACCTGAGGAGTAAGCACTAGAGTATGCGCGCGCAAAACGGGGTTCAGGCGTTCGCCCATCAGTGTCGGGTCTATTACGAAGACACCGACGCCGGCAGCGTCGTCTATTACGTCAACTACCTCAAATTCATGGAGCGGGCTCGTACCGAGCGCTTGCGTGCGCTGGGTTTCGTCCAGTCGCAGCTGGCAGGTGAGAACCTGCTGTTCGTCGTGCATTCGGCAGAGGCGCGCTACCATGCGCCGGCGCGGTTGGACGACGAGCTCGCGGTGACCGCCGAAATAACCGAATTGAATCGCGCCAGCCTGCGTTTCAAACAGCAGGTATGGCGTGTGAAAGATACAACGCTGCTCTGCGAAGGGCAGTTCATGGTGGCCTGTGTGCGCGCCGATAACTTCAGACCCCGGGCCATTCCCCCAGCCTTGCGTACGGCCTTTGCCGACGCAGGCGGCCTGGGCAAACAATCCAGTGCAGGAGATTAAGCGTGGAAGCTAACGTCGTCGACCATACCTCCATGTGGAGTTTGGTCAGCAATGCCAGTGTCGTGGTGCAGTTGGTAATGCTTATTCTGGTGGCCGCCTCGGTCACCTCGTGGGTCATGATCTTTCAGCGCAGTTCGATGCTGCGCGCCGGTCGTCGTGCCCTGGACAGCTTCGAGGAACGCTTCTGGTCGGGCATCGACCTGTCCAAGCTGTACCGTCAGGCTGGCAGCAATCCCGACCCTGATTCGGGTGTCGAGCAGATTTTCCGTGCTGGCTTCAAGGAGTTTTCCCGCCTGCGCCAGCAGCAGGGCGTCGATCCCGATGCCGTGATGGAAGGCGTGGGCCGTGCCATGCGCGTGGCGATTTCCCGTGAGGAGGAGAAGCTCGAACAGGGTCTGCCATTCCTGGCAACCGTCGGTTCCACCAGCCCCTACGTGGGTCTGTTCGGTACCGTATGGGGCATCATGAACTCGTTCCGCGGCCTGGCCTCGGCGCAGCAGGCGACTCTGGCCACCGTTGCGCCAGGTATTGCCGAAGCACTGATTGCCACGGCCATCGGTCTGTTCGCAGCGATTCCGGCCGTCATCGCCTACAACCGTTTCGCTGCTCGCAGCGAAACCCTGATCAACCGCTACTACACGTTCGCTGACGAGTTCCAGGCCATCCTGCACCGTAAAGTGCACACCAGCGAAGAGTGAGCAGGGATAACCCAATGACTCGAGGTCGTCGCCCAAAACGCAAGCCGGTCGCCGAGATGAACGTGGTGCCCTACATCGACGTGATGTTGGTACTGCTGGTCATCTTCATGGTCACCGCTCCGATGATCAACCAAGGTGTGAAGGTCGATCTGCCCAAGGTTTCCAGCGAAGCGTTGCCGCAGGACAACAACACTCAGGTGCTCACCATTTCCATCAAGGCCGACAAGACCTACTACTGGAACGTCGGCAAGGAAGTAGACACTGAAAAGCAGCAGGACAAGGCCATGACGCTGGCGCAGATGACCCAGGCCGCCACCGCGATCATCAACCAGGGCAATGCCAGCGGCAAGAAGACCCAGGTCTTCATTCGCGGTGACAAGACCGTGGATTACGGGGCTGTCATGGGCGCCATGGGTGGTTTGCAGCAGGCAGGTGTCGGTAACGTTGGCTTGATTACCGAGGCCCCCTGATGCGAAAGCGAGAGCATTCAGCCTCGGAAAGCTTCTTCTGGCCCACGGTCTGGGCGGTAGCCCTGCACGTGCTGATCTTCGGGATGCTGTTCGTCAGTTTCGCCATGACGCCCGAACTGCCTGAAGCGCGACCCATCGTGCAGGCTACGCTCTATCAGCTCAAGTCCAAGAGCCAGGCCACCACCCAGACCAACCAGAAACTGGCGGGCGAGGCGAAGAAGTCTGCTGCGCGGCAGACCGAAGTCGAGCAGATGGAGACCAAGAAGCTGGAGCAGGAAGCCATCAAGGCCGCGGAACAAAAGAAAGAGGAAACCGCTCAAAAGGCCGAAGCGGCGAAGAAGGCCGACGAAGCCAAGAAGTCCGATGCTGCGGCCAAGGCGGAAGCCGCCTCTGCAGCAGCGGCCAAGGCTGAGGCTGCCAAGGCCGAAGCCGCTGAAAAAGCGGCCGAAGCCAAGAAGAGCGAGCTGGCCGATATCGCCAAGAAGAAGGCCGAGCAGGAAGAGGCGAAGAAGGAGGCAGCCGAGGACGCGAAGAAGAAGGCTGCCGAGGACGCCAAGAAAAAGGCCGCCGAAGACGCGAAGAAGAAAGCCGAAGACGACGCCAAGAAGGCCACTGCGGCCGAGGAAGCGAAGAAGAAGGCCGCCGAGGACGCGAAGAAGAAGGCTGCGGCCGATGCTGCGAAGAAGAAGGCTCAGGACGCAGCTCGCAAGGCAGCGGAGGACAAGAAGGCGCAGGCATTGGCCGATCTACTTTCCGACAAGCCTGAACGCCAGCAGGCGCTCGCCGACGAGCAGGGTGATGAGGTCGCGGGCAACTTCGACGATCTGATCCGCTCGCGAGCAGCCGAAGGGTGGGCGCGTCCGCCTTCGGCACGCAAGAACATGACCGTGGTATTGCAGATCAACATGTTGCCCGATGGCACCGTCACCAATGTCAGCGTCTCACGCTCCAGTGGCGATGGTCCCTTCGACAGTTCGGCGGTTGCTGCGGTCAAGAACATTGGCCGTTTAACGGAAATGCAGGGTTTGAAACCAGCTGACTTCAACCCCTATCGTTCCTTCAAGATGACATTTACACCTGAGGATCTTGCCTTGTGATTACCCTTCTTCGAGGACTGCTCGTCGTCCTTTGCTGCGCAGCCGGCATGGCCTCTGCGGACGAAAAGAACATTCTGGTCACCAGCGGTGCCGACCGTGCCACGCCGATTGCCGTCGTGCCGTTCGGTTTCCAGGGCGGCAGTGTGTTGCCTGACAACATTGCCGAGATCGTCGGCAACGACCTGCGCAACTCGGGCTACTACGCACCCATTCCACCGCAGAACATGATCAGCCAGCCTTCCCAGGCCAGCGAAGTCATCTACCGCGACTGGCAGGCGCTGGGTGCCCAGTACGTCATGGTCGGCAGCATCACGCCGGCCGGCGGCCGCTTGCAGGTGCAATACGCGCTGCTGAACGTCAACACCCAGCAACAGGTATTGACCGGCAGCGTCTCGGGCACTACCGACCAGCTGCGTGACATGGCCCACTTCATCTCCGATCAGTCGTTCGAGAAGCTGACCGGGATCAAGGGTGCGTTCTCCACGCGCATGCTCTACGTGACCGCCGAACGGGCCGGCACCAATGCCACCCGTTACACCCTGCAGCGTTCGGACTACGACGGCGCACGTGCGGTGACCCTGTTGCAGTCGCGCGAGCCGATCCTGTCGCCACGCTACTCGCCCAACGGCCGCAACATTGCCTATGTATCGTTCGAACAGCGTCGTCCGCGGATCTTCCTGCAGAACGTCGACACCGGTCGCCGCGAGCAGTTGACCAACTTCGAAGGCCTAAACGGTGCACCGGCGTTCTCGCCGGACGGCAATCGCCTGGCGCTGGTGCTGTCCAAGGACGGCAACCCGGAGATCTACGTGATGAACCTGGCCTCGCGCGCGCTGACCCGCGTGACCAACAGCCCTGCCATCGATACCGAACCCTTCTGGGGCAAGGACGGTTCGACCCTGTACTTCACGTCGGACCGTGGCGGCAAGCCACAGATCTACAAGACCAGCACATCCGGTGGCGCCAATGCCGAGCGTGTGACGTTCGTGGGCAACTACAATGCCAACCCGAAACTTTCGGCTGACGAAAAGACCCTTGTAATGATCCATCGGCAAGATGGTTTCACCAATTTCAAGGTGGCGGCGCAGGACCTGGAGCGCGGAAGCGTAAAGATCCTCACAGATTCAACTCTTGATGAGTCGCCTACTGTTGCGCCCAACGGCACCATGGTAATCTACGCCACCCGCCAGCAGGGCCGGGGAGTCTTGATGCTCGTGTCGCTAAACGGCCGCGTGAGGCTCCCGCTTCCTACCGCTCAAGGCGAAGTCAGAGAACCGTCCTGGTCCCCTTACCTGAACTGACGCGGCGTAATACGTTGTACTTAACACATTGGGGTTCATTAGGAGTTTCACGATGGAAATGCTGAAGTTTGGTAAGTTCGCTGCGCTGGCCCTGGCCTTGTCCGTAGCTGTAGGTTGCTCGTCCAAAGGCGGCGAAGATGCCGGTCAAGGCGGCGCTGCTGTCGACCCTAACGCTGGTTACGGCGCAAACACCGGTGCCGTTGACGGTTCCCTGAGCGAAGAAGCTGCTCTGCGCGCTATCACCACGTTCTACTTCGAATACGACAGCTCGGACCTGAAGCCAGAAGCCATGCGCGCTCTGGACGTTCACGCCAAGGACCTGAAAGCCAACGGCGCTCGCGTCGTCCTGGAAGGTAACACCGACGAGCGCGGTACTCGCGAGTACAACCTGGCACTGGGCGAGCGTCGTGCCAAGGCCGTTCAGCGTTACCTGGTACTGCAAGGCGTTTCGCCAGCCCAGCTGGAACTGGTTTCCTACGGTGAAGAGCGTCCAGTGGCTACTGGCAACGACGAGCAGTCGTGGGCTCAGAACCGTCGCGTCGAACTGCGTAAGTAATTCGTCATGCGAACGTGCCGTCGTGCTGTAACTGTTCTGGCTTTCGCCCTGCCTGTGATGGCTTGGGGCGCGGTGCCTGTGGTCGATAGCAACAACAATGGAGGCTACGGTAACAGTGGCGCCGTTGGTGGCAGCTATCCGCCCTCAGGTTACGGTACGAACGGCGCCTCGGCCGGGACAGTCGCGCAAGCGCCTGTCTCGGCTCAGGGCGAGCTGTTCATGCAACTGCAGCAAATGCAGGAAGACATCGCACGTCTGCGAGGTCAGGTCGAAGTCCAGCAGAACGATATCCAGCGCCTGAAACAGGAAGGGCTCGAGCGGTATCAGGAACTCGATCGTCGGATTGGCTCGGGGGTTGCACCTGCGCCCAGTGCTCAACCGGATAATTCTTCAGCCAGCGGCGCGTCTAGCGGCGCTGGTGCTTCATCGGCTGCCGGCCAGTCGTCCGCAGGTGCCGAGCCTGGCGATCCGGCCAAGGAGAAGCTGTATTACGATGCAGCCTTCGACCTGATCAAGGCCAAGGATTTCGACAAGGCCAGCCAGGCCTTCGCCGCGTTCCTGCGCAAATACCCGAACAGCCAGTATGCGGGCAATGCCCAATACTGGCTGGGCGAGGTCAACCTTGCCAAGGGTGACCTGCAGGGCGCAGGCCAGGCTTTCGCCAAGGTCAGCCAGCTCTATCCCAAGCACAACAAGGTGCCGGATTCGCTCTACAAGCTGGCCGACGTCGAGCGCCGCCTGGGCCACACCGACCGGGTCAAGGGCATTCTGCAGCAGGTAGTCACCCAATATCCGGGTACGTCCGCTGCACAGTTGGCGCAGAAAGACCTGCAAAGATTGTGAAGCTTGCCGTGTGATTCGAAGAAACCCGCGCCTGTCGCGGGTTTTTTCGTTAGAATTTGCCGCCATTTTATGAACACGCTTCCTGGGGCCGCGCGATCGCGGGCCGCCTGAAGTGCCCAACGGAGGCGGTCAGCCTGTTTCGCTGTCACGCCCGTGGACCCTATGCAAGACACACTACGTATTACCGAAGTCTTCTACTCGTTGCAGGGTGAGACGCGGACCGCCGGCTTGCCCACGGTTTTCGTACGCCTGACCGGTTGCCCCTTGCGCTGCCAATATTGCGACAGCGCCTACGCGTTCAGTGGGGGAACCCAGCGCACGCTCGACTCGCTCATGGAGCAGGTGGCCAGCTACAAGCCCCGTTATGTGTGCGTCACCGGAGGCGAGCCGTTGGCTCAGCCCAATGCCATCCCGTTGATGCAGCGGCTTTGCGATGCCGGCTATGAAGTTTCCGTGGAAACCAGCGGCGCACTCGACATCAGCGCGGTCGACACCCGCGTCAGTCGCGTGCTCGACTTGAAGACACCGGGTTCTCTCGAAGTCCATCGCAACCGTTACGAGAACATCGAGCTGCTGACCCGCAACGACCAGGTCAAGTTCGTCCTGTGCTCGCGCGAAGACTATGACTGGGCCGTGTCCAAGCTGATTCAGTACGGGCTGGACGGTCGTGCCGGCGAAGTGCTGTTCTCGCCGAGCAAGGATCAACTGCGCGCTACCGATCTGGCCGACTGGATCGTGGCCGACAACCTGCCGGTGCGCCTGCAGATGCAGCTGCACAAACTTCTTTGGAACGACGAGCCGGGGCGCTGAGATGAACCATACCCAACACGAGAAAAAGGCAGTCATTCTGCTTTCCGGCGGCCTGGATTCCGCCACTGTCGTGGCGATGGCCAAGGCCCAGGGCTATGCCTGCTATACCATGAGCTTCGACTATGGCCAGCGCCATCGGGCCGAGCTCGATGCCGCGGCACGTGTGGCGCGGGACCTGGGCGTGATACAGCACAAGGTCATCGGGCTCGACCTGGATGGCATGGGCGGCTCGGCACTGACCGACACCTCGATCGACGTCCCGGAAACCTTGGGTGAGGGCATCCCGGTCACCTACGTTCCAGCACGCAACACGGTGTTTCTGTCTCTGGCGCTGGGTTGGGCCGAGGTGCTCGAAGCGCGCGACATCTTCATTGGCGTCAATGCGGTGGACTATTCGGGCTATCCGGATTGTCGACCCGAGTTCATCGAGGCTTTCGAGCGCCTGGCCAACCTAGCCACCAAGGCGGGAGTGGAAGGCAATGGCTTCACCATACAGGCACCGCTGCAGAACATGAGCAAGGCTGACATCGTCAAGGCAGGCGTGGCGCTAGGTGTGGACTATGGCCTGACAGTGTCGTGCTACCAGGCCGATGATCAGGGTCAAGCCTGTGGCAAGTGCGACAGCTGCCGCCTGCGTGCCGAGGGCTTCGCTGCGGCAGGTGTGAGCGATCCGACACGCTATTTTTGATTTATTTTCTGTAGGGTGTTGAATTACCAAAAGAATTCGGTATTATACGCCTCACGAAACGGGTCGTTAGCTCAGTTGGTAGAGCAGTTGGCTTTTAACCAATTGGTCGTAGGTTCGAATCCCACACGACCCACCATTTCGAAACCCGCAGCTTGCAAAGGCTGCGGGTTTTTTTATGCCCGTGATTCGGCGCTGGTGCCTGCCACGTCTATAAGGCTTTGCTAACGGCTTGTTTCTCTGTAGCCTGCGCCAGCCCTCAAAAACCTCACGAAAGCCAGGGCATATACTCCCAGGCCGTCGCCGGCCCGGCCTATACTCGACTTTCGCGCATCAGCGCCCGCAGGTCTTGCCCCATGACGCAGATATCCGAACGCCTTCTGGTCCAGGCTCACCTGGATGCCAAGCAGCCCCGGCCACTGACACCGGAACAGGAGGCTGACTACCGTGCCGCCATCGCCGCCGAGCTGAAGGCTCAGGACGCGGTGCTGGTTGCCCATTACTACTGCGATCCGGTGATCCAAGCATTGGCAGAGGAAACCGGTGGCTGTGTTTCCGATTCGCTGGAAATGGCGCGCTTTGGCAATCAGCATCCGGCCCGAACGGTGCTGGTGGCAGGTGTCAGGTTCATGGGCGAAACGGCGAAGATTCTCAATCCGGAAAAGCGTGTGCTGATGCCCACCCTGGAGGCGACCTGTTCGCTGGACCTGGGTTGCCCGGTGGACGCGTTCTCGGCCTTCTGCGACCAGCATCCCGAACGCACCGTGGTGGTTTATGCCAATACCTCGGCCGCCGTGAAAGCCCGTGCCGATTGGGTCGTGACCTCGAGTTGCGCGCTGGAGATCGTCGAAAGCCTGATGGACAACGGCGAGAAGATCATCTGGGCGCCCGACAAGCACCTGGGCAACTATATCCAGACCCACACTGGCGCGGACATGTTGATGTGGGACGGTGCCTGCATCGTTCACGAGGAGTTCAAGGCGCGGCAGTTGGCCGACATGCGTGCGCTGTACCCCGACGCCGCGATTCTGGTGCATCCCGAGTCGCCGGCCGAAGTGATCGCGCTGGCGGACGCCGTGGGTTCGACCAGTCAGTTGATTGCCGCTGCGCGCACCTTGCCGCAGCAGACCCTGATCGTGGCCACCGACCGCGGTATCTTCTACAAGATGCAGCAGGCAGTTCCCCGCAAAACCTTGATCGAGGCCCCTACGGCCGGCAACGGTGCCGCCTGTCGCAGTTGTGCGCATTGCCCGTGGATGGCCATGAACACCCTGCAGCGCACGCTGGAATGCCTGCGCGCGGGCAGCAACGAAATCACCGTGGACGCGGCGCTGATTCCCCAGGCCATCCGGCCGCTCAAGCGCATGCTGGACTTCACCCAGGCCGCGCGCCTGAAACTGGCCGGTAACGCCTGATCAGAGGCTTTTGCCCAGCGCTACCACAGGCCGTTCGGACTTCGCCAGCTCAAGCTTCGGCAACTCTGGCCGCGGACGGCCCAGTCGTTTGTTCAGTTCCAGCCATTCGGCCAGGGCCAGCATCAGGCCCGCGCCCACCAGCGCACTTGCGATCTGCATCGCGAGTTGGTCGTCGGCCAGGGCATTGGCCATGTCGGCCAGCGGTGCCAGGACCACGCTGAGGCAGAAGACCTCGAGCGAATAACGTCCCATCAGCGCGACTTTGCGTGCCAGCAGGTTATTCACCCACTCGCCCTGGGGTATCAGCTTGGCCACGCAGTAGGCCAGGGCCACGAAATGCAAAAGGCGTGACGGCGACAGGTTGGTCTTGTCGATGGGGTAGAGCAGTTCGCCAAACCAGCCGGGCACCAGCGCCTCGTGCAGCACCGGCCAGCGCCAGCCCAGGGCGACCAGCGCGCTGAATGTCACCAGTGTGGCGCACGCGAGAAACAGCGGCTGGCGGCCCAACGGGCGTGCCACCGCGACTGGCGCGCGTGCCGCATGCAGCGCCGTGGCGCCACCCAGTACGAACAGCACTTGCCAGGCCAAGGGGTTGAAATACCACAGGCCGTTGTCGTGCGCCGGGATGTTCCAGCCCAGCCATTGCACTGCCAGGTACAACACCAGCGACAAGCCGATGGCCTGCGCTGGCCGCTTGATCAGCAGTGGCAGGACGATCGGCAGGCCGAGCAGCAACACGATGTACAGCGGCAAAGGGTCCATCAGGTTGGGTTTGAAGCGCAGCAGCAGTTCGTCGACCATGGCCTGTTGCGGGTTGGAGACGAAATAGGTGAGGTTCATTTCCTGGATCATGTCGCGCGTTTCGACGTGATTGTTGGCAACGAAAATGATGCCCATCAGCACCGCCAGGAGGAAGATGTGCACCACGTACAACACCCAGGCGCGGCGCAGTATGCGCACCGTGGCGACCAGGTAGCCGTCGCGCAGGGCGATCTTGCCGTAGGCCAGCACGGCTGCGTAGCCGGCGAGAAACACGAACACCTCCGCCGCATCGCTGAAGCCGAAGTTGCGCAGCGTGAAGCTGGCCAGTGGGTTTTGCGGTATGTGATCCCAGAAAATGAAGATCAACGCCAAACCTCGATAGAAATCGATCCGATGGTCTCGATCGTTAGTCATGGCGACAGGCTCTTGCGAATAGGAAGGATGTAGTAGGGATTGGGCACCGGGCATTACGGTTCCGTATCGGCGGCCATTATCGATCAGCGGCGCGGAGGTTGGCCGGTTTCGCAACGAATTGCAAAAGTTTGGCTATTACGGAATGTCACAAGGCTGAGTTGACGCAGCCCTTGTGGTCGCGGCGCAAGCTGTGTCCGGCCTCACCGCTTTCAGGCTCACCGTGCGCACCCATGACCCGGCTTGCGCCGCTGCTACAGGGATGGGTGGATCAGTTGCCGGCGCACTTCCGTGGTTTCTTCGCTCCAGTACACCGGTTTGCCTGCGATCAACGCCGCCACGGGCAGCCCGTCGCGGTACAGCACGCGGTTGCCCGGCAGCGCCGGCACACTTTTCTGGATCTGCAGTGGGTCGGCTCCGGGCAGTGGCAGCAGGGTACCGACCAGGTTCAACGGGTCGCTGGCCGTGATCGACACCAGGGTGCCATCGACCGGTCGCTTGCGCACCTCGCGCAGGGCTGGGATAGCCTCGGGCAGTGCGAACTGTTCACCGGACAAACCATCGATGAAACGCCCCCCGCGGATCTGCCCACGTGCCTCCAGGCGCTGCAGCGCGCGCAACAGGTCGCGCCAGCTGGGCAGCCAGTCGGCTTCGCGTTGCAGCAGACGCCAGAACACCACGCCGTAGCGGCGCAGCAGCACCAGCGCGACCTGTTCCACGGCTTCATCGGGCGCGCAACCGGGCGCCTGCAGCAGAGCCCAGCGGCCGGCATCGTCCATGCCACCGATGAACGCGCCACGACCGCGGCGACTGCTGCGCGCCTGGCGTTTGCCGGCCGGGGTGATCAGCGCGCGCAGGCCGGCGAAACTGTCGGCATTCACGCGACCCGCGGCGACCAGCTCCTGCAGGGCGTTCTCGGCTTCGGTGCGCAGCAGGCGTGTCTGGTGGACCAAGTCGTCGAAAAACATGGCGCCTTGCGCGGCCAGGGTCTGCTCCAGCTTCTGCGCACGCATGGACAGTTCCTGCGGCTGCACTGCCGCAGCCAGGCTGCGCCACAAAGGCAGGCGCGCGCGCGGCAGCAGCACGATCGGCGTGTTGCGCAGGGTCGCACCCTTGCCACTGCTGGCCAGCCGCGCCCAGACCGTCTTGCCGCTGCGGCTGGCGCGGTCCAGCCACGACGGATCGTATCCGCGCAGTCGAGCCGGCAGCAGGTCGTTCTCCCAGGCGCTGGCCGGCGCGCTGTAGCCTTCGAGCTGGTCGAGCAAGCGGCTCATTGCCGCTTCGCCTTGCAGGCGCGTACCGGGCGCGAGGCACTGCCAGTCGAGGAGGAAGCGCATGAACACTTGCAGGCTGACCGGTTCGATCTCGCGGCGCAGACGCTTCACCGTGTAGCGGTGGATGCGCGCCAGCAGGTGCCGTTCGCACCACTGGGTTTCCTCGAGGTGTGCGATAAACCGGCCACGCATGACGTAGCCCTGGTTTTCCAACACCAGCAGGGCTTGTTCGACGAGCGCGGGATGCAGGTTCAGCGGGGCGGCGATTTCACCCAGCCGCTGCGGGCCGAACCCGCTCAAGCGGGCGCGGATCAGTTCCACTGTCGCTTCTTGCTTCGTCCATGTCTGCGCCAAGTGCGCGGGCATCCGCAATGCTGGCGACAGCTCGATACCCCCATAGATGGCCTGCAGGCAGGCTACCCGTTCCAGGGCCAGCCACAGGTGGCTGCCGTCGCCCAGGGTCAGCCGTGCCGCGCGACCTGTACCGGCCAGGGCCTTCAACAGCGGTAGCTCGCTGGCCCCAACCTCGCGTTCGGCCAATGCGCCCAGGCTCATCAACGCCTCGTGCATCTCGTCATTGCTGACAGGGGAGGGCCATGCTTCGGCGGCCACTGCCGCGATGGCATCCTTGTCCAGTTCGCCCATGTCGTCCGCTGTGCGCGGTTCGTCCCAGCGCCGGTTGAGCACCGCCTGGGTACGTCGCTCTTCCAGCGGAGCGTCGTCGAGAAACGCATAGGGCCTGGCATTGAGGATCGCTGCCGCCAGCGGCGAAGGGCGGGGCAGATCACGCTGGATGAGGCTGATCCGACCGGTTTCGATGCGCCGCAGCAGGGCCAGCCAGCCCTCGCTGTCCATGGCGTCGTGCAGGCAGTCGTCGAGGGTTTGCGCGACCAGCGGGTGGTCGGGAATCTCCCGTTCGCCGACGATGTTCTCCAGGCAGGCGATCTGGTCGGGGAATACCGTGGCGATCAGGTCCTCGCTTTTCATTCGCTGGAGCTGCGGGGCCACCTTGCGTCCGCCACTGTAGCGGGGCAGGGCCAGGGCCGTAGCGGCGTTCCAGCGCCAGCGCACGCCGAACAGCGGAGCGTCGAGCAGCGCCTGGGTCAATATCGACTCGGCGCTGTTGCTGTGCAGGTAGTGCCAGACGTCCTCCAAGGCGAAGCTGTGGCTGGTCGACAGCGACAGCACGATGGCATCTTCGCTGGCTGCCGCTTGCAGCTCGAAATTGAACGTGCGACAGAACCGCTTGCGCAGGGCCAGGCCCCAGGCCCGGTTGATGCGGCTGCCGAATGGCGTGTGGATGACCAGCTGCGTGGCACCCGAGGCATCGAAGAAACGCTCCATGATCAGCGTGTCCTGGGACGGCAGCGCGCCAAGCGCCTCGCGCGTACGGGAGAGATAATCGAGCAATTGCCCAGCGCTGTCCTGGGCCAGGTCGAGCGCGTCCTGCAGCCACGGCAGCACGGGCTCGGGTAGCCCGTCACTGAGCGCCAGGCGTTGGTCTATCGAGGCCTGCAGGCGCGCCACGCCCGCTGACAGCTCGGCGCTGCGTCCGGGTATTTCGCCGAGCCAGAAGGGGATGTTCGGCGCCTGACCGTGGGCATCTTCGACCCGTACCTTGCCGCCTTCGATGCGCAGGATGCGGTAGGAGCGATTGCCCAGCTGGAAGATGTCGCCAGCGAGGCTTTCCACGGCAAAATCCTCGTTGACGCTGCCGATGCTCAACGCCTGGGGCTCCAGCAGCACCGCATAGTCGGCGTTGTCGGCTATGGCGCCTCCGCTGGTGACCGCAGTCAACTTGCTGCCGCGCCGGCCGCGCAGGCTCTGGGTGACTGCATCACGGTGCAGATAGGCGGCGCGCACGCCCTGACGCCCGCTGTAACCTTCGGCCAACATGCGCAGCAACGCTTCATAGCGCGTATCGTCCAAGGCCGCATAGGGCGTTGCCTGACGGAACATCTGCAGCAACGCCTGCTCCGGCCATTCCTGGCAGCTGACCTCGGCGATGATCTGCTGGGCCAGTACGTCCAGCGGCGCCTGGGGAATGCGCAGGATGTCCAGTTCGCCGCGCCGCACGCAGTGCAGCAACGCTACGCATTCGATCAGGTCATCCCGAGAAATTGCAAACAGGCGGCCCTTGGGAATACCGCCGACGTGGTGGCCGGAACGGCCCACCCGTTGTAGAAACGCTGAAATGGAGCCGGGCGAGCCGATCTGGCAGACCAGGTCCACGTCACCGATGTCGATGCCCAGCTCCAGCGAGGCCGTGGCGACCAGCACCTGCAGGTCGCCACGCTTGAGCCGTTGTTCGGCATCCAAGCGCTGCTCCTTCGCCAGGCTGCCATGGTGGGCCGCCACTTGCTCGCGCCCGAGCCGCTCGCTCAGATGGCGCGCCAGACGCTCGGCCAGGCGCCGGGTATTGACGAACACCAGGGTGGTCCGGTGCGCCTGGGCAAGCTCGGCCAGGCGGTTGTAGACCAACTCCCAGACGTCATTGGGCATGACCGCCGCCAGCGGCACCGCGGGCACTTCGATGGCCAGGTCGCGGGGGCGGGCGTGACCGATGTCGACGATCGAACACATCCGCTGCGCACCGACCAGGAACTGCGCCACCTGAGCGATCGGCTTTTGCGTGGCGGACAGGCCGATACGTCGCAGCGGCTTGCTGCACAGTGCCTGCAGGCGCTCCAGGCTCAAGGCCAGATGGCTGCCGCGCTTGCTGCCGGCCACTGCATGGATCTCATCGACGATCACCGTGCCGACATCCGCGAGCATGCGGCGGCCGGAGTCGGATCCGAGCAGCACATAGAGCGATTCGGGCGTGGTAACCAGGATGTGCGGAGGGTGCCGGCGCATGGCGGCCCGCTCTTTCTGCGGCGTATCGCCGGTACGTACCCCGGCGGTGAGGGTCAGCGCGGGCAGGTCCATGCCGGCCAATTGCTCGGCAATACCCTGCAGTGGACGTTGCAGGTTCAGCTGGATGTCGTTGGACAAGGCCTTGAGCGGTGAGACGTACAGCACCAGGGTGCGTCGCGGCAGCTCGCCTCCTTGCGCGAGGCCCAGCTGCACCAACTCGTCGAGAACGGCCAGGAAGGCCGTCAGGGTCTTGCCCGAGCCGGTGGGTGCGGCGATCAGGGTCGAGTGGCCCTGCTGGATCAACGGCCAGGCCTGGGCCTGGGCGGGAGTGACGGCAGCAAATTGCCGGCGGAACCAGGCGCTTACTGCCGGATGGAAGTTGGCCAGTGCCGAATCGTGTTGTGCGGGTAGGTTCATGATCTATTGATGGGGAACGCGCAGCGAAGTTGCAACCGGCATGGGGCCGAGGTGCATTGCCGCAACCCACAAAAAAGGGCGACTCGCGTCGCCCCCGATCAAGCCCGTTGCATTCAACCGCGACGGCGCAGCGCTTCGATACGGTCTTCCAGTGGCGGGTGGGTCATGAGCAGGCCGGCCAGGCCATGCTTGAGGCCACCGTTGATGCCGAAGGCGTTCAGCGAGTCGGGCATCTGCACGGGAACGCCCTGCTCGGAGCGCAGGCGCTGCAGCGCACCGATCATCGCGTTGGTGCCGGCCAGCCGGGCACCGGCTTCGTCGGCGCGGAACTCCCGGCGGCGCGAGAACCACATGACGATGACGCTGGCCAGGATACCCAGCACCAGTTCGGCAACGATGGTCGCGATGTAGTAGGCGATGCCCTGGCCTTGCTCGTTCTTGAAGATCACCTTGTCGACGAAGTTGCCGATGATTCGTGCGAAGAACATAACGAAGGTGTTCACCACGCCCTGCACCAGCGCCAGGGTGACCATGTCGCCGTTGGCCACGTGGCCGATCTCGTGGGCCAGCACCGCCTTGACCTCATCGGGCGAGAAACGCTCGAGCAGGCCCTGGCTGACGGCCACCAAAGCGTCGTTCTTGTTCCAGCCGGTGGCGAAAGCGTTGGCCTCGTAGGCCGGGAAGATGCCGACTTCGGGCATCTTGATGCCTGCCTCGCGCGACAGCTCCTCGACGGTCTGCAGCAGCCATTGTTCGTGACGGGTGCGCGGTTGGGTGATGATCTGCGTGCCGGTGCTCATCTTCGCCATCCACTTGGAGATGAACAGCGAGAACAGCGAACCGGCGAAGCCGAACACGGCGCAGAAGATCAGCAGCTGATTGAGGTTCAGATCCACCCCGTTGGCCGCCATGAACCCATTGAAGCCAAACAGGCTCAGGGTAATGCTGGCAATCAGCACAACCGCAAGGTTAGTGGCCAGAAACAGCAAGATGCGCATCATGGTTGTAACGTTCTCCTGACGGATAGAAGTGTTGCGTATGCGCTATATAAGGCCCGAGCCCGGTCGATTCAACCGGGGGACTATTTCAAACTGTGTATATGCGCACGGACACTTGAATACGTTCGGTTTTTACTGGCGATAATTCTTCAGGAAGCGGCCGATGCGACCGATGGCCTGCTCGAGGTCATCGACCCTCGGCAGCGTCACTACCCGGAAATGGTCCGGGTTGGGCCAGTTGAACGCCGTGCCCTGGACCACCAGCAGCTTTTCCGACAACAGCAGGTCGAGCACGAACTTCTCGTCGTTGAGGATCGGGCAGACCTTGGGATCGATGCGCGGGAAGGCGTAAAGCGCACCCATGGGCTTGACGCAGCTGACACCGGGAATGTCGTTGAGCAGCTCCCAGGTGCGGTTGCGCTGTTCCAGCAGGCGACCGTTGGGCAGCACCAGGTCGTTGATGCTCTGGTAGCCGCCCAGCGCGGTCTGGATCGCGTGCTGGCTCGGCACGTTGGCGCACAGGCGCATGTTGGCGAGGATGTCGATGCCTTCGATGTAGCTCTGGGCGTTGTGCTTGGGCCCCGAAATGGCGATCCAGCCGGAACGGAAACCGGCCACGCGGTAGGATTTGGACAGGCCGTTGAAGGTCAGGCACAACAGGTCCGGGGCCAGCGAGGCGGTGCAGATGTGTACAGCATCGTCGTAGAGGATCTTGTCGTAGATCTCGTCGGAAAACACCACGAGGTTGTGCTGGCGAGCGATTTCCAGCATGCCCAGCAGCACTTCCCTGGAATACACGGCGCCGGTGGGGTTGTTCGGATTGATGATCACCATGGCCTTGGTGTTGGGGGTGATCTTGGCCTTGATATCGTCCAGGTCTGGCCACCAGTTGGCCTGCTCGTCGCAGAGGTAGTGCACGGCATGGCCGCCGGCCAGGCTGACCGAGGCTGTCCACAGCGGGTAGTCGGGCGCCGGGATCAGCACTTCGTCGCCATTGTTGAGCAAGGCCTGCAGCGACATGACGATCAGCTCGGAGACGCCGTTGCCCAGGTAGATGTCCTCGATGCCGACCCCTTCCACCTGCTTCTGCTGGTAGTACTGCATGACCGCCTTGCGCGCACTGAACAGGCCCTTGGAGTCGCTGTAGCCCTGGGCGGTGGGCAGGTTGCGGATGACATCCTGAAGAATTTCCACGGGTGCCTCGAAACCGAACGGCGCCGGGTTGCCGATGTTCAGCTTGAGGATGCGGTGGCCTTCCTCTTCCAGGCGCTTGGCGTGCTTGAGCACCGGCCCGCGGATGTCATAGCAGACGTTGGCGAGCTTGTTCGATTTGCTGAACTGCATGGTGAGGTCCCGAAAGATGGCAAGGCCCGCGCCGGCCCTGATGATGAAAAAAACGATTCGCTGCAACGCGGGTGACAGATTGCTGTCCAAAGGCGCAATCATACGTGCCGCCTGATCGTTGCAAAAGACACAGATCGGGCTTTTTGAACTGCCGAGGTGTACCGATGGGCAAGCTCACGCGAAGCGAAGAAGAATGGAAGAAAATGCTCGATCCCGAGCAGTACAATGTGTGTCGCCTGAGCGCGACCGAGCGGCCTTTCACGGGCAAGTACAACGACTTCAAGGGTGACGGCATCTTCACCTGCGTCGGCTGCGAAGAGCCGTTGTTCGACTCGCGCAGCAAATTCGATTCCGGCTGCGGCTGGCCGAGTTTCTCCGCACCGATCGGCGAGCAGGCGATGGTCGAGATCCGCGATACCACCCACGGCATGGTCCGTACCGAGGTCAAGTGCGCCACGTGCGACTCGCACCTGGGTCACGTGTTTCCCGACGGCCCGGCCCCGACCGGCCTGCGCTACTGCATCAACTCGGTGTGCCTGGACTTCCAGCCGCGGGCCGACCAGCCGGCATGACCTCTGACAAGAAAGCGACCATGAGCAAAGATCTTCTTTCCATCCCGTGCATCACCCTGGACGGCCAGCACAAGACCATCGGCGATTTCGCCGGCAAGGTCCTGCTGGTGGTCAATACGGCCAGCCAGTGTGGCTTTACGCCACAGTACAAGGGGTTGGAGGAGCTGTGGCAGACGTATCGCAAGCAGGGCCTGGTGGTGCTGGGGTTTCCCTGCAATCAGTTCGGCAATCAGGAGCCCGGCGATACCCTGGATATCGTGCAGTTCTGTGAAAAGAACTTCGGCGTGAGCTTCCCGATGTTTCGCAAGATCGATGTCAATGGCGACCTGACCCATCCGCTGTTCGTGCAGCTCAAAAAACGCGCGCCGGGGCTGTTCGGGTCGGAGAAGGTGAAATGGAATTTCACCAAGTTCCTGGTGGCGCCCGACGGCAGCGTCAAGCGCTTCGCGCCATTGACCAAACCCGCCGCGCTGGCCCACGAGATCGAAATGGCGCTGCGCTGAATCTGGAAATAGCGCTGCGCTGAACCTGGTTGCTATTCAGGTACCCACTGGTCGATCAGCATGACCAGTTCTTCTCGGCGGAACGGCTTGGCCAGATAGTCGCTCATGCCCGCCGCGCGGCAGCGCTCGCGTTCTTCGGGCATGGCATTGGCCGTCAGCGCCACGATCGGCAGCTGCGGCCAGCGCCCGCTTCGACGAATCTGCCGGCTGGCTTCGTAGCCATCCATGACCGGCATGTTGCAGTCCATCAGCACCAGGTCGAACTCGTGTTTCTCCAACTCGCTGAGTGCCTCGCCACCGTGCGCGGCCACGGTGACCTCACACCCCAGCTTGCTCAGCATGCCTTTGGCCACCAGCTGATTCACCGGGTTGTCCTCCACCAGCAGGATGCGTGCCCGCCGTTGCGCGCTGCGCCGGTTGGCCAGGTGGTCGAGCGCGGTGGGTTCGTCACCCACCAGGCTGCGGCGCAACGCCTGATACAGTGCATTGCGTGCCAGCGGCCGGGCTTGCTGCTGCAACGGCATCAGCGCGTTGGCCTGCTCGGTGGGCAGGAAGTTGCCGTAGGCGGTCACCAGCAGAATCGGTGCCTGGATGCCGGGACGCAGGCCGAACAGGCAGTCCAGGCTGTCGGTGACGACCAGGTCTGGAGTGATACCGGTAAGGTCCGCGCCCAGGTCGTAGCGCTGGTAATCGATGCCCCATAGCGGCAGCAGATCGTGCAACAGCTCTGCCAGGCCGCTGCCGGCGTGCCCGACCAGCAACACCTGGCCACGCAGCAACGGCGGAACGTAGGCCGGACTGTGCGCCATGAGCGGCAGGTCGGCATAGAACTGGCTGCCGAAACCGGCCTCCGAGCTGATGCTCAGGCGTCCCTGCATGGCCTCGCAAAGGTTGTTGGTCAGGGCCAGGCCCAGGCCCGTGCCGCCGAACTGCCGGGTGATGCCGGCGCCGGCCTGGGTGAAGGGCTGGAAGATCTTGACCTGCGCTTCCTGGGCGATACCGATCCCGGTGTCGCTGACTTCGATGCGCACGCCACCCGGACGGGTATAGAGGCGCACGTCGACGCGGCCGAAGCGGGTGAATTTCAATGCGTTGGACAACAGGTTGCTGACGATCTGCCGAACCCGGGTGGGGTCGCCCAGGACCAGGGCGGGAAAGTGCGGGTCGATCAGGCAGGTCAGCTCGACGCTGGGCGCCGCGTTCTGCGACAGCAGGTTGGCGGTGTCTTCGATCAGGGCGCCGAGGTCGAAGGGGATGCGCTCCAGCTCCAACTGGCCGGCGTCGAACTTGGACAGGTCGAGGATATCGTTGAGCAACTCGACCAGCACCTTGCCCGAGTCGTGGGCGATGGACAGTTGCTGACGCTGCTCGGCGTTGAGCGGGCTGTCCAGCGACAGGGCAATCATGCCCAGCAGGCCGTTGAGCGGGGTACGAATCTCATGACTCATGTTGGCCAGGAAGGAGGCGCGCGCCTGGGCCATGTCCAGGGCCGTGCGGCGAGCCTTTTCCAGCTCTTCGTTGGACATGCTCAGTCGGGTGTTGCTGGCCTTGAGCTCGGTGGTCCGCGCCGACACGATGTTTTCCAGCTCACCCAGGTACTCGGTCAAGCGATTCTCGGCGCTGCGCCGCTGCTGGATCTCCGTGGCCATGCTGATGAACTGCTGGTTGGCGACCTTCACCAGCACGCCGATCTCGTCGTGCTCGTGGCCCGGCGGGTAGTCCAGGCGCGCGGGCTTGGGCTGATGCGGATCGCTGCTGCTCAAGGCTCGGATCACCCGGTTGAGGGGCTTGGTCAGCATCAGGTAGAAAAAGCCAAGCAGCATGCCGGTGAGCAGCGCCGTGCGCAGGAAGCCGCTGGCCAGGGTGATTTCAGCGCGGCGCAGGAAACGGTTGCCGATGGCGAAGGTGTCGACGCTCAGTTGCAGGGTGCCCAGGCGGTCGTTGGGCATGTGCGACAGAAACAGGGGGTCTTCGTACTGGCGCTGGGCGTCGAAGAGTATGTCGCTGAGGAAGCGGTAGCTGCTTTCCAGGCGCGGTCGTTGCACGCTGGCCAGCACATTGCCGTTGTTGTCCGTCAGCCGCGCGCCGGTGATCGACTCCGACTGCAGCAGGCCCAGGGTGAGTTCCTTGGCGAGTTCGGCATCGATGTTGTAGGCGATGCGCGAAGCCGGGTTGTGACTGATTTCGAGCAGCGAGCGCATCTGCCGATCGATGGCTTCGTTGACATTGGAATAATCGATGCCGATCTGGATAACACTGAGCAAAGCCCCCAGAATGAAGCCGACCAGTACCGTCAGGCGTGCTTGTTTATAGGACAGCCGCTGGGTGAATTTTATATCCATGGGTACTGGGCCAATTTCCATTCCGTGCGCAGGGCCAAAGCATGGACCATGTGTGAGCGCCGCAGCGTGCGACGGCATGTCCGCCTTGCCGAACCTTTTACACGCAACTTGCCTTGAGGAAAAGTCGTGGACTCTCGTTTGAATGCCTTTCTTGAGCGCGCCGAATCCGTGCTGGCGCGGCTCGAGCCGTTGCTGCCCGCGCTTCGCGGCGAAATCGACTGGAATCAGTGCCTGGCCGCGCGCTGGCAGCGTGAAGGCCGCAGCGGCTACCTGTTGCCGCTGGAGGTGAGCCTGGACATGCGTCTGAGCGACCTCATCGGTGTCGACCAGCAGCGCCAGCAGCTGGCGCGCAACACCCAGCAGTTTCTCGATGGCCACCCAGCCAACCATGCGTTGCTGTGGGGATCGCGCGGCACCGGCAAGTCATCGCTGGTGCGCGCACTGCTTGCCGAACATGCGGGCGCAGGGCTGCGCCTGATCGAGATCGAGCGCGACCATCTGGCCGACCTGCCGCGGGTGGTCGAGCAGTTGCAGAGACTGCCGCAGCGTTTCGTGCTGTTTTGCGACGACCTTTCGTTCGAAGCGGGCGAGGGCGACTACCGGGTGCTCAAGAGCGTGCTCGACGGCTCCCTCGAGCAGGCGCCTGACAATGTGCTGCTGTATGCAACCTCCAACCGTCGCCATCTGGTCCCCGAGCATCAGAGCGACAACGAGAACTGGTCCCGGGTCGACGGCGAGTTGCACCCCAGCGAAGCGGTCGAAGACAAGATCGCCCTGTCCGACCGGTTTGGCCTGTGGCTGTCGTTCTATCCGTTCACCCAGGAGCACTTCCTGCGTGTGGTGGAACACTGGATCGGCGAACTCGCTCGCGACAGCGGCCTGCAATGGTCGCGTGACGAGCAACTGGATATCCTTGCCGTGCGCTGGGCGACCGGACGGGGCAACCGCAACGGCCGCTGCGCCTATCAATTTGCCCGTTACTGGGTAGGCCTCAAACTGCTGGAGCAACAAGCATGATCGATTTGCACGCCGCAGGCGCGGGGCTGGAAGGCTACCGCATGCTGTGCGCTCAACTGCAATCGCTGTTGGCCGACGAGCGTGATTTCGTCGCCAATGCGGCGCAATTCTCGGCGTTTCTGTTCAACCAGGTCGACGACCTGAACTGGGCGGGCTTCTACCTCAACCGCAACGAGGAGCTGGTACTGGGGCCCTTTCAGGGCCAGGTGGCCTGCGTGCGCATTGCGTTTGGCCGTGGCGTCTGCGGGGCCGCTGCAGCGACCCGGCAGACCCAGCGGGTCGAGGACGTACATGCGTTCCCCGGGCACATCGCCTGCGACAGCGCATCGAACAGCGAACTGGTGATTCCGCTGGTCAAGGACGGCGCGCTGATCGGCGTACTGGATCTGGACAGCCCACGTACTGCTCGCTTCAGCGAAGCGGACCAGCAGGGCCTGGAACAGCTGGCGGCGATCTTCCTCGAAGCGACCGATTGCAGCCGCTACTGAAGCGCCAGCCTGTTCAGTCGTAGTTGGTCTTCTTCTGGAACGGGTCTTCCTTCTCGTCGGCCTTCAAACCGTCGGTGAGTTCGTTGACTTCGTTCCCGGTCGGCTCCATCTGGCTGAGCACCATGGCATTGGTGCGCTTGAGCATCTTCTGCAAGTACTCCAGCTGCTCTTGGTAGAGCGCAGCGTCGGGTTGGCCCTTGAGGTATTGCACACCCCGCTCGAATGCCAGCCGCGCGCGGCCCGGCTGGCCCTCTCCCAGCAGTTGCTGGCCCAGGTTGTTGAAGAACTCGATGTGCAGCAGGACCAGAATGCTGCGGATCTCGCGGCCCCAGTGCTTGGTTTCGGCCGCGTTTAGAAAGCCCTCCTGAGCGGCACGCGTGACCTGCGCATGCAAAGCTTCGAGCAGAAAGCGCACTTCCTTGGCCTGGTCTTCGGTCAGGATCGGGAAGGGCGGATTGCTGATTGCAATGTCATCGCCCTTGGCGATCTCACCTTGCAGCTCTTCAAGGCGCGTCTTGAGCGGCGCGTTCTGCCTGTCGAGCAGCAGCAGGCGCTGGCTGATGTTCAGCTCCAGCCGGGTAAGCAGTTGCTTGAGGGCAGGGGTCATCAGCTGGCCGGGGAACGTCTCGCCGATGCGCCCGCAGCGGCGCAGGCGGTCGGTGAGCTCGAGCTTGTCGCGCGCCTTGGCCAGCTTGTTGCTCTCGACCATGTTGTTGAGCAGGCCGATGACGATAAGGATGGCGATCCCCGTTACGATGAACAGGGTGATCATGAGTGGAGTCACCGGGGAGCTCTCGAGGTTGAGTGAGGTTGAAGTGTAGGGCCGGTCTGCCGACACCGATAGCACAACACGCTGCAACGCATTTATAGAGGTACCAGCGCTGTCCGTCGCAACTATGGCTTTGTGCTATTACTGCTGTCAAAAGCTTATTCATGTCCACGTGTCTCGCTGCTTCATCAGCACGCCCGGCTGGCCTGCAAAGCACGGTGAAGTCATTGATTTAAATAAATTTATAACAGGGGGTTGACGACCCTCGAAAGCATCCATAGAATGCGCGCCACTTGCAGCGTAAAGCACACAGCGAAGCGCGGCAGGAAGTGAAGTTGTAGCGTGTCCCCTTCGTCTAGTGGCCTAGGACACCGCCCTTTCACGGCGGTAACAGGGGTTCGAGTCCCCTAGGGGACGCCAATTGCGGGAATAGCTCAGTTGGTAGAGCACGACCTTGCCAAGGTCGGGGTCGCGAGTTCGAGTCTCGTTTCCCGCTCCAGTTTAAGCAGTGTGGCCTTCGGGCGGCACTGAGTGAAACCAGCATCCAGTCTTCGGACTTGGGTCTGGGCGCCGGAATACACACCATGTGTTTCGGTCAGCGTGTCCCCTTCGTCTAGTGGCCTAGGACACCGCCCTTTCACGGCGGTAACAGGGGTTCGAGTCCCCTAGGGGACGCCAATTGCGGGAATAGCTCAGTTGGTAGAGCACGACCTTGCCAAGGTCGGGGTCGCGAGTTCGAGTCTCGTTTCCCGCTCCAGTTTAAGCAGTGTGGCCTTCGGGCGGCACTGAGTGAAACCAGCATCCAGTCTTCGGACTTGGGTCTGGGCGCCGGAATACACACCATGTGTTTCGGTCAGCGTGTCCCCTTCGTCTAGTGGCCTAGGACACCGCCCTTTCACGGCGGTAACAGGGGTTCGAGTCCCCTAGGGGACGCCAATTGCGGGAATAGCTCAGTTGGTAGAGCACGACCTTGCCAAGGTCGGGGTCGCGAGTTCGAGTCTCGTTTCCCGCTCCAGTTTAAGCAGTGTGGCCTTCGGGCGGCACTGAGTGAAACCAGCATCCAGTCTTCGGACTTGGGTCTGGGCGCCGGAATACACACCATGTGTTTCGGTCAGCGTGTCCCCTTCGTCTAGTGGCCTAGGACACCGCCCTTTCACGGCGGTAACAGGGGTTCGAGTCCCCTAGGGGACGCCATTGCGGGAATAGCTCAGTTGGTAGAGCACGACCTTGCCAAGGTCGGGGTCGCGAGTTCGAGTCTCGTTTCCCGCTCCAAATTCAATGAAAACGCCGCTCAGAGATGAGCGGCGTTTTTGTTCGTGCGTGATTTATGAGTCATGCACCGTGGCGTGCCTTTCGCGGCCGATGACCGCTCCTACGCAGTAGCGAGCCGACCGTAGGAGCGGTCATCGGCCGCGAAGGGTTCACTGCGGGCTGTCAGGCTGAACCCGGCGCCGATGGGGGATGTCGTCGTCGGCAATCAATACCCGTTCCATTGCCCGCGGGAAATCACCGTAGTTGTACACCGGGTAATGCAATGCCCCACGGTTGTCCCAGAACGCTACATCTCCGGCTTGCCACTTGAAACGCACCTGGTACTCCGGGTTGCTCACTTCCTTGAGCAACAGGCCGACGATCTCGCGGCTTTCTTCCAGTGACAGACCCAGAATTTGCGGTGACATCGAAAAGTTGATGAACAACGCATCTTCGCCCGTCTCCGGATGCGTACGCACCAGCGGGTGCGCGAGGATCGGGTAGTTGTAGCCGACCTTGTCCAGCGCGGGTTTGAAGTTGTGGGTGACGAAGGCATTGTCGATGCGCTCGCGCAGGGCCGCCGGCAGGCTGCGGTACACCAGCCCGGTGTCGGCCCAGAGCGTGTCGCCGCCGGTTTCGGGCAGCGACACCGCGCGTAGCACGGCGCCGAAGGTGGGTTTGAGCATCCAACTGGTATCGGTATGCCAACGGCCCTTGCGGGCGTCGCCGTAACGGTCGCGGGCTTCACTTCCCAGAATCAGGTGGGCGTTGGGACGCTCGTGGTCCTGCTTCTGGGTGGTCGGATGCTGGTACAGCTCGCCGAACTGACGGGCGAACGCCAGTTGCTGGGCGGTATCGATGTGCTGGTCACGGAAGAACAACACTTTGTGCTTGAGCAGCAAGGCACGTATTTCATCACGGGCGTGCGCGTCGAGTGGGCGTCGCAGATCCACGCCCTCGATCTGCGCGCCGATGGTCGGCTCCAGCGCAGTGGCGCGGATCGCCGTGGCAGGGCGCGGTATTTTTTCGGCAAACATGGCAGATGTCCTTTGCAATCGAGTGCCGGAGCCCACGGCCACGGCGGGTGGGGAAAGGGAATTCAGGCCACTTCTTCGTTGCGGCGCGCGGTTGCGTTGCGATTGGCCGGCACCTCGAGGCCGAGGTTGTCGCGCAAAGTCAGGCCGGGGTACTCGGTGCGCAACAGGCCGCGTTGCTGAAGGATCGGCACCACGTAGCGGGTGAAGTATTCAAGGCCGTTGGGCAACAGCGAGTTGATGATGAAGCCATCGGCGGCGTGACCCTCGAACCAGGCTTGCACCGCGTCGGCGACTTCTTCTGGCAGGCCGACGAAATCCCGGTCGGGCTTGGCGAAGCGCAGCGCCACTTGGCGCAAGGTCAGGTTCTCTTCACGGGCCACGTGCTTGATACGCTCGGACGTACCTTTGTGGCTGTTGGCGCCCAGATCGCCCAGATCGGGGAAGGCCGCGTCCAGGTCATGCCCGTTGAAGTTGTAGTCATTGAACGGGCGGCCGAGGGCGACGATGGCGTCTTCGATGCCCACCAGGTCTGCAGCTTCCTGATAGCGGCGCTCGACCTCGTCGCGGTCCCGGCCCACGATCGGGCTGATGCCGGGCAGGATGAACAGTTTGTCCGGGTTGCGACCGGCCTTCGCCGCACGTTGCTTGAGGTCCTGGTAATAGGCGTGCGACTCGGTGAACGACTCGTGCCGGCAGAAGATCGCATCGGCATTCTGCGCGGCGAAGTTGCGGCCGTCCTCGGAAACGCCGGCCTGGAAGATCACCGGTTGACCCTGGCGCGAGCGGGCGATGTTCAGGGGTCCCTTGACCTGGAAGAATTCGCCCTGATGGTTCAGTGCGTGCAGCTTGCTGCGGTCGAAAAACTCGCCGGTGGCCTTGTTGCGGGTAAAGGCGTCGTCTTCCCAGGAATCCCACAGCCCCTTGACCACATCCACGTGCTCCCGGGCGATGCGGTAGCGAACGGCATGGGGCGGGTGCTCGGCCTTGCTGAAGTTGTCGGCGGTGCCGGACAGCCAGGAGGTGACCACGTTCCAGCCGGCGCGCCCGCCACTGATGTGGTCGAGCGAAGCCAATTGCCGCGCCACCTGGTAGGGCTCGGTGTAGCTGACCGTGATGGTAGCCACCAAGCCGATGTGCTCGGTAGTGGCGGCCAGCGCCGAGAGCAGGGTGAGCGGCTCGAAGCGATTGAGGTAGTGCGGGCTCGAGCGTTCGTGAATGTGCAGGCTGTCGGCGATGAAGGCGAAGTCGAAGCGCGCCTCTTCGGCCAGCCGCGCCTGCTGTTGGTAGTAGCGCAGGTTGGTGCTGGCGTCGGCCAACGCCTGCGGATGGCGCCACTCGCCCCAGCCGTGCCCCACACCGTGGATCATGGCGCCCAGTTTCAGTTGTCGTGTGCTCATGGGAATCTCCTGTTATGGCGCGCTGGCCAGTGGGGTTTGGGTGGGTGCACGGTAGGCGTTGAAATGCTTGTCGAAACCTTGGGCAACCTTGACCGGCTGGGCCAGCACGCCTTCCTCCAGATAGATGTCGGCGGTTTGCTGCAGGTCGGCGATCACCGCGTCGGTGATCTCGGCGCGGGTGTAGCGGGTCTCGTTGACCGAGGCCAGGTGCACCGCCAGGGGCAGGCGGGTGACCTGAGCCTGAGCTGCGGCGAACTCGTCGTGGTGGGTGTTGGCCCATTGGTAGGCACGCTCCAGGCGCACGACGAAGTCCTCGACCTGCGCGCGCTTGGTTTCAGTGGCTTGCTGCGTGGCGACCAGGTAGGTGTTGTTGGTCAGCAGGTCGGTGCCCTTGCGCAGGATGCGGGCGTTGCCTTGGTTCAGCGCAATGGTGGTGTAGGGGTCCCAGGTCGACCAGGCGTCGGCGTCGCCGGACTGCAGGGCGCCTTGCGCATCGCTGGGCAGCAGGTTGACGAAGGTGATGTCGGACGTCTTCAGGCCCGCGTCACGCAAGGCCTTGATCACCAGGAAGTGGCCGATGGAACCGCGATTGGTGACGACCCGCTTGCCCTGGAGGTCGGCGACCGACTGCAGCGGCGAGTCCTTGGGCACCAGGATGGACGTGGTATAGCGGCCTTCGAAATGGGTAATGCTGACGGCCTTGAGCGGCGCGCCGGAACCCAGCGCGAAGACATAGGGCGCATCGCCCAGATAACCCACGTCCACCGCGCCGGCGTTCAACGCTTCGCCCAGCGGCGCGGCGGCTGCGAATTCCGAGAACTCGATGGGGTAGGGAACGTTCTTGAGTTCACCGGCGGCGGTGAGCAGCAGCTTCAGGGTGGATTTCTGATTGGCAACGCGCAATGGTTCGAGCTTGTCGGCCCAGGCCAGGGGGCCGGTGGCCAACAGCCCGACGGCCAGGACGAAAGTAAGGACACGGGAACGGGTCATGGACAGCGACTCCTGAAGAGGGATTGAGTTACCTCCACCAGGCGAGGGGTCGGTCTGCATTCAAGCTAAAGCTCTAACGAGGCGCTGTGAAATGACATTTAGTTCTAAGTTAATTATTCTTTTTATGAATTCTGTCGTCGGTCGAATATGCGTGGCTAGCATATTTTTGTATGGGTCTGTCTCGTAGGAGCGGTCCGTGGCCGCGAAGGGGCGCTCCGGTCGTTCAGGCGTACCGCGGTGCTTTCTTCGCGGCCGATGACCGCTCCTACGGGGGTTGCGCGGAGTATTGTAGGAGCGGTCCGTGGCCGCGAAGGGGCGCTGCGGTGGTTCAGGCATACCGCGGTGCTTTCTTCGCGGCCGATGACCGCTCCTACGGGGATTGCGCGGAGTATTGTAGGAGCGGTCCGTGGCCGCGAAGGGGCGCTCCGGTCGTTCAGGCGTACCGCGGTGCTTTCTTCGCGGCCTATGACCGCTCCTACGGGGGTTGCGCGGAGTATTGTAGGAGCGGTCCGTGGCCGCGAATGGGCGCTGCGGTGGTTCAGGCGTACCGCGGTGCTTTCTTCGCGGCCGATGACCGCTCCTACGGGGGGCGGGATGACGTGGCTCAGGCCAGGGCGCGTTGGCGCTTGCCGGGGACGGCGTCCAGCAGCGCCTGGGTGTAGGCGTTCCCCGGATGGTTGAACAGCTGCGCAGTGGGGCCCTGGTCGACGATGCGGCCCTGGCGCATGACCAGCACCTCATCGGCGACGTTGGCAATCACTGCCAGGTCATGGGAGACGATGACGTAGGCGATGCCCAGCTCGCGTTGCAGCTCGTCGAGCAGATCGAGGATCTGCCGCTGCACCGAAACGTCCAGGGCCGACACCGGCTCGTCCAGCAGCAGAAGGTCGGGCTGCAGTGCCAGGGCCCGGGCGATGGCCACACGCTGGCGCTGGCCGCCGGACAGCTCCCTGGGCAAGCGGTCGAGGAAGTGGGCCGGCAGATGCACCCGTTCGATCAATTCACGCGCAGCCCGATCGAGCGCCGCCCCTCGGGCCAGGCCGAACGAGACGAGAGGTTCGACGATGCTGTCGAAGATCGACAAGCGCGGGTCCAGCGCTGCGAACGGGTTCTGCTGCACCAGTTGCATGCGCCGACGCAGCGGCCGGAATTGTCGCCAGCCGAAATCGGTCACGTCCTGCTCGGCAAACTCGATGCGGCCGCTGTCGGCTTTCTCCAGCCCCAGGGCAATGCGCAACGCCGTGCTTTTGCCCGACCCGGATTCGCCGACGATGCCCAGGGTCTGCCCGGCGCAGACCTTGAAGCTGACATCGGCCAGCGCCTGGAAGCGGTCGGCCTGGCCACGGACCCGTGGCAGCCGGTAATGCTTGTTCACCGCAGTCAGCGCCAGCAGCGGCGGTTGCCCTGGCGCAGCCGCAGCGCGCGGTGCGCGGGGCTCGGCGAAGGCTGGCGCGGCGGCGATCAAGGCGCGGGTGTAAGGCTGGGTCGGCTTGGCCAGTACCTGCTGCGGCGTGCCGTGCTCGACCAGCCTCCCGGATTTCATCACCAGCACCCGGTCGGCGCGGTCGGCGGCCACGCCCAGGTCGTGGGTGATGATCAGCAACGAGATGCCACGCTCGCGCACCAGCCCCTCGAGATGATCGAGAATCCGCTGCTGCACGGTCACATCCAGCGCACTGGTCGGCTCATCGGCGATGATCAAGCGCGGGTTGCCGGCCAGCGCGATGGCGATCAGCACGCGTTGACGCATGCCGCCGGAGAGCTCGTGAGGGTACTGCCGGGCGCGCAGCGTCGGGTTGTCCAGGCCGACCTGGGCGAGCAGCTCGCCGACATCGTTGTCTACCCCCCGGTAGCGCCCACCTCTGGCCAGCACCAGTGCCTCGGCGATCTGCACGCCGATGCGCTGGGTGGGGTTGAGGCTGACCATCGGGTCTTGAGGCACCAGGCCGATGGTGCGGCCGCGCAGTTGGCGCTTGACGCGTTCGCTGGCCTGGCTCAGGTCCTGCCCGGCCACCACCAGCCGACCGGCAGTCAGCACGGCGCTGTCAGGCAGCAAGCCGAGCATAGCGTTGGCCACAGTGGTCTTGCCCGAGCCCGATTCTCCGACGATGGCCAGGGTCTCGCCCTGGGCCAGGCTGAACGATACATCCGTCACCGCCTGGGTGTGCTGCGCACCCTGGCGGTAGGCGATGCCCAGGTTGTGGACTTCAATGAGCGCGTTCATCGCTTGATCTCTTCAAGGGTGCGGGCCAGGTGATTGAGGCTGAACACCACGGCCACGACAAAGACGCCGGGCAACAGCGCCACCCATGGCGCGGTGATCAGAAAATGCCGGCCGGTGGCAATCAGCGTGCCCCATTCCGGCGCCGGTGGCGCGGCGCCGAAACCCAGGAAACTGAGGCCTGCGGTGGCCAGAATGGCGGCGCCGAAGTCCAGGGTGGCGAGCACGGCGACCGGCCCCCAGGCGTTGGGCAGGATGTGCCGCCACAACGTCTGCAACCAGCTCGCGCCGCCCAAGCGGGCGGCCTCCACGTAGGGCAGGGTCTTCACCCGCAACACCTCGGCACGGGTGGTGCGGGCAAAACCGGGAATGATCCCTACACCCACGGCAAGGGCTACCGGCAAGGTGCCGAAGCCGATGGCGGTGACGATGGCCAGCGCCAGCAGCAAGCCAGGCAGGGCCAGCAGCACGTCGATCACGCGCATGATCAGCGCATCCACGCGGCCCCCGGCGAACCCCGACAGCACGCCCAGGCTCAAGCCGCCGAGCAGGGCCAGGCCAACCGCCAGCAGCGCTGCCTGAATCGACAGGCTGGCGCCGTGGATCACGCGGGTATACAGGTCGCGGCCCAGCTCGTCGGTGCCGAACCAATGGGTGGCGTTGGGCGCGGTGAGCTTGGCCAGCGGCGCCGTGGCATTGGGGTCGAAGCCGCTCAGCACGCCCGGTGCCAGCGCAGCCAGCAAAGCAAAGGCGACTACCAGCGCGGCCAGCATGAAGCCGGGCCGGCGCAACAGGGGACGTGAAGCGCTGAGCAGGCGTGACCAGCGATTGCGCCGTCGCCATGGCGTGGTGGCCTCCACTGGCAATGGCGCGGATGGCGTCGTAGCCGGCAAGCGTTGTATCGACGGCGAGCCGAACCGACGGTCGAGATTGTGCACGGCGTTGGATGAAGGCATGAGCGGAATCCTTGGCAGGCCTAGGCCGCACTGGGCGCACGGGGCGCGTGGGTGATACGGGGGTCGAACATCGGGTAGAGCAGGTCCACCAACAGGTTCACCACCACGAAAGCGGCCGCGGAGATGGCGACGATCGCCAGCACCACCGGAATGTCCTGGCGCAGTACCGCTTCCTGGGCCAGGCGCCCGACACCGTTGCGGCTGAAAATGGTTTCCACCAGCACCGCACCCGACACGGTGTTGCCGACCTGCAGGCCGAACAGCGTGAGAATCGGCAGCGCGGCGTTCTTCAGGCCGTGGCGGTACTGCACCTGGGCGCGGCTCAGACCTTTGGCGTAGGCCGTGGTGATGTAGGGCTCGCGCCACACGTGCTGAAATCCGCGTTGCAGCACCTGGGCATACACCGCCGCGCTGGGGATCGCCAGGGTGATGGCCGGCAGCACCAGGCTGTCCAGGCCCTGACTGCCGGTGGCGGGGAACCAGCCCAGGCCGAAGGCGAACACCTGGATCAGTAGCAGGCCCAGCCAGAATACCGGCACCGAGAACCCCAGCGACGGCAGGCGCGCCATGGCCGATTGCAGGGGTTGCCAGCGCACGTAGGCGGTCAGGTAGGCCAGACCGATGCCGCCTATCAACGACAGCACGATGGCCGACCCGGCCAGGGTCAGGGTTTGTGGCAGGCGCTCGGCCAGCAGCGCAGTCACCGGCCGGTTGAGCGACAGCGACTGACCGAAGTCACCGTGCAGGGCCCGCCAGAGCAGATGCCCGTACTGCTCGAACAGGCCGCGATCCAGTCCGTAGTAGGCACGTGCCTTGGCCAGGTCCGCTGGCGACAGCGCATCGACTTCCAGGCCCGAGGCGCTGAGCATGATCGACAGCGTATCGCCGGGCAGCAGGTAGAGGATGAAGTAGGTAATGGTATAGGCGCCCCATAGCACCAGCAGCGCCTGGCCGACACGCCCCAGCAGGTAACGGTTCATGGCGTGCCGACCTCGATGTCACCGAGGAAGGCGAAGCCTTCTGCGGTCCAGTGGAAGTTCTTCACCCGATCCGCCGTGGCTGCCTGCCAGACACGCTCGTAGATCGGGATGGCCGAGGCCTCGTCCACCAGCAGGTCCTGCAGATCGCCGTACGCCTTGGCGCGTTGCTCGGCTCGAGTGGCAGTGATGCCAGCGTCGAACAGCGCGGTGGCCCGGTTCAGGGTCGCCGGTTCGTAGGTATTGGTGGCCAGGGTCGAGCTGTTGGCGCTGCGCGGATCGAGAATGGTCTGCAGAATGATCGGATCGGCGCGGGTCATGTAGGTGGACGTCAGGTCGTAGTTGCCCTGGGCATTGGCGGCGGTCCATTCGGCGCGGGTCACCACGTTGAGTTTCAGGTCGATACCCACCTTGCGCAGTTGATCCTGAACCAGCACATCGCCGGCCGTTTCACTGCCGTTGATGTTGTAGGCCAGGCTCAGGCGCTTGCCGTCCTTGTGTCGATAGCCATCGGCAGCCGGTGCCCAGCCTGCCTCGTCCAGCAAGCGTGCGGCGCCGACAGCGTCGTAGCCAAGCTTGGCGCCCTGGGCCTTGAAGTAGGGCGTGGTGCTGTCGTACACACCGTCGACGACGGGGAAATCGGCGTTGTACACGGTGCTGGCGTAGCTCTTGCGGTCGATGGCCTTTAGCAGTGCCTGGCGCACTTTCCTGTCGGCCAGCACGCGGCCGTTGCGGGTGTTGGGGTAGAGGTTCAGAGCCGGGCCAGGCAAGGCACGGCTCTGGATGGTCGCGCCCTTGCTCTGGTACAGCTTGAGGTCGACCTCCGAGAAGGGGTTGCGCGGCCACAGCACATCGACCTTGCCTTGCAGGAACAGGCCATTGCGCACGCTTTCCTCGGCGATGTAGCTGATGTCCACCGCATCGAGATGAGCGTCGGCCTTGTTCTTCATGTTCGCCGATGCCCAGTGGTAACCCGTGCGACGGGTCAGTCGGGCGCCGCTCTCCGGTGTGTAGTGCTCCAGCACGAAAGGCCCGGTGCCGATGATCTGGCCGAGCGAGCGCTGCTTGGCGGTCAACTGGTAGGAGGCCGGTGCAAGAATTGCCAGGTTGGTGGTGGACGTGGCCTGGAGGAAGCCGGCGTTGGGTCGTGACAGCACCAGTTTGACGGTGAAGTCGTCGAGCACTTCGGCATGGTCGTAGCCGGCCAGGTAGGTTGCGCCGAAGGTCGCCGGCAGCTCCTTGGCGAATGCCTTGTCGCTGTCGAACGCGGCCTTCACTGCCTGGGCGTCGAAGCGCTCGCCGTTGCTGAAGGTGACGTCGTCACGTAGTTGGAAAGTGTAGCTCAGGGCATCGTCGCTGATGTCCCAGCTCTTGGCCAACCAGGGAATGATCTTGCCGGTGTCCGGGTCCTGGTCGGTCAGTGATTCGGCGACGTTGCGCAGCAGCACGCGATGTTCGAGCCAATAGACCTGGAACGGGTCGACGCTGACCAGGGTGGTGTTGTCGCCGAAGAAGGCGATCTTGAGGGTCTTGTCGGCGTGTTCGGGGGCCGAGGGCGAGCAGCCCGCCAGTGCTGCGAGCAGTATGCCCAGTGCCAGCAGGCGGGGGCGTTGGGGCAGGTTCGAAGCCGATGGGTGGGTTGGGTGGGGCATGGGTGACTGTCCTTTGTAGTGCTGTGATCGGCTTGGGTTTGGGGTGCGGGCCTTCGCGGGCAGAGTCCCGCTCCCACAGAGGTTGGTAGTGCCTGTGGGAACGGGGAGGGCGGCGAGTTCTCTGTGGGAGCGGGGCTCTGCCCGCGAATGGCCCCACTTCGATTCAGGTCGCGAGCGCTCGTGGTCTGTTGGCCTGTGGCAAGGGTCCATCGGCCACCTGAGGCGGGCCGGCTTCCACGCCCAGCAGCCCTAACAGGCGTCGGCGAATGGCATTGAAGGCCGGTGTGCCTTTTTCCCTAGGGCGATCCAGGCCAATGGGCAGCGCTTCGGCAATGCGCCCGTTCTTGAGCACGATGATGCGATCGGCCAGCAGGATCGCTTCCTCGACATCGTGGGTGACCAGCAGCACTGCAGGCCCGTGGGCACGCCACAGATCGATGATCAACTGATGCATGCGAATGCGGGTCAGCGCATCGAGGGCGGCGAACGGTTCGTCCAGCAGCAGCAGGCGAGGCTCGCGCACCAGGCTGCGGGCCAATGCCACGCGCTGGGCTTCACCCCCGGACAAGGTGGCGGGAAAGGCATCGAGCCGATGCGCCAAACCCACTTCGGTCAGCGCCTTGACCGCACGCTCGCGGGCCTGGGGGGTGCGCACGCCCAAGGTGACGTTCTTCCACACGCGCTTCCACGGCATCAGCCGCGGTTCCTGGAACACCGCCGAGCGGGCCGCGGGCACCAGCAGGCGGCCACCTTCGATCGGGTCGAGCCCGGCCAGCGAGCGCAGCAGGGTGGTCTTGCCCGAGCCGCTGGCGCCCAGCAGGGCAACGAACTCGCCGGGCGCGATGTCCAGGTTCAAGCCGTCGATGACACGGTTGGTGCCGAACTGACGCACCACGTTCTGCAGGCTCACGGCGGGTTGTGGGTGCAACGGGCGGGTGACGTTGTGTGCGGTCATGGGATCAGCTCTTCACGAAGGAGGGGCGCCAGGCCAGGGCGTAGTGCTCCAGGGCGCGGATGATGCCGTCGATCAGCAGCCCCAGCAGGCTGTACACCAGCAGGCAGATGACGATGATGTCGGTGCGCATGAAGTCGCGCGCGTCGCTGGCCAGGAAGCCGATGCCGGAGGTGGCGTTGATCTGCTCGACGAACACCAGCGCCAGCCAGGAGATCGCCAGCGAATAGCGCAGGCCGACGAAGAACGACGGCAGCGCGCCGGGCAATATCACGTGCCAGACCAGTTCGCGACGGTTCAGCCCCAGGGTGTTGCCGGCTTCGATCAGCTTGGGGTCGATGCTGCGGATGCCGGCGAACAGGTTCAGGTACACCGGAAAGGTGGTGCCCATGACGATCAGCGCGACCTTGGTGAATTCGCCGATGCCGAACCACAGAATGAACAGCGGCACCAGCGCCAGTGAGGGTACGGTGCGCAGCATCTGCATGGGTGAGTCGAGCAGCACTTCGCCACGCCGCGAAAGGCCGGTGAGCAGGGCCGCAGCGGTGCCGATGAACACACCAATGGCCAGGCCCGACACCGCGCGCTGCAGGGATATCAGCAGATGCGCCGGGAGCTCGCCGCTGATGGTCAGCGCCCAGAACGTCACACCGATGCTCGACGGCGCGGCGATGATACGCGGCGGGATCAGCCCGACCCGCGAGGCCAGCTCCCAGAGCACCAGGATCGCCAGCGGGCTCAGCAGCCTGAGCACGAAGCCTGGCACGCGCACGCCGCGGCGGGGTGCGCTGGGGGTGACTTCGAGCATGTGGATGGGCGCTCTGGCGATCGGCGCAGAGGCGATTTCAGGTGGCATAGTCTTGGCCCTCGCGGTCCAGTTGACGGATCAAGGCGTCCCAGTGCAGTTGGATCTTGGGGTTGTCGCCGCTGGCTGCACTGGCGGACTGCTGGTGCACCTTGTCGATGGCCGCCTGCGGTGCCAGCAGCAGCTCGGCATTGCCGCCGGCCTGGGCGGCGATCTGGATGTTGCAGGCGCGCTCCAGACCATGCAGTTCGCGGAAGGCGTGCTCGACACTGACGCCTCCGGTCAACAGGCCGTGGTTGCGCAGGATGAGGATGTTGCTGTTGCCCAGGTTGCGGACCAGGCGCGTCTGTTCGTCCAGATCCAGCGCGATGCCTTCATAACCGTGGTAGGCCACGCGGCTGTAGTAGAGCAGCGCGTGCTGGGACAGCGGCAGCAAGCCGTTGCGCTGGGCCGACACTGCCGCACCATCGCGGGTATGGGTGTGCAGCACCGCTTTGAGGTCGGGACGTGCGCGGTGGATGGCGCTGTGGATCACGTAGCCGGCGTGGTTGATGCCCAGACCCAGCGGATCGTCGATCAGCTCACCGTCGATATCCACCTTGACCAGATTGGACGCGGTGATTTCATCGAACAGCAGGCCGAAGGCGTTGATCAGGAAGTGCTCCTGATCACCCGGCACACGGGCCGAGAAGTGCGTGTAGATATGGTCGGTCCAGCGCAGTTGCGCGGCCAGGCGATAGGCGGCCGCGAGCTTGACGCGCACCTCCCATTCCTGCGGCGTGACACGCTGGCGCAGCGTGGGCGTGGAATCGTGCAGAACGGACAACGAAGTCATCGGGTCTCTCCTGAAAAACGTGCGTGCCGGCGGCGACGGCACATGAGTGCGATCGCCGCTCGGTCCGGTTTCATCAGGTCCCGAGCAGCCAGTGATGTAGGGGCGTTGCGGTGTCAGATCACCTTGAAGCCGTGGGTGCCGTCCCTGGCCAGTTGCTCGACCAGACCGAACTCCCAATCCAGGTAGCCTTGCATGGCTTGGCGAGGGTTGTCGGTGCCCTCGTAGGGGCGCCGGTAGCGATCGCTGCGGGGCACGGCCAGATGGCGTTCGCCGGTTTCCACCGGCAGGCCCTGGGCCACCCAGGCGGCGTTGCCACCTTCGAGGAGGAACACCGGTTTGCCGGTCAACGCCTGCAGATCGGCCACCGCGAAGCGCGCCAGCAGGCCGCTGCCGCAGGTCACCACGTAGCGTTCGGCCACGGGTACGTTCTCCAGGGCCTGGGGCAATTGCGCGCGCAGTGCCCAATGGGCACCGGCGATATGACGTTGCACGTGGTTGGCGCTGCTGGTGAAGTCGAACACCTGGGTGTTGCCCTCGCGTTGCCACCGAGCGAGCGTTGCCGGGCTGATCGTCTCGGCTTCCGGCAGGGTCGGCAGGGGCGTCTGCCAGGCGCCGTCGGCCGTGAAATCGCTGGACTGTGCATCGTCCAGCACGAACACGTCCCAACCCATCTGGGCCAGCCACGACGCGCTCATGTTGGCGCGTACGCCGTCGTCGTCCACCAGCACCAGCCGCGCACCGCGCACGCTGGCGAAATGATCGGTTTCCTGCACCAACTGGCCGCCCGGGGTGGAGCGCGCCGCAGGCAGGTGCCCGGCCGCGTATTCTTCCGGGGTGCGCACGTCGAACACATAGGTGGTGCGGCCCTGTTCGGTTTGCCAGCGGGCCAGCGCTGCAAGCGTCGCGCGTTGCACACCGGCCCTGTCCGCGACAGCGCGTGCCGACTGCGCCGCTGCCGCGCGGGTGTGCTCGGCGACTTCGCCGAAGCGATGTTGCTGGCCATGTTCCAGTGCCTGACCGGCGAGTGTCCAGCCAATGGTGCCGTTGCGCAGCGCCGACACCGGGTTGGGAATGCCCGCATTGACCAGCGACTGCGTGCCGATGATGCTGCGGGTGCGACCGGCGCAGTTGACGATCACCCGGGTCTGCGGATCGGGCGCGAGCTCGCGGATGCGCAGCACCAGTTCGGCGCCCGGCACACTGATGCCGCCCGGAATGCTCATGGTCTGGTATTCGTCGAAGCGTCGTGCGTCGACCACCACCACGTCGGCCCGGCTGTCGAGCAGGGCCTGCACGTCCTCGGCCGCCAGTGAAGGCGTATGCAGCAGGCTTTCGACCAGCTCGCCGAAGGCCTTGCTCGGTACGTTGACGTCGCGAAACAGCTCGCCGCCTGCATCGTGCCAGCCGGCAAGCCCGCCTTGCAGCAGCGCCACATCGGTATAACCGAGCGCTTGCAAGCGTTGCGCGGCCACGGCGGCAAGGCCTTCGCCTTCGTCATAGACGGTGATGGCCGTATCGCGGCGCGGTACCCGGGCGTAGATGTCCAGTTCCAGCCGGGACAGGGGGATATTGGCGGCGAACAGCGGGTGAGCCTCGGCGAAAGGCGCCTCTTCGCGGACATCGATCAATGCCACTTCCTGGCCGTCCAGCAGTGCCTGGCGCAAGGTGGAGTAGGGGCGTACGGCAATCTGGCTCATGCAGGTGAACTCTCTTTTGGCGGGCGCTCTTTGGACAAGTCCCAGAAATTGGGGATACCGGCATTGGAATAACCGGAAATGAATGGCTTTTCTTCGCCGTTTTCGCTGTACACAGCGCGCGCTACCGCGCCGATATTGGCGCCGTAGACATGGATGCTGATGGACACCCGATCGTGGAAGGCATTGCTGACTTGATGGATGTCGCCGATGTTGGGTGATACCGCTTCGACCTGGCCCGGCCCGAGGCGGATCGGCGCGCCGTCGGGCACCAGGCGCCCATCGGCTTCGCGGCTGAAGCCTTGGGAAAACTCGGCACCGCGCAACATGCCGATCAGGCCCCAGACGCGATGGTCATGGATCGGTGTGCTCTGCCCAGGGCCCCAGATGAAGCTCACCACGGAAAAGCGCTGGCGGGCGTCGGCGTGCAGCAGGAATTGCTGGTAGCGTTGCGGATCGGGCTGGGCAGCGATGGCCGGCAGCCAGTCGTCGTGGCTGACCAGCCGCTGCAGCAGCACTGCGCCTTGTTCCAGCACCGCCGGCTCGCTGGGTTCGCGATCCAGCAACTCGGCCAGGTCGCCGACGAACTGGCGAAAGCGGTCATAGCGCAGTGGATGAGTCATTTCAGTAGCCCTCGAACAGATTCGTTATTACCCTAGCAAAGGGATTAAGCTTCCCGAAATTCAATTTGTTCATAAGCTAATATGCGAAAAGCGAATGAAGATAGATGACATCCAAGCGTTCCTGGCAGTCGTGCGCCTGCAGTCCCTGAGCGTGGCCGCCGAATCCCTGCAGCTGACTCAGTCCGCCGTCACCCGGCGCCTGCAAAGTCTCGAAGAGTCGCTGGGCGCAATTCTGCTCGACCGGCACACCAAGCCGATGAAACCCACGGCCATCGGCCTGCGCGTGTATGAACGCTGCCAGGGCGTGATGCGCGAGGTCGATTCGCTGCACGAGCTGGTGGCGGAAGACGCAGCGCCCTCCGGCACTCTGCGCCTCGGCGTGCCGCAGACGGTCGGTGACGCCGTGCTGCTCGATGCCCTGCAAGCCTTGAAGCAGCGCTTCGTCGATTTGCACGTGCAGGTTGCCCACGGCTGGGGTGGACAGCTGGTCCAGCGTATCCAGCACCGTGAGCTGGATGCGGCTGCGGCGCTGTTCCCGGCAGGCAAGGTGTTTCCCGACGGCGTGGTGGGTCACTCGCTGGCACGCATGCCGCTTCTGGTGGTTGGGGCCAAGGGCCTGGATTTCGGCAAACGCTGCAAGCTGGCCGACTGCCAAGGCGAAGGTTGGGTGCTGAATCCCGACGGTTGTGGCTTTCGCGCTGGCCTTTCGCACGCCCTGGCCGAGCAGGGCCTGAGCCTGAAACTGAACCTGGAGACCTTCGGCACCGACCTGCAATTGGGCCTGGCGGCCAGCGGCATGGGCCTGGGTCTGGTCCCGGCACCGCTGTTGCAGCACAGTCGCCACCGCGAACAACTGCAGGTTCTGCAGGTGGCGGATTTCAAACCCATGGTCGACCTGTGGCTGGTGCATGCGGCGTTCGTCGGCAACCTGCAAGGCGCGATCAGGCTGTTCGGGGAAAGCGTGGCACACGGGATGAATACGGACTGATGGAGCAAGATACGTGCGCGTTTAGCATATTAGGATATTCCTAAAATGATCTTTACTCATGTCCTTGAAGGTGCGTAGATTAGTCCACAACCACAGCGCTGCCGCTTCGAGTTGCGTTGCCGTGCACTTGTCCGACCGAGTTCTCGCCATGCCCCAGTTAGACCCCGGCGCCCTTGCCGCGCTCACCGAACGAATGGCACTGCACGCCGAGCGCTACGACCGCAGTGGCGAGTTCCCCCATGACAACATCGACCACCTGCACAGCCTCGGCCTGCTCGCGCTGACCGTGCCCACGGCCTATGGCGGCGGCGGGGCCGACCTGGCAACAGCGCAGAAAGTGGTGGCCGCAGTCGCCAAGGGCGAGCCGGCGACGGCGTTGATCCTGGTCATGCAGTACCTGCAGCAGGCCCGTCTGCACCAGAGCGAGCGTTGGCCTCAGGCATGGAAGCAGCGCCTGGCGCTGGACGCCGTGGAAAGCGGGGCGCTGATCAACTCGCTGCGGGTCGAGCCCGAACTGGGCACGCCGGCCCGCGGCGGCCTGCCCAACACCGTGGCGCGACGTACCGCCGAGGGCTGGCGACTGGGCGGCCGCAAGATCTATTCCACTGGCAGCCACGGCCTGACCTGGCTGCTGGTGTGGGCGCGCAGCGATGATGACGATCCGTTGGTGGGTTCCTGGCTGGTGCATCGAGACACCCCCGGAATCACCATCGAAGACACCTGGGACCACTTGGGCATGCGTGCCACGTGCAGCCACGATGTGGTCTTCGACGACGTGCTGGTGCCGTTCGACCAGGCCGTCAGCGTAAGTCCGGCCAGCACGCCGCAGCCGGAACTGGACGGCGAAGGCCTTCTGTGGATGGCGGTGCTGATGTCCAGTGTCTACGACGGCGTCGCCCAGGCCGCACGTGATTCGTTCATCGATTGGCTGCAGCACCGCGTACCGGCCAATCTCGGTGCCGCCCTGGCGACGCTGCCGCGCTTCCAGGAACGGGTCGGCGAGATCGACAGCCTGCTGCTGGCCAACCAGGCCCTGTTGCAATCGGCCGCCGAAGGCCGCCTGCCCGCCGAGCGCTGGCCCGCCATCAAGTACCTGGTGTGCAACCAGGCCATACGCGCCGTGACTCTGGCCATCGAAGCCGGCGGCAACCCGGCGCTGGACCGTCGCAACGCGCTGGAAAGGCACTACCGCAACGTGCTCTGCGCGCGCATTCACACGCCTCAGGATGACAGCGCCCTGGTTGCAATAGGGCGTCAGGCACTGGCGCTCTGACACCCATCAACGAGCTCACGAAATTTTCATGTGCCGCTGATTACAGTGGCGTCCCTTGTTGGGGAGTAGCCTGCTCTGGACCTCGGTCCAGCGCGTTCGTGTCAACATTCTCGGCTGCCTGCCGTGGCACGAACACCTTGTGGTTGGTGAGACCAACGATGCATCCATGCCTAAAGCCGGGCGTGTGGTCGCGTCGTTGACTCATAGCCCGGCTGGATCTTCGACCGTGAACCCCATTTCCATCATCTTCGTCGCCCTGGCGATGTCCACCGACGCCTTCGCCGCCGCCATCGGCAAAGGCGCGACACTGCACAAACCGCGATTCACGGAAGCACTTCGTACGGGTGTCATCTTCGGTGCTATAGAGACCATCACCCCCTTGATAGGGTGGTTCATAGGCCAGGCGGCCACTGAGTACGTTCAAGACTTCGACCACTGGATCGCCTTCGTGCTGTTGGTGGGACTTGGGCTGCACATGATCTACAACGGGGTCAAAGCTGAAGCCCCGGAAGAGGACAAGCCGCAACAGCATTCCTTTGCCATTCTGGCCGTCACCGCCTTTGCCACCAGCATTGATGCTCTTGCGGTTGGCGTAGGCCTGGCCTTCGTCGACGTGAACATCTGGATCGCAGCCGCCGCCATCGGCGTGGCAACCACGGTCATGGTCACGATCGGCGTGATGCTGGGTCGGGTACTGGGCGTCGTGGTGGGCAAGCGCGCGGAAATCGTGGGCGGCATCGTGTTGATGCTGGTCGGTGCGGTGATTCTCTACGAGCATTTGTCTGCGGCGTAATCGGAGCAGTCGACTGCTCATGGGCTGCGTTTTCCGGCCCGGTTGGCGGCGGCAGGTGAGGGGCCGCCGCACAGATCCTGGGAGTGCGTCGTTGGATTACTCGCCCGGCGCCCACACCTCCACGTTCACCGCATCGATCCGCTTGGGAATCAGCTTCTCGTCGTGAAAGGCATCGGCGATCTTCTGCTGCTCGGCCAATCCTTCGCGGGTGACGGGCTGCACATCGTAGCTGCGGCGGGCGTTCGCCTGCTGCACCACTGCCGGGTCAAGATTGCCCCAGAGCGGACCCAGAATCGCGGCGGCGTCGGCCGGGTTCGCCTTGACCCATTTGCCAGTTTCGGCCAAGTCGTCGAACACCGTTTTCAGGATCGCCGGGTTGGCCTTCGCATAAGGCGTGCCTGCCAGATAGTAGCGCTTGTACGCCGCTAGGCCTTCGCTGCCCGCCAGTACGCGGGTAGGTTGGTGCTGCTGCGCGGCACTGAGGAACGGTTCCCACGCCACCCAGGCATCCACCTTCTGGTTTTCGAAGGCGGCGCGACCGTCGGCGATGGTCAGGTAGGCCGGCTTGATGTCAGTGAACGTCAGATCACCCTTGCGCAAGGCCGCCAGCAGCAGGTAGTGAGCCCCTGCCGCCTTGGTGACTGCTACGGTATGGCCACGCAGGTCTGCCAGCGATTTGAGCGGCGAGTCCTGCCGCACGAGAATCGCCTGGGCCTGCGGTGAAGCCGATTCGGACGCGTAGTAGGTGAGCTTGCCGCCGGCAGCTTGAGCGAACACCGGCACCGTGTCGGCAACGTCTGCCGACAGGTCGACGTTGCCGACGTTAAGCGCTTCGAGCAGCGGCTGGCCACTGGCAAATTCGTGCCAGCTGACGCGCACGCCTTTGTCTGCCAGTTGCTTCTCCAGCGTACCTTGCTGCTTGAGCAGCACCATCAGCGTCGAGGACTTCTGGTAACCGATGCGCAGCTGGGTTTCTGCCGCTGCCGAAAAGCTGAAGGCAACGCCGAGCGCAACGCTGAGGCTGGCGGCAAGCAGGTGCCGCGGGGTGAAGAGGGTGGACATGGTTTCAAGTCTCGTCTCCGACGCATCCGCGGGGCGCGGTCGGCTCGAAGAGAACGGGGAAGGGCATGCCGGTGATCCGGTGAAGCGACTATAGAAGAACAGTTCAACGCACGGTAATGGCGTTTAGTTATCAGCTTATGCAGCCTCACCGGCCAAACTGATTCGCACTGCACTTCACCCGCCGGTTCTTTATCGATGCGAAAGGTTCTCAGTAGGCGCCTGTCATCTTCGCATATACAAATTTCTCTTTTAAAAACATACACGTACCTATCACTTCTGTCAGGCGACGTCCAAGGAAACATTACCTAGTGTGGCGGCTTCACTGCGCAGCCCGTTCGCGGGCCTGCGCCGAACAGCCAAGGTAGATAGCCATGAAAGATGAAACGCCGGCGGAACGTACCCTATCCGCACATTTGAAGAATATCGCCGTCAATGCCGAACAGCACCAGACCCTGTCCAAGGTTCAAGGCTGCACGGCAATGGCGATCGCTCAAGGCAGCGTCGACGACCTGATCAAGCTCGGCAAGGGTTTTGACGTAGATCAAGCGCAAGCCTTGCATCAGCGCGCCAGCTCGGTGGCCGTGCTCGCAGCGCGACAGATGCGCGAACAACGCCTCAAGGCCAGCGAGCCGGCTTCGGCGGCCATGGCCCGTAGCGGCGTCCGTGCGCTGGTCGACGGCCCCAGCTTCGAAAGCCAGTTCACCCCCAGTTGGTCGAGCAACTGCATGCCCGGCGCTATCGAGGCAACCTCCTCGCCTGCGGCTTATCTGACCAGTCTTTACCGTCTTGCCACCCAGACCATCGAGCCTCTGGCCATCGAAGGTGAAGCCATCACGCTGGCCAAGCGTCGTCCCGATCTGGTTGACCTGACCTTGGACCCTGTGAGCCTGGAGCGCGTCGAGCCGACTGTAGTGATCGTCAATGAGATTCTCGAGCGCGCCGCGCGCGAGTTTCTGGACGGCCGCAACCGCAGCGAAGAAGCGGTAGACGATGTACTGCTGGCCACCCGTTATCCTTTCCAGTTGCCGTATGAGCGGTATCAGGCGCAGATCAACCATGTGCTGCAGCGCAAGCGCTACCAACTGGGTGACGTGGTTCGACAACTCGATCCCAAGTTCCCCTATTTCAAGGAGCAAGGGTTGCATTCGGCGGCCTCCGACGATGCCCTGCAACTGGACGCCGCGTTTGGCCCCGAGCAGCGCGCGCTGCTGCTGGAAGCGCCTTATTTTCCGCTGACGAACCTGGCCCGCAAGGCCCCAGGCCTCCAGCGCCAGGCAGCCATGGCCGTGGCTCAGGCCAGCTTCTACAACCGTCACTACGGTGTTGCCAACGCCGAGCCGCTGGTGGATATCCCTACCTTCTGCAAGCGCACGGGCATCAACCAGGCGCAACTGGAAGACCTGCTGTCCATTGAAACGCGCGCACCGGTGGCTTCGCCCAATGTGGCCGGGTTGGCGCCGGCATCGCCTGCCGTGGTCGGTTCCAGCTACATCAACGCGGGTACCGCGCCGACCTTGGGCGTGGTCAGTGAGGGTGGGGCGATGCACCGTTTTATCGGCCACACCGATGGCCATTTCGACCGCCTGCAACGCATCATTCGTCTGTCGCGCTGGATGGAGCTGAGCTTCGCCGACATCGATCTGCTGCTATCGGCAGCCTTCAAGACCGAGCACGGCAAGACCCCGCACGCTTTTCAGATCACCGAAAACACCCTGCGCATGCTGGGTCTGTTTCGCCAACTGCAGCGCGATTTCAAGGTAACCGCTGAAGACTTTTCGGCGCTCGTTCATGGCGTAGGCCTGTATGCGTGCGGCAGTGACACGCCGCAGTTCGATCGCATTTTTAATGCCAGCGGCCTGTTTGAAACGCCGTTGTGTCTGGACGACAGCGTATTTCCAATCGTCCCGGCAACGGAGAATCAGTACCGCAAGGTCGATCATCTGTGCAGCGCGCTGGGCATCAGTTTCGAAACCTACGTCTACATCGCTCGCTACATCGCTCAGGGGCTCCACAGTCAGGGCAACGAAAGCATGGCTGACTTCGATATCAACAGCTTGCGGTGGTCCCACGCTGTAGTCTCGGCGTTCTACCGCCTGGTGAAGCTGCCACGCTATCTGGGCATTTCGAGTATCGAGGCGATTGCCTTGCTGCAATTGATCAACCAGAGCGCCAACCAGTACATCAACCGCCTGGCGCAGCCCCGGCTTGCCGTGCATCAGCACTCGGAAACGACTGACACCCTGAGTGTGATCCAGTCCTTGGCCGATGTGATCAAGTGGTGCAACACGCATCAGTTGTCGGTCAACTGGTTGTATCAGCAGGTCATGCCACTGACTCCCGTTGCGGCAGCGACCGAGCACGAGATCGATCTGCTCAAGCAGATTCAATCACGTATGGGAGCGGTATTGGTCAGCCAGGCGACCTTCGTCGAAGCAGGTGCACCGCAGTATTCAGCGGGTGATGCGCCAACTGCGATTGACTGGCTGGCTGAATTCGAAGCGCTCGTTTCCGGTGACGGCCTGATCATTGATCGCAGCATCATGGCCCCCGAGTACGAGGACGAAGCCTACTATACCGAGCGGCTGCTGGAGCTGATCGATCGCGTGATGAGCCGCCATGGCGTCACAGCGATCTCCGACCTGCGCATCAAACTGTTCAGTGTGGTGATGGACGCCCGTGCCGCTCAGCAGAGCCTGGTTTGGGAATGCCTGGCCAGCACCTTGAAGGTGACTGCCGAGCAGTGCCGCGAGCTGCTGCTGTGGGCGCGTGGCACGACCTATCAGTTGCTTGCCGAAGTACTGCGGGTGTTCGCCATCGAGGGGGGCGCCGGTGTCGCGGTGCCCGTGGGCGATGAAGTGCTGACCATCCTGGCACGTCTGGCCCGCCGGGCAGCGATCGCGCAACAGCTGAACGTCAGCGCCATGGCCTTGCGCAGTTTTGTGCGTAACCCTGAGTGGTTCGGCCGCCCGGCGCAAGTTCGCCGAACCAGATCCGCCACCTGGTCGATCGACGACATCGGCTTTGCAGACCTCTACAGCCTGGTGCAGTACCAGCGAGTGGTGAAATTCAGCCGTCGCGGTGAGCAGGAGTTGCTCGACTACCTACAGCTGGTGAACAGCCTGCCCCAAGAGCTCAGCGATGCCGATGCCGAACTTGTGCGCGAAGATGCTGCGGGCAAGATCGCCGGATTTATCGGCTTCGGCACTCGCGACATTCTGCAAACAGCCGCGCTGTTGGCTGACAACGGGATTCTGCTGACGGTGCTGGAACTGGATCACCTGATCCGTATTCGCGAGTTCTGTAACGAGCTGCAATTGGGCACCACGGCAGTGGTCGGCTTGAGTCGGCTGCGCAGCGACAGTTCGCGCAACGACTACCGGGCCGCTGGCGAGGGTGCCTTGGCCAGCTTGACCGCCAGCCTGTCAGGTGAAGGCAAACAAGTGGAAGGTGAACTGGGGCAAAGCGAGTCTTCATGGATCATTGTCGACCGTGAGCTGTTGGTGGCCAGGACCGACGAGGTCGCACGCTTCACCATTACCGTCAGAAACTTCCTGGGCCAGCCGATGGGTGGTATTCGAGTCGCCTGGCGTACCAGCCTGGGCGAACTGCAATTCCCCGCGATGACGGAAACCGACGCCAATGGCGAAATGACCGCGACCCTGATGGCTGGCGATGAGATGGGCACCGCTCAGGTCACCGCCACCTACGGCCTGGACCGGCAGATCCAGGCGCCGCTGGTGCGGATCGATTGCGATGAAAGCACCCTTGACTTCATCGAGGTGCCCCATTACCCGAATCCTGCCGAGGCGCTGGCGGGTGACCGTGAAGAAATCGAGTTTGCGGTGGAACTCGTGGATATGCATGGCAACGTGGGTCGCGATCGTGTGGTGCAGTGGGAGACGGACCTAGGTCAATTCCAGCGTCCGCAGACGCGCACCAATAGCGAAGGCCTGGCGTATGCGACGTTGCACAGCAAGCCGTCGGGTCCGGCCAGCGTGGTAGCGGTGTTCGAGTTCAACGGTAACGAGCACGCGTTTCAACCCGTCAGGTTCCTGGAACAGCCTTACTTTCAATACATACGCTTCGCGAGCGCCATCGCGGCGACCCAGCCGGTAGAGGTCACTTGCCGCATTATCAACCTGGATGAAACGCCTGTAATCGGCGCCACAGTGACTTGGGGTTGCACCGTCGGCGGCTTTGATCAGCAAGCTACGAGCATCACCGATGGGCAGGGTATTGCCCGCATCAATTTCACCGCAGCCCAGGCAGGGTCCGTGATAGTGAGCGTTGATGCCACTGTGTCGGACACCCAATTGCGCCCCCTCGCCAGTGCTGCGACGCCTATCTTCGAGCTGCCAAGACTGGTCGAACATGCACCATTGGAGCAGATTTTCGGCATCGGCCAGTCACGCCCAGCGCAGTTCCGTGTACGCCTGGAGCCAGCATTGAGCCGCTACCCCGTGACGTGGCACCAAGGCAGTAGGGAGCTCGGAACCAGCTACACCGATAGTCAAGGTTGGACCGCATTCGAATATCGCTTCGCGGCGGGTGATCACGGCCAGAAAGTGGTGACAGCGCGAACCATTGGGGTAAACAACGCGGCTGATTTCGCAGTCGCAGTCATGCACGCTCACGAATCTTTACAAGTGTCGTCGCTGGGTGAAACGGGTGATCTGTTGAATCATTCTGATGGCAGCTCGTTCGTCATGGGGCGTGGTGGGCAGGGAGCATTGAGCGTACGTGCTGTCCGTGGGGATATCGGCGATGATCGTGCATGGGTGCAATGGAGCTTGGTTGGCGGCGCTGCCGACATGCAAGGAATTGTCATTTCACCTGCAGCGGGCGAGAAAGCCTATGCCGATGAGCAAGGGCACATGCATTTTGATTTCAATGGGGAGTACGCCGATTTCAAAGAAGGTGGTGCAGCGGATAACGTGCTTGTCTTGAGATTCGAGAGCAATTTGGGTGTCATTGAAACCCGAGAAGTGCATGTGAAGGAGATCGTGACACTTGGCATCTTTCAAGCTTGGAGGCAGCATGACTACCTAAATACCCACGGGCTCAGTGTCCAGCTGAACTCGCAAAGTGGACGTCCGCTGATAGGCGGCACGGTGCACTTCAGGCAAACGGATGGAAACCCCCCGGAAAGACCTCTATTACCAAACAGTGCTGGGGGCTGTGCTTACAGAGGAATCTATACCAGTAATAACCGCTGGGATAACACGCTTACTGTACGCCCGGATACCTGCGCGGTGTTCAGGGACGGAATGAACACTGTTGATCATGTGAACTTTGTTATCCCCGAAGACCGGCGAAATCTGCCGGCGGCGTTCAGAACTGTGGCCAGTAGCAGTGATTCACGCGTACGGTTCGAAGGAAACATTGCTTATGTTCCCAAACGCGCCGAAGTGCCGATGACGGTCAGGGTTCTGTACGGTAACGAACCCGTGCTGGCTATAACTCCTGCTGGCTATAGGGTCGTCTCGACACCTGGAACCTGCGGCCCGGATGGCTACATGGAATTGATGCTGTCCGAGACTCAAACCAGTCCGTACAGCGTGATGGACAATTTCGTAGGCTACGAAATCATGAAGATCATTCCGGAATAAAAGTGTCTGGTTGATCAATTGTATTGCCCTTATTATCGAGATATTATCGTGACCGAGTTCACTGCTGCTCTATTTTCCGCACACCGCGACGCACTGGTCGCCTATTACCTAGGCCAAATAGTTCCGGAACACCCCGTGCCCGGCGCTCGCCGTCTGGAAACCCCTGAGGACTTGTACGAATACCTGCTTATCGACAACCAGGTCAATGCCCCTGTCGATACCAGCCGTATCGCCATGGGCATGGCCAGTCTTCAGCAATACATTCATGCCATCTACAATGGGATGGAGCCTGGCTATCGTGGAATTTTCGACAAGCAGGCGCAGCAACTCTGGCGCGAAAGCAAGAGTGAGTACGCTATCTGGGCGGGTAATCAGATGTTGCAGGATTACCCCGAGAACTACATCGAACCCACACTACGTCTCAATCAGACGCAGGCATTCACGGAATTAACCAACGACATCAATCAGAGTCGTCCGTCCAAAGATTCCGTGCAGCACGCATTGCGGCACTACTTGAACAAGTTCGAACACTTGAGCAATCTGAACGTGGTGGCCGGCTATATTGATGGCGTGGACTTTCGTAATGCCGATTACTACTTTCTGGGGCGGCAGAACGTCGAGCCCTATCAGTATTTCTGGCGCAAGGCCCAGGTACGTTTTGGCGAGGCCACCGGCCAGGCCGAAGGTGACGATTACCTGAGCCCCACTGCCTGGAGCGAGTGGTTGCCGGTAAACATCCCTTCGGGAAGCGAGATCCTGCACATCAGGCCGCTACTACTGGACGGTCGTTTGTATGTCGCGTGGATCAGCCAGCAAGAAAAGATGCGCGAACGCCCCGACGGCGACGACGTGGTAGGTACCCACGAGTCCGTGCCAAGTTACAGTCTGAACGTTGCCTACCAAATGATTGATGGCAGTTGGTCGCCAGCCATGGTCACGGTGCTCATGGATAAGCGTAAATACGATCCAGACGCCGACTATTTCGTGGCCTTTGTCAGCGAGGCCGATCCAGACGACAAGAAAATTGTCTTTGCATATGGCGTGACCGATGCAGACCAGCCTGATTATGAAGGATTGATTTTCGATGCGCGGTTCAATGTGCTGTTTCACGATGTCGTGAACCACACTGGCGTCAGCGGTTATCTGGGAAAAATGCTCAATGCCTTGCAGCATTTCTCCAACGCAGATAATTCGTTGCAACATCCGCTGGCCAGCGACCGCTGGACCCACCCTGCAGTGACTCAAGGCTATGAAGAGGCTTATCATAAAGTTGGCGCTTTGAGTGGGTGGATGCGGTTGGTGACGTGGTTCTGCATCGATAAACAAGGGCGCTACTGCCTGCGCGTTCGTGGTCAAGTCACTAAAGCCTTCATCAACGCCACGACAGAACGCCCGCATAACGCCCATTTAATTTTGAGCTGTTATGTCAGCGGGGTGCAAAAGGCGGGGGCAGAGTTCCGCGACATCGCCCTGAACGGCAATGCCTGGACGCCGGATGTCATGTTTGTGTTTGGCGCACAACCTGGGGACATTCCGTCCACGATCGACATCAGCTTTGGCGACGTGGCGAGCACACCTTCGCGGGATCATTATGTGGTCACGCTCAATGCCTTGCCCGAGGCTCGTCCCAAACTGCGTCACGAGGCGACTGGAGGGCAGTTTCTCGACTTGACCGCGCTGCGGCTGACTGGACTGCAATACGTCCGCCTCAATACGCTGTTTGCCCGAGACCTGGTTGCCAAGGCAAACGTGTCGGTAGATGCCGTACTCAACTGGTCCACCCAGCATATGCAGGAACCGCCGCTTCCGGGTAGCACTGCGGTGAGCTACATGGACTTCCATGGCGCCAACGGACGATATTTCTGGGAGCTGTTTTTCCATGTGCCCCATGCGGTCGCCCAACGTCTGCACAACGAGTTCGATTTCTTCGGTGCCGAAGAGTGGCTCCACTACATCTTCAACCCGCAAGCCAAGATCAAGCCCACCCAGCCGCCCAGCCCCTTGTACTGGTCGGTGCGCCCTCTAGAGGAGGCCAGCAGTGGTGACTATGAAGTGGTCGGTATCACCGATCCCGACGCGATCTGCTATTCACATCCAGAGCACTACCGCAAGGCGATCTTTACCTTGTATGTGCGCAACCTCATGGCCTATGGCGATTCCCTGTACCGTCGCCTGACCCGCGACAGTTTGAACGAGGCGAAGCTGATGTACGTGCGTGCGCTCTCGTTGATGGGTAACAAACCGGACAACCGGATGGTCGGTCGCTGGGAACCTGTCAGCCTGGGCGTGGCTGCTGAAATGAACGGGCAAACGTTCGCACGCTACGAACATCCACTGAGCGCACGCTCGCTACCCGCCATACAGGGCGAGGATCGGCCGTGGTTCGAACTGCTCGACTCCGAACGTTTCCGCCTGCCGGTCAACACCCAGCTGCTGGATATCTGGGACGACATTGCGCGGCGACTCGAGAACCTGCGCAACAATCTGACCATCGACGGCAAGCCGCTGCTGTTGCCGCTCTATGCTCCGCCGGTGGACCCGAAAATGCTGCTGCGCGCGCAGAACAGCGCCAGTGGGCTGGTACAGCGCAGTGTCGGTGGCATGGCGCCGATTCCGCCGTATCGCTTCCGCGCGCTGCTGCCGCGGGTGCAGAATGCGGTGGAGACCCTGATTCGTTTCGGCGAGCAGGTACGCACTTACCGTGAGCTCAAGGATCGTGCCGAGCAGGAAGAACTGCAACAGTCCCACGTCCTGGAGCTGTCGCAGTTCGGGATCAAGCTGCAGGAATTGGCGATCGACCAAGCTGACGCAGGTCTGGTGGCATTGACCAGCAGTCGCCAGGTCATCAAGCAGCGCTTCGACTACTACTCAAAGCTGGCCGAAGAGAACGTTTCGTCGGCAGAGGAGCGGGCCAAGGACCTGAACTTGAAGTCCGCCATCGCCAGCGCAGGCACTCAGGCCCTGGAACGTGTCGCCGGCGCGGTGAATATGGGCTCGGTGATCGTAACGGCTGTGGGCGGTGGACACACCCGTGCCGGTTCGGCCGTCCAGGCTGTGGCCGTGGTTGCCGGAATGGCAGCCGATTCCATGCGTATCAATGGCGAGATGCTTTCCATCAACGAGCAATACCGGCGTCGCCTGGTCGAGTGGGAGTTTCAGCGCGACCAGGCGTCGGCCGAGCTGTCGGCGGTGGACAAGCAGATCAATGCCCAGAAGCTGCAGATAGAATCCGCTCGTGAGCAACTAGCCCATGCCGTACGCAGCGAACAGCAGTCGCAGGACTACTATGCATTTCTGAAAACCCGCAGCACCAATGCCGGCCTGTACCAATGGCTGCTCAGTCAGCTGTCGACCTTTTACTTCCAGGCGTACGATGCGGTTGTCGCGTTGAGCCTGAATCTGGAAGCCTGCTGGCAGTATGAGCTGGGTGATTTCCAGACTCGATTCATCCAGCCCAACGTGTGGTTCGAAAACTACTTCGGCCTCACCGCCGGCGACGCGCTGAAGCTGCAACTGCTGCGCATGGAGGCGGCCTACCTGAAACGCAATGAACGGCGTCTGGAACTGACCAAGACCGTTTCCCTCAAGTCTCTGTTCGAGAAGATAGGCAGCGAAGAGCGCTGGGAGATGGCGCTGACCCAGCTCAAGGAGCGCGGGGAACTGACGTTCGACCTTCACTGCTCGTTGTTCGACGGCGATTACCCGGGGCATTACCTGCGGCAGTTGGTCAGCGTCTCGGTATCACTGCCGGTTGTGGTCGGGCCCTATCAGCAGATCCATGGCGTGTTGACCCAAGTGTCCAGCAAAACCGTGACCAAGGCCGACCTGCGGGCGATGAATTCGCTGTACGGCCTGCCGGATGCGAACACCCAGCATATCCTGTTCAACCCCCGTGCCAGCCAAAGCATCGCCCTGTCCTCTGGCATGGACGATCACGGCCTGTTCATGCTCGACTTCAACGACGAGCGCTACCTGCCGTTCGAGGGAACTGGCGCGGTTTCCAGCTGGCAATTGAAATTCCCTCGCCACGATCGTGCGCCTCAAAGCGCAATGCTCGATACCTTGACTGACATCATCGTCAACCTGCGCTACACCGCAGTGGATGGTGGGCCAGGGTTCGCCAGTCAAGTGGAGGGTCTGCTGGATCAGATGTGATCTGATCCCACCTGGCTGAAACGACAAAGGGGTCGCTCGATGAGCGACCCCTTTGTCGTTATGCATCCGGCGTCCAGTCAGTGGCGAGCTTCCTGCCCCGACATCGCCATCAGCTGCTTCTCCTGATTCCAGTCGAACGGTTCGTCATTCTCCTCGGCTTCGAAACGGCGCTCTTCAAGCGCTTGGTACAGCGCGATTTCTTCGTCGGGCATGTAGTGCAGGCAGTCGCCGGCGAAGAACCACAGCAGGTCGCGCGGCACCAGGTGGGCAATCTGCGGGTAGCGGGTGATCACCTGGCACATGATGTCCTGGCCCAGGTACTGGCTTTCCACCGGGTCGACCGGCAGTTGCGCGCGCAGCTCATCGAAGCGCTCGAGAAACAGCGCGTGGCTTTCCTCAGGGACCTGCTCCGCCTCGCCCAGAGCCACGAGGATGCTGCGCAGATGGTCGAGCAGGACAAGGTGGTATTCGAGATGGTTAATGGCCATGGTGGGGTCCTCTTGAGCGAAACGGGCGCGGGAGTATAAAGCTCCACGCGCCGGCTGTCTTTTCGCAGATCCTCAGCGGACCTTGTCTGCAGTGGGCAGCAGCTCTCCCTTGCTGAAGTCGTCGACGTCGATCACCTTGCGCCGCGCAGCTTCTGCCTGGTGCAGGGTCTGCGCCTCGGCGGGTTGCAGCACGCCGGCGTGCAGGGCTGCATCGATCAGCGACTGGCCGGGTGTAGCGCTGAATTGCCGCGCCTTGTAGGCCTGTTGCAGTTTCCTGTGCAGCGGCTGGCTGTCGCGCAGCAGGTCGAACGCCACTTGCAGCGCGCCGACCGGATCGTCCGCGCCCTGTGGGCGGTAGCAGCCGGCCAGCAGTTCTTCCAGCGCCGGGTCGCCTTTGTGGCGACCGGTGATGGCCGCCACTTCGGCTTCCAGCTTGTCGGAAGGCCCGGTGTGTCGCCGACCGAACGGGAAGACTACGCCACGCAGCAGATACCCGAGCGCCTTGTTGGGGAAGTTTTTCAAGATGGCATCCAGCGCGTGCTCGGCCTGGCCCAGGCTTTCTTCCATGGCCCAGCACAACAGCGGCCGCAGATGCTCGGGCGAGTTCTGGTCGTGATAGCGCTTGAGCGCTGCAGAACTCAGGTACAGGTAGCTGAGCACATCGCCCAGACGCGCCGACAGCCGCTCGCGACGCTTGAGCTCGCCACCGAGCAGCATCATGCTCAGGTCCGCCAGCAGGGCAAAGGCAGCTGCCTGCCGGTTCAGGGCGCGGAAATAGCCTTGGGCAAGACGGTCACCCGGCGCCTGTTCGAAGTGGCCCAGGCCCAGGTTCAAGACAAAGGTACTGGCCGCGTTACCGACGGCGAAGCCGATGTGCTTGAGCAGCAGCGCGTCGAACTCCAGCAGTGCCTGATCCTGGTCTTCGCGGCCAGCCAGGGCCATTTCCTTGAGCACGAACGGGTGGCAGCGGATGGCACCCTGGCCGAAGATCATCAGGTTGCGCGACAGAATGTTCGCGCCCTCCACGGTGATGAAGATCGGTGCGCCCTGCCAGTTGCGACCCAGGTAGTTGTTGGGGCCCATGATGATGCCCTTGCCACCGTGGACATCCATGGCGTGGGTGATGCAATCGCGGCCGCGTTCGGTCAGGTGGTACTTGAGAATGGCCGAAAGCACCGAGGGTTTCTCCCCCAGGTCTACCGCATTGGCGGTCAGCATGCGGGCGCTGTCCATCAGCCAGACGTTGCCACCAATCCTGGCGAGAGATTCCTGGATCCCTTCGAAGGCCGCCAGCGGGACGTTGAACTGCTCGCGAATCTGCGCGTATTGGCCTGTGACCAGGCTGGTGTACTTGGCGGCACCGGTGCCAACTGCCGGCAAGGAGATCGAACGACCCACCGACAGGCAATTCATCAGCATCATCCAGCCCTTGCCCAGCATCGGCTGGCCGCCGATGAGGTAGTCGAGGGGGATGAACACGTCCTTGCCCGAATTCGGCCCGTTCATGAAAGCAGCGCCGAGTGGCAAGTGGCGACGACCGATTTCCACACCCGGTGTGTCGGTCGGAATCAGCGCCAGGCTGATGCCCAGGTTTTCCTTGTCGCCCAGCAAGTGCTCGGGGTCGTGGGCCTTGAAGGCCAGGCCAAGCAGGGTGGCGATCGGACCCAGGGTGATGTAGCGCTTTTCCCAGGTCAGGCGGATGCCGATGACTTCCTCACCTTGCCACTGGCCTTTGCAGATGACACCGACGTCGGGCATCGCGCCCGCATCCGAGCCTGCCAGGGGGCCGGTGAGCGCGAAGCAGGGGATGTCGTCGCCGCGTGCCAGGCGAGGCAGGTAGTGATTGCGCTGCTCGTCGGTGCCGTAGTGCAGCAGCAGTTCAGCGGGGCCGAGCGAGTTCGGCACCATGACGGTAGACGCGAGGTCGCCACTGCGAGTGGCCAGCTTCATCGCCACTTGGGAGTGGGCGTAGGCCGAAAAGCCCTTGCCGCCATATTCCTTTGGAATGATCAGGGCGAAAAAGCCATGCTCTTTGATGTGGGTCCAGGCGGCCGGCGGCAGGTCCATGTCCTGACCGATCTGCCAGTCGCTGACCATGGCGCAGAGCTCCTCGGTCGGGCCATCGATGAACGCCTGTTCTTCTGCGCTCAACTGCACCTTGGGGTAGGCCAGCAAGATGTTCCAGTCGGGCCGGCCGCTGAACAGTTCGCCATCCCACCAGACCGTGCCGGCGTCGATCGCATCGCGCTCGGTGTCGGACATCGGCGGCAGGGTCTTCTTGAACCAGCGAAACAACGGGGCGCTGAAATGCTTGCGGCGCAGCTCTGGCAGCAGCAATGGCAGCGCGCTGGCAATCAGCAACAGCCAGAGCAGCGTCAGCAACCATCCAGGCGCGTGACTGGCCGCGCCCATGATCACCAGAAACACGGCGACGATACCCATGGCGGGCAGGGCGGCAATGCGCCGATGAGCCAGCCAGGCGATGCCGACCACGAGGGCGACGATCCACAACAACAACATAGTGTTTTCTCCGTGTAAGCCAGGCGGGACGAACCACCTGCAGTTGCCGTCGACACGGGGCGGCAGACGGGAAAACGGTGGCCAGGCACGTAAGCTTCGTGTGGGACAGATCCGGTACTTGCCTGGATAGTGACCGTTGCAGGGTAGGGGAGTTCGCGGCGCAGAAGGCCGCAGGTAGTTGCCCGGAACGTTCGCTGGCCGCTGTGGCCCTATCTGCATGGGCGCTCGCGGCACGCGTGGGACTGATGTGCACTATCGACAACAGTCACTTTACGGGGGCGGTCACCGCGCCCATCATGGAGTCAGCTGTTACACATCTGGTTGCAAATCATCGCAGTCGCCCTTACTTCATCACCACTCTCAACACGGCGTATAGACCCCTTATGAGTTCTGCTCTGTCCATTCGACAGTTGACCAAGACCTACGGCAACGGGTTTCAGGCCCTCAGCGGCATCGACCTCGACGTAGCGGAAGGCGACTTCTTCGCACTGCTGGGCCCCAACGGCGCAGGCAAATCGACCACCATCGGTATTCTTTCCACCCTGGTCAACAAGACCAGCGGCACGGTCAACATCTTCGGCAACGACCTGGACCGCCAGCCGGCAGCGCTCAAGCGCAGCATTGGCGTGGTGCCTCAGGAGTTCAACTTCAACCAGTTCGAGAAGACCTTCGACATCGTCGTGACCCAGGCCGGCTACTACGGGATTCCGGCCAAGGTCGCCAAGCAGCGTGCCGAACAGTACCTGACCCAGCTGGGGCTGTGGGACAAGCGCGATACGCCGTCGCGGTCGCTGTCGGGCGGCATGAAGCGGCGCTTGATGATCGCACGGGCGCTGATCCACGAGCCGCGCCTGCTGATTCTCGATGAACCCACCGCCGGCGTCGACATCGAACTGCGGCGTTCGATGTGGGGCTTCCTCACCGAGCTGAACGAAAAAGGCATCACCATCATCCTCACCACCCATTACCTGGAAGAGGCCGAGCAGCTGTGCCGCAACATCGGCATCATTGACCACGGCACCATCGTCCAGAACACCAGCATGCGTGAACTGCTCGGCACCCTGCACGTGGAGACCTTTCTGCTCGATCTGGGCCAGCCGCTCAACGCGGCGCCGCAGCTGCAAGGCTACCCCTGCACGCTGGTCAATCCGCAGACGCTGGAAGTGCAGGTCGACAAGGAGATCGGCATCACCTCGCTGTTCGGCCAGCTGGCGCTGTTGAACATTCCGGTGTTGAGCCTGCGCAACAAGACCAATCGCCTGGAGGAGTTGTTCGTGTCTCTGGTGGAGAAGAATCTGAGGAAGGTTGCGGTATGAGTTCCGAATTCCAGGCCAATGTGGTCGCTCTCAACACCATTGTCTACCGCGAAGTGCGGCGCTTCACGCGGATCTGGCCGCAGACCCTGCTGCCGCCAGCCATCACCATGGTGCTGTACTTCGTCATCTTCGGTAACCTGATCGGCAAGCAGATTGGTGGCATGGGTGGCTTCAGCTATATGGAGTACATCGTGCCGGGGCTGATCATGATGTCGGTGATCACCAACTCCTACGGCAACGTGGTCTCGAGTTTCTTCGGCGCCAAGTTCCAGCGCTCCATCGAAGAGCTGATGGTTTCGCCACTGTCGCCGCACACCATTCTGATCGGCTATGTCGCGGGTGGGGTGTTGCGCGGCTTGATGGTCGGGATCATCGTCACCGCACTGTCGTTGTTCTTCACCGATCTGCAGGTGCATCACCTGGGCATCACCGTGCTGGTGGTGCTGCTGACCGCCACGATCTTTTCCATGCTGGGCTTCGTCAACGCGGTGTTCGCGCGCAACTTCGACGACATCTCCATCGTGCCGACCTTCGTCCTCACACCCTTGACCTACCTGGGTGGGGTGTTCTATTCGATCAGCCTGCTGCCGCCGTTCTGGCAGACCGTGTCCCTGGCCAATCCGGTGCTGCACATGGTCAACGCCTTCCGCTACGGCATCCTCGGCGTCTCGGACATCAGCATCGGCGTAGCGGTGGCATTCATGCTGGTGGCCACGGTGGTGCTGTACTTCGCCTGCGTGAAGTTGCTGGTCAGTGGTCGCGGCATGCGCAGCTGAGTTCCCCCGGCCGGACCGCAAGGCCCGGCCATGTCGTTTCTCGACGGTTCAAGGTCGTAGGTGGAGCATGATCATCGGCGCGCGAAGTCGATGATCAGGACGCCAACATATGCCGTGCGGCATTCGTCGCGCGCAGCCTTATCGGGGAAGCAGAATGAACATGAAGAAAGTTCTCGGAGCCAGTGCTGCTCTGGTTCTGGCCATGGGATGTAGCTGGGCCAGCGCTGCCGCCAAGGAAGTCACCATCGGCTACGTCGACGGATGGTCGGACAGCGTTGCCACCACCCATGTCGCCGCCGAGGTCATCAAGCAGAAGCTGGGCTATGACGTGAAGCTGCAGGCAGTGGCCACCGGGATCATGTGGCAGGGCGTGGCCACCGGCAAACTCGACGCGATGCTTTCTGCCTGGCTGCCGGTGACCCACGGCGAGTACTGGGCCAAGAACAAGGACAAGGTGGTCGACTACGGCCCCAACTTCAAGGACGCCAAGATCGGCCTGATCGTGCCTGAATACGTCAAGGCCAAGACCATCGACGACCTCAAGACCGACGAGACCTTCAAGAATCGCATCGTGGGCATCGACGCGGGCTCGGGTGTGATGCTCAAGACCGATCAGGCGATCAAGGACTACGGCCTGTCCACCTACAAGCTTCAGTCCAGCTCCGGCGCCGGCATGATTTCGGAGCTGACCCGTGCCGAGAAGGCCAACGAATCCATTGCCGTGACCGGTTGGGTGCCGCACTGGATGTTCGCCAAGTGGAAACTGCGCTTCCTGGAAGACCCTAAAGGCGTGTACGGCGCTGCGGAAACCGTCAACAGCATCGGCAGCAAGGGCCTGGACAAGAAAGCACCGGAAGTGGCTGCCTTCCTGAAGAAGTTCCAGTGGTCGTCCAAGGACGAGATCGGTGAAGTCATGCTGGCCATCCAGGACGGTGCCAAGCCTGATGCCGCCGCCAAGGCCTGGGTCGACAAGCACCCTGACCGCGTCGCCGAGTGGACCGCCAAGTAACCAAGTGACCCCAAACGGGCTGCCTTGCACGCGGGCCGCCCGTAGGAGCGGTCATCGGCCGCGAATCAGGCACCGCGGAGCACCAGATACAGCACTGCACCATTCGCGGCCACGGACCGCTCCTACGTCGAATTGTGAAAAGGTCGCCCATGGGCGACCTTTTTTCATTTCCAGGCCCCGATCTACTACTAAGGTCGTCTGGAGTGCGCTCCAGAGCAGCCTAAAGTGGAATACGTTCTATCCATCTATGCTGCGAGGACAAAAACAATGAACGACAGCATTTACCTCTCGATTCAAAACAGCCCACGCTTCAAGGAGCTGGTGAGAAAAAGAGAGAAGTTCGCCTGGATACTTTCAGCAATCATGCTTGGACTGTATTCGGCCTTCATCCTCTTGATTGCCTACGGCCCGCACATCCTGGGCGCGAAGATCAGTCCTGAATCGTCGATCACCTGGGGCATTCCTATCGGTGTCGGCCTGATTCTCTCCGCCTTCGTGTTGACCGGTATCTATGTCAAGCGCGCCAATGGCGAGTTCGATGACCTGAATCGCCTGATCCTGCAGGAGGCCAAGCAATGATGCGGCGTCTATTGGCAACAATGGGCGCATTCGCCCTGGCTCCAAGCGTGATGGCGGCCGATGCACTGACCGGCGCGGTGCAGAAGCAGCCGCTCAACGTGGCGGCGATCATCATGTTCGTGCTGTTCGTCGGTGCCACCCTGTGCATCACCTATTGGGCCTCCAAGCGCAACAAGTCAGCCGCGGACTACTACGCCGCCGGCGGCAAGATCACCGGTTTCCAGAACGGCCTGGCAATTGCCGGCGACTACATGTCGGCGGCGTCCTTCCTGGGGATTTCCGCGCTGGTGTTCACCTCCGGCTACGATGGCCTGATCTACTCCATCGGCTTCCTGGTGGGCTGGCCGATCATCCTGTTCCTGATCGCCGAGCGTCTGCGCAACCTGGGCAAGTACACTTTTGCCGACGTGGCGTCCTATCGCCTGAAGCAGAAAGAAATCCGTACCCTGTCGGCCTGTGGTTCGCTGGTGGTGGTGGCGTTCTACCTGATCGCGCAGATGGTAGGTGCCGGCAAGCTGATCCAGCTGCTGTTCGGCCTCGACTACGCCGTGGCCGTGGTTCTGGTGGGTATCCTGATGTGCCTGTACGTGCTGTTCGGCGGCATGCTGGCGACCACCTGGGTACAGATCATCAAGGCGGTATTGCTGCTGTCCGGTGCGTCCTTCATGGCCCTGATGGTGATGAAACACGTCAACTTCGACTTCAACGTGCTGTTCTCCGAAGCCATCAAGGTGCACGCCAAGGGTGAAGCCATCATGAGCCCCGGTGGGCTGGTGAAGGATCCGATCTCGGCCTTCTCGCTGGGCCTGGCGCTGATGTTCGGTACGGCTGGCCTGCCGCACATCCTGATGCGCTTCTTCACCGTTTCCGATGCCAAGGAAGCTCGCAAGTCGGTGCTCTACGCAACGGGCTTCATCGGCTACTTCTACATCCTGACCTTCATCATCGGTTTCGGCGCGATTCTGCTGGTCAGCACCAATCCGGCGTTCAAGGACGCAGCCGGTGCCTTGCTCGGTGGTAACAACATGGCCGCGGTGCACCTTGCCGATGCGGTCGGCGGCAGCATCTTCCTCGGCTTCATCTCGGCCGTGGCCTTCGCCACCATCCTGGCTGTGGTGGCCGGCCTGACCCTGGCCGGTGCTTCGGCGGTGTCCCACGACCTGTACGCCAGCGTCATCAAGAAAGGCAAGACCAACGACAAGGACGAGATCCGCGTTTCCAAGATCACCACCGTCTGTCTCGGTGTCCTGGCGATCGGCCTGGGTATCGCGTTCGAAAGCCAGAACATCGCCTTCATGGTGGGCCTGGCGTTCTCGATCGCGGCCAGCTGCAACTTCCCGGTCCTGCTGCTCTCGATGTATTGGAAGAACCTGACCACTCGCGGCGCCATGATCGGTGGCTGGATGGGCTTGATCAGCGCCGTGACGCTGATGATCCTCGGCCCGACCATCTGGGTGCAGATTCTGCATCACGACAAACCGATCTATCCCTACGAGTACCCAGCACTGTTCTCGATGGCCATCGCCTTCATCGGTATCTGGTTCTTCTCGATCACCGACAAGTCGGCAGCCGCTGACGAAGAGCGTGCGCTGTTCTACCCGCAGTTCGTGCGTTCGCAAACCGGTCTGGGTTCCAGCGGGGCAGTCTCTCACTGATACCTGCACTACGCTGCAAGCAAAAAAATCCGATGCCTGCGAGGGCATCGGATTTTTTCATTTCTGCTGTGCGGCCCGGTGCAGGCTGCACATCGGCAAGATTATATCTTGCCGAGCAATACCAGGATCAGCAGGATGACCAGTACAGTACCGATGATACCCGACGGGCCATAACCCCAACTTCTGGAGTGCGGGAATACTGGCAATCCGCCAATCAACAGCAGAATCAGAACGATGATCAGTATGGTGCCCATGGCGATTTCCTTATTTGGACAATGAGATGATTCGTCAGCGAGCCAGTAGCACTCGTCCGCCTAATAGCTCGGACTGTGACCTGCCGTAAAAAGTCCCAAAGATTTAAAAATGTTTCGGAGCTGGGTCTGGGCTGGCGTATTCTCGCGGGTTGATATTCGCCCTGGAGAGTTCGAGTGCTCAATTATGCGTGGTTTTTGCTGGCCGCCCTTTTCGAGATCGCCGGCTGCTATGCCTTCTACCTGTGGCTGCGGATGGGCAAGAGCGCGCTGTGGGCATTGGCAGGCGTGCTGAGCCTGACCTGTTTCGCGCTGTTGCTCACGCGCGTGGAAGCCGCCTATGCCGGCCGTGCGTATGCAGCCTACGGTGGCATCTACATCGTCGCTTCGCTGGGGTGGCTGGCGGTGGTCGAGAAAGTTCGGCCGCAGACCTTCGACTGGCTCGGCGCAACGTTGTGCGTGCTGGGGGCGAGCATCATCCTGTGGGGGCCGAAGCTGCAACAGGGCTAGGAGTGGCGAGTGTGGCCAAGATTGTAAATATCCATACAAAGAAAGCCTGAAGTGTATGGATCGGTACAACTAAGTGACGGCTTGCCTGCTGCAAGTGCGAAATATCTGACAGGGAATTTACTAACTTTCGTAGGCTTAAACTGTATTGCTCTGCTTGCCTTGTGATGGTCGAAAACAGGGTCCACCCTCAAGAAGCATTCATTTGAGGGAACAAAGCCATGCTGGTATTGACGCGACATGTAGGCGAGCTGATCTCGATCGGCGACGACGTCTGGATCAAGGTGCTGGACGTGCGGGGCAACACCGTGCGCTTCGGCATCCAGGCGCCCAAGGACGTGGAAGTGCACCGTGCCGAGGTCTATCGGCGAATCCAGGAGAAGCACGGCAAGCATGCCAAGGAGGTGCCGGTGGTGTGACGCTCAGTCGAACAGCTCGGGCGCTATGTCGTGCTTGAGCATCAGCGTGCACTGCTGGCTCTCCGGATCGAAAACGATGAACGCCTGTTTCTTGGCCAGTGCATGACGCACGCGTTCGACCCGCGTCTGCAAAGGTGTTTCATCGCCGTTGTCGGTTCCGTCGCGGGTCACGAAATCTTCGATCAGGCGGGTCAGGGTGTCGGCTTCGAGGTGGTCGTAGGGAATCAGCATGTTCGGCGCTCACAGGGTAGGCCGGCATTGTAACAGTGCCGCGCCTGCCGGAGGCCCCAAGCCAGGCAGCGGCGAGGGGCGGGGCGGCGGTGGTCCGGTTGGATCGGGCCGATCAATGGCTGGATTTCTGCCCCAGCACGTCTTCGACCGCAGGTACGCGGGTGTCCGATTCCATCTGCGCGTCGTGCTCCAGCTGATGACTGAAACGCTCGAGCGAGCCGTTGTTCGGCTTCGCATCGCTGGCGAACACCGGTGGGCTCAGCATGTAGGCCGTAAGAATGCGGCTCAGCGCGCTGAGGCTGTCGATGTGCGTGCGTTCATAGCCATGGGTTGCGTCGCAGCCGAACGCCAGCAGCGCGGTGCGAATATCGTGGCCCGCCGTGACGGCCGAATGAGCGTCGCTGAAGTAATAGCGAAACAGGTCGCGCCGCACCGGCAGTTCGTTCTCGTCGGCGAGCCGCAACAGATGCCGCGACAGGTGATAGTCGTAGGGGCCACCGGAGTCCATCATGGCCACGCTCACGGCGTGCTCGCTCGAATGCTGGCCGGGTGCGACAGGTGCGATGTCGATGCCGACGAACTCACTGACGTCCCACGGCAGAGCCGCCGCTGCGCCAGAGCCGGTTTCCTCGGTGATGGTGAACAATGGATGGCAATCGATCAGAGGCTCGTAGTCGCTCTCGACGATGGCCTTGAGCGATGCCAGCAGCGCGGCAACACCTGCCTTGTCGTCCAGATGGCGGGCACTGATGTGGCCGCTGTCGGTAAATTCGGGCAGTGGATCGAACGCCACATAGTCGCCGATGTTCACCCCTAGCGACTCGCAGTCGGCACGCGTCGCGCAGTAGGCATCCAGGCGCAACTCGACATGGTCCCAGGTCACTGGCATCTGGTCGACGGCGGTATTGAACGCATGCCCGGAGGCCATCAGGGGCAGCACGCTGCCGCGGATCACGCCGCTGTCGGTGAAAACGCTCACACGGCTGCCTTCGGCAAAGCGGCTCGACCAGCAGCCTACCGGCGCCAGTGACAGGCGACCGTTGTCCTGCACCGCCCGTACGCTGGCGCCAATGGTGTCCAGATGCGCAGACACAGCGCGGTCCGGTGAATTCTGCTTGCCCTTGAGAGTCGCGCGAATGGTACCGCGGCGTGTCATTTCAAAAGGGATGCCCAGCTCTTCGAGACGTTCGGCGACGTAGCGCACGATGGTATCGGTGAACCCGGTAGGGCTGGGAATGGCGAGCATTTCCAGCAGCACTTTCTGCAAGTACTGGATATCCGGTTCGGGAATTTTGGCTGTCATGGAAACTCCTGAGGTGGATAGGGTTATGGGGACCGCTTCGTCACGATCCCGGTAGCGTTTCAGCGCGGAGCCTGTGCGGGTCGCCGCGGCAGGCTCCATGCGGGCTTTTACCTGGGGCCGCTGTGGGGAAACAGCAGATCGACGAAGCGCTCTGCCGTCGGTTGCGGTTCGTGGTTGGCCAGGCCCACGCGCTCGTTGGCTTCGATGAACACGTACTCCGGCTGGTCGGCGGCCGGAACCAACAGGTCCAGACCCACCACCGGTATGTCCAGCGCGCGAGCGGCACGCACCGCTGCGTCGGCCAGTACCGGGTGGAGAATCTGCGTGACGTCCTCCAGATGCCCGCCAGTGTGCAGGTTGGCCGCTCTGCGCACTGTCAGCGTCTGGCCGCTGGGCGGAATGCTGTGCATATCAAAACCGGCGGCCTGCACGGTGCGCAGGGTTTCCTGGTCCAGCGGAATCCGGCTCTCGCCGCCAGTGGCCGCCTGGCGACGGCGGCTCTGCACATCGATCAGCGTGCCGATGTCGGTGTGCCCGTCTCCAATGATCTGCGCCGGCCGGCGGATGGCTGCCGCAACCACTTCGTAGCCGATGACCACGATGCGCAGGTCAACCCCTTCATGGAAGCTTTCAAGCAGGACCCGGCTATCGAACTGGCGAGCATGCTCGATGGCCTGCTGCACCTCGTCGAGTGTGCTCAGGTCCACGGCCACACCGTTGCCTTGCTCACCGTCGAGCGGCTTGACCACCACCCGGCCATGTTCGTCGAGGAAGTCCTGGTTGTCGTCGGCACTGCCCGCCAGCTGCTGCGCCGGCAAGCTCAGGCCAGCGGCCCGGAGCACCTTGTGGGTCAGGCTCTTGTCCTGGCACAGGGTCATGCTCACCGAGCTGGTCAGGTCGCACAATGATTCGCGGCAACGGATGCGCCGGCCACCGTGCGCCAGCGTGAACAGACCAGCCTCGGCGTCGTCCACCTGCACATCGATGCCCCTGCGAAACGCCTCGTCGACGATGATCCGCGCGTAGGGGTTGAAATCGGCCTGCGGACCGGGGCCCAGGAACAGTTTCTGGTTGATGCCGTTCTTGCGCTTGATGGCGAAGGTGGGCAGGTTGCGAAAGCCCAGCTTGGCGTAGAGGTTCTTGGCCAGGCGGTTGTCGTGCATCACCGACAGATCGAGGTAGGCCAGGCCGCGGCTCATGAAGTGCTCGACCAGATGCCGCACCAGCACTTCGCCCACACCTGGACGTGTGCAACGTGGGTCGACGGCCAGGCACCACAGGCTGCTGCCTTTTTCCGGATCTCGAAAGGCTTTGGCATGGTTGAGGCCCATGACACTGCCGATCACATGGCCGGTGTCTTCATCTTCGGCCAGCCAGTACACCGGCCCGCCCTGATGTCGTGGGGTCAGCAGGCTCTGGTCGATGGGCAGCATCTTGCGCTTGAGATAAAGCTGGTTGATGGCCTGCCAATCGCCATCGCTCTGCGCCCGACGAATACGGAACCCACGAAACACCCGCTGCGCGGGTCGATAATCGCTGAACCACAGGCGCAGGGTATCGGACGGATCGAGGAACAGTTGTTGAGGCGCCTTGGCCAACACCTGCTGCGGCGCGGCAACGTACAGAGCGATGTCCCGCTCACCCGGTTGTTCGTTGAGCAGCTCGGCAGCCAGGGCGTCCGCGTCGGGGTAGGTATGCCCGATCAGCACGCGGCCCCAGCCGCAGTGCAACGGTCGTTGTTGCAGGTCGTCGCTATGGCCTTCTTCGGCCAGCCGCGCCTGCAAGCGCTCGTAGGACGGCGACTGGCCGCGCTGCAAGCGCTGGTTGAATGCCGTGGCATGAGCTTTCATCGATCAGAGTCCTTGTTCGCTGAGCCACAGGTTCAACGCCGCCAGCTGCCAGAGCTTGGAGCCGCGCAGTGGCGTGAGCTGGCCTTGCGGATCGGTCAGCAGACGGTCGAGCATGTTCGGGTTGAACAAGCCGCGGTCCTGGCTGGGGTCCAACAGCAGGTCGCGCACCCAGTTGAGTGTGTCCCCTTCGAGATGCTTGAGGCCAGGCACCGGGAAATAGCCTTTCTTGCGGTCGATGACCTCGCTCGGAATCACCAGCCGCGCGGCTTCCTTGAGCACCTGCTTGCCACCATCGGGCAGCTTGAACTTGCCTGGAACCCGCGCGGAAAGTTCGACCAGTCGATAGTCCAGGAACGGCGTGCGCGCTTCCAGGCCCCAGGCCATGGTCATGTTGTCGACGCGTTTGACCGGGTCGTCGACCAGCATCACTGTGCTGTCCAGGCGCAAGGCCTTGTCCACCGCTGCATCGGCTCCGGGCATGGCGAAGTGCTCGCGCACGAAGTCACCGGCAGCATCGTTGGCGGTCAGCCAATTTGGGGTCACGGTTGCGGCGTAATCGTCGTAGCTACGGTCGAAGAACGCATCGCGATAGGCCTGGTACGGATCGCTGGCGCCGTCCACTTGTGGGTACCAGTGGTAGCCTGCGAACAGTTCGTCGGCGCCCTGGCCGCTCTGTACGACCTTGCAATGCTTGGCAACTTCCCGCGAGAGCAGGTAGAAGGCGATGCAGTCGTGGCTGACCATCGGCTCGCTCATCGCGCGGAACGCGGCGGGCAGCTGCTCGATGATCTCTCGCTCCTCGATGCGCAGCTGGTGGTGCTGAGTACCGTAGTGTTTGGCGATCAGGTCGGAATACTGGAACTCGTCGCCACGTTCGCCGCCGGCATCTTGAAAGCCGATGGAGAAGGTCGACAGATCCTTCACGCCCACTTCGCGCAACAGACCTACCAGCATGCTCGAATCGACGCCGCCGGACAGCAGCACGCCCACATCCACGGCGGCCCGCTGGCGAATGGCAACCGCTTCGCGGGTGCTTTCCAGCACACGGTCGCGCCAGTCTTCCAGGGTCAGGTTGGCTTCGTCGGCATGGGGCCCATAGGGCAAGGTCCACCACGTTTGCTGTTCGGTCTTGCCGTTGGCATCGATGCGCATCCACGTCGCTGGCGGCAGTTTTTCGATGCCCGCGATCAACGTCCGTGGCGCAGGCACTACGGCGTGGAAGTTCAGGTAGTGGTTCAACGCCACCGGGTCGAGAATCGGGCTGATGTCGCCACCCTTGAGCAACGCCGGCAGGGCCGAAGCGAAGCGCAGGCGCTTGTCGGTGCGCGACAGGTACAACGGCTTGACGCCCAGACGGTCGCGGGCAATGAACAGACGTTGCGTGTCGCGCTCCCAGATGGCAAAGGCGAACATGCCGTTGAGCTTGGGCAGCAGTTTTTCGCCCCAGGCATGATAGCCCTTGAGCAACACCTCGGTGTCGCCGCCCGAATAGAAGCTGTAGCCCAGCGCTTCCAGCTCGCTACGCAATTCGGGAAAGTTGTAGATGGCACCGTTGAACGCCAGGCTCAGGCCCAGCTGGGCGTCGGTCATCGGCTGCGCGGAGCCGTCCGACAGGTCCATGATCTTCAGGCGGCGATGGCCCAGGGCAATCGGCCCTTGCGCCTGAAAACCCCAGGCGTCCGGCCCGCGTGGGGCCAGTTCATGGGTAATGCGTTCCACGGCCGCAAGGTCCGCAGGTTGAAAGTCGAAGCGCAACTCACCAGCTAATCCGCACATAAGTCCTTACCGGTTTTTCCGTTGGGGAATGGCCGAGTGAAGTTCGGCCAGGTATGAAACTGACCGAGGCGGGTAGCGAGAGTTTTAGAACGATCGGTTATAAGGAGGAGAAGTGTCCGAAGACGCATTCGCGGGTAGAACCCGCTCCCACAGGTCGGCGGCGCTTGAAGGCTACTTGAGATTACCGCTGAGAAACTGCCGGAGGCGTTCGCTTTTCGGATTGGCCAGCACCTGGGAGGGCGGGCCTTCTTCCTCGACCAGCCCCTGATGCAGGAACAGCACCTGGTTCGACACTTCGCGGGCGAAGCTCATCTCGTGGGTGACCATGATCATGGTCCGGCCTTCCTCGGCCAGGCCCTTGATCACCTTCAGCACCTCACCCACCAGCTCCGGGTCGAGCGCCGAGGTAGGTTCGTCGAACAGCATGACCTCCGGTTCCATGGCCAGTGCGCGAGCGATGGCCACGCGTTGCTGCTGGCCGCCGGAGAGGAACGCTGGATACTGGCTGGCAACCCGCTCAGGCAAGCCTACCTTGTCCAGGTAGCGCAACGCGCGGGCCCGCGCTTCGTCCTTGTCGATGCCCAGCACCCGGCGTGGCGCCATGGTGATGTTGTCGAGCACGGTCATGTGGCTCCACAGGTTGAAGTGCTGGAACACCATGGCCAGGCGCGTGCGCAGGCGCTGCAATTCTTCGGCGTCGGCAACCCGCATGCCGCCGTGGTCGCTGATCATCTGGATCGGCTTGCCATCCAGGCTCATGGCGCCGTCGTCGGGCTGCTCGAGAAAATTGATGCAGCGCAAAAAGGTGCTCTTGCCCGAGCCGCTGGCGCCGATCAGGCTGATCACGTCACCCGTGCTGGCCTTGAGCGAGACGCCCTTGAGCACCTTGTTGTCGCCATAGCTCTTGTGCAGGCCGTCGATGGTCAGTTTGTACATGCGCAACACGTCCTCAAGGTTGAAGTAGATAGCCGCTGCGGCAGGCCTGGGTACCCGCGACATGGGCCACCAGCATGCCAGCGGTGGCCATGCGCCGCAGCGAGCGGGCGTACATCAGGCCAGGCTGCCGATTGCGCACCGGGGTAACCGTATTGCTCAGCGGATCGATGATCTCGGCGATCAACTGGTCGGCTTCCAGGTACTGTCCGGGCACCGCGCTGTACACCAGCAGCCCACCCACCGGCGCTGTAACCGGTTCTACGGCAGCAAGCGGCGTTGCTGCGGCGAGCAACGCCGGCAGCTCGGCCGGCTGGCGGTCGATGGCACCGACACTGGCCAGGTAGTCGAGGATGGCCTGGCAGTCGCCGCTGGCCATCGGATGGTTGACGTCGCCCTGGCCGCGCAATTCGACAGTGACCGAAAAGCTGCCCATGGCGATCGGGAAGCGCTCGCCGAAACGTTGCTGCAGCTGCCACCACAACAGGCTGAAGCACTCGTCGAACGACTGCCCGCCCGAATCGGTGGCCAACAGATTGGCCTGGGCGCCCAGATAGCGCGCCAGCGGCTCTACCTGCGGCCAGGCCTCGGGCGTGGTGTACAGATGCTGCACGGCTTCGAAGTCGCAGTGCAGGTCCAGCACCATATCGGCGTCGCACGCCAGGCGCTGCAGGGTCAGGCGCTGCGACTGCAGGGCGGTGGCGGGCTGCAGCCGGTTCAGCCCATCGCGCAGATGCGTGCGGATCAACGCGGTATTGCGCGCGATGTCCTCACCCAGCAGGCTCTCGACGGCGCACCCGACCTGATCGGCCAGGTCGACGAAACGGCGATTGAAGTTCTCGCCGGTCTCCAGCTCGTAGCGGCCCATGGGGGTGTCCATGACGATCTGGTCGAGTCCGGCCGGGTTGGCGATGGGCACCACCACGACCTGCCAGCGCAGTTGCCCGGCGCTTTCCAGTTCGGCCAGGCGCTGACGCAGGTGCCAGGCGACGAGCATCCCCGGCAGCTCGTCGGCATGCAGCGAGGCTTGGATATAGACCTTGCCGGCACCGGTTGGGCCGTAGCTGAAGCTGTGTATCTGGCGCGCGGTGCCCGGTAGCGGGGCCAGCAGTTCATGAATGTCGTGTTGCATGTTCAGGTCCTAGTGCGTCGGGCCGAGAAAGGCCAGCCAGCGGCGTTCGGCCAGGCGAAACAGTCCAACCAGAGCGAAGGTGACGGTCAGGTAGATCAGCGCGGCGATACCGAAGGATTGGAAGGTCAGGAAGGTCGCCGAATTGGCGTCACGCGCGACCTTGAGAATGTCCGGGATGGTGGCGGTGAACGCCACCGTGGTCGAGTGCAACATGAGGATCACTTCGTTGCTGTAGTAGGGCAACGAACGGCGCAGGGCGGACGGCATGATCACGTAGGCATACAGCTTCCAACCGCTGAGGCCGTAGGCTTTGGCCGCCTCGACCTCGCCGTGGTTCATGCTGCGGATGGCCCCGGCGAAGATTTCCGTGGTGTACGCGCAGGTGTTCAGCGCGAATGCCAGCACCGTGCAGTTCATCGCGTCGCGGAAGAAGTCGTTGAGCAGAGGCTGCCCACGCACCGCCTCCAGGCTGTAGATGCCGGTGTAGCAGATCAGCAGCTGGATATAGAGCGGGGTGCCGCGGAACAGGTACGTGTAGAACTGCACTGGCCAGCGTACCCAGCGCCGATTCGAGACCCGTGCGATCGACAGCGGCACCGAGAACACGAAGCCGATCACCAGGGCGGCAGTGAGCAGCCACAGGGTCATCGCCAGGCCGGTGATGTTCTGCCCGTCGGAGTAGAGGAACGGTCGCCAGTATTCTTGAAGAAGCTCGATCATCGCAGGGCCTCCCGGGTGCCCGCGCTGTAGCGTCGTTCAAGCCAGCGCAGGGCGATGTTGGAGGCACTGGTGATCAACAGGTAGATGAGCGCGGCCAACACCAGGAAGTAGAACAACTGATAAGTGCTCTTGCCCGCGTCCTGGGCGGCCTTCACCAGATCGGCCAGGCCGATGATCGACACCAGCGCCGTGGCCTTGAGCATGACCATCCAGTTATTGCCGATACCGGGCAGGGCGTAGCGCATCATCTGCGGAAACACGACATAGCGAAAGCGCTGTGAGCGCTTGAGGCCATAGGCCGTGGCCGCTTCGAGTTGCCCGCGCGGTACTGCCAGCATGGCACCGCGAAAGGTCTCGGTGAAATAGGCGCCGTAGATGAAACCCAGGGTGATGACCCCAGCGGCGAAAGGATCGATTTCGATGTAGTCCCATTCCAGCGCTTCGGTAATACCGGTCAGCCAGGTTTGCAGGCTGTAGAAAATCAGCAGCATCAGCACCAGGTCGGGCACGCCGCGAATCAGGGTGGTGTAGAGCTGCGCAGGCACGCGCAGCGCCGCAGCGCCGGACAGCTTGGCGCTGGCGCCGAGCAGGCCCAGCACCACGCTGACCAGCAGCGAGAGCAGGGAAAGCTTGATGGTCATCCAGGTGCCCTCGAGCAGCAACGGGCCGAAGCCCTTCAAGCTGAACGCAGACAACCCGAGGTACTGCAAAAGGTCATCGAACATGAATCTGGCCTTTGCCGATCAAAAAAACGCCCATCCCCGAGCAGGAATGGGCGCTGTCATCGCGGGGGTTTATTTACCGCTGTACAGGTTCAGCTCACCGAAGTGTTTCTTCTGGATTTCGCTGTAGGTGCCATCATCATGTAACGCTTTGATACCTTTATCGATGAACGCCTTGAGTTCCTTGTTACCTTTGGCGATACCCACGGCCGTCTTGGCCGGCAACAGCTCGCTGTCGATAGCGTCGCTGACTTCATAGCCAGCACCCTGTGGCGACTTCAGGAAGCCCAGCTCGGCCTGCAGCATGTCTTGGATGGATGCGTCGAGACGACCCGAGATCAAGTCGGCGTACACTTGGTCCTGATTCTGATAGGCCTGGGTTTTCACCCCAGCCTTGTCGAGCACGGCCTTGGCGTAGGCTTCCTGGATGGTGCCCTGCTCGTAGCCGACGGTCTTGCCCTTGAGCGACGCCAGGTCGGTGCTCAGGCCTGCACCTTTCTTGAACACCAACGAAGTCGGGCCCGAGAACAGTTCGTTGGAGAAGTCGATGACTTTCTCCCGCGCCGGGGTGACGGTCATCGAGGAAATCACGCCATCGAATTTCTTCGCCTTGAGCCCGGGAATCATGCCGTCGAAGTCGCTTTCGACCCACTTGCAGGTCACTTTCAGTTCCTTGCAGATGGCATTGCCCAGATCAATGTCGAAACCCACCAGGCTGCCGTCGGCGGCCTTGGATTCGAACGGTGCGTAGGAAGGATCGACCCCGAAGCGCAACTCCTTGTATTCCTTGGCCATTGCGCTGCCGGCCGAAAACGCCAGGGCCAGAGCAGAAAGGGTCAGCAATGCTTTTTTCATCGTGCAGTCCTTAAAACCAGTTGAATGCGTTGGTGAGGGCGATGTGCGTTACCGGCAAGTGCCAGACATCATTTTGATAGCAATTTCCGCACCATAGTCCCAGTGCAGACCGCTCTGAGCAAGGTTGTGTCGCGTGGCAGCAAGTTTCGCCATGGCCCGAGTCCCCCTGGATGTCCGCGCTGCGCGTCATTGGTACAGCAATGCCCTGAAATAATCCACGGCAAAAAAATGCACCTCGACGGTGCATTCAGAAGGGTCAGGCCAACAGGTCCTGCAGGGTCGCCAGGCTGTCCGCTTCAGCCACCGGTTTGTCGTGGCGCCAGCGCAACATGCGCGGGAAGCGCACCGCAATACCGCTTTTGTGGCGCTTGGACAAGGCAATGCCCTCGAAGCCCAATTCGAAGACCAGCGTCGGGGTCACGCTGCGCACCGGGCCGAACTTCTCCACGGTGGTCTTGCGAACGATCGCGTCGACCTTGCGCATTTCTTCATCGGTCAATCCGGAATAGGCCTTGGCGAAGGGCACCAGCGTTCGCTCGGACGCTTCCGGTGGGCCATCCCACACGGCGAACGTGTAATCGCTGTACAGGCTCGCCCGGCGCCCATGGCCGGCCTGGGCATAGATCAATACCGCGTCGACGCTGAACGGGTCGACCTTCCATTTCCACCAGGTGCCCATGTCCTTGGTGCGGCCAACGCCATACAGCGAGTCGCGCGCCTTGAGCATCATGCCTTCCACACCCAGCGCGCGCGACGCTTCGCGCTGTCGGCCGAGGTCTTGCCAGTCGTCGCCGGTCAATACCGGCGAGGGGCGCAGCACGGGGTCGGCGGCCTGCGCGATGACCTGTTCCATCCGGGTGCGACGTTCGTGCTGCGGGCGGTTGCGCCAGTCTTCCCCTGCCCATTCGAGCAGATCGTAGGCGAGCACCACCACCGGAATCTCCTCAAGGATTTTCTTGCTCAAGGTTTTACGGCCGATGCGCTGCTGCAGCAGGGCGAACGGCTGCACGGCGGGTGCATCGGCCGACGCACTCGATGACTCGTCCAGGCTGAAATGTTCAGGTGCCATATCGGTTGCTGGCGGAGTCTTCCAGACCACGATCTCACCGTCGATGACCGTACCGTCAGGCAGGCTCGCGGTCAGTGAGTGCAGCTCCGGGAAGCGATCCGATACCAGTTCCTCGCCGCGCGACCAGATCCACAAGCGCCCCTCGCGCTTGACCAGCTGGGCGCGAATCCCATCCCACTTCCATTCCACCTGCCAGTCGCTGCTGGGGCCCAGCAAGGTGTCGAACTGATCGACCGGTTGCTGCAGAGAGTGGGCGAGGAAAAACGGGTAGGGCTGGCCACCTCGTTGGGCATGTTCGTCCGCCGATTCCTGGGCGATGAGCTTGAGGTAACTTTCGGCGACCGGACGGTGCGACAGATCGGTGTAGCCCACCAGGCGCTGGGCGACGCGCTTGCTGTCGATACCGGCCATCTGCGCCAGCGCGCGGGTGACCAACAGCTTCGACACACCGACGCGAAAGCTGCCGGTGATCAGCTTCAGGCACAGCATCAAGCTGGCCCGATCCAGCTGCGCCCACAGCGGCGGCAAGCGCGCGTGGAGCTCCTCGGGCGGCAGCCCGCGCAGGGGCAACAGGGCGTTTTCCAGCCACCAGGCCAGGCCTTCGTCGCTGCTTTGCTCAGCTTCGGGCAGCAACAGCGAGAAGGTCTCGGCCAGGTCACCTACGGCTTGATAGCTTTCTTCGAACAGCCACTCGGGCACGTTCGCCAGTTTGATCGCCAGCTCGCGCAGGATCTTGGTCGGCACCAGCTGCCGTGGACGGCCACCGGAAAGGAAGTACACCGCCCAGGCAGCATCGGCCGGTTGCGCCTGACGGAAGTAATCTTCCAGAAACTGGCGCTTGGCATTGGTCGAGGTGGTTTCGTCGAGATTGGCATACAACTGCGCGAAAGCTTTCAAGACGCGACCTCCTGAGGTTCCTCTTCATTGCCGTACTCAGTGGTGAACCCCTGTGCGTCCAGGCCGATGTCGCGCAGATAGCGCACCAGCACCTCTACCGAGCCGTGGGTGACCATGACCCGCTCGGCTCCGGTCTGCTCGATGGCCCAGAGCAGGCCTGGCCAGTCGGCGTGGTCGGACAGCACGAAGCCTCGATCCACACCACGGCGGCGACGGGTGCCGCGCAGACGCATCCAGCCACTGGCGAAGGCGTCGCTGTACTCACCAAAGCGACGCATCCAGGTACTGCCTCCGGCCGAGGGCGGGGCGATGATCAACGCGTTGCGCAGTGCCGGGTCGGTTTTCTTGAAGTCCCCGGCGTATTGGGTTTCCGGAATATAGACACCGGCATCGCGGTAGACGCGGTTCAGCGGTTCGACCGAGCCGTGGGCCAGAATCGGTCCGATGCCGGCGTCGATGCCATGCAGCAAGCGCTGGGCCTTGCCGAAGGCGTAGGCGAACAACACGCTGGCCTTGCCTTGCTCGGCGTTGGCTCGCCACCACTGGTTCACTTCTTCGAAGATCTCCGCTTGCGGCTGCCAGCGATAGATCGGCAGGCCGAAGGTCGATTCGGTGATGAAGGTATGGCAGCGCACCGGCTCGAAGGGCGCGCACGTGCCATCTGGCTCGACCTTGTAGTCGCCCGAGGCTACCCACACCTCACCTTTGTATTCCAGGCGGACCTGGGCCGAGCCCAGTACGTGTCCGGCAGGATGGAAACTCAAGGTCACACCGTTGTGTTGCAGGACTTCGCCGTACTCGAGCAATTGCAGATTTATGTCCTGGCCCAGGCGAGTGCGCAGGATGCCTTCGCCGGGGGCTGCGGCCAGGTAGTGTTGGTTGCCCGTGTGCGCGTGGTCGCCGTGACCATGGGTGATCACCGCGCGCTCGACGGGCTTCCATGGATCGATATAGAAATCCCCGGCGGTGCAATACAGACCTTCGGGACGAGCGACGACAAGATCCATGGCAGGTCGGCCAGGTAATGGGTGTGTTGTTATGAGGGGGTGGGGCAGGGGAAAGTTCGAAGGCATGCGCCTTGACGAGCGCTGCGCGTGGCCCGTGACGCAGGCATGAAAAAGCCCCTGCGATGAGGGGCTTGTTTCAGAATCTGGCTCCACGACCTGGACTCGAACCAGGGACCCAATGATTAACAGTCATTTGCTCTACCAACTGAGCTATCGCGGAATCTGCTGCGTATGTTACTGATTGCTAAGGGGAAGTCAAGCTTTCCCCTTAGCAAGGTTGTTACAGCACCTTGACGATGGCCTTGATCACGCCGTCGATATTGCTTTGGTTCAAGGCGGCCACGCAGATGCGCCCGGTATCCAGCGCGTAGATGCCGAACTCGCTGCGCAGGCGACCGACCTGCTCGGCGCTCAGCCCGGAATACGAAAACATCCCCGCCTGGCGAGCGACGAAGGTGAAGTCACGGTTCGCGCCGTGGGCAGCCAGGCCCTCGACCATTTGCAGGCGCATGCCGCGAATGCGCTGGCGCATCTCGCCCAGCTCGGCTTCCCACATGGCTCGCAGTTCGGGGCTGTTGAGCACGTTGGCTACGATCATCGCACCATGGGTCGGCGGGTTGGAGTAGTTGGTACGAATGACCCGCTTGATCTGCGACAGCACGCGCGCGCGCTCGTCGCTCGACTGGGTGACGATCGACAGCGCGCCCACCCGCTCGCCATACAGCGAGAACGACTTGGAAAACGAACTGGAAACGAAGAAGCTCAAGCCCGACTCGGCGAACAGGCGCACGGCCGCCGCGTCTTCCTCGATGCCGTCGCCAAAGCCCTGATAAGCCATGTCGAGGAACGGCACGTGGCCCTTGCGCTTGACCACATCCAACACGTTGACCCAGTCCGCCGCGTTGAGGTCGACACCGGTGGGGTTGTGACAGCATGCATGCAGCACGACGATGGAGCCTGCGGGCAAGGCGTCGAGGTCTTCGAGCATGCCTGAACGGTTCACGTCGTTGCTGGTCGCATCATAGTAACGGTAGTTCCGGACACCGAAGCCTGCAGCTTCGAACAGCGCACGGTGGTTTTCCCAGCTGGGATCACTGATCGCGACGACCGCATCGGGCGACAGTTGCTTGAGGAAGTCGGCGCCGATCTTCAGGGCACCGGTGCCACCGACGGCCTGGGTGGTCACGACGCGGCCTGCTGTCAGCAGGGGCGACTGGGCACCGAATATCAAGGTCTGTACGGCCTTGTCGTAGGCAGCGATGCCATCGATGGGCAGATAGCCACGGGCCGCGTGCTGTGCAACGCGCTGCGCTTCGGCTTCGATCACCGCGCGCAGCAGGGGAATTCGCCCCTCTTCGTTGCAGTACACGCCCACACCCAGGTTCACCTTGTCGGTGCGGGTGTCGGCGTTGAATGCTTCGTTGAGGCCCAGGATAGGATCGCGGGGTGCCAATTCGACAGCGGAAAACAGGCTCATTTTTACCGTAGCTCTGATCGGGAGTAAGGAAGGGTGCACGCTTCATCCATGCTGCGCGAAGCGGTGCACGAGTGGGATGTCAGTATAAAGACGCTTGGCTGACGGGGCGACAGGTTGCACCTGGTTTTACCTGTTTTTGCCGATTTATTTTCGACCATTGGTCCCGCGTTTACCGTAGGTCTTGGGCCTTGCCCTTGAAACTCGTAGGAACAGCCGCAAACTAGGGTTAAGTACTGTCTATAAATACAGTCGGAAAATGTCCGGCTGGTGCGACTCATGAGGTGTGGCATGTCCGAGTTCCAACTCGTTACCCGTTTCGAGCCTGCTGGCGATCAGCCGGAAGCCATTCGCCTGATGGTGGAGGGTATCGAGGCAGGGCTGGCGCACCAGACATTGCTGGGGGTAACCGGATCGGGCAAGACGTTCAGCATTGCCAACGTGATTGCCCAGGTGCAGCGTCCGACACTGGTGCTGGCGCCCAACAAGACCCTGGCAGCTCAGCTGTACGGCGAGTTCAAGGCGTTTTTCCCGAACAACGCCGTCGAGTATTTCGTCTCCTATTACGACTACTATCAGCCCGAAGCCTACGTGCCTTCGTCGGACACCTTCATCGAGAAGGATTCCTCGATCAATGATCACATCGAGCAGATGCGCCTTTCCGCCACCAAGGCACTGCTAGAGCGCAAGGACGCCATCATCGTCACCACGGTGTCGTGCATCTACGGTCTGGGCAGCCCTGAAACCTATCTGAAAATGGTCCTGCACGTGGACCGCGGCGACAAGCTCGACCAGCGCGCGCTGCTGCGCCGTCTGGCCGACCTGCAATACACCCGCAACGAAATGGACTTCGCCCGCGCCACGTTCCGTGTGCGCGGCGACGTCATCGACGTGTTCCCGGCCGAGTCCGATCTTGAAGCCATCCGTATCGAGCTGTTCGATGACGAGGTCGAGAACATCGCCGCGTTCGACCCGCTGACCGGCGAGGTCACGCGCAAACTGCCGCGCTTCACCTTCTACCCCAAGAGCCATTACGTTACTCCGCGCGAGACCCTGCTCGGCGCTGTGGAAGGCATCAAGGAAGAGCTCAAGGAGCGCCTTGACTACTTTCGCGACAAGAACAAGCTGGTGGAAGCCCAGCGGCTGGAGCAACGGACCCGCTTCGATCTCGAGATGATCCTCGAGCTGGGCTATTGCAACGGCATCGAAAACTATTCGCGCTACCTCTCCGGCCGCCCTTCGGGCGCCGCTCCGCCCACGTTGTACGATTATTTGCCAGCCGACGCCCTGCTGGTGATCGACGAGTCTCACGTCAGCGTTCCGCAGGTGGGTGCGATGTACAAGGGCGACCGCTCGCGCAAGGAAACCCTGGTCGAGTACGGCTTCCGCCTGCCGTCGGCGCTGGATAACCGGCCGATGCGTTTCGACGAGTGGGAGGGGGTGAGCCCGCAGACCATTTTCGTCTCTGCTACCCCCGGCAACTACGAGGCCGAGCACGCCGGCCGCATCATCGAGCAGGTGGTGCGTCCGACCGGTCTGGTAGACCCCCAGGTGGAAGTGCGGCCCGCGTTGACCCAGGTGGACGACTTGCTGTCCGAGATCCGCAAGCGCGTCGCAACCGACGATCGCATTCTGGTTACCGTGCTGACCAAGCGCATGGCCGAGGACCTTACCGATTACCTGGCCGACCATGACGTGCGCGTGCGCTACCTGCACTCGGACATTGATACCGTGGAGCGGGTCGAGATCATTCGCGACCTGCGCCTGGGCGCGTTCGACGTGATCGTGGGGATCAACCTGCTGCGCGAAGGCCTGGACATGCCCGAGGTCTCGCTGGTGGCGATTCTGGATGCCGACAAGGAAGGTTTCCTGCGCTCCGACCGCTCGCTCATCCAGACCATTGGCCGTGCCGCGCGAAATCTCAATGGGCGTGCCATTTTGTATGCTGATCGCATGACCGGTTCGATGGAGCGTGCCATCGGCGAAACCGAGCGCCGTCGCGAGAAGCAGATCGCCTTCAACGAGGCCAATGGCATCGTGCCCAAGGGCGTTATCAAAGATGTCGCCGATATCATGGAAGGCGCCACCGTGCCCGGCTCGCGCAGCAAGAAGCGCAAGGGCATGGCCAAGGCTGCCGAGGAGAACGCACGCTACGAGAACGAGCTGCGCTCGCCGAGCGAGATCACCAAGCGCATCAAGCAGCTGGAAGAGAAGATGTACCAGCTGGCGCGGGACCTGGAGTTCGAAGCGGCAGCACAGATGCGCGACGAAATCGGCAAGCTGCGCGAGCGCCTGCTCAAGGTCTGACACCGCGTCGCCCCCTTCGCGGGTAGAACCCGCTCCCACAGAAAAGCACCAACCAGCCCGCCCCCTTGTGGGAGCGGGGCGGGCGGCCGAGCCTTCTGCCCGCGAGGGCCGCACTGCGTTCCTAGCCGAGCACCCATGCCCGTCGCCACACGATTCTGGAGCCTTGCCCCCAAGCCCTGCTAACATCGGCGTTTCGATTCAACCTGCTCGAGACCCTTCATGACCGTTCGTACGCGTATCGCCCCATCGCCCACCGGCGACCCCCATGTCGGCACGGCCTACATCGCCCTGTTCAACTATTGCTTTGCCAAACAGCATGGCGGCGAATTCATCCTGCGCATCGAAGACACCGACCAGTTGCGCTCCACCCGCGAATCCGAGCAGCAGATCTTCGACGCCCTGCGCTGGCTGGGCATCGAGTGGAGCGAAGGCCCGGACGTAGGCGGCCCTCACGGCCCTTACCGGCAAAGCGAGCGGGGCGACATCTACAAGCAGTACGCCCAGCAACTGGTCGACATGGGTCACGCGTTCCCCTGCTTCTGCACGGCCGAAGAACTCGACCAGATGCGCGCAGAACAAACCGCCCGGGGCGAAACCCCGCGCTACGACGGTCGTGCCCTGTTGCTATCGGCCGAGGAAGTCCAGCGTCGCCTGGCAGCAGGCGAGCCCCACGTCATCCGCATGAAGGTCCCTACCGAGGGCGTCTGCGTGGTCCCGGACATGCTGCGCGGCGATGTCGAAATCCCGTGGGACCGCATGGACATGCAGGTCCTGATGAAAACCGACGGTCTGCCCACCTACTTCCTGGCCAACGTGGTCGATGACCACCTGATGGGCATCACCCACGTGCTGCGCGGTGAAGAATGGCTGCCCTCGGCGCCCAAACTGATGAAGCTCTACGAATACTTCGGCTGGGAGCAACCGGCACTGTGCTACATGCCGCTGCTGCGTAATCCTGACAAGAGCAAGCTGTCCAAGCGCAAGAATCCGACCTCGGTCACGTTCTACGAGCGCATGGGCTTCATGCCTGAAGCCATGCTCAACTACCTGGGCCGCATGGGCTGGTCGATGCCCGACGAGCGCGAAAAGTTCTCCCTGACTGAAATGGTCGAGCACTTCGATCTTTCCCGTGTATCCCTGGGCGGTCCGATCTTCGATATCGAGAAGCTCTCGTGGCTCAACGGCCAGTGGTTGCGCGAGCTGCCGGTGGAGCAGTTCGCCGCACGGGTGCAACAGTGGGCTTTCAACCCTGACTACATGATGAAGATCGCTCCCCACGTGCAGGGCAGGGTGGAAACCTTCAGTCAGATCGTTCCGCTGGGCGGCTTCTTCTTCGCCGGCGGGCTGCAGCTGGACGCGCGCCTGTTCGAAAGCAAGAAACTCTCTGCGGACCAGGTGCGGCAGCTGATGCAGTTGATCCTGTGGAAGCTGGAAAGCCTGCGCCAGTGGGACAAGGAACGCATCACCGCGACCATCCAGGCCGTGGTCGAGTCGCTTGGTTTGAAACTGCGCGACGCCATGCCGCTGATGTTCGCCGCAATCACCGGGCAAGCCAGCTCGGTGTCGGTCCTGGATGCCATGGAAATCCTCGGCCCGGATCTGACCCGTTTCCGCTTGCGTCAGGCCCTCGACCTGCTCGGCGGCGTCTCCAAGAAAGAAAACAAGGAGTGGGAGAAGCTCCTGGCTGCAATCGCCTGACCCCCGACGCGGCTCGCGCCGCTGCTACAGAAGATCGCGGGCCCGGCACACCGCACGTGCATCCGATGCACCGCGATCCCTGTAGCAGCGGCGCAAGCCGCGTCGCTCCTCGCCCAAACCCAGCAAAACCGGTAAGTCCCTGTAATCGCGATAAAAAACTTCAGAATAATTCTGAAAATAAGTTTGACACCCTGGCGAGGTCGTCTTAATATGCGCCCCGTCCACACAGCAACACACTGTTTGGGGCTATAGCTCAGCTGGGAGAGCGCTTGCATGGCATGCAAGAGGTCAACGGTTCGATCCCGTTTAGCTCCACCAAATTCCAGGTTCGATGTCACGTGCTGATAACGAGCCGATCAGTTCCAGACTGATCTTGGTAGAAGGTATGTCCCCTTCGTCTAGTGGCCTAGGACACCGCCCTTTCACGGCGGTAACAGGGGTTCGAGTCCCCTAGGGGACGCCAGTTGTACAGAAATGCCGAGTGAAGTCGGCATTCCGCCGCAGGGCGATAAATTCGGGGCTATAGCTCAGCTGGGAGAGCGCTTGCATGGCATGCAAGAGGTCAACGGTTCGATCCCGTTTAGCTCCACCAATTTGCCGGAGCCTGCGTCAGCGGGCTTGACTGAAGGTTTTGCGTCCCCTTCGTCTAGTGGCCTAGGACACCGCCCTTTCACGGCGGTAACAGGGGTTCGAGTCCCCTAGGGGACGCCACGATTACCCGCTCTGCGGGACTTATAAGGCTCATTCGATTATTGAATGAGCCTTTTGTTTTTCTGCCCTCGCAATAATCGCCCATTCCTGAATCGCCACCGCCCAATTCTTCAGGAGCGCCCATGAACTGGGATCGGCCCACCCCCTTCGTTATCCAGCTCCAGGTCCAGTCCGACGACATCGACGGCCTCGGGCATGCCAACAACGCAGTCTACGTGACCTGGCTCGAGCGCTGTGCCTGGCAGCACTCGCAGCACCTGGGTCTGGATCTGGCAACCTACCGCCAGTTGGATCGCGCCATGGCCGTGGTGCGCCATGAGATCGACTACCTGGCCAGTGCCCACGAAGGCGATGAGCTGCACCTGGGTACCTGGATCCTCGACTGGGACCGCCGCCTGAAAATGACACGCCAATTCCAGCTGCTGCGTCCGCGCGATGGTGCGGTGCTGCTGCGGGCCCGCACTACCTTCGTGTGCATCGAGCTGTCCAGCGGCAAGCCCAAACGCATGCCGCCGCAGTTTCTGGAAGGGTACGGCTCGGCGATAGCTATCGTGCCCTAGAGCCCTGGAGTCCTAGAGCCATCAAGCGTTGGCACCATCGGGTAGCAGCGCTGCCGTCGATGTGCAGGCTTTCTGCTAGAATCCGCTCCCTTTCACGCCTCTGCCCGAGAACTACCCCATGCAATTAGCTTTGGCGCCCATGGAAGGGTTGGTCGACGATATCCTGCGCGACGTCCTCACCCAGGTCGGCGGCATCGACTGGTGCGTCACCGAGTTCATCCGTGTCAATGAGCGCGTGCTCACCGCCGCCTACTATCACAAGTTCGGCCCCGAGCTGCTCACCGGCGCCAAGACCCGTGCCGGGGTGCCGCTGCGCGTGCAACTGCTTGGCTCCGACCCCTCGGCCCTCGCCGACAACGCTGCGTTCGCCTGCACCCTCGGCGCGCCCGTGATCGATCTGAATTTCGGCTGCCCGGCCAAGACGGTGAACAAGTCCCGTGGCGGCGCGGTGCTGCTCAAGGAGCCCGAGTTGCTCCACCGCATCCTGCGCGAAGTGCGCGCCACCGTCCCTGCGCACATTCCCGTGACGGCCAAGATGCGCCTGGGTTTCGATACCCCAGACAGCGCCATCGAATGCGCCACGGCCTTGGCCGAGGGCGGGGCGGATGTGCTGGTGGTGCACGCGCGGACCAAGGTCGATGGCTACAAGCCGCCTGCGCACTGGGAGTGGGTCGCCAAGGTGCAGGACGTGGTGAAGGTGCCGGTCTATGCCAACGGCGACATCTGGACCGTGGCCGACTGGCGGCGCTGCCGCGAGGTCAGTGGCGCGCAAGACTTCATGCTCGGTCGGGGCCTGGTGTCCAGGCCCGACCTGGCTCGGCAGATCGTCGCGGCCCGGCAAGGCATCGAGCTGCCTGACATGACCTGGTCCGAGCTGCTGCCATTGATCCGCGAATTCTGGCGCCAGGCCCGTGCGCAACTGACACCACGCCAGGCACCGGGCCGACTCAAGCAGTGGCTGGCCATGCTGACCCGCACCTACCCCGAAGCGACCGAGCTGTTCACCCTCGTGCGTCGCGAGCAGGATTGCGACGCCGTGGAACGGCTGCTGCAGCCGGGCTAGCGGGCCGCCTTACCGCACGAAAAAATGGCTGCGCCGTTAAATTTTTTTCGTGCGAACTCTTGAAAGCCCTTGGGTGGTCCCTATCTATGGGGTACGCGATGCCGAATTCGGGTCGCGGAGACAACCACTCGCTGAAATTCAGGAGAGACACATGGCTACTGCATTTTCCCTTGCTCCGCTGTTCCGCCACTCCGTGGGCTTCGATCGGTTCAATGACCTGTTCGAGTCTGCCGCACGCAACGAGTCGGCCAGCAGCTACCCACCCTACAACGTCGAAAAGCATGCCGATGATCAGTACCGTATCGTCATCGCTGCCGCAGGCTTCCAGGAAGAAGACCTGGAGCTGCAGGTCGAGAAGGGCGTACTGACCGTCAGTGGTGGCAAGCGCGACGCCGATACCAGTGCAGTGACCTACCTGCACCAGGGCATTGCCCAGCGCGCGTTCAAGCTGTCGTTCCGCCTGGCCGACCATATCGAGGTCAAGGCCGCAGCGTTGAACAACGGGTTGCTCAATATCGACCTGCTGCGTGTCGTGCCTGAAGAGGCCAAGGCCAAGCGGATCCCCATCAATGGATCCGCGCAGACTCGTCTGCAGTAACGCTTGAAGCCGTAGAAGAAAGGGCGCCTGGTGGGGCGCCCTTTTTTATTGCCTGAAATTCTTCGGGTTGTCAGGCCTGTCGGCGCGTGCCGGCCAGCACCGGCACACTGCCTGCTGCAGGAAACAACACCAGATGGTCGGCGGCGACCTGAATACCAACTTCGGCCCCTGGCTGATAGTCCAGGTGACTGGGGAATACGGCTTCAAGTTGGCTGCCGGTCGGTAGCTGCAGGCGATACAGGGTAGCGGCGCCCTGGAAGCTCTTGCCGACGATGCGTGCCTTGAGCGAGCTGTCGGGCGCGTGCACGATGTCGTCGGGACGCAGCAGCAGATCGACGGCGCTACCGGCAGGCCATGTATAGGCGCGGTTGCCACGCAGAACACCCAGCTCGGTACCCACCGTCTCCGGATCCAGCAGTTGACCACGTATGAAATAGCCCTGGCCGATGAAGCTGGCCACGAACGGCGTAGCGGGTTCATGGTACAGGTTGTACGGCGTATCCCACTGCTCCAGCCGACCCTCCTTGAATACGCCCACATGATCGCTGACGGCGAAGGCTTCTTCCTGATCATGGGTGACCAGGATCGCGCTGGTACCGCGGCGCTTGAGAATGTCCCGCACTTCGTGACTCAAGCGACGGCGCAGCTCGACGTCGAGGTTAGAGAAGGGTTCGTCCAGCAACAGCAGCTGCGGCTCCGGCGCCAATGCTCGGGCCAGCGCGACACGCTGTTGCTGGCCACCCGACAGTTCATGGGGATAGCGCGCATCCAGGCCACCCAGGTTGACCAGTTCGAGCATGTCGCCGATGACCTGTGCCTGGCGCGGATGCTTGCGAATGCCGAAGGCGATGTTCTGGGCCACGGTCAGGTGGGGAAACAGCGCGTAGTCCTGAAAGACCATGCCGATCCGACGTTTCTCCGGGGCCAGGGTGTGCCCGGCCTTGGAAATGATTTCGCCATCGAGCGTGATCTCGCCTTCATGAACCGGCTCGAAACCGGCGATGGCGCGCAGGGTCGTGGTCTTGCCGCATCCAGAGGAACCGAGCAGGCAACCGATGTCGCCTGCATTCAAGTGCAGATTGAGGTTCTGCACCACGCGTTGGGCGCCATAGCCGCAGGCCAGGTTGCGCAGTTCGAGCAGCAGTGCGGTGCTCATTCAGGGCGATACCCTGGAGCGAGCAGAAATTCCAGCAGCGCCTTCTGCGCATGCAGGCGGTTCTCGGCCTGGTCCCAGGCCACGGCGCGAGGGTCGTCGAGTACGTCGTGGCTGATTTCCTCGCCGCGATGTGCAGGCAGGCAATGCATGAACAACGCGTCGTCGGCGGCAAGGTCGAGCAGCTCGCGGTTGACCTGATAGGGCTTGAAAAGCTTCAGGCGGCGGGCGGTTTCTTCTTCCTGGCCCATGGAGGTCCAGACGTCGGTGCTGACCAGATGCGCGCCACGTACGGCTTCGCGCGGATCGCGGACCACGCTGACGCGGTCCGGCGCCATGGCGAGGAATCGCGAGTCGGGCTCGAAGCCTTCGGGGCAGGCAATGCGCAGTTGGAAGTCGAACTGGATGGCCGCTTCTATATAGCTGTGGCACATGTTGTTGCCATCGCCGATCCAGGCCACGGTCTTGCCTTGAATGGCACCACGGTGTTCCAGGAACGTCTGCATGTCGGCAAGCAACTGGCACGGATGCAGGTCATCGGACAGGCCGTTGATCACCGGTACCCGCGAGTTGGCGGCGAACTCGGTCAGTGTCTGGTGGGCGTAGGTGCGGATCATCACCGCATCGAGCATGCGCGACATGACGATGGCACAGTCGCCGATGGACTCGCCACGGCCCAGCTGTGTATCGCGCGGGGACAGGAAAATCGCCTGGCCGCCGAGCTGGATCATGCCGGCTTCGAAGGACAGGCGGGTACGCGTCGACGACTTCTCGAAGATCATGCCCAGTACGCGGTTCTTCAAGGGTTCGAAAAGCACGCTGCGCTGGCGCAGGTCCTTGAGCTCGATGCCTCGACGAATGATGCTGATTAGCTCTTCGGGCGTGCAATCCATAAGGGAGAGAAAGTGCCTTGCGCTCATCATTGACTACCTTTTGCCACGGACCGCAGGTACTCGAAAACAGGTTTTTCGGAAAAACGAGTGAGACCTGCGGCGAAAGCCGCACGGGGCGACGAAATAAGGGAAGGCGCCATCCTATAAGGAACTGTCGCCTTTTACCAACAGCCACTGCAGTTTTGAACGGGGCCAACAAGTTTCACAGGGTTTCGATAGCTGGATGTTTCGCCCGACCATCTGACGTTTCCTAAACATCGGGCGTGGGTTATAAATGCGTCTTGGGAAACACACGGAGTTTGCGGAATGGAATCGAAAGAACAACAACTGCTGGAGCTGCTCGGCCTGACCGCGCGCACCCTGACCCACCTGACGGCATCCATGACCTCGATGTCGTTCGAACTGCTGCGCAGTTCCGACGAGGTCACACGCTCGGCCGGCAAGCACATGATCGATCGCATGGCGACCATCAGCACCGGCCTGGACGACCACTGGCGCCTCATCGGCGAATTGACCGGTGTGCATGTCGCCCAGGAAGAAGTCGAAACTGTCCTGGAAATCCAGCTGCAGGCACTGCCACCTTCGCTGCCGCTGAACTAGTTCGGCACACTTGGCAACGCCTTCGCTCTGAGCAACGGTCAGCGCAAGAGCCCGAGCGTAGCGCTCGGCTTTCCGTTACAATGCCTCACCGTGCCGACGACTGAGTCGGATATACAAGCCGAGCGAGGTGCTCCATGGATATTATCGAAACGATCAAAGAGCAGATTGCCAACAACACAATCCTGCTTTACATGAAAGGCTCGCCGAATGCGCCCCAGTGCGGTTTCTCGGCCAAGGCTTCGCAGGCGATCATGGCCTGTGGCGAAAAGTTCGCCTACGTCGACATCCTGCAGAACCCGGAAATCCGTGCAAACCTGCCCAAGTACGCCAACTGGCCGACTTTCCCGCAGCTGTGGGTGGCCGGTGAGCTGGTAGGCGGTAGCGACATCGTGGCCGAAATGGCCGCCAACGGTGAATTGCAGACGCTGGTCAAGGACGCTTCGGCCAAGGCCGCACAGCCCAAAGCCGACGCCTGATCCGCTTGCTGGCTGGCCTTGGTGCCAGCCAGCCATGAAAAAGCCCCGCCTGTTCACACAGCGCGGGGCTTTTTCATGGTGTCGCGTCAGGGCTGGGAAGACTCAGCTTTCTTCGCCCATGCTCGACTGCAGGTAGTTCTCGATCCCGACCTTGTCGATCAGGCTCAGTTGAGTCTCCAGCCAGTCGATCTGTTCTTCCTTGCCTTCAAGGATGTCTTCGAGCATTTCGCGGCTGCCGAAGTCGCCAGCGGTTTCGCAATGAGCGATGGCGCCTTTCAGATCGCCCAGGCCCTTGTATTCGATCTTGAGATCGCAGACCAGCATTTCACCGGCGTGTTCACCGATCAGAATCTTGCCCAGTTCCTGCAGGTTGGGGATGCCCTCGAGGAACAGCACGCGCTTGATCAACTTGTCGGCGTACTTCATTGCGTCGATCGACGCCTTGTATTCATGCTTGCCCAGCTTGTTCAGGCCCCAGTCTTCGTACATGCGGGCATGCAGGAAGTACTGGTTGATGGCGACCAGCTCGTTTCCGAGGATCCTGTTGAGATGCTGGATGACGCTGATATCGCCTTTCATGATCAGAGAGCCTGCGCGGGTATAGGAGTAATGGCGTGAAGTTTGGCCTCAGGAACTAAGCATGTCAAACCTAAGTTATTGAATACTATATGAAAATTAATCGGAATAAGAATGACTGAGTTCCGCGTTTGTTGCTAAGTCGTTGTATTCCAGACATAAAAAAACCGGGCGGGGCCCGGTTTCTTCAAAGACGGTGGTTTTACGCGGGTGTAAATTCTGCTGGGTAGGGCAGTGCAGAGGCTTGAGCGGTCTGGATTTGAGTCAGGGTATCGCGTACCACTTCCTTGGCTAGGCAGGCACATTTACCGCACTGCGTGGCCACGCCGAGGGTTTCACGCACGTCACGAAAGCTGCAGCAGCCTTCGTAGATCGCATCGCGAATCTGACCATCGGTGACACCCTGGCAAAGACAGACATACATACGTAAGAACCGCCGCTGTGTTGGTTTCAATGCGGACGATCCTAATGTTAATGAGAATGCTTGTCAAAGCAACTCGCGACTACGTTTGGCACAAGCGATGAACGGTTGCAGCAGGGGTCGTCGATCGTTCTCGACGTTCCCTGCTGCACCGGTTCAATCGTTGAAATCCTGCCAGCCGCCCATCTGCTTCCAGCGATTGACGATGCCGCAGAACAGCTCGGCGGTCTTCTCCGTGTCGTAGCGAGCCGAGTGAGCCTCGCGCCCGTCGAAATCGATATCGGCGGCCTGGCACGCCTTGGCCAGGACGGTCTGACCGTAGGCAAGCCCTGCCAGGGTAGCGGTGTCGAAGCTGGAAAAGGGATGGAACGGGTTGCGTTTCATTTCGGTACGCGCAACCGCGGCATTGAGAAAGCCGAGGTCGAAACTGCTGTTGTGGCCCACCAGGATCGCGCGCTTGCAACCGTTGGCCTTCAGCGCCTTGCGGATGCCGCGGAAGATGTCGGTCAGCGCTGTCTCTTCGCTGACGGCCATGCGCAGGGGGTGGTCCAGCTTGATACCGGTGAACTCCAGCGCAGCGGCCTCGACGTTGGCCCCCTCGAACGGCTCGACGCGGAAGAAGTAGGTATGGTCGGCAAAGACGAAGCCTTTCTCGTCCATGCCGATGGTCGTTGCGGCGATTTCCAGCAGGGCGTCGGTGGCGCAGTTGAAGCCGCCCGTCTCCACGTCCACGACTACCGGCAGGTAGCCGCGAAAACGTGCGGCCATGGGATGGCGCGAGCCAGTGCCCGAACCGCCCGTGTCTTCGTCGTCGTAGTTGTCTTCACTCACGCATCTTTCTCCAGCAGGCGCCAGCGCAGTTTTTCACCGGCGCGCAGCGGGATGACTACCTGCTCACCGAATGGCAGGCTGGTTGGGGCGGTCCACTCGTCGCGGACCAGGGTAATGGTGTCGGTGTTGCGCGGCAGACCGTAGAAGTCCGGGCCATGCAGGCTGGCGAAGCCTTCCAGCTTGTCCAGCGCATCACGCTGCTCGAACGCCTCGGCGTACAGCTCGATACCGGCGAAGGCGCTGTAGCAGCCGGCGCAGCCACAGGCCGCCTCCTTGGCATGCTGCGCGTGGGGCGCCGAATCGGTGCCCAGGAAGAACTTGGTGCTGCCGCTGGTGGCTGCGTCGAGCAAGGCAACCTGGTGCGTATTGCGCTTGAGAATCGGCAGGCAATAGAAGTGCGGGCGGATGCCGCCCACCAGCATGTGGTTGCGGTTGTACAGCAGGTGCTGCGGGGTGATGGTCGCCGCGACATTGGCCGGCGCGGCCTTGACGAATTCGGCGGCCTCGGCCGTGGTGATGTGCTCGAACACCACCTTGAGCGCGGGAAAGCGCTCTACCAGCCGGCGCATGTGCTCGTCGATGAAGATCTTTTCGCGGTCGAACACGTCGACATCACCACGGGTGACCTCGCCGTGGATCAGCAGCGGCATGCCGGCATCGTTGAGGGCTTCGAGCGCCTCGGTGATGTTGTCCAGGCTGGTCACCCCGGAATCGGAATTGGTAGTGGCGCCGGCCGGGTACATCTTGGCCGCCTTGACGAAGCCGCTGGCCTTGGCGGCGCGGATGTCGGCAGCGCTGGTGCGATCGGTCAGGTACAAGGTCATCAGCGGTTCGAAGGCGCTGCCTGCAGGGCGTGCGGCAAGGATGCGCTGGCGATAGGCATCGGCTTCGGCGGCGGTGCGCACCGGCGGTACCAGGTTGGGCATGACGATGGCGCGGGCGAAGATTCGCGATACATCGGCCACGGTATGCGGCAGCACGGCACCATCACGAAGATGAATGTGCCAGTCGTCGGGACGCAGAAGGGTCAGGCGGTCGGACATTGGGGATTCCAGGCGGTTCGAACTCGCCGCGAATGCTACCGGAAAACGCCGTGCACGGCATCCGCTATCAAGTTTTGCAGGCCATGTCCGATACCTTGGAAGTACCCTGTTCGACCCCGTGGAGCCTGTCGTGCGCCAGCGTTATATTGCCCTGCTCAGTGTGTTTGCCAGCCTTCCGGCCCTGGCGATGAATTTCCAGACCCGTCTGGAGAACGTCGAGTGGAAGGTCGCGGGTGACCAGTTCGAATGCCGCCTGGGCCAGCCGGTGACCAATTTCGGTTCGGCCGAATTCGTCCGCCGTGCCGGCGAGCAGGCCGTGTTTCGCCTGACTTCCGCCAGCCGCCTGCTGGGCACGGGTTCTGCCACGCTGATTGCGGCTGCGGCACCGTGGCAGCCCGGTCGCGGCGACATCAATCTGGGCAGCGTACGCCTGGGCCATGGCGAAGCCCTGCTCACCAGCTCGCAAAGCCAGGCCAGCGGCTTGATCAATGGCCTGCTTGAGGGTCGCATGACCCTGGTACGCAGCCAGTCCGGAGGCGGCCAGCCGGTGGAGATCCGCCTGCTCTCGGCGCGTTTCGGCCAGGCTTTCGGCGAGTACCAGGCCTGTGCAGCAAAGTTGATGCCGATGAACTACGACCAGATCCGCCTGAGCGAAGTAGGCTTTCCCCGCAACCTCGAGCTCGATGGGGCGGCCAAGGCGCGCCTGGACAAGCTGCTGGCTTTCATGAAGGCCGATCCGAGCGTCAATCACGTTCAGCTCGACGGGCACTCGGACAACAGCGGCAACCGCCTGGTCAATCGCGATCTGTCCAGGCGTCGGGCCATGGCCGTGCAGGAATACCTGCTGGCCCATGGCTTGAGCGACAGCCAGATCACCTTGCGCTTCCATGGCGAAAGCTACCCGCTGGTGACCAACAACACAGCTGCCAATCGGGCGCGCAACCGCCGTGTGAGCATTGAGTTGAGCCGAGCCGAAGCGGCCCCGAACGTCACCCCAGCTACCGATTCGCCCGCCGTTCTGGCCACGGAAAAACCCCCTGCCAAGCCTTTGTGATTGTCGCTTGTTCAACCAAAGCTGTCGCGCCCCTGTAAATTCGCGGCCTTGGGCGGTAGAATCGACGGCTTTCCGTAGAACCCGTGGAGTGATGGCATGGCGGACGTAAACAAGGTCGTTCTGGCGTATTCCGGCGGCCTGGACACTTCGGTGATCCTCAAGTGGCTGCAGGATACTTATAACTGTGAAGTGGTGACCTTCACTGCCGACCTGGGTCAGGGCGAAGAGGTCGAACCGGCCCGCGCCAAGGCACAGGCCATGGGCGTGAAAGAAATCTACATCGACGATCTGCGCGAAGAATTCGTGCGTGACTTCGTGTTCCCGATGTTTCGCGCCAACACCGTTTACGAAGGCGAGTACCTGTTGGGTACGTCCATCGCTCGTCCGCTGATCGCCAAGCGCCTGATCGAAATCGCCAATGAAACCGGTGCTGATGCCATTTCCCACGGCGCCACCGGCAAGGGCAACGACCAGGTGCGCTTCGAACTGGGCGCCTATGCACTCAAGCCCGGCGTCAAGGTCATCGCACCATGGCGTGAATGGGATCTGCTCTCCCGTGAAAAGCTGATGGACTACGCCGAAAAGCACAACATTCCGATCGAGCGCCACGGCAAGAAGAAATCGCCGTACTCGATGGACGCCAACCTGCTGCACATTTCCTACGAGGGCGGTGTGCTGGAAGACACCTGGACCGAGCACGAAGAAGATATGTGGCGTTGGACCGTCTCGCCGGAGAACGCCCCGGACACCCCACAGTACCTGGAGCTGACCTTCCGCAATGGTGACATCGTTGCGCTGGATGGCGTCGACATGACCCCCGCGACCGTGCTGGCGACGCTGAACCGCATCGGCGGCGAGCACGGCATCGGCCGCCTGGATATCGTCGAGAACCGCTACGTGGGGATGAAGTCCCGTGGTTGCTACGAAACTCCGGGCGGCACCATCATGCTGCGCGCCCACCGTGCGATCGAATCCATCACCCTGGATCGCGAAGTGGCCCACCTCAAGGACGAGCTGATGCCCAAGTACGCCAGCTTGATCTACACCGGCTACTGGTGGAGTCCTGAACGTCTGATGCTGCAACAGATGATCGACGCCTCGCAGGTCAACGTGAACGGTGTGGTCCGACTCAAGCTGTACAAGGGCAATGTGATCGTTACCGGTCGCAAGTCCGACGATTCGCTGTTCGACGCCAACATCGCGACCTTCGAGGAAGATGGCGGCGCCTACAATCAGGCTGATGCCGCAGGCTTCATCAAGCTCAACGCTCTGCGCATGCGTATTGCCGCCAACAAGGGCCGCACGCTGTTCTGATACAGCGCAGGCGTGTCTGCAACCCCGGTTTCGACCGGGGTTTTTTTATCGATCAGCTCAGCAGTACCGTCCACTTCAAACGACCGGGCTGCAGCGCCGCCACTTGGCAATGCAGTCCGGTCAGGCGCGTGACCAGTGCACTGGGCAAGGGTGGCGGTGCAGCCTGGCCCACCAGCACGATCAATAACGGTCGGACGTGCTTGCGCGTTTCCAGAATATCAGCCAGCCGTTCCAGATGGGCTGCCACGCGGGTGCGCGTGGGCAACGTGCTGGTGTCGATGATATGCAGATCATTGTGCGCCAGGCGTACCCGGTTATCGGCTCGGTATTTATAAGCGTCCACTTCGTTGTCGAGACTTTCAAGAAAATACGCTGAACTCTCGAAGTCCGAGGGCGAGTAAAGTGCACGTCGATTGAAGTTGAGCGTTGCAAAGAAAAGAATGGCCAGGAAAGTTGGAAAGCCTACCAGAAACCATATATAGATGGTCTGGCTGGTGTCGTCCAGAAACGGCAGGCTCGCCAAGGCCGATGCCTCGACCATGGCCGTGAACAGCGCGATGACGCCCAGCGGATTGGGACGGGTGATCTTCTTGTTAGCCACGTGTGCCTCGCAGGGCCGTGTCCGGCCGGTAGTTGCTGGGCCAACGATAGTAGTAGGGTCGCCGGGCCGCGCAGGATGCATAGTTATCTGCCTGCCGCTGTCGTGGTGCGCGCGGGCATGCGCCGCTGCACGCGGTCGCCAAGGCTCTGGCCCGGTGTTTTCCAGCTGAAGTTGTGTAGATCGATTGCCGGTATTTATCCTGCAACAGCTTGGCCGGTTCGAGGCGCACGGCTCAATTGAAGCGGCTGGTCAATTATGCAATGCTCCTGCTCCTTGGTTTTATAAGCAGAGCTCGATGCCGCCAAACACTGTACAAAAATTTTCACCGGCTTAATATGTAGGAATATTCGTCGGGTGTTGTAGGAAGTGTCTTAGTTATTGCCTGCCCAGATTCTCTATCGTCCAAGGCGGCAGTTGTCTGGGGTAATGTGCGGGCTCTAGAATTCGAACAGCGAAAATTGGATCTTCCCATGAATAAAGTGCTGATCGTGGACGACCATCCGGTCATCCGCCTCGCCGTGCGGTTGCTGATGGAGCGCCACGGCTACGAGGTAGTGGCCGAGACCGACAACGGCGTCGACGCGTTGCAACTGGCCCGTGACCACGCCCCGGACATCGTCATTCTCGATATCGGTATTCCCAAGCTCGACGGATTGGAAGTCATCGGTCGGCTCACGGTCAGCGAGCCTCAGCTCAAGGTGCTGGTGCTGACTTCGCAGGCACCGGGGCATTTCTCCATGCGTTGCATGCAGGCAGGTGCGGCGGGCTACGTGTGCAAACAGCAGGACCTCACCGAACTGCTCAGTGCGATCAAGGCCGTGTTGTCCGGCTACAGCTATTTCCCCAATCAGGCGTTGCACTCGGTGCGAGCGAGCCTGGGCAATGCCTCGGAAGCCGATATGGTGGATCGCCTGTCCGGGCGAGAAATGATGGTGTTGCAGCAATTGGCCAAGGGCAAGTCGAACAAGCAGATCGCCGACGGCATGTTCCTCAGCAACAAGACCGTGAGTACCTACAAGACGCGCCTGCTGCAGAAACTCAATGCTCGCTCGCTCGTCGACCTGATCGAGTTGGCTCAGCGCAATGGGTTGGCCTGATCTGCAGGCAAGCCATGTGGCCTATATATCGAAATCGTAGTCAGCCAACTGCCGTTGCAGACGTTTTTCCTCGAGCAGGTTATCGATCGTACGGCGCTTGCTCAGATTGCTCTTGACGGGCTCGACGACGGGCTCGGCTTCTTCACTTTCTACGGTGGTGAAGTCGTCTTCCGTTTCCAGCACTTCGTTATCGGTACTCATGATGTCAGCTCCAGGCATGTGCTGCCAATGGCGGACCTTATAGCGATATTCGAAGACGGCGTAAAAAAGATTTTTTCAATCGAGAGCTGAGCTCTTACAGGCAACCTCAATCGTCGCTGGTCTTGTGCTTGTATTCACACAGGTCTTCGATGCGACAGCTACCACAGCGGGGCTTTCGCGCCTGACAAACGTAGCGTCCGTGCAGGATCAGCCAGTGGTGCGAGTCGAGCAGGTACGCGCGGGGCACGAACTTCATCAGTTTCTGCTCGACCTCGACCACGTTTTTCCCCGGCGCGATCCCGGTGCGGTTGCTGACACGAAATATGTGAGTGTCGACGGCCATGGTCAGTTGCCGAAACGCCGTATTGAGCACCACGTTGGCGGTCTTGCGTCCAACGCCAGGCAGCGCTTCGAGAGCTTCGCGGGTCTGCGGCACCTGGCCGTCGTGCCGTTCCACGAGCAGGCGGCAGGTTTCGATGACATTGCGCGCCTTGCTGTTGTACAGGCCAATGGTCTTGATGTAGCTCGACAGCCCTTCGACGCCCAGCGCATGCATCGCCTGGGGAGTCGGTGCGACGGGGAATAATTTCGCGGTGGCCTTGTTCACGCCCACGTCAGTGGATTGTGCAGAGAGAATGACGGCGATCAGCAGCTCGAAGGCAGACCCATAGGCCAGTTCCGTCTTGGGCTCTGGATTGTCTTCGTGCAGCCGACGGAAGATTTCCTGGCGTTTCGTCGCGTTCATCGGGTGAATAGATCCTTGGCAGGCCGAGCTAGAGTGTTTGCAGTGCGGCGAGCTGACGTTCGGCGGCCTCATGCTCGCGGCCCAAAGTGTCGAGCACGAGGAATTGCTCGAATGTTGGCGGGGTCACGAAAGCCTTCCGGGTTTTCACCAGCTGTGCGCGGGTCATGGCCACGGCAATCTTCGCCTGTTTCAGGGCGCTATCGCCACCGCTGGCCTTGGCCGCCTTCGCTGCCTTGATCCGTTCGAGTGCCGACAGGGCTGGGCCCTGCGCTAGCGCAACGGTCGCTGAACGCAGGGGCCTTGGCGCTCGCTCGGCCTGTCGGGCAGTCTCGATCCTTTGCAAGCGCTCGTTGCGGGCCTGGTAGCGTTGTCGGGCCTGATCGCGCTTTCGCAGCCGAGCGCGTTGCTGTTCGGGACCGCACGAAGGGTCGCTCGCCAGCGACGTGAAAGCCGATGTCGGCGCCGGGCGCATCTCGATGCAGTCGACGGGGCAGGGCGCCACGCACAGGTCGCAACCCGTGCATTCGTCTGCCAGTACGCTGTGCATCAACTTGGCCGCGCCGAGAATGGCGTCCACCGGGCAGGCTTGAATGCATTTGGTACAGCCGATGCATTCCGCCTCGCGTATGTAGGCGACCTGGGCGGGTGCCGTGCCGCGTTCCGGGTCCGGTGCCAGTACCGGCAACTGCAGCAACTGCGCCAGGGCGACGATGGTCGCATCACCCCCTGGCGGGCAACGGTTGATCGGTTCACCGGCGGCAATACCGGCCGCGTAGGGCTTGCAGCCGGCATGGCCACATTTGCCGCATTGAGTCTGCGGCAGCAATGCGTCGATGCGTTGGATCAGGGTCATGGGCCGGCCGGAGTGCGGATGAGGGCAGATGGCAAGGGTGACGTTGGCAGCAGCCTGGCCCGTCGTCATGCGCTGAAGATGACGGGCAGGGTGCGCGAGCCGCGGACCTATTTGATGCGCTGGCCGGGCTTGGCGCCGCTGTCGGGGCTGAGCAGGTAGATTTCCTCGCCGCCAGGGCCCGCTGCCATGACCATGCCTTCGGAGATGCCGAAGCGCATCTTGCGAGGCTTGAGATTGGCAATCATCATGGTCAATCGACCTTCCAGCGCGGCCGGGTCAGGATAGGCACTCTTGATCCCGGAGAAGACGTTGCGCTGTTCATCGCCGATGTCCAGGGTCAAACGCAGCAGCTTGTCCGCGCCTTCCACCGCTTCGGCCTTGAGGATCAGCGCGACGCGCAAGTCGACCGCGGCAAAGGCGTCGAAGTCGATCTCGGCGGCCAGTGGTTCCTTGGTCAGCTCGCCGTTGCCGGTGGCGGGCGCAGGTGCGACAGGATCCTGGGCAGCGGCGAGGTCTTGCTTGGAGGCATCGGTCATCGCCTGCACCTTGACCGGGTCGATACGGGTCATCAAGGCCTGGAACGGGTTGAGTCGATGGTCGGCGAGCCATGTGGCATGGTCGTCCCAGCTCAGGGGTTCGACATTGAGGAAGCGTTCGGCTTCGCGGGCCAGCTCGGGCAATACCGGCTTGAGGAAGATGATCAGCTGACGGAACAGGTTGATGCCCACCGCACAGACGGCCTGCACCTCGTCGCCGCGGCCTTCCTGCTTGGCCAGCGACCAGGGCGCTTTCTCGGCAATCCAGGCGTTGGCACGGTCGGCCAGTGCCATGATTTCGCGCATGGCACGTGCGAAGTCACGCACTTCATAGGCTTCGGCGATGCTTGGCGTCGCATCGAGGAACGCCTGGGTCAGCTCCGGCGCGGCATTGGCTGTGACCAGCACGCCGTCGTTGCCCTTGTGGACGAAACCGGCGCAGCGGCTGGCGATGTTGACCACCTTGCCCACCAGGTCGGAGTTGACCTTCTGCACGAAGTCATCGAGGTTGACGTCCAGGTCGTCCACGCCACGGCCCAGCTTCGATGCGAAGTAGTAGCGCAGGTATTCGGGTGCCAGGTGATCCAGGTAGGTACGGGCCTTGATGAAGGTGCCGCGCGACTTGGACATCTTCTCGCCATTGACCGTGAGGAAGCCGTGCACGTTCAGCGCGGTCGGCTTGCGGTAGCCGGCGCCTTCGAGCATGGCTGGCCAGAACAGCGCATGGAAGTTGATGATGTCCTTGCCGATGAAGTGGTACAGCTCGGCCGTCGAATCCTTGCCCCAGTACGCATCGAAGTCGAGTTCGGGGCGGCGGGCGCAGAGGTTCTTGAAGCTGGCCATGTAGCCGATCGGCGCATCCAGCCACACGTAGAAATACTTGCCTGGCTCGCCGGGAATCTCGAAGCCGAAATACGGCGCGTCGCGGGAAATGTCCCACTCCTGCAGGCCGGCATCGAGCCACTCGGCGATCTTGTTGGCCACTGCGTCCTGCAAGGTGCCGCTGCGAGTCCAGCCTTCGAGCATCTGCTGGAAGTCAGGCAACTTGAAGAAGAAGTGCTGGGAATCCTTGAGTACGGGCGTGGCACCCGAGATCGCCGACTTCGGATCCTTGAGCTCGGTGGGTGCGTAGGTGGCGCCGCACTTTTCGCAGTTGTCGCCGTACTGGTCGGCTGCCGCGCACTTGGGACAGGTGCCCTTGATGAAGCGGTCGGCCAGGAACATCTGCTTCTGCGGGTCGAAGTACTGGGTGACCGAACGCTGGGCAATATGACCGGCTTCGCGCAGTTTCAGGTAGATCTCGCTCGACAGCTCGCGGTTTTCTTCACAGTGGGTGGAGTGGAAATTGTCGAAGTCCACCAGGAAGTCGGCGAAGTCGGCGCTGTGCTCGGCCTTGACGTTGGCGATCAGCTGTTCCGGCGTGATGCCTTCCTTTTCCGCGCGCAGCATGATGGCCGAGCCATGGGCGTCATCTGCACAGACATAGACGCACTGATTGCCGCGATGCTTCTGGAAGCGCACCCACATATCGGTCTGGATGTACTCCAGCATATGGCCAAGGTGGATGGAACCGTTGGCATAGGGCAGGGCGCTGGTGACGAGAATCTTGCGTGGCTCGGACATGGGGCTCGGCTACTGGAAGTGAAACGAAGACCGAACACTATAAAGGGGCCAAGGGATTTTTTCACCTGTTGTCAGGGCTTGCGAGCAGCGTTCGGTGATCCGTCCGCGTCAGTGCGATCATGCCAGTGCGACAAAATGCCTCAAGTCGCTGCGAGGACGGCCGACAACCTGAGATTAGGAGACTTCCCTCATGATTCCGCCCCTGATCCCGATCAGCGTCGTGCCGGTGACCTCGCAACTGGACCCGGTCAAGTCCACGCCCAGCATCGCGCCGGTCGCGCCAGCCCAGCCCGGCTCGAACGAAACCGCCATCGACCTGCGCCATCACGATGCCGACCAGACCGCCCTGCTCCTGCGCGAGGAGCAGCGACGACGCCAGCGTGAGGGCCGGCAGCCAGACCCCGACGAGCACACGCCGGTGCCGGGTGACTCGCTCAACGCCGACAATACGGTTCCGGTGGCGCCTTTGGTCGAGGACCCGCCGCGCCAGGGGCTGTGGGTCGATATCCAGGTCTAGTCAGAGCCGTTCGCGCGCTGCATCATGGACCATCCTTTCGCCATCCGACCCGACACTGCCATGAGCCAAGACGACAACCTGATCGATTTTGCCAGCGAACGCGGCAAGCGCATCCATGACCTCAAGGACAAGCGCCTCAACGAAATGCGTCAGGCATTCGAACAGGCGCTGCCACTGGCCCAGGCCAAGGCCAAGGCCGGGAAGAAAGCCAAGAAGCCTAAGAAGCGCTGAAGGCCCTTCAGCCGATGCTGATGGGTGGCGGGCTGACCAGGGTCACGGTCTGCTGCTTGCGTGGCGCAAGAATTTCCGCCTCGCCGTCGACCACCAGTTCATCGCGCTGATTGAACACGCGAGTGGCAATGCGGACGCGGAACTTGGGCAGTTTCTCGAGGATTTCCAGGCGCACGGTCAGGGTGTCGCCCAGTTTCACCGGCTTCTGGAAGCTCATCTGCTGGCCCAGGTAGATGGTGCCGGGCCCTGGCAGCTCGCATGCCACTGCGGCGCTGATCAGCGCACCACTGAACATGCCATGGGCGATGCGTTCCTTGAACATGCTGCTGGCGGCGAATTCTGCGTCGAGGTGCACCGGGTTGTGGTCGCCCGACATGGCGGCGAACAGCTGGATGTCGCGTTCCTGCACGGTCTTGCTGAAGCTGGCGGTCTGGCCGACCTCGAGCGCTTCGTACGGGGTATTGGTGACTTGGGTCATGAGCGGTGGGTCCTTGGCTTGGCGACGGTCGTGGCCGCGTCAAATAGATTCACGATGTTAACAGCGGGGTCGTGCGCATTTGCGTGGGTTGCGGCAGCTGCTAACGTCGGCAGCATACCGCAGGCGCAATGGCCGGGCGGGCTTCGAATCAGAGGACAATAATAATGCATCCTGATTTCTGGAACGACAAGCGCCCACCGGGCGTGCCCCACACGCTCCCCGTCGATGAATTCACGTCCATTGTCGATGTGTTCGACCGCTCCTGCAGCACCTTTGCCGATCGTCCGGCCTTCAGCAACATGGGCGTTACCCTGACCTACGCCGAGCTCGACCGGCACTGCAGCGCGTTTGCCAGCTGGTTGCAGCAGCACACCGATCTGGTCCCCGGCGACCGCATCGCCGTGCAGTTGCCCAATGTCCTGCAGTACCCGATCGCGGTGTTCGGCGCGCTGCGCGCGGGCCTGGTCGTGGTCAATACCAACCCTCTATATACCGTGCGGGAAATGCGCCATCAGTTCCGCGATTCCGGCGCGCGGGCGCTGGTCTACCTCAACCTGTTCGGCGACAAGGTCGAACAGGTGCTGCCGGACACCACGCTGCACTACCTGATCGAAGCCCGCCTGGGCGATCTGATGCCCACTGCCAAGGGTTGGCTGGTCAACACGCTGGTGAGCAAGGTGAAGAAGCGCGTGCCTGCCTACCATCTACCCCAGGCGGCGTCGTTCAAGACGGTTCTGGCGCGAGGCGCAGAGCTTGCGCCACGTCCGGTAGCGCCGACCCTCGAGGACCTCGCGGTGCTGCAGTACACCGGCGGCACCACTGGCCTGGCCAAGGGCGCCATGCTCACCCATGGCAATCTGGTCGCCAACATGCAGCAGGTACGGGCGTGTTTCCATCAGCTCGACGAACAGGGGCAGACGATCCTGCAGCAAGGCCACGAGGTGATGATCGCGCCGCTGCCGCTGTACCACGTGTATGCGTTCACCGCGAACTGCCTGTGCATGATGGTCACCGGCAACCATAACGTGCTGATCAGCAACCCCCGCGATATCGGTGCCTTCATCAAGGAGCTGAAAAAATGGCGGTTCACCGCGCTGCTGGGCCTGAACACGCTGTTCGTGGCATTGATGGAGCACCCGCAGTTCCGTTCGCTGGACTTCTCCCGCCTCAAAGTGACCAACTCCGGCGGCACGGCTTTGGTCAAGGCCACTGCCGAACGCTGGGAAAGCCTTACCGGTTGCCGCATCGTCGAAGGCTATGGCCTGACCGAGACATCGCCGGTGGCCTGCACCAACCCGTATGGCCAGAGCGCGCGCATCGGCAGCGTGGGTATTCCTGTGGTTGGCACGGCGTTGAAGGTGATCGACGAGCAGGGCTGCGAGTTGCCGTTGGGCGAGCGGGGCGAGCTGTGCATCCAGGGGCCCCAGGTGATGCGCGGCTACTGGCAGCAGCCCGAGGCAACCGCCGAGGCGCTGGACGCGCAAGGCTGGTTCAAGACCGGCGACATCGCCGTCATAGATCCCGATGGCTACGTGCGCATCGTCGATCGCAAGAAAGACCTGATCATCGTGTCCGGTTTCAACGTCTATCCCAACGAGATCGAGGACGTGGTCATGGCCCATCCGCAAGTGGCCAACTGCGCGGCCATTGGCGTGGCGGACGCGCGCTCAGGCGAGGCGGTCAAGCTGTTCGTCGTGGCTCGGGATCCGCAACTGACCACGACCGAGCTGATGGCCTACTGCAAGGCCAATTTCACCGGCTACAAGCTGCCACGGGAAATTGTCCTGCGCGATGCCCTGCCGATGACGCCCGTGGGCAAGATCCTGCGGCGTGAGCTGCGCGACGAGTGACGCGCAATGCAGGCGCCAGGCCTTGGTGTCACAGCCCGCGAACGCTGAGGCCTGCTGGCCTGCGTCCTGTGAAATCGGGTGTGACCGGAATTGACGATCCGGTCACAATGGTTACCGGCGAGCCACCTTCGGCCTCTAGTCGCCTTATGGCAAAGCTGCTACTCTCGGCGCGCTTTTCGGCATTCGGACCTGTAGCGGTCGTGCTGACATATCAATAATAATCGCATCGAATGCGGTGAAGATTCGCTGGCGCTGGAGGAGTGGGCTTCCATGATCGAAAATTTCTGGAAGGATAAGTATCCGGCTGGAATCGCGGCGGATATCGATCCAGACATGTACCCCAATATCCAGGCGGTGCTCAAGCAGTCCTGCCAGCGCTTCGCCGACAAGCCGGCGTTCACCAATCTGGGCAAGACCCTCAGCTACGGCGAGCTCTATGAGCTGTCCGGTGCCTTTGCCGCGTACCTGCAGCAGCACACCGACCTGGTGCCGGGTGATCGCATTGCGGTGCAGTTGCCCAACGTCCTGCAGTATCCGGTTGCGGTCTTCGGTGCCATTCGCGCAGGCCTGGTGGTGGTCAATACCAACCCGCTGTACACCGCGCGGGAAATGGAACACCAGTTCAAGGACTCCGGCGCCAAGGCCCTGGTCTGTCTGGCCAACATGGCGCACCTGGCAGAAAAGGTCGTGCCCAAAACGGCCGTGCGCCACGTCATCGTCACCGAAGTCGCCGACCTGCTGCCACCGCTCAAGCGACTGCTGGTCAACAGCGTGATCAGGTACGTGAAGAAAATGGTCCCGGCCTATCACCTGCCGCGTGCGGTGAAGTTCAACGACGTGTTGAGCAAGGGTCGCGGCCAGGCCGTCACCGAGGCCAATCCGGCCAGCTCGGAAGTAGCGGTGCTGCAATATACCGGCGGTACCACCGGGGTGGCCAAGGGGGCGATGCTCACCCACCGCAACCTGGTCGCCAACATGCTGCAGTGCAAGGCCTTGATGGGCGCCAACCTCGATGAAGGCTGCGAAGTGCTGATCACGCCGCTGCCGCTCTACCACATCTATGCCTTCACTTTTCATTGCATGGCAATGATGCTGATCGGCAACCACAACGTGCTGATCAGCAATCCGCGCGACCTGCAGGCGATGGTCAAGGAGCTTTCCAAGTGGAAGTTCAGCGGCTTCGTCGGGCTCAACACGCTGTTCGTGGCCCTGTGCAACAACGATGCGTTCCGCAAGCTCGACTTCTCGGCATTGAAAGTCACCCTGTCGGGGGGCATGGCCCTGCAGCTGGCGGCCGCCGAACGCTGGAAAGAGGTGACGGGCTGTGCCATCTGCGAGGGCTATGGCATGACCGAAACCAGCCCGGTCGCCTCGGTGAACCCCAACCAGCGCATCCAGATCGGCACCATCGGCATTCCAGTACCGTCCACCCTGGCCAAGATCATCAACGATGCGGGCGAAGAGCTGCCGTTGGGCGAAATCGGCGAGTTGTGCATCAAGGGTCCACAGGTCATGAAGGGCTACTGGCAGCGCCAGGACGCCACCGCCGAGATCCTCGATGCCCAGGGCTGGCTGAAGACCGGCGACATCGCACTGATACAGCCCGACGGCTACATGCGTATCGTCGATCGCAAGAAGGACATGATCCTGGTCTCCGGTTTCAACGTGTACCCCAACGAGCTGGAGGATGTCCTTGCGACCCTGCCGGGCGTGCTGCAGTGTGCCGCCATCGGCATACCGGACGAAAAGTCCGGCGAGTCGATCAAGATCTTCGTCGTGGCCAAGCCGGGTGTCACCCTGACCAAGGAGAAGGTCATGGAGCACATGCGTGCCAACGTCACCGGCTACAAGGTGCCGCGCACGGTGGAATTCCGCGACGTGCTGCCGACCACCAACGTGGGCAAGATCCTGCGGCGTGAACTGCGCGACGAAGAACTGAAGAAACTGGGCATCAAGAAATCGGCCTGATCTCTGCCCAGCTCCGGGGGCTGCCGACACAACCCCCGCAAATCTGCGACAATCGCGGGGTGTAACCTTCGACGTACCCCACCAAGATCTCTGCGTACCTGATGACCGACCAAACCGTTTCGATTGACCAGCTTCTGAAAAACCTCGACCAGGCCATGATCGGCGACCGTCACCGCCTGCGCAGACAGTTGCACGAACTGCGCAAGCGTCCTGACGAGGCGAAGCTTGGCCAGTGGGTCGAGAAAGTCCAGGCCTCGTTCGCCCGCGTCCAGGCGCGTCGGCTGAGCGTGCCAAGCGTGCGCTACGACGACAGCCTACCGATTGCCGCCAAGCGCGACGAGATCAAGAAAATCCTCGCCGAGCACCAGGTGCTGATCATTGCCGGTGAAACCGGCTCGGGCAAGACCACCCAGTTGCCCAAGATCTGCCTGGAAATGGGCCGCGGCCAGCATGGTCTGATCGCTCATACCCAACCGCGCCGGATCGCCGCGCGCAGCGTGGCCAGTCGGGTCGCCGAGGAATTGGCCACGCCATTGGGCGGGTTGGTTGGCTATCAGGTGCGCTTCGAAGACCAGAGCGATGCCAATACCCTGGTCAAGCTGATGACTGATGGCATCCTGCTGGCCGAGACCCAGCACGACCGCTTCCTCGAACGCTACGACACCATCATCGTCGACGAAGCGCACGAACGCAGCCTCAACATCGATTTTCTGCTGGGCTACCTGAAGACCCTGCTGCCACGGCGGCCCGACCTCAAGGTCATCATCACCTCGGCCACCATCGATCTGCAGCGTTTCTCCGAGCACTTCGACGACGCGCCGATCATCGAGGTGTCCGGGCGGACCTTCCCGGTGGACACCTGGTATCGGCCGCTCACTGCCGAGCAGGACGAGGAAGGCAATCAGATCGAGAACGACCTGACCGTCGACCAGGCGATCCTGGCGACGCTCGACGAAATCGCCGCCTTCGAGCGCAGCGAGCGCAAGACGCCGGGCGACGTGCTGGTGTTCCTGCCCGGCGAGCGCGAGATTCGCGATGCCGCCGACATGCTGCGCAAGGCGCAGCTGCGGCACACGGAAATTTTGCCGCTGTACGCGCGCCTGTCGCCGGCCGAGCAGCAGCGCATCTTTCAGTCCCATCCCGGGCGCCGTGTGGTTCTGGCCACCAACGTGGCGGAAACGTCGCTGACCGTGCCAGGCATTCGCTACGTGATCGACAGCGGCACCGCACGCATCAGTCGCTACAGCTACCGTGCCAAGGTCCAGCGCCTGCCGATCGAGGCGGTGTCCCAGGCCAGCGCCAACCAGCGCAAGGGTCGCTGTGGCCGGGTCGAGCCGGGCATCTGCATCCGCCTGTACAGCGAAGAGGATTTTCTCTCGCGCCCCGAATTCACCGATCCGGAAATCCTGCGCACCAACCTGGCGGCGGTGATTCTGCAGATGCTGCACCTGCGCCTGGGCGAAATCGACCAGTTTCCGTTCATCGAGCCGCCTGATGGCAAGGCTATCAGCGATGGCTTCAATCTTTTGCAGGAGTTGTCCGCGGTCAACCGCGAGAACCAGCTCACGCCAATGGGCCGCCAGTTGGCCCGGTTGCCGATCGACCCGCGGCTGGGCCGCATGCTGCTCGAGGGCGCGCGCAAGGGCAGCCTGCAGGAAGTCTTGATCATTGCCAGCGTGCTCTCGGTGCAGGACCCGCGCGAGCGTCCGCCCGAGCGCCAGCAGGCTGCCGACCAGGCGCATGCGCAATGGAAGGATGCCGATTCGGACTTCGCCGCGCTGGTCAATCTGTGGCGTGGTTTCGAAACCCAGCGCCAGGAGCTGGGCGCAAGCGCGTTGCGCAACTGGTGCCGCAAACAGTTCCTCAATTACCTGCGCCTGCGCGAATGGCGCGATGCGCATCGGCAACTGAGCCTGATCTGCCGTGACCTGCAGCTGGAAGTGAACAAGGACGCTGCGGACTATCCCAGGTTCCACAAGGCGGTGCTGTCCGGCCTGCTCAGTCAGATCGGCCAGAAGACCGAAGACGGCGACTACCTGGGCGCACGCCAGCGTCGCTTCTGGGTCCACCCGTCCTCGGGCATGGGGCGCAAGAAGCCTCAGTGGCTGATGGCCGCCGAGCTGGTCGAAACGACCAAGCTGTATGCGCGCATGGTCGCCAAGATCGAACCTGACTGGATCGAACCGCTGGCCGGGCATCTGATCAAGAAGAACCATTTCGAACCGCATTGGGAGAAGAAGCGCGGCCAGGTGGTGGCGTTCGAGCAGATCACGCTCTACGGCATGATCGTGGTTGGCCGGCGCCCGGTGCATTTCGGCCCCATTGATCCGGTGACGTCACGCGAGCTGTTCATTCGCGAAGGCTTGGTACGTGGCGAGATCCAGTCGCGGGCCAAGTGCCTGACGGCCAATCGCCTGCTGCTCGAGCAACTCGACGAGCTGGAGGCCAAGGCCCGCCGCCGCGACATTCTCGCCGACGAAGAAACCCTCTACGGCTTCTATGAGGCACGCCTTCCTGCCGAGATTCACCAGACCGCGACCTTCGACAGCTGGTACAAGGTCAACAGTCAGAAACAACCCGATCTACTGATCATGCGCGAAGAGGACGTACTGGCCCGCGAGGCGAGCGAAGTCACTGCCGCGCAGTACCCGGACACCCTGCGGCTGGGCGACCTGAGCCTGCAGCTGAGCTACCACTTCGAGCCCAATCATCCGCGCGATGGCGTGACGTTGTGCGTGCCCGCGCCGCTGCTGCCCGCTTTGCCGGGTGAGCGTCTGGAGTGGCTGGTGCCGGGGTTGCTGGAAGCCAAATGCATTTCGCTGGTGCGCAACCTGCCCAAGGCCTTGCGCAAGAACTTCGTGCCGGTGCCGGACTTCGTTCGCGCAGCGCTCGCACGCCTGACGTTCGGCGCAGGCTCGCTGCCGCAGGCGCTGGGGGGCGAATTGCTGCGCATGACCGGCGCGCGAGTCAGCGACGAGGCGTGGGCCGAGGCGGCCCAGCAGGTCGACAGCCATCTGCGCATGAACATCGAAGTGCTCGACGGCCAGGGCAAGTTTCTGGGTGAAGGGCGTGACCTGGCCGAGCTGACCGCGCGCTTCGCCGAGGCCAGCAGCGCGGCGTTGGCCGTGCCGAGCACGGCCAAGAGCCAGCAACCGGTGCAGGCCAAGGCGTTCGCCAAGGTCGAGCAGACTACCCAGCAGAACATCGCCGGACTGTCGATGACGGTGTATCCCGCATTGGTCGAAGAGGGTGGTACGGTCAAGGAAGGGCGCTTCTCGACAGCGGCCGAAGCCGAATACCAGCATCGCCGCGCTCTGCAGCGCCTGTTGCTGCAGCAGTTGGCCGAGCCTGCCAAGTTCCTGCGCGGCAAGTTGCCGGGCCAGACCGAGCTGGGCCTGTTGTACCGCGAACTGGGCCGTGTCGAAGCCTTGGTCGAGGATATTCTGCTGGCCAGCCTCGACAGCTGCGTGCTCGAGGGCGAGGCCAGCCTGCCGCGCGATGGCGTGGCACTGGCAACGCTGGCCGAGCGCAAGCGCGGTGCCTGGGCGGAGCATGCCGAGCGTCTGGCGCGCCTGACCCTGGATATTCTCAAGCTCTGGCACGGCCTGCAGAAGCGCTTCAAGGGCAAGATCGATCTGACCCATGCCGTGGCGTTGAACGATATCAAGCAGCAACTGGGCAATCTGGTCTATCCCGGTTTTGTGCGCGACACCCCCGCGGCGTGGTTGAAGGAAATGCCGCGCCTGCTCAGGGCTGTCGAGCTACGCTTGGAGAAACTGCCCAGCCAGGTGCAGAAAGACCGGGTCTGGAGCGGTGAGCTGTCCAATCTCTGGAGCCAGTATCAGGCACGCCTGAACAAGCATGGCCAGGAAGGCAAGCGTGATCCACAGCTGGCGGCCTACCGCTGGCTGCTGGAGGAGTATCGAGTGTCGCTGTTCGCGCAGCAGTTGGGCACCAAGGTGCCGGTATCGGACAAGCGCTTGAGCAAGCAGTGGAGCGCAGTGGACGCCTGAATCTGCCCGGGTCGATTGACCTGGGCCTGCGTGGCGTCCATGTGAATGAGTTGCCCCTAACAATAGAGGAACGAGCGTGCATAACGTCGTCATCAGCGGCACCGGCCTGTATACGCCGGCCCAGAGCATCTCCAACGAAGAGCTGGTCGAGTCTTTCAACCACTACGTCGAAGCGTTCAATGCAGACAACGCCGCCGCCATCGAGCGTGGCGATGCACAGGCGCTGGCGCCGTCCAGCGCGGCTTTCATCGAGAAGGCCAGTGGCATCAAGAGCCGCTTCGTCATGGACAAGGCCGGGATTCTCGATCCGCAGCGGATGAAACCGCACCTGCCCGAGCGCAGCAATGACGAGCAGTCCATTCTGTGCCAGATGGCGGTCGCTGCGGCGGAGCAGGCGCTGCAACGGGCCGCTCGCACGGCCGCCGATGTCGACGCGGTGATCGTCGCCTGTTCCAACCTGCAGCGTCCCTATCCGGCAGTGGCCATCGAAGTGCAGCAGGCGCTGGGCATCCAGGGTTTCGGCTTCGACATGAACGTGGCCTGTTCCTCGGCCACCTTCGGCATTCAGCAGGCCAGTAACAGCGTTCAGTTGGGGCAGGCGCGCGCAGTACTGGTGGTGAGCCCTGAGATCTGCACCGGGCACCTGAATTTCCGCGACCGCGACAGCCACTTCATCTTCGGCGATGCAGCAACGGCCGTATTGGTGGAACGGGCAGACCTGGCCACTTCGACTAACCAGTTCGACATCGTCAGCACCCGTCTGCAGACGCAGTTCTCCAACAATATCCGCAACAACTTCGGTTTCCTCAATCGGGCCGAAGCGTTGGGGGCAGGAGGCGACGACAAGCTGTTCGTGCAGGAAGGCCGCAAGGTGTTCAAGGAAGTCTGCCCGATGGTTGCCGAACTGATCAGCGCCCATTTGGCGCAGAACGACATTGCCGTGCAAAGCGTCAGGCGCTTTTGGCTGCATCAGGCCAACCTGAGCATGAATCACTTGATCGTGAAGAAGCTGCTTGGCCGCGACGCCAGCGTCGACGAGGCGCCGGTGATTCTCGACCGGTATGCCAATACCAGTTCGGCGGGATCGGTGATTGCCTTGCACACCCATCAGGATGATCTGGCGCCAGGCTCGCTCGGGGTGTTGAGCTCCTTCGGCGCAGGCTACTCCATCGGCAGCGTGATTCTGCGCAAGCGCTGATCGACTGCCGCAACACCAATGAAAAAGGCGCAACCTGCGATGAACTCGCACGTTGCGCCTTTTTCAGTAGGGCGATGTGGAGTTAGAACTTGGCTTCCAGGTCCAGTTGCAGGGTGTTCACGTCGGCATCGGTGCGGGTCCGGCTGGCAACGTCGGATTCGGCCAGGAAGTAGGTGGCACCCACGGCGAAGTTCTTGTCGATTTCGTAGCCCAGCTTGACCTTGTGGCCGCGCGAGCCGGTGAAGCCGTTGGCGAAGTCGGAGTCGGTGAAAGCCCCCACCACGGCGTTGCGCTGCACGTCGCGGTAGTTGTAGTCCAGGCCGAAGCCGGCAAACTTGGTCTTGAAGCCGGCCAGCCAGGCAGTGTCCTGCTTGCCGACCAGAGCGGTGGCTTCGGCATCACCGTTGACCACGTACTGACCATAGACCGACAGCGGCAACGGCAGGCCGGTGATGTCCAGTTGACCAAAGCCTTCGTACAGGGTGAATTCGGTGGAGGCGTTGCCGTTGACGGCCAGCACGGCGGCGGCGTTGGTGGCGTTGTCATTGTCGTAGGAATAGACGCTGCCGCCCAGGGTCATCTTGACGTTGTCGCCCAGCGCAAAGCGCGCGCCGGCCTGGCCGGTGTACATGCGCAGGTCGTGCTCGAACTGGCGACCTTCGCCGTCGATGTTGTCGGTCAGTACGTAGTAGCCCGTGCTGCCGAACAGTTCAGCGCCGCCCAGAGGCAGCTTGTAGGTGGCGGCTACGCCCTCGGGGTTGATGTCGCCGTCCCAGATCACGTCACCCATGCTGACCCAAGGCTGGGCCATCTTGCCGCCGATCAGGTGCAGGTCCTTGATGGCGGTAGGGTGCCAGTCCAGGTAAGCCTGGTCGAGCCAGATGGATTTCTTGCTGAAGGCGCCGTCCAGGCTCTGGTTGGTGGAGCGGGCGTCGGCGCTGCTGCCGGTGGCGACGCGGATGCCGGCATCGACCTGCGGGTTGATTTCACTGTAGACGCCGATGCGGGCGCGGATGCGCTGGCGGTCCTGGTTGCGGTCGCCGCTGGAACCATCGCGCTCGCCATCGACGTTGATGCTTTCGTGGCGCAGGCGTACGTCGCCCTTGATCTGTGTCTTTGCGGCCCAGGCGACTTTCTGGTCGAACGCGCTCATCTTCTTCGATTGTTCGGCGGCGGCCACTTGCTGGGCCTGTTTCTCACCGTCGAGCTCGGTCTTCAATTCGGCGTATTGCGCAGCGTTGATCGAGCCATTGGCGCGCAGCATGTCGAGCAGCTTGGCATCGACCGCGGCACTGGCCTGGGTGCTGATGGCCATGAGGACGGTGGCGCTCAGGCTGACCTTGGTGAGTGTTGAAACACGACGCATGACATTCTCCCTATCGCAAAAAAGGCCGGCAAGCGCCGAGCCTGAAAGTACTTCCGGACGCGCCTGGCAGACGGCGTGGCTGACCCCGGAAAACTGGCGCAAGTATTGCGAGGGGTGATGACAAAATAATGTCAGAACAATGGCTTAGCGATGACACTGAAATGACTGAATAGCTTGAGCCAGAGCCTTTGCCGAGTGATGGCACCGTATTCGCGGGTGACCGCGACGAGAGCCTGCGCGATACTGGGCGGCACGTCCCGTCAATTGGAGCCCTACCGATGCCGCTGCATGTAGCTGCCAGCTTGTCCGCCATCGACGCCGCGCAGTGGGACGCGCTGCTGCCCGAACCGCAGCCGTTCCTGCGGCATGCTTTTCTCAGCGCGCTGGAGGACAGCGGCAGCCTGGGCGAGCGCTCGGGCTGGGCGCCCGAGCACCTGGTGCAGATCGAAGACGGGCGGCTGGTGGCGGCGTTGCCCAGCTACCGCAAGTGGCATTCCTACGGGGAGTACGTGTTCGATCACGGTTGGGCCGACGCTTGCGAGCGCGCCGGTATCGACTATTACCCCAAGCTGCTTGGCGCGGTGCCCTTCAGTCCGGTCAGTGGCCCGCGACTGCTTGCGCGTCTCCCTGGGGACGGGGTCGAGCTACTGCGCTGTGTGCCAGGCTATCTGGAGATGGAAGGGCTCAGTGGTGCCCACGTCAATTTCACCGACCCCGCCCTCGATGAACTGTTGAGGGCCGAGCAGGGTTGGATGGAGCGGTTGGGCTGCCAGTATCACTGGCACAACAGAGGCTATCGGGACTTCGATGATTTTCTCGACGCACTGAGCTCGCGCAAGCGCAAGCAGATGCGCAAGGAGCGGGAGCAGGTGCGAGCCCAGGGTATCGAGTTCGAATGGCGCGAAGGCAGCCAGGTGAGCGAAGCCGAATGGGATTTCGTTTATGCATGCTATGCCAATACGTACCAGGTACGCGGGCGCTCGCCTTACCTGACCCGTGATTTCTTCAGCCTGTTGGCCGAACGGATGCCCGAGGCGATACGTTTGGTGCTGGCGACTCATGAGCGGCGTCCGGTGGCCATGGCTTTCAGCCTGGTGGGTGGGGGCAGTTTCTACGGCCGTTATTGGGGCTGCCTGGCCGAGTATGACCGGCTGCACTTCGAAACCTGTTTCTATCAAGGCATGGACTATGCAATCGCCCACGGCATCGAGCGGTTCGATGCCGGGGCGCAGGGCGAGCACAAGTTGATTCGCGGGTTCGAGCCGGTGATCACCCGCTCATGGCACTACCTGCGCCACCCAGGGCTACGCGATGCGGTGGAGAATTTTCTGCAGGCCGAGCGGGCAGGGGTGCTGGCCTACGCCGATCAGGCACGGGAAGCCTTGCCGTATCGGCAGGCCTGAACATTCCATGGGTATGCCTGATGCATCGCGGCGCGCCTTTCGCGGCCGATGACCGCTCCTACAAGGGGGTGGGTGTGACATGCGGTCATGCGATCAACTGTAGGAGCGGTCAGTGGCCGCGAAGGGTGCAATGAGGTGTGTCTGGCAGACCGCAGCGTTGCCTTCGCGGGCAGAGCCCGCTCCTACAGGGGGGGGGGGGACATGCGGTCATGCGATCAACTGTGGGAGCGGTCAGTGGCCGCGAAGGGTGCACTGAGGTGTGTCTGGCAGACCGCAGTGCTGCCTTCGCGGGCAGAGCCCGCTCCCACGGGGGGATTTTAGTCCATGCCTACGAAACCGCCGGTCTGGTGATGCCACAGCCTTGCGTACAGGCCGCGCTGCGCCAGTAGCTCGGTATGGCTGCCGATTTCGACCACCTTGCCTTTCTGCAGCACCACCAGGCGATCCATCTTGGCGATGGTGGACAGGCGGTGAGCAATTGCAATCACGGTCTTGCCTTTCATCAAGGTTTCCAGGCTTTCCTGAATCGCTGCTTCGACTTCGGAATCGAGCGCCGAAGTCGCTTCGTCCATGATCAGGATCGGCGCATTCTTCAGCAGGACACGGGCGATCGAGATGCGCTGGCGCTGGCCGCCGGAGAGCTTCACGCCGCGTTCACCCACATGGGCGTCGAAACCACGGCGGCCTTCGCTGTCGGACAGCAGCGGCAGGAAGTCATCGGCGCGGGCTTTGCGTACCGCTTCCCAGACCTGCTCCTCGGTAGCATTGGGCTTGCCATAACGCAGGTTGTCGAGGATCGAGCGGTGCAGCAGCGAGGTGTCCTGAGTGATCAGGCCGATCTGCTCACGCAGGCTCTCCTGGGTCACCTCGGCAATGTCCTGGCCGTCGATCAGGATGCGGCCGCTGGGTAGGTCGTACAGCCGCAGCAGCAGGTTGACCAACGTGGATTTACCCGCCCCTGAGGGGCCGATCAGGCCGATCTTTTCACCCGGACGGATATCCAGGGTCAGACCCTCGATGATGCTGTCGCCCTTGGGGTAATGGAAGTGCACGTCTTCGAAGCGCACGTTGCCGCGGTCGACCTTGAGCCGTGGAGCCCCTTTCTTGTCGGTCACGCTGACGGGCTGGGCGATGGTCTGCAGGCCATCCTGCACCATGCCGATGTTTTCGAAGATACCGTTGACCACCCACATGATCCAACCGGACATGTTGACGATACGGATGACCAGGCCGGTGGCCAGAGCAATCGCGCCCACCGAGATAAGCGACTGCGTCCACAGCCACAGCGCCAACCCCGTGGTGGCGACGATCAACAGGCCGTTTATGGTGGTGATGGCGAAGTCCATGGCGGTGATCACGCGGCTTGCCAGTTGGGTCTTCTCGGTCTGCTCGCTGATCGCATCACGCGCGTACTGCTGCTCCATGCTGGTATGGGCGAACAGCTTGAGCGTGGCAATGTTGGAGTAACCGTCGACGATGCGGCCCATCAGTTTCGAGCGCGCGTCCGAAGACACTACCGAGCGTTCCTTGACCCTTGGAACGAAGTAATAAAGCGCGATCACGTAGGCGACGATCCACAGGATCAGCGGGATCATCAGCCGCCAGTCGGCCTCGGCGAACAGCACCAGGGCGCTGATCGCGTAGATCAGTACGTGCCACAGGGCGTCGACTGCGGCGACCGCCGAATCGCGCAACGAGTTGCCGGTCTGCATGATGCGTTGGGCAATGCGCCCGGCGAAGTCGCTGTGGAAGAAATTCATGCTCTGCTTGAGCACATAGTTGTGGTTCTGCCAGCGAATCAGGCTGGTCATGCCGGGACTGATCGCCTGGTGCACCAGAAGATCATGCAGGCCGATGAAAATAGGCCTGAACACCAGCGCCACCACCACCATCCAGGTCAGCTCCAGCGCGTTGTCGCTGAAGAAGTGCACGTTGGGCGTGCCTTGGGCCATGTCGATGATGCGACTGAGGTAGCGGAACAGTGCGACTTCGATCAATGCACCGATCAAGCCCACCACCAACAGGGTGGCGAAGCTGGGCCACACCTGCTTGAGGTAGTAGATGTAGAAGGCCAGGACTTTGTTGGGGGGCGTTTCCGTAGGCGCTTCGCGGAAGATATCGATCCATTGTTCGAAGCGGCGATAAATGCTCAAGCGTGCTCTCCTATGCGGGTTGACGGTCCTGGCCGGGGCCGACGTGGCGTGCGAATCAGTCCACGCGTTTCGCCGACTTGATCATCACCGGATCACTGGGCACGTTCTGCATGCCGCGTGAGGTCGTGGTCGGCACGTTGGCGATCTGGTCGACCACTTCCATGCCCTTGACCACCTTGCCGAAGACTGCATAGCCAAAATCACGGCCACCATGGTCGAGGAAGTCGTTGTCCTTCTGGTTGATGAAGAACTGGCTGGTGGCCGAGTCCTTTACTTGAGTGCGAGCCATCGCGAGGGTTCCCCGGACGTTGTGCAAACCGTTGTCGGCTTCGTTCTTGATCGGACCCTGGGTTGCCTTCTCACGCATGTCTGCGGTGAAGCCGCCAGCCTGGACCATGAAACCCGGAATCACGCGGTGGAACACGGTGTTGTTGTAGTGGCCCTTGTCGACGTAGGCAAGGAAGTTGGCGGTGCTGATCGGTGCCTTGGCTGCGTCCAGCTCGACTTCGATCGGGCCCATGCTGGTGTCGAGCAACACGTGAGGGTGCTGGGCGTCGGCGGCCATCAGGTGGCCCGCCAGGGACAGGGAACAGGCGGCCAGAAGGATTTTTTTCAGCATGGGTGTGAAGTCCTTGAAAAGGGGAGGCAAATGCTTTGAGCCAAAAGCGGCGCAAGCGTTCGGGGCAATGTGTGGCAAGCGTGCCGCCAAAGGACGGCCACGGCGAGCCGCAGGGGCAAAATCAATGTTACCGAATGTTCGCAGAACGAGGGGGTCAGGCGCCCTGATCCAGCACCACCTGCTCCAGCGCCAGGATCGGCACGTCCAGCGGGGCGGTATCGAAAGTGCGCAGCAGTTCGACGAGAATCTGCGTGGCCGGACCCAGCGGCTTGTCCTTGTTCGAATACAGATAGAACGTGGGGTGCCGACTGCCGCCCTGTTCCAGGGGCAAGGCGGCGAGGGTGCCCTCGCGCAGCTCGCGTTCGATCATGTGCCGGGGCAACCAGGCGAAGCCCAGGCCACTGCCGACGAAGCTGGCGGCGGTGGCCAGGCTGCCGACGGTCCAGCGCTGCTCTGCGCCCAGCCAGCCGACGTCGCGCGGTTGCTGGCGGCCCGAGTCACGGATCACCACCTGCATGTGGCCGTGCAGGTCCTGCACGCTCAGCGCCCGGCCCATGGCCAGCAGGGCATGTTCGGGGTGCGCGACGGCAATGAATTCGATGGCGCTCATTTCGGCGCCCAGGTAGCCCGGAATGCTGTAGCTGCTGATCGCCAGGTCGGCGACGCCTTCCTGCAGCACTTCCTCGACCCCCGACAGCACTTCCTCGCGCAGCCGCACTCGGCAGCCGCGGCTCTGCGGCATGAACGCGGTCAGGGCACGAATCAGCCGCGCGTTGGGGTAGGCCGCGTCGACCACCAGGCGGACTTCGGCTTCCCAGCCCTGTTCCATGTGGTGCGCAAGGTCTTCCAGCTGGCTGGCCTGCTTGACCAGTTGCCGGGAGCGGCGCAGCAGCACGCCCCCGGCGTCGGTGAGCACCGCCTTGCGCCCGTCGATGCGCAGCAGCGGTACCCCGAGCTGGTCCTGCATGCGGGCCACGGTGTAGCTGATCGAAGACTGCGAGCGGTGCAGGGCTTCGGCTGCCTGGGCGAAGCCGCCATGGTCGACCACGGCCTGCAGGGTTCGCCATTGATCAAGGGTGACGCGCGGCGCTTTCATCTTCGACTCCTGTGTCTTGTGCGCACCGCCCGCCCGAGGGTGCAGCGATCCGTCTCGATGCGCCACAGGGTAGAGGAATGATCGGACAAGACAACTTATTTGATGGGTCGTGGCAGGTATCCAGGGGTCTTCCATCGATCCCACGCTGGCTTCACTGGCCTGACCTGCCCCAGATGCGCTAAGGTCCGCGCCTCGCAAATTCGGGGCGCACCATGCAATACCTTCTGATCGTCACCCTCATCCAGGCCTTCTCTTTCAGCCTCATCGGCGAATACCTCGCCGGTCATGTCGACAGCTATTTTGCCGTCCTCGCCCGGGTCCTGCTCGCCGGGCTGGTGTTCCTGCCGCTCACCCGCTGGCGCCAGGTCGAACCGCGCTTTGTGCGCGCCATGCTGCTGATCGGCGCGCTGCAGTTCGGCATTACCTACGTGTGCCTGTACCTCAGTTTTCGCGTGCTGAGCGTGCCGGAAGTGCTGCTGTTCACCATTCTGACGCCGGTGCACGTGACCTTGATCGAGGATGCGCTGAATCGCCGTTTCAACCGTTGGGCGCTGGTAGCGGCCCTGGTCGCGGTGGCAGGTGCCGCCGTGATCCGCTTCGACCGCGTCAGCCCGGACTTCTTCATCGGTTTCCTGCTGTTGCAGGTGGCCAACTTCACCTATGCTGCCGGTCAGGTGCTGTACAAGCATCTGCTCGCGCGCCACCCCAGCGATCAGCCGCAATACCGCCGCTTCGGCTATTTCTATGTCGGCGCCTTGCTGGTGGTGCTTCCGGCATTCCTGCTGTTCGGCAACCCCGACCACCTGCCGCAGGCGCCCTTGCAATGGGGCGTGCTGGCGTTTCTCGGGCTGGTGTCGACGGCGCTCGGCATGTACTGGTGGAACAAGGGTGCAAGCCTTGTGCCGGGGGCGACGCTGGCGGTGATGAACAACCTCCACGTACCGGTCGGTCTGCTGCTCAACCTGCTGATCTGGAACCAGGACGAACCACTGGGACGGCTGTTCCTGGGGGGCGGGGTGATCCTTTTCTCGGTGTGGTTGAGCCGTCTGGGCGTGCGAGACAGCAAGGTGCGAGCATGATGAAAACAGGATCCACAGAAACGTCCACACGCAACTGGTCCAGCGTCATCGCGCTGGCACTGGCGGCGTTCATCTTCAATACCACGGAGTTCGCGCCGGTCGGGCTGCTGACGTCCATCGGTCAGAGCTTCGCCATGCCAACGGCGCAAGTAGGGCTGATGTTGACGGTGTATGCCTGGGTGGTGTCGCTGATGTCGTTGCCGATCATGTTGCTGACGCGCAACGTCGAACGTCGCCGGTTGCTGATCGGGGTGTTCATGCTGTTCGTGGTCAGCCATGTGGTGTCCAGTGTCGCCTGGAGCTACGCAGTGTTGCTGGCCAGTCGCATCGGTATCGCCTTTGCCCACGCCCTGTTCTGGTCGATCACGGCATCGCTGGCGGTGCGGCTGGCGCCACCGGGCAAGCACACCCAGGCGTTGGGGTTGTTGGCCACCGGGACGTGCCTGGCCATGGTGCTGGGCGTACCGCTGGGGCGGGTGGTGGGCGAGGCGCTGGGATGGCGCACCACGTTCGTCGGAATCGGTGTGGTGGCGACGGCGGTGGGGCTGTGGCTGGCGAAAAGCCTGCCGGCGCTGCCGAGTCAGAACTCCGGTTCGCTGCGCAGCCTGCCCATGTTGCTCAAGCGCCCGGTGCTGGTCGCGCTGTATGTAACCACGGCGCTGGTGATCACTGCGCAGTACACGGCCTACAGCTACATCGAACCGTTCGTGCAGGCGGCGGCACGCATGAGCGGGGAGATGACCACGACCTTGCTGCTGCTGTTCGGCGGCGCGGGGGTGATCGGCTCCCTGGTATTCAGCCGCTACAGCGGCCGTTATCCGCGTAGCTTCATGGTGGTGTCGATCGCCCTGCTGGGCCTGTGCCTGATGCTGCTGTTGCCGCTGGCGCGCCACGCCACCTACCTGAGTGTGGTGAGCGTGGTCTGGGGCATATCGATCATGTGCTTCAGCCTGGCGATGCAGTCCAAGGTGCTCGAGCTGGCGCCGGATGCCACGGACGTGGCCATGGCGCTGCATTCGGGCATCTATAATGTCGGCATTGGCGGTGGGGCGCTGCTGGGTAGTGTGGTGATCACCCAGTTGGGGGTGGCGAACATCGGCAGCGTCGGTGCGCTGATGGCGGGGGCGGGCTTGTTGCTGTGCTGGCACACCACGTATCGGCGTGGTCATTCGGCCCCCGCCTCGGGTTGACCGGTCTGCAACACCGCGCCGATCCCGGACGCGGCTTGCGCCGCTGCTACAGGGGAATGCGGTGTTTCTGGGGTAACGCGTTGAGGCGCGATACAGGGGAATGCGGGGGGTCGGGGGAACGCGTTAAGGCCGGATGCAGGGGAATGCGGTGTTTCTGGGGTAACGCGTTGAGGCCTGATACAGGGCAACGCGGTCCCTGTAGCAGCGGCGCGAGCCGCGTCGGCGGCGCATGCGGTTTGCCTGGGTGACCGCGTGCTGGTCGGATGCAGCATCGAGGGCGTAACTAACGGTTCCGCTTGCAACCCTTTTTAAAATACAATCGATCTCATTTACATCTGACAGGTGCCGATGATGGTCGATCTTGCGGGGGCGGACGTTCGGGCGTTCGAAACGCTCTACCGCGACAATCGCAGCTGGCTGGAGCAGTGGCTCAGCCGCCGGCTGGGCAGTGCCTGGGATGCGGCGGACCTCAGCCAGGATACGTTCGTCCGGGTGCTGGCCAGCCCTCAGTCGGTGGCTGACCTGCAGGAGCCCCGCGCCTATCTCAAGACCGTCGGCAAACGTCTGCTGGTGAACTTCTACAAACGGCGCAGCCTGGAGCAAGCTTATCTGGATGCGCTCGCCACGCTGCCTGCAGACGTCGCGCCTTCGCCGGAACAGCGCTGGCAGGTGCTGGAAACCCTGCACGCCCTGGATCAGCTGCTCGATGGCTTGCCCACCGCAGTTCGCCGCGCCTTTCTGCTCAGCCAGCTGGAGGGGCTGGGGTACCGGGAAATCGCCGAACGGTTGCAGGTCAGCGAGCGCAGCGTCAAGCGCTACATGGCGCAGGCCTACGAGCACTGCCTGCTGGCCGAGCTGTGCTGAGCCCCGAGCCGAGCGACGAAGCACGTCGGGTTGCCCGGTCGGCGGCACGCTGGTGGGTGTGCATCGAGTCCGGCGCGGTCAGCGAGCAGGATCTTGCCCGCCTGCAACGCTGGCGTGAAGCCAGCGACGCCCACGAGTCGGCCTGGCGGCGGGTATCGGCGCTCAAGGGCCGCTTTCAGATCCTGCCGCCAGCGCTGGCCATGGCCAGCCTGGATCGTCCGGCGCCAGGCCGTCGCGACATGCTCAAGGGCTTGCTGGGCGTAGCCGTAGTGGCCCCCGCCGGCTGGTGGCTCGCGCGCGAGCTGCCCCTCGACGCCTGGCGCGCCGATGAGGCCACCGGGACTGGCGAGCGGCGCCGACTGACACTGGCCGATGGCAGCGTGTTGCATATCAATACCTCGACGGCGGTCGATATCGATACCGAAAAACGGCAACTCACGCTGCGGCGCGGAGAAATCATGTTGCGCCTGGCCGACGCCACGCCGTTCCACATCCGCACGGCGCTCACCGACGTGAGGCTCGACCAGGGTGAGATCAACGTCCGCGAGGGCAGCGGCGTCTGTCGGCTGTCGGTGCTTGCCGGGCAGGCAGAGGTTCGCCCCACAGGCTTCGCCCCGCTTACCTTGCGCACAGGGCAACAAATACAGTTATCCAACGCAGGGCCTGGTCCGATCACCGGTTTCGATCCTCGCCAACCGGGTTGGCGCGAAGGCGTGATCGTTGCCCTCAACCAGCCCCTGGGGGAGTTTCTGCGCGAGCTGGACCGTTATCGCCCCGGCATTCTGCGCTGGCAGCCCGAACTGGACGCCTTGCGCGTGACCGGCAGTTTTCGCCTGGACGAGCCGGATCAGGTATTGAATCTGTTGGCGGTCAGCCTGCCGCTGCGCGTGCAGTGGCGCACGCGCTATTGGGCCACCTTGGTGCCGCAGGAAAAATCCGCGTAGCGCCTGTCCCCTTTTGCGCGCTCGCTTGTCATGGAAAGGTAAGCACACTCAAAGAGCCTTCAGCCATGCCCGCACGGCCCCCTCGTTCGTTTCCCCGGTCCACCCGCAAGCCACCGACCTACTATGCTCGTGCGTTGCACCTCAGCGTGGTGCTCGGCCTGGCGCCGATGCCGTTGCAAATGGCCCTTGCCGATGGCGGCGCTCGCGTCTACAGCGTGCCGCAGGGCGATCTCGCCGCTTCGTTGACACGCTTTGCCAGCCAGGCCGGTGTCAGCCTGTCGGTCGCCCCCGCGTTGGTCGATGGTCGGCGCAGCGCCGGGCTGGCCGGTGAGTACAGCGTCGAAAGCGGTTTCGCCCAGTTGCTGGCCGGTAGCGGTCTGCGTCTGCAGGCGGTGGGGCAGAATGCCTATATCCTGGTAGCTGCGCCCCAAGGGGCAGACGTCGTGGAAATCACCCCCACCACGGTGACCGGTGCCGCGCAAGGCAGCCTTGCAGGCGAGCCGTATGCCGGTGGGCAGGTGGCGCGGCGTGGCTCGCAAGGCCTTTTGGGTGCGCGAGACTTCATGGACACGCCGTTCAGCATGACCACCTACACCAGCGAGACCAGCAAGAACCAGCAGGCCCGCACCCTGGGCGATCTGGTCGCCAGCGACCCGGCAGTGCGTACCACCAACCCGGCAGGCGGGCGTTTCGAACAGTTCACCATTCGTGGCTTCAGCCTGTTCAACAGCGATGTGTCCTACAACGGGTTGTACGGAATACTGCCCACGTATTCCATCGACATGGAAATGGCCGACCGAGTGGACATCCTCCGCGGGCCCAGTCAGTTGATCAATGGCATTTCCCCGCGGGGCAGTGTCGGTGGCGGCATCAACGTGGTGCCCAAGCGTGCCACCGATACGCCGATCAACGAGTTCACCGCCAGTTACGCTTCCGACAGCCAGGCCGGCGGCGCGGTGGATGTCGGCCGCCGCTTTGGTGAAGATCAGCGCTTTGGTGTCCGCCTCAATGCGGTGAAGCAAGCAGGTGATACCACGTGGGACCAGCAGAGCGTGGACCGCGAGATGGCCGTGATCGGGTTGGATTTTCGCGGCGAGCGCCTGCGGCTTTCCACCGACCTGGGGCATACCGAACGTGATACCGATGCGCCGCAGGAGCGCGTCCAGGTCGGTGTCAACGCGCGCGTGCCGGGTGCCAACCATGTGCGCGACAACTACGCGCAACGCTGGAGCAAGGCGCGTACCGAGGATACGTTCGGGGCGTTCAATGGCGAATACGATTTGAATGATTCGACCCTGCTGTACGGCAGCATCGGTGCACGGGAAAGCAACCACGATTTCCTCCGGCACAACGTGTCCGTCACCAACGATGCCGGTGACTTCGAGGTACTGCCCCGCGACTTCACCCGCGACGAGAGCGTGCGCACGGCCACGGTGGGCGTGCGCAACTGGTTCCAGACCGGCCCGGTCAGTCATGAAGTGAATCTGGCCGCCAGTCATTTCTACATGGACTTCACCAATGGCGGCGCGCGGTACGCCAGGGGGCGCAGCAACCTTTACAACCCGATAGCCACACCAACGCCGACCAACCCCACGCGGCAGGACGCGAAGGTCTATACCGAGAACAGGTTCGACGGCGTGGCGCTGTCCGACACCCTCGGCTTCTTCGACGACCGCTTGCTGCTGACCCTGGGCGGGCGCTGGCAGCGGGTCAAGGTCGATGACTGGAGCGATGGGGTGAAAGGCGATACGGGCTACGACGAGGAGAAGTTTTCGCCTTCGGCAGGCGTGCTCTACAAACTCACCGACGAGCTGTCGCTGTATGCCAACTATCTGGAAGGCCTGAGCCAGGGCAAGATCGCGCCTTCCACCTCGATCAACGAGGACGAGATTTTCCCGCCTTTCATCAGCCGCCAGGTGGAGGTGGGTGCCAAGTACGATCTGGGCAGCCTGGCTATCACCGCGGCCGCGTTTCGTATCAAGCAGCCGGCGTACGAAACCAACACCGTCACCCGCACCTTCGGGCCCAATGGCAAGCGCGAAAACAACGGCGTGGAGTTGAGTGTGTTTGGTGAGCCGCTCGCTGGCGTGCGCCTGCTGGGTGGGGTGATGTACATCGACAGTGAGCTGAGCGGTACCACTGCAGGCGCCTTCGATGGCAACCGTGCACCCGCCACGCCCGAGCTGAATGTCAACCTGGGTGCAGAGTGGGACGTGCCGGCCTTGCCAGGGTTGACGCTCAGTGGACGCGGGATCTACTCCAGCGCGCAGTACCTGGATCAAGCCAACAGCAAGGAAATCGACAGTTGGGAGCGATTCGACGTGGGGGCGCGGTACGCGTTCAAGGTGCAGGGCAAGGCCGTCACGCTGCGCGCCAATGTCGAGAACGTACTGGACAAGCGCTACTGGGCGTCGGCTGGCGCTTCGGACGATAGCGAACCGGGGTTGACCTTGGCCACCCCGAGAACCTACCTGGTCTCCGCCACGGTTGGCTTCTGACTGTCCGTGGGACCAGCCATCTGTGGGAGCGGGCGCTCCGGTGTGTCAGACGGTATGCGGTGAAGCCTTCGCGGGCAGAGCCCGCTCCCACAGGTTGGACGCGGACCCTGTGGGAGCGGGCTCTGCCCGCGAAAAAGACACTGCGGTGTATCGGCTTAAACCTTGAAGCGTCCGACCAACCCTTTCAGATGTCCGGAAATGTCTGTCAGCCGCCCCGATCCCGATTGTGCCGTGTGCGCGTACTTTTCGACCAACTGAGCATCGGCATGGATCTGCGCGATGTGCCGGTTGATTTCTTCGGCCACCTGGTGCTGCTCCTCTGCCGCCGTGGCGATCTGGTTGTTCTGGTCACGGATCGAATCAACCGAAGTACGAATCTTGTCGAAGCTATCCCGCGCCTGCTGGATGCATTCGACGCTGTCCTGGGACACCTGCAGGCTCCCCTGCATCTGCTGGGTGATGACCTGGGTACGGCGAGCGAGATTGCCCAACAGGCCGTCGATTTCCCCGGTCGAGTCGGCGGTACGACGGGCCAGCGCCCGCACCTCGTCGGCGACCACGGCAAAACCACGCCCCTGGTCTCCGGCCCGCGCCGCCTCGATGGCGGCGTTTAGCGCCAGCAGATTGGTCTGCTCGGCGATGGAGCGAATGGTGTCCAGAATGCTGTTGATGTTCTTGCTGTCCTGCTGCAGCAGCTGCATGGTTTCAGTCGACTGTTGCAGCTCCGAACTCAGTTTGAGCACGCAGGTGGTTGCCTCGCCAATACGCTGCTGACCGTCGCTGACCTGTTGGTAGCCATTGTCGGCGCTGGTGGCCGCTTCGCCGCAGGAACGCGCCACTTCGTTGGCCGTCGCGACCATTTCGTTGAACGCCGTGCTGACCAGCTCCACCGCTTCGCGCTGGCGCCCAGCCACTTCATCCATATTGCGCGCGACCTCGTGCGTGTCGGCGGCGGCCACCTGCAGGTCGGACGATGCGGTGCCGATACGTTGCACCAGCTGCGAAATCATCCCGATGAACTGGTTGAACCACCCGGCCAACGCCGCCGTCTCGTCCTTGCCCTGAACCGTCAGCTGACGCGTCAGGTCGCCTTCGCCTTCGGCAATTTCCTGCAGGCCGTTGGCGACGCCCCGGATCGGCCGCACGATGACCCCGGCGAAGCTTGCACCGACGATGGCGAATACCACGGCAAGGGCTGCGGCGATGGCTGCGATCAGCCAGGTCAGGTTCGATGCCCGGGCCATCACCTCTTCACGCTCGATCAGGCCGATGAAGCGCCAGCCAAGCCCGGACGAGCTGACGATGTTGGCCATGTACACCTTGCCGTCGATCTCGACCTGGGTCGAACCGTCGCCGTGCCTGGCCAGCCCGGCGTAGTTGGCGCCCAGGTCGGCCAGCGGCTTGAAGTTGTGCTGTGCATCGCTGGGGTCCACCAACACGTTGCCGTTGGCTTCGATCAGCATCAGGTAGCCACTGTTGCCCAGCTTGATGTTTTTCACCAGTTCGGTCATCTGCTTGAGCGAAACATCCAGGCCCACCACGCCGACCACCTTGCCGGCAGCGTCGGTGACACTGTGCACCGTACCGATCAACGACACATCATCGGCCGCCCAATAGTAGGCGTCCGTGCGCACAGTGGTGCCGGGTGCGGCCATCGCCGCCTTGTACCAGGGGCGCTGGCGCGGGTCGTAGTTGGCGATCTTCGGATCGTTGGGCCAACTGGCGTAGCCGCCATCGCTGAGCCCCAGGGACAGGTAGGCGGTGCTCGGATGGGTTTTGGCGAAACCGTCGAAAATCTCCAGCAAACGCTGGTTGTTTTCGGTCAGGGGAATCTGTGGGGCGTCTGCGCCCGAGTAATCCTTCAGACCCGTGGCGGCGACGATACGTGGGTCCTTGGCCAGGTACTCCACGTTCTGGCTGATGCCATCGAAGAACTGCTTCATGCCATTGTCGATCTGACGGATCTCCCGCCCGCTGCTGTCGACGAAGTCGGCCCTGGCAGCTTCGCGCAAGTTGAAGACGACGAGCACGGCGACCACGATCACTGGCAGGCAGGCGATGATCGCGAACCCCCAGGTCAATTTTTGCTTGATGTTCATGGTGTATTCCGCTGGTTTTATAGGTGTTGGTCGGCAGAAGGAAAGGCAGCGTGCTGCGTGCAGTCTCGGGAATTGTTCTTCGCATCGCTTTCAACCTATCGGCGACGAAAGGTCAAGCTGAACCGCGTCCATCGCGCGCCGGACAGGCGGTCGCATCGGCACGCAAAACGGTGATGGGCTGGCAGGCAGCTCGCGGTACTTTTTCAGTCGTGCAGAGTCTACTCAGTGACTTTTCTGACAGAGCGTTCGCGCATGCCCACCGTATCTCGTCTTCCACTGTTCGCCTTCGCGCTGGCCGTGGTCATCCAACCAAGCCTGGCGGCGCCGCGCAGCGTGCCTTCCATCGATACCGAAGATGCCGCACTGGGCAGTGTCGAGATCGGCGAGGCATCAGGCCGCTTTCACCCGCAACTGAGTGTGGATGTCCGCAATGGCGACTTCGCCCGCGGCAACTACGACGATGACGCGGCAAGCCTGGGTCGCGTGCCGTTGCATGCCCAGGCCGGTTTCGCCCTGGACCTGCACCAGGCTGTCGACGGTCGTGCCAACGCCTGGCTGGTGTTCAGCACGAGCAACGGTTTCCATGATCCATCGAGCGATGAAACGGTAAGCCCGCGGCGCTGGTACGAAAGCAACAACCTGCTGGGCCTGGTGGTATCGCCGGTCGAAGGGCTGAGGCTGGGGTTTGTCTACACGGTCAAGACCAGTCCGAACGATGTCGCCGACACCACTCAGGAGGCGAGCTTCACCCTGGCCTACCAGGCTGATTCGGGGTTTGGCGCATGGCGCCCGGGTTTGGCGATCACCAGCCGTACGCAGGGGGACAGTGGCCTGTATACCCAGGGCAGCGTGGAGCCGGGCGTGGACCTGAGCGATGCCGGTCTGCGCTTGAGTTTTCCCAGCACGGTCGGCATCGGCTGGAATGGATTCTATGGTCCCGATTCCGGCGACCGTCTCTACGCCCGCAGCGGGCTGGCGCTCGAGCAGCCTTTCAAATGGGGGGAAACCCGTTGGAGCGCCCGCGCCGAGGCCCTGGCAATCTACCGCGATGGCACCCTGCGCGAACTCAGCGGCCCTGACGGCGAAACCGACAGCGTGGTGCCTCAGGTGACCATGAGCCTGTCCATGGCGTACTGACCATTACCTGTAGGAGCGGGCACGGACCGCTCCTACAGATGAATCTGCTTCGGGGCCAGGGCCTGGTGCCTCTACCAGGACACACCTTGATTCAGAATCCCTGCTTCGGCAAAAACCTGTAACGGTATGATCTGGCGCATTCCCATCCCTCCCAGAGGTTTCCATGCAGTCCAGACTCATCGCTTACCCGGCCATGGTCGCGCTGACCGTCCTTCTTGCCGGCTGTGACGCGGCCGAAACCGCGGCGAACAAGGTCATCGAAACCTCCAAGACGCAACTGGTCGAAGCAGCGCGTGACACCTTCAGCGAATCGGCCAAGCAGATCAACGAGACGATCGACAAGGCGCAGCAGAGCGCCAAGCCGTGGATGACGGAGGGTGACGAGAAATCCGAAACCCGACACTCTGCAGCCGAGCAGGAAGCTAAGGAAAAGTCGGAAGGGTAAGCCTTTCCGCCTCTTCACAATTTATCAAGCATCAGGCCTGAATGCCACAGCGGGCATGACTAGATCTTGAAGCTGTCCACCAACTGCTTCAAACGGTTGGCCTGCTGGGAGAGCGCATCGCAATTTCGCAGGGTTTCGGTGAGGTTGGTCACGCCCTGCTGATTCAGCATGTTGATTTGACTGATATCCACATTCAGCGCCTCCACCACCGAAGTCTGCTCCTCGGTAGCGGCAGCAACGGATTGGTTCATGCCGTCGATCTCGCCGATTCGCTGGGTCACGATGGCCAGACGATCGCCGGCCTGGTTGGCCACCGTCATGCTTTGCTGACTGGAAGCCTGGCTGGTATTCATGGTCACCACCGCTTCGCGCGAACCCACCTGAAGCGCCGTGATCATCTTGTGAATCTCTTCTGCAGACTCCTGGGTGCGATGCGCCAGGTTTCGCACCTCATCGGCCACGACTGCAAAACCACGGCCCGCTTCACCGGCCCGCGCCGCCTCGATGGCAGCGTTCAAGGCCAACAGATTGGTTTGCTGGGATATACCCTTGATCACGTCGAGGATGTGGCCAATGTTGTCGGTGCCCGCGTTCAAGGTTTCAATCTGCTCGCACGACAGGCTGATTTTCTCGGATAACGTGCTTATTGCCTCGATGGTCCGCGTCATCACTTGGCGACCGTCGTCGGCCTGACCGCTGGCATCGCTGGCCTGACGCGACGCTTGCGCGGCGTTGCGGGCAATCTCTTGGGCGGCAGCACCCAGCTCGTTGATTGCAGCTGCAACGCTTTCGGTACGGGCGCTTTGCTCGTCGGAGCCTGCGATGGACTGGTTGGAAGAGTGCATGACCCGTTGGGCCAATGCATGCACTTCCCGGGTAGCCGACGACACCTCGCCGATGGAGGCATGGATGCGCTCGACGAACTGGTTGAACGAGGTACCGAGTTCACCGAATTCATCACGGCTTTCAACGACCAGGCGACGCGTCAGATCGCCTTCGCCCTGCGCGATGTCACGCATTGCCCGGCCCATGGTGACCAGTGGACGCATTAAGAATTTGATGAGCAAGGTCAGCAACAAGGCAATGGCGAGAACGGCAACGACCATGGCGATCACGGCCGACGTACGGAACTGGCGCAGTGGGGCGTAGGCTTTGTCCTTGTCGATCGACAGACCCACGTACCAATCCGCCGAAGGCAACCCTGTGACCGGCGTGAACGACAGCAGTCTCGCCTGACCATCGAGGGTGACCTCCTGCAGATTCTTCTCGATTCGCGGCGTGCTGCCGGGGTAGATGTCTTTCAGGTTTTTCATGACCTGATCCTTGTCCGGCGACACCAACACTTGACCGTCTGCGCTGACGAGAAACGCCTGGCCGATCCCGCCAAAATCCACCGAATTGATGATCTGCACCAATGTGTCGAGGCTCAAGTCGCCGCCGACTACGCCCATCAACTGACCTTGGCGTTTGACGGGCGCTGCCACCGTGACGACCAGGCCACCCACCGATGCCAGATAGGGCGGCGTCAGCATGACTTGATCCGCTGTCACTGCAGCTTTGTACCAGGGCCGCTGACGCGGATCGTACCCGTCAGGCATCTTGGTGTCGGGCCGCTGGATGAAGGTGCCGTCGGCCACACCCATGTAGGTGAATTGAAAGTTGGTCGTGATCACGGGCTGGTCCAGCAGGCCCGGGTAGTCCGCCTTATCGCCTTGATAGGCAATGTTCTGGCGCAGGTTTTCAATCACCAGCATCCGGCCGCTGAGCCAGTTCTTGACGCTGCTGGCGGTCAGCTCGCCCGACTGCTTGACCGATGCGCTGAGGTTCTGCTGGATGGCGCTGCGCTGCAGGTAGTCGTTGTAGAGCGTGAACAGTGCGAACGCCAGGATGACGATGCTGCACCCGGCGATCAGGATTTTATGGCTGAATTTCAAGTTCATGGACGCTAGAGGTTCCGGGGCATGAGGGGGCGAAAGCCAGGCGCCGTGCTGGGGATGCGGCAGCGCTGTCAGGCAGCAGGTCGGACTGGGGGCGAGCACCGGATGGCGGCCATCGAGTTGCGCCGATAACGGTGGTCTCAAGCGTTTCGGCTGCGGGCGCGCGAACATGAGAACTGATCGTGGTTTTCCGCCACATGGTCATCGGCCGAGGAGGGCGTGCCGCGCAGTGCCTGACACACCGCGAAGGGCACACCGCGCAGTCCCTGATTCACCGCGGCGGCTCATTCGCGGGCAGAGCCCGCTCCCACAGGGGCTGCGGCATCCCGTAGGAGCGGTCATCGGCCGCGAAGGGCGCACCGTGTGGTACCTGACACACCGCGGTGCGCCCTTCGCGGCCACGGACCGCTCCTACGAACGGGGTTGCGTTCAGTGCGGACCGGTCACCGCCACCAACCCGCCGCGCAGATCGGCGCCGCTGGGCTTCTGGTAGACGCTCAGGCCAAACTCCGGCAGCACGGCCAGCAGGTAATCGAAGATATCGCCCTGAATCCGTTCGTACTCCGCCCACGCCGTGGTGCGGGTGAAGCAGTAGATTTCCAGCGGCACGCCCTCGGCGGTGGCTTCCATCTGACGGACCATGCAGGTCATGTTCGGCTGGATGTCCGGGTGGGCGTTGAGATACGCCAGCGCGTAGGCGCGGAAAGTCCCCAGGTTGGTCATGCGCCGCTGGTTGGCCGACAGTTCCGCGACCTCGCCCTGCGCCGCGTTCCACGCCTTGAGTTCGGCCTGCTTGCTGCTGACGTAGCCGCTGAGCAGGCGAATCTGGGTCAGGCGCAATTGCTCCTGTTCGTCGAGAAAGCGTATGCCGCTGGCGTCGATGTGCAGGCTGCGCTTGATGCGCCGTCCGCCGGACTGCTGCATGCCGCGCCAGTTCTTGAACGACTCGCTCATCAGCCGCCAGGTGGGGATGGAGACGATGGTCTTGTCGAAATTCTGGATCTTCACGGTGTGCAGGGTGATGTCGACGACGTCGCCGTCGGCGCCCACCTGGGGCATCTCGATCCAGTCGCCGACGCGCAGCATGTCGTTGCTGGTCAACTGCACGCTGGCCACGAACGACAGCAGGGTGTCCTTGTAGACCAGCAGGATGACCGCCGACATGGCGCCCAGCCCGGACAGCAGCAACAGCGGCGAGCGGTCGATCAACGTGGCGACGATGATGATGGCACCAAAGATGTACAGGATCATCTTGGCCAGTTGCACGTAGCCCTTGATCGAGCGGGTGCGGGCGTGCTCGGTGCGCGCATAGATGTCGATCAGTGCATTGAGCAGGGCCCCCAGGGCCAGCACCAGGAACAGGATGGTGAAGCCCAGCGCGATGTTGCCGATCACGTGCTTGCTGTTGTCGCTCAGCACCGGGATCAAGCCCAGACTGAACTGCACCACCAGCGACGGCGTCATTTGCGCCAGGCGATGGAAGACCTTGTTGTGCAAAAAGTCGTTGAGCCAGTGCAGCGATGGCCGGCGACTGAGCAGCTTGACCGCGTGCAGGGTAAGGAAGCGCGCCAATCGGCCCAGGGCGAAGGCGGCGATCAGCAGCAGGAACAGCGACACACCGGCCTGCAGGACCGGCTGGTCGTCCAGGCCAGTGATGAACGTGACGGTTTGGTGCCAGAGCGATTCGATGTTCATGGGGTGGCGTGCAGCTCCCGGATTGAAAAGGGGCGGGGATTAAAGCCCATCGAGTGGGGCAATCGCCACGCCTGGAAAGATTTGCACGCAATTTACCGACTTACGGGTAAAGAAATTCGGCTAATCGTGCGCAAACCGGTACCCTATGCAGTCGAATTTATGTACTCCGTCGAGGTAACACCCGTGTTTTCCCAATTCGCCCTGCATGAACGCCTGCTCAAAGCCGTCGCCGAGCTGAAATTTGTCGAGCCGACGCCGGTGCAGCTGGCCGCCATTCCCCTGGCATTGCAAGGGCGCGACCTGCGGGTGACGGCGCAAACCGGCAGCGGCAAGACTGCCGCATTCGTCCTGCCGATTCTCAACCGCCTGATGGGCCCGGCCAAGGTGCGCGTCGACATTCGCGTGGTGATCCTGTTGCCGACCCGCGAACTGGCCCAGCAAACCTTGAAGGAAGTGGAGCGCTTCAGCCAGTTCACTTTCATCAAGGCGGGCCTGATCACCGGCGGTGAAGACTTCAAGGTGCAGGCAGCCATGCTGCGCAAGGTACCGGATATCCTCATCGGCACCCCTGGCCGCCTGCTGGAACAGCTCAACGCCGGCAACCTGGACCTCAAGAAGGTCGAGGTGCTGGTGCTCGACGAAGCCGACCGCATGCTCGACATGGGCTTCTCCGAAGACGTGACGCGCCTGAGCGACGAGTGCGGCCAGCGTGAACAGACCCTGCTGTTCTCGGCCACCACCGGCGGTGCCGGGCTGCGCGACATGATCGGCAAGGTGTTGAAGGATCCCGAGCACCTGCTGATCAACAACGTCAGCCAACTGGCCGAGGGCACTCGCCAGCAGATCGTCACCGCCGACCACAACGTCCACAAAGAGCAGATCCTCAACTGGCTGCTGGCCAACGAGACGTACCAGAAGGCAATCGTCTTCACCAACACCCGGGCCATGGCCGACCGTATCTATGGGCGCCTCGTGGCGCAGGAATACAAGGCGTTCGTGCTGCACGGCGACAAGGACCAGAAGGACCGCAAGCTGGCCATCGATCGCCTCAAGCAGGGCGGCGTGAAAATCCTCGTGGCTACCGATGTGGCGGCGCGCGGTCTGGACGTCGACGGCCTGGACCTGGTGGTCAACTTCGACATGCCGCGCAGCGGCGATGACTACGTGCACCGCATCGGCCGGACTGGCCGCGCCGGCAACGAAGGCCTGGCGATCTCGCTGATCTGCCACGGTGACTGGAACTTGATGTCCAGCATCGAGCGCTACCTCAAGCAGACCTTCGAGCGCCGGGTGATCAAGGAAGTCAAAGGTACCTACGGCGGACCGAAGAAGGTCAAGGCGTCGGGCAAGGCGGTCGGCGTGAAGAAGAAAAAGACCGACAAAGACAAAAAAGGCGACAAGAAAAGCGTTGCCAAGGGCCCGACCAAGCGCAAGAGCGTCAACCGTCCCAAGGCCGATGCACCGGCGTTGGTAAGCCAGGACGGACTGGCACCGCTCAAGCGTCGCAAGCCGGCTGTCAGCGAGTAAACTGCGCCAGGCAGGCTGGCTTCCCGGCGGAGGCCAGACCTGCCAAAACACCCCGCAAAGCTGTCTTCGCGCAACTCCCCCGCACCCACCCGGTCCCATACCTGGCAAGCCCTTTCACTCATGTGTTGGAGGTTCTTCCGGATGACCACTTACGACTGGCAGTTGATCGAACGGCTGTTGCACGAAGTGCAGAACGGCGCCAATCAGGATTTCACCCCGCACCGCTATGCCCAGGACCACGCCGATGCAGCCACCGCTCAGGGTGACACGCCTGCTGCTGTCGACCAGTTGCAAACCCAGGCCCGCGACTATGAGAAGCTGTTGCTGGAGCGCGGGTTCATTGAGCAGCGTCCTGACAGCGAAGGTGGCACGGGCCGCAATTTCCAGTTGACGATGCGTGGCTCCAGCCTGCTGAGCCTGCTCGACAGCAGCATCCCCGACAACGATCACGGGCTGGAAGTGCTCGACGAGCAGGACGATGCGCTGGACCCGGCCACCTTCGATGAGTTGGCCAGTAAGCCGCAGATTGTCTGAGCCTTTGGCATGGATTGAAACCGTGTTGCTCTCTTCGCGGCCGCTGACCGCTCCTACAAGGGCGGAATACGGTGTGCCGATGTAGGAGCGGTCCGCGGCCGCGAAGCAGGCGACATGGTGTGCCTGTGTGAGCGCAACCTTCCGCCGCGAAAGCCTTGTGACGCGTGGCTTGTTACACTGGCGATTCCTCATTGCCTGAAGCCATCGTCATGTCGTGGTCAATTCGCCGATGAGCATCGAACGCCGTCAACCCGATGGATTCGCGCTCAAGGTCATGCTCGGGTTGTGCCTGATCTGGGGTATCCAGCAGGTCACCATAAAGTGGGCCGCACCCGATATCGCCCCGGTGATGCAGGCGGCCATGCGCTCGGGCATTTCCGCGGTCCTGGTGGCCGCACTGATGTGCTGGCGCGGGGGCTGGGCGCACATGCCCTACACCTGGCGCGCCGGGCTGCTGGCCGGTTCACTGTTCGGGCTGGAATTCTTGTTCATCGCCGAAGGCCTGAAGCTGACCTCGGCAGCGCACATGTCGGTCTTTCTCTACACCGCCCCGGTGTTCACGGCGCTTGGCTTGCACGCCCTGCTACCCGGAGAGCGCCTGCGGCCCCTGCAATGGCTGGGCATTGCCCTGGCGTTCAGCGGTATCGCCTTCGCTTTCGCCGGCGGAATTTCCTGGCAACATCTGGACCGACGCATACTGCTGGGTGATGCACTGGGCGTGATGGCAGGCTTGTGCTGGGGCGCGACCACGGTGGTGGTGCGCACCTCGCGCCTCTCCGAAGCACCCGTGACGCTGACGCTGTTCTACCAGCTGATCGTCTGCGTGATCGGATTGTTGCTCATCGCCCTGGCCACGGGGCAGTTCACGCAGGTCAGTTTTACCCCGGTCGGCATCGCCAGCGTATTGTTCCAAGGGGTGGTGGTGTCTTTCGCCAGCTTCCTGATCTGGTTTTGGCTGCTGCGACGCTACCTGGCGTCCAATCTGGCCGTGTTCTCGTTCATGACCCCGCTGTTCGGCGTGACGTTCGGTGTGCTGCTGCTGGGCGAACCGCTGAGCGTGAATTTCATTCTGGGCGCGCTGTTCGTACTGCTGGGCATCACCTTGGTCAGCGCCGAGCAGTGGGTGCGCCGACGATTACGAACGTGGATAAGGTAATGAATTACTTGCCTGGCAGATGATCAATACGTAGGACTGCGACTTTTCGACACAAGTGCGTGAATGCATCCTACGTCGCTTAGCGCTATGATCGAACAGAAGCGACGGACCATGACCGTCGTTCGGGCTTTTCCCTGAAGGGGGGCGATATGAACGGTAACTTGTACAACTGGCTCCACGATCTGGCTGTCGCACTGGGGCTGGTGCCGCCGCCACCACAGCCTGTGCCTATCCCGGCCGACAACCACCGGCCTCGGCAGCGCCCTCGGCGCTGAGCCCTCCGGGCCCGTCGCGCGCCATGCAAAACGCCCCTTACGGGGCGTTTTTCGTTGCTGACAGCGCTCAAGCCGCCTGGGTATTGGCCCGGCTGGCGTCGACTTTCGCCAGGTAAGCATCCAGGCGAAGCGCGGCCGCATCATCGACGAACAGCCCCAGCTTGCTGCGACGCCACAGCACGTCTTCGCTGCGGGTGGCCCATTCCTGCTCGTACAGGTAATCGACTTCGCGGCTGAACAGCCCCATGCCCAATTCCTCGCCAAGATCGGCTACCGACTGTGCACCTTCGATCAAGCGCCAGCTGCGGCTGCCGTAGCTGACCGCCCAACGCTCGGCCAGGCCGTTTGGCAGCCAGGGAGCTTTCACCCGCATGTCCTGAGCCAGGGCCTGCGGCGTGCTCATGTCTTCGCCACCGGGCAGGGCACTGGTCGCCGTCCAGCTACCGCGCATCTGCGCGAAGAATGGCTTCAACTGTGCCATGGCCGACTCGGCCAGCTTGCGGTAAGTGGTCAACTTGCCGCCGAACACCGAAAGGATCGGCGCCTCGCCCTGGCCGCCGCTGAGCGACAGGGTGTAGTCGCGGGTGATGGCCGATGGGTTGTCCGACTCGTCGTTGCACAGCGGGCGAACGCCCGAATAGGTGCGCACCACATCGCTGCGGCTGACCTGTTTCTTGAAGTGGGCGTTCACCACTTTGAGAATGTAGTCGGCCTCGGCGTCGGTGATCTCCACCTTGGACGGGTCGCCCGTGTATTCACGGTCGGTGGTGCCCAGGATGGTGAAGCGATCCAGGTACGGGATGGTGAAGACGATGCGCTGGTCTTCGTTCTGCAGGATGTGCGCCTGCTCGCCTTCGTACAGGCGTGGCACGATCAGGTGGCTACCCTGGATCAGGCGGATGCCGTATGGGGATTGCAACTGCAGGTCGTCACGAATGAACTTCGCTACCCAGGGTCCGGCCGCATTGACCAGCGCGCGCGCCTTGAGGGTGAACGTGCTGCCGTCCTCGCACTGCAGATTGACCTGCCACACACCGTCTACACGCTTCGCGTCGACACAGCGGGTGCGGGTATGGATGTGTGCGCCTTTTTCTCGCGCTGCCATGGCGTTCAGTACCACCAGGCGAGCGTCGTCGACCCAGCAGTCGGAATATTCGAAACCGCGGGTGATTTCCGGCTTCAACGCACTGTCGGCGCCGAAGCGCAGGCTGCGCGAGCCAGGCAGCTTTTCTCGCTTGCCCAGGTTGTCGTAGAGGAACAGCCCGGCGCGGATCATCCAGGCAGGACGCAGATGGGGCCGGTGCGGCAGGACGAAACGCATGGGCTTGACGATGTGCGGAGCCTTGGCCAGCAACACTTCGCGTTCGGCCAATGCTTCGCGTACCAGGCGAAATTCGTGGTGTTCCAGATAACGCAGGCCGCCGTGGATCAGCTTGCTGCTGGCCGAAGAGGTGTGGCTGGCCAGGTCGTCCTTCTCGCAGAGAAACACGGAAAGCCCACGCCCGGCAGCGTCGGCGGCAATCCCCACGCCATTAATGCCACCACCGATCACGGCGACGTCGTAGATTTCAGCCAGCGGTTGGCGGGGCAAGGTCGAATGGGGCATGGCAGCCTCCTGCGTTTATCAAGGAGCGTTCGAATGAGTGCTTTGAATTCGAACATCAATGTTCAATTTCGAAAATACTAGCCCAATACGAAGGGCTTAGCCAGTCGAAAATGATTGAAATTGTTGATCGAAGGGGGTCAAAGCGAAGAAATACGAACATCAGAAGCGAAGCTGATGCGCCGTGGGCGTTGCCAGGTGGGGATTGTGGACGGGCAGGGCGGCTTGCGCCGCTGCCACAGGGTCAGACGATCTCGAGGCGGATCTTGTGTTGTTGCAGCAATTGCAGCAAGGCGGGCACGGGTGGCTGATCGGTGACCAGGCAGTCGATCAGGCTGATCGGGCCCAGGCGGACCATGGCATTGCGGCCGAACTTGCTCGAGTCGGCGGCCAGAATGACCTGGCGCGCATTGGCAATGATCGCCTGGCTGACGCGAACCTCCTGATAGTCGAAGTCCAGCAGGCTGCCGTCTTCGTCGATACCACTGATGCCGACCAAGGCGAAGTCGACCTTGAACTGGGTGATGAAGTCGATACTCGCCTGGCCCACCACGCCGCCGTCACGGCGTACGTTGCCGCCGGCCAGCAGTACGTCGAAGTCGTCCTTGCCGCTGAGGATCGAGGCCACGTGCAGGTTGTTGGTGATGATCTTCAGGTGGCTGTGGTTGAGCAGGGCGCGGGCGATGGATTCGGTGGTGGTGCCGATATTGATGAACAGCGAGGCGTGGTCGGGGATCTGGGCGGCAATCGCCTCGGCGATGCGCTGTTTCTCGTCGCGCATCTGGTCGGCACGCATGGCGTAGGCCGTGTTTTCGATGCTCGAATCGTAGGCGGCGCCACCGTGATAGCGACGCAGCAGATTGACCTCGGCCAGCTGGTTGATGTCACGCCGGATGGTTTGCGGCGTCACGACGAACAGTTGGGCCATTTCCTCGATGCTGACATAGCCGCGTTCGCGTACCAGTTCGAGGATCTGCTGTTGGCGGGGAGGCAGGTTCATGGGGCTTCCTTTGGCTGCCATGCAAAAGCATGCATGATGCCGCAGGAACGGGCCCCATCGCCAGAAGTGATTCCATGGACCGCACTTGCGCAGGCCGGAACTGGCCGGTCTGCGCGTTCACTCGGTCACTGCTCTTCGTGCGGTTCCCAGTCACGGGTGCGTTCAACGGCCTTTTTCCAGCCTGCGTAGAGTTTTTCCTTGCCGGTTTCGTCGAGCAGAGGCTCAAAGGTACGCTCGATCACGGCCTTGCCGCGCAACTCATCCAGGCTGCCCCAGAAGCCGCACGCCAGGCCCGCCAGGTAGGCGGCACCCAAGGCCGTGGTTTCGCGCATCTGCGGACGCTCCACCGGAGTGCCGAGAATGTCGGCCTGGAACTGCATGAGGAAGTTGTTGGCCACCGCGCCGCCGTCCACGCGCAGGGCGCTCAGGCGCTCGCCGGAATCCTGTTGCATGGCGTCGAGCACGTCGCGGGTCTGGTAGGCAATCGACTCAAGCGCCGCGCGAATGATGTGGTCGACGCGTACGCCGCGGGTCAGGCCGAACAGTGCGCCACGGGCATAGGGGTCCCAGTAGGGCGCGCCCAGGCCGGTGAACGCCGGGACCAGGTAGACACCGTTGGTGTTCTTCACCTTGCTGGCGAAATATTCGGTGTCGTAGGCGTCGTTGACGATTTTCAGTTCGTCGCGCAGCCACTGCACGGTCGAGCCGCCGTTGAACACGGCGCCTTCCAGGGCATAGGCCACCTCGCCACGCGGGCCGCAGCCGATGGTGGTGAGCATCCCGTGCTGCGACGTCACGGCCTTCTTGCCGGTGTTCATCAGCAGGAAGCAGCCGGTGCCATAGGTGTTCTTGGCCTGGCCAGGCTCGACGCACATCTGGCCGAACAAGGCGGCCTGCTGGTCGCCGGCGATCCCGGCAATGGCGATGCCGCTCTTGGTATGGCCGTAGATTTCCGACGACGACTTGACCTCTGGAAGCATCTCGCGCGGGATGTCCAGGGTCTGCAGCATCTTCTCGTCCCACTCCAGGGTGTGGATGTTGAAGAGCATGGTGCGCGAGGCGTTGGTGTAGTCGGTGACGTGCACCTTGCCGCCGGTGAATTTCCAGATCAGCCAGCTATCGACGGTGCCGAACAGCAGCTCGCCGTTGCGTGCGCGCTCGCGGCTGCCTTCGACGTTGTCGAGGATCCATTTCAGCTTGGTGCCGGAAAAGTACGGGTCGACCACCAGGCCGGTGGTCTGCTTGATGTAGTCTTCCAGGCCGTCGCGCTTGAGCTGCTGGCAGATCTCGGTGCTGCGTCGGCACTGCCAGACCACGGCATTGTAGATCGGGCGACCGCTGTTCTTGTCCCACACCACGGTGGTTTCACGCTGGTTGGTGATGCCGATGGCCGCAACCTGGGCGTGGCTCAGCCCGGCCTGGGCCAAGGCCTCGACCATGGTCGCGCTCTGGGTGGCGAAGATTTCCATCGGGTCGTGCTCGACCCAGCCGGCCTGCGGATAGTGCTGGACGAATTCGCGCTGCGAGGTGCCGACGACATTGGCGTCGCGGTCGAAAATGATCGCCCGGGAGCTGGTGGTACCTTGGTCCAGGGCAATGATGTAGTTCTTGTTGTCGGTATCGGTCATGTCGATGGCCTTGCGCAAGTGTGCAATAAATGCGGAATGTGGTGTTTGTGCAGGCTCAGGAGGCCTGCACCTTCGATGCGGACGCTTCGGCCGACCCGTTGTTCGAGTTTGGCAAATGGCGTGCGATCAGTACCCGGTACGCGCCGGCGCCCAGGCAGGCACCTACGATCGGCGCCACGATGGGAACGATGAAATAGGGAATCGTGCGGCCACCGGTGAAGGCTATTTCACCCCAGCCGGCGATGAACGTCATCAGCTTTGGACCGAAATCCCTGGCCGGGTTCATGGCAAAGCCGGTCAGCGGCCCCATGGCACTGCCGATCACGGCGATCAGCAAGCCCACCAGCAGGGGCGCCATGGCCCCGCGCGGAAGACCATTGTGCTCGTCGCCCAGGGCCATGATCACCGCCATCAGGATGGCGGTGATGACCATCTCGACTAAAAAGGCCTGACCGATAGACAGCGCCGCATGGGGGTAGGTGGAGAAGATGCTCGCCGTTTCGAGGCTCGCTTGCGTGCCCCTGACGATGCCGTGGGTTTGTTCGTAATCGAAGAACAGGCTGCTGTAGAGGGTATAGACCAGTGCTGCGGAACAGAACGCGCCTGCCACCTGAGCCAGAATGTAGAAGGGCAGCTTGCGTTTCTCGAAGCCGCCGAACAGGCACAGGGCGATGCTGACCGCAGGGTTCAGATGGGCACCGGACACGCCCGCCGTCAGGTAGATCGCCATGCTCACGCCGACGCCCCAGATGATGCTGATTTCCCACAGGCCGAGGCTGGCACCTGCGACCTTGAGCGCCGCGACGCAGCCTGTGCCGAAGAAGATAAGCAGTGCGGTGCCGAGAAACTCGGCAGTGCACTGGCCCGACAGGGTCGGTTGTTGCTGTGCGGTCATCGTGTATTACCCCAATTGTTTTTTTTGTCTGACGCCGTTTTCGGCGCCTGGAATCTGTCGTCGTACGATCCCCATCGCACGTCGCAGTACAGCCTTCGAGCACATTGTACTATCGTGCCTATCTTCACAAACGAAAAAATATAGACAAGAAACGCCGCTGTCAAAGGTCGAAAGCGAACGAGTTCGTTCATTGCCTGCGAACTTTTCCGCGCATTTCCGGCAAAGCCACGGTTGGCGTGGCTTGCCCGCCTGTGTCCTAATGCCGGGCATGTTTTTTATTTGTCTGGAGTCCCTGCATGACCCCCGCCCTGGACCTCTTGAAGAAGCACCGCGCCGAGCATCGAGTGCATGCCTATGAACACGATCCCAAGGCAGCTTCCTATGGGCTGGAAGCGGTGGAAAAGCTCGGTCTGACCGCCGCGCGGGTGTTCAAGACCCTGCTGGCGGCGAGCGAAAGAAGCGAGCTGCTGGTGGCAGTGGTGCCGGTGACCGGCACCCTGGATCTCAAGGCGCTCGCGCATGCGGCCGGCGTGAAGAAATGCGAGATGGCAGATCCGCAGGCTGCGCAGCGAGCCACGGGGTATCTGCTGGGCGGGATCAGCCCGCTGGGGCAGAAGAAGCGCTTGCGGACCTTCATCGACCAAACCGCCGAGGCATTGCCCAGCATGTTCGTCAGCGCCGGCAGGCGCGGGCTGGAAGTCGAGCTGGCGCCGCAGCTGCTGGCCGAGCACACCCAGGGTCGCTTCGCCGATATCGGCCGCCCTTGATGCACCAAGGAAATTATTCATCGACTCGACGAGTCGAACGCCGATAGCCAGAAGGCTTGGCCGCCACCCCTTTCCGCAACAGCGAGGATTGCCATGCAACTGGATTTCCATCAGGTCGATGCGTTTACCCAACAGCCTTTTGCTGGCAACCCGGCAATGGTCTACCGCCTCGACAGCTGGCTGGCCGACGAGCTGATGCAGAAGATCGCCGCCGAGCACAATCTGGCGGAGACCGCGTTTTTGGTTCGCGAAGCGCAGGGCTGGCACATCCGCTGGTTCACCCCGCGCACCGAGGTGCCCTTGTGTGGCCATGCCACCCTGGCCAGCGCCTACGTGCTGTTTCATGTCTATGGGGAGACAGCGTCGAGCCTGTCATTCGCCAGCCGCTCGGGCAACCTTACCGTCAGCCGCGAGGGCGACCGGCTGTGGCTGGACTTCCCGGCGATGATGCCCGAGGAGCAGTTGGGTCTGACCCTGGAGGTTGAGCGTGCCTTGGGTTGCGAAGCGGTCGACGTAATGGCGGCGGCGTCGCTGTTCGTCCTGCTGGAGTCGGAGCAGGCGGTACGCCAGTGCCGCCCGAACATGGCGGCACTGGCACGCTTGCCCTGGCCTGGGGTGATCATTACCGCCCGGGGTGACCATCAGGACTTCGTTTCGCGCTACTTCGCACCTGCCATCGGCATCGACGAGGACGCGGTAACCGGCTCCACCCATTGCAGCCTCATCCCGTACTGGTCGAGGCGTCTGGTCAAGACCAGCCTCACTGCCTACCAGTGCTCGGCGCGGGGTGGCGAGCTGTTTTGCCGGATGGAAGGCGAACGAGTCAAGATCGGCGGCTACGCCACGTTGATCAGCAGCGGCCGGCTACTGCTCGGTGCCCAGCCCTGATTGCGCCGAAGCCAGTGTGCCGGCCTGGTCGTCGAGCAGCGCCATGAAGGCCCGCGCCGCATTCGACAGGGTCCGTTCGGTGTGCAGGATATAACCCAGCTGGCGGCTCAGCTGCACACCGGGTAGCTGGAAGCGCGCCACTTGCTCGTCGAGCATGGTGCGCGGCAGCACACTCCACGCCAGGCCGATCGACACCATCATCTTGATGGTTTCCAGGTAGTTGGTGCTCATGGCGATGTTCGGGCTCAGGCCTTGCGCCTCGAACAGGCGGCTGACGATGTGGTGAGTGAAGGTATTGCCGCCCGGAAACACCGCCGGATGTTCGGCGATATCGCTCAGCTTTACCACCGCCTGCAGGGCCAGTGGATGTTCCGGGGCGGCGACGAAATCCAGCGGGTCATGCCACACCGGGACCGAGCGCACCAGGTGATGGGGCTCTGGCGCCAGGGTGATCACCGCCAGCTCCGCACGTCCGTGCAGGATCTCCTCATAGGCCACTTCCGAATCGAGAAACTGGATGTCCAGGGCGACCTTGGGGTACATCCGCGTGTAGGTGCGCAGCAGCGAGGGCAATCGGTGCAGACCGATGTGGTGGCTGGTGGCGAGGGTCAGGCGGCCCGTCACGTCGCCGCTCAGGTTGGTCAGGGCGCGGCGGGTGTCTTCCAGCACATCGAGAATCTGGTAGGCGCGGGGCAGCAGGGCCCGGCCGGCCTCGGTCAGATTGACTTCGCGGCCCAGGCGATCGAACAAACGCACGCCCAGCTGCGATTCCAGCCCGGCGATGCGTTTGCTGATCGCCGGCTGAGTCAGGTGCAGCCGATCCCCGGCCCTGGAAAAACTGCCCACTTCGGCGATGGCTATAAAGGCATTGAGACTGGCCAGGTCCATGCGCGAATTCCTTTTGGTTATCCAAAGTATGAAAATTATGAATTTGAGTTATTCAAGATAACCTCATAGCATCACCCCTACAAGCCAAGCGGTTATAGGCATAGAAAAGACAGCAAGACTGATGAGGAAACGTCTGATGGCCGGCAAAACGCTCTACGACAAGCTCTGGGATTCGCATTTGGTCAAGCAGCGCGACGATGGCTCGGCGCTGATCTACATCGACCGTCACATCATCCACGAAGTGACTTCGCCCCAGGCGTTCGAAGGCTTGCGCCTGGCCGGCCGCAAACCGTGGCGCATCGACGCCAACATTGCCACGCCCGACCACAACGTGCCGACTACCCCGGAACGCAAGGGCGGCATCGGCGCGATCGCCGACCAGGTGTCGCGTCTGCAGGTGCAGACCCTGGACGACAACTGCGACGAGTACGGCATCACCGAATTCAAGATGAACGACGTACGCCAGGGTATCGTCCATGTCATCGGCCCGGAGCAGGGCGCGACCTTGCCCGGCATGACCGTGGTCTGCGGCGATTCGCATACCTCGACCCACGGTGCCTTCGGTGCCCTGGCCCATGGCATCGGTACCTCGGAGGTCGAGCACGTGCTCGCCACGCAGTGCCTGGTGGCCAAGAAAATGAAGAACATGCAGGTGTTGGTCGAAGGTACCTTGCCGTTTGGCGTGACCGCCAAGGACATCGTGCTGGCCGTGATCGGCAAGATCGGCACCGCCGGCGGCAATGGCCATGCCATCGAGTTTGCCGGCAGCGCCATTCGCGACCTGTCGGTGGAAGGCCGCATGACAATCTGCAACATGTCCATCGAGGCCGGCGCCCGCGTGGGGCTGGTGGCTGCCGATGAAAAGACCGTCGCCTACGTCAAGGGTCGGCCGTTCGCGCCCAGCGGCGCCGATTGGGACAAGGCGGTGGAGTCGTGGAAAGGGCTGGTGTCCGACGCCGATGCCCACTTCGACACCGTGGTGCGCCTGGATGCCGCGCAGATCAAGCCGCAGGTCAGCTGGGGGACCTCGCCGGAAATGGTCCTGGCCGTTGACCAGAACGTGCCGGACCCGGCGCGCGAGTCGGATCTGGTCAAGCGCGGTTCCATCGAGCGCGCGCTGAAATACATGGGCCTGACCGCCAATCAGGCGATCACCGACATTCAGCTCGACCGCGTGTTCATCGGCTCGTGCACCAATTCACGCATCGAAGACTTGCGCGCCGCCGCAGTGATCGCCAAGGGCCGCAAGGTGGCCTCGACCATCAAGCAGGCCATCGTCGTGCCAGGCTCGGGCCTGGTCAAGGCGCAAGCGGAGCGCGAAGGCCTGGACAAGATTTTCCTCGAGGCGGGCTTCGAATGGCGTGAGCCGGGCTGCTCCATGTGCCTGGCGATGAACCCGGACCGGCTGGAGTCGGGCGAGCACTGCGCATCGACCTCCAACCGCAACTTCGAGGGCCGCCAGGGCGCCGGTGGGCGTACCCATCTGGTCAGCCCGGCCATGGCCGCCGCAGCCGCCGTCGTCGGTCGTTTCGTCGACGTTCGTGAATTGATCCAGGGGGACGCAGCATGAAAGCCTTCACTCGACACACCGGCCTGGTCGCTCCGTTGGATCGTGCCAACGTCGACACCGACCAGATCATTCCCAAGCAGTTCTTGAAGTCGATCAAGCGCACCGGCTTTGGCCCGAACCTGTTCGACGAATGGCGCTACCTGGATGTCGGTCAGCCTTACCAGGACAATTCCAAGCGTCCATTGAACAAGGATTTTGTCCTCAATCACCAGCGCTACCAAGGTGCCAGCGTGCTGCTGGCGCGGGAGAACTTCGGTTGCGGTTCCAGCCGCGAGCATGCGCCGTGGGCGTTGGATGAGTATGGCTTTCGCGCCGTGATCGCGCCGAGCTATGCAGATATCTTCTTCAACAACAGCTTCAAGAACGGCTTGCTGCCGATCATCCTCAGTGATGAGCAAGTCGATGAGCTGTTCAAGGAAGTCGAGGCCGCGCCGGGTTACCAGTTGACCGTGGACCTGGCGACCCAGAGCGTGACCAGCCCGAGCGGCAAGGTCTACAGCTTCGAGATCGACGAGTTTCGCAAGCACTGCCTGTTGAATGGGTTGGACGATATCGGCCTGACCTTGCAGGACGGTGAGGCGATTGCGACGTTCGAGGCCAAGCATCGGGCCAGCCAGCCTTGGTTGTTTCGTGATTGATTGATGTAGGCAGGTTTGGCCTCTTCGCGGGCAGAGCCCGCTCCCACATGGGCGGCGAGTCCTCTACGAGCGAAGAGGCCCGCAAGGCCACCGAAAACCCAGGCACAAGGAAGCCTAGCCCATGACCCAGCACACCCAAGTCGTGCAGAAACAGTTCGGTGAACAGGCTTCGGCCTACCTGAGCAGCACCGTTCACGCCCAGGGCGCGGAATTTGCGCTGCTTCAGGCGGAGCTGGCGGGCCAGTCCCAGGCTCGGCTGTTGGACCTGGGGTGTGGCGCCGGCCACGTCAGTTTTCATTGCGCGCCACTGGTCAAGCAGGTGGTGGCCTATGATCTGTCGCAACAGATGCTCGACGTGGTCGCCAGCGCTGCCAGCGAGCGGGGGCTGGGCAATGTCAGCACCGAACTCGGCCCGGCCGAGCGGCTGCCGTTCGCCGACGCCGCCTTCGACTATGTGTTCAGCCGCTATTCGGCGCATCACTGGAGCGACCTCGGCCTGGCCCTGCGCGAAGTGCGCCGTGTGCTCAAACCCGGTGGCGTGGCCTGCTTCATCGACGTGATGTCGCCGGGCAGCCCGCTGCTCGATACCCATCTGCAAAGTGTCGAAGTGCTGCGCGACACCAGCCATGTGCGCGACTACAGTGCCGGCGAATGGCTGAGCCAGGTCAATGAAGCGGGCCTGCAGGTACGCGGGCACACTCGCCAGCGCCTGCGCCTTGAATACGCCTCGTGGGTCGAGCGCATGCGCACGCCCGAGGTCATGCGCGCGGCCATCCGCGCCTTGCAGCAAGCCGTGGGCGCCGAGGTGCGCGAGTATTACCAGATCGACGACAATGGCTCGTTCAGTACCGACGTGCTGGTGTTGTGGGCCCAGCGTTGAGCATTCATTCACGGCCCGCCCGAGGGCATGCCGTATTACCGGAATTAACGAGGAACGCATGAGCAAGCAGATTCTGATTCTCCCAGGCGACGGCATCGGCCCGGAAATCATGGCCGAAGCGGTCAAGGTGCTGGAACTGGCCAACGCCAAGTTCCAGCTGGGCTTCGAACTGGCCCACGACGTGATCGGCGGCGCTGCCATCGACAAGCATGGCGTGCCGCTGGCCGACGAGACCCTGGCACGTGCCCGTGCCGCCGACGCGGTGCTGCTGGGCGCGGTGGGCGGGCCGAAATGGGACAAGATCGAGCGCGATATTCGCCCGGAACGCGGTCTGCTGAAGATTCGCTCGCAGTTGGGCCTGTTCGCCAACCTGCGTCCTGCCATTCTCTACCCGCAACTGGCCGATGCTTCCAGCCTGAAGCCGGAAATCGTTGCCGGGTTGGACATCCTCATCGTCCGTGAGCTGACCGGCGGCATCTACTTCGGCGCGCCGCGTGGTATGCGCGAGCTGGAAGGCGGCGAGCGCCAGGCCTACGACACCCTGCCGTACAGCGAGAGCGAAATCCGCCGCATCGTGCGCGTCGGCTTCGACATGGCCCAGGTGCGCGGCAAGAAGCTGTGCTCGGTGGACAAGGCCAACGTATTGGCGTCGAGCCAGCTGTGGCGTGAAGTAGCCGAGGAGATCGGCAAGGATTACCCCGATGTCGAGTTGAGCCACATGTACGTCGACAACGCCGCGATGCAGTTGGTGCGCGCGCCGAAACAGTTCGACGTGATGGTCACCGACAACCTGTTCGGCGACATTCTTTCCGATGAGGCGTCGATGCTTACCGGCTCCATCGGCATGTTGCCTTCGGCCTCGCTGGACGCCCACAACAAGGGCATGTACGAGCCCTGCCACGGTTCGGCGCCGGACATCGCCGGGCAAGGCATCGCCAACCCGCTGGCGACCATTCTGTCGGTGTCGATGATGCTGCGTTACAGCTTCAACCAGCACGATGCTGCCGCTGCCATCGAGCAGGCGGTCAGCCTGGTGCTGGATCAGGGCTTGCGCACCGGCGACATCTGGTCTGAGGGCACCACACGGGTCGGTACGCAGGAAATGGGCGATGCAGTAGTCGCCGCGCTGCGGAATCTGTAATCTCTTGGGCCCGCTGCGACTTTCCATCGACAGCAGCGGCCCACTTTTCAAGAAGGTGTAGTTGCGATGAAACGTGTAGGTCTGATCGGTTGGCGCGGTATGGTCGGTTCCGTGCTTATGCAGCGGATGCTGGAAGAGCAGGACTTCGATCTGATCGAGCCGGTGTTTTTCACCACTTCCAATGTCGGCGGCCAGGGCCCGGCGGTCGGCAAGGACATTGCCCCGCTCAAGGATGCCTACAGCATTGAAGAGCTGAAGACACTCGACGTGATTCTGACCTGCCAGGGTGGCGACTACACCAGCGAGGTATTCCCCAAGCTGCGCGAGGCCGGCTGGCAGGGTTACTGGATCGACGCGGCTTCCAGCCTGCGCATGCAGGATGACGCAGTGATCGTGCTCGACCCGGTCAACCGCCGGGTGATCGACCAGCAACTGGATGCCGGCACCAAGAACTACATCGGTGGCAACTGCACCGTGAGTCTGATGCTGATGGGCCTGGGCGGGCTGTTCGAGGCCGGTCTGGTGGAGTGGATGAGTGCCATGACCTACCAGGCGGCTTCGGGCGCCGGCGCACAGAACATGCGCGAGCTGATCAGGCAGATGGGCAGCACCCATGCCTCGGTTGCCGATGACCTGGCCAACCCGGCCAGCGCCATTCTCGACATCGATCGCAAGGTCGCCGAAGCCATGCGTGGCGAGGGTTACCCGACCGAGAACTTCGGTGTGCCACTGGCTGGCAGCCTGATCCCCTACATCGACAAGGAACTGCCGAATGGGCAGAGCCGTGAAGAGTGGAAAGCCCAGGCCGAGACGAACAAGATTCTTGGACGGTTCAAGAGCCCGATCCCGGTGGATGGTATCTGCGTGCGTATCGGTGCGATGCGCTGCCACAGCCAGGCGCTGACCATCAAGCTGAACAAGGACGTGCCGATGGCGGACATCGAAGGGCTGATCAGCCAGCACAACCCATGGGTCAAGCTGGTGCAGAACAGCCGCGAAGCGAGCATGCAGGAACTCACGCCTACACAGGTTACCGGCACGCTGAACATCCCGGTCGGGCGCCTGCGCAAGTTGAACATGGGCTCGCAGTACCTGGGCGCGTTCACCGTCGGCGACCAACTGCTGTGGGGCGCCGCCGAGCCGCTGCGTCGCATGCTGCGGATCCTGCTGGAGCGCTGATTCCTCCAGCGTGACCGCATCCACCGCCGACGCGGCTTGCGCCGCTGCTACAGGGGGTTAGATCTCTGTAGCAGCGGCGCGAGCCGCGTCCGGGTCCAACGGCGTTCGTCCAGGATCACCGCATCCACCGCCGACGCGGCTTGCGCCGCTGCTACGGGGGGTTAGATCTCTGTCGCAGCGGCGCGAGCCGCGTCCGGGTCCAACGCGTTCGTCCAGGATTACCGCATCCACCGCCGACGCGGCTTGCGCCGCTGCTACGGGGGGTTGGATCTCTGTAGCAGCGGCGCGAGCCGCGTCCGGATCCAACGCGTTCGTCCAGGATTGCCGCATCCACCGCCGACGCGGCTTGCGCCGCTGCTACGGGGGTTGTGGTGGGGTGGTGTGCTTATTGGGCTGGAAAGGTTTCCAGCGCATGCTGCAGGCTGGCTTTCGACAATTCGCCGAGATGGCTGCCCAGCAGCTTTCCTTCGCTGCTGTAGAACAGCGTGGTCGGCAGCGCGACCGAACCCAGCGCGCGGCCCAGTTCGCCTTGGCTGTCGAATAGCACCTGAGTCAAATCCAGCCCCGTCGTCCCGGCGAAGCTCGCCACGATCTGCGCGGTTTCGCCATGGTTCACGAACAGAAAACGCACCTCGGGGTGAAGTTTCTGCATTTCCAGCAGCACAGGCATTTCTCGTCTGCAGGGTGGGCACCAGCTTGCCCAGAGGTTGATTACCATAGGTTTGCCATCGTAGCTGCGCAGCGCTACGGGTTGGCCTGTGGCGGTGTGCAAGGTGACCTCGGGCAACTGCGAGTGCCGCGCCTGCTGATACCCGTGGCTGCCGACGCTGGCGAGCGTCCAGAACAACAGGCCGCTGGCCAGGCTCCAGCCCAGCGTGCGGCGTATTAACGGGCGCCGCCAGGCATACACCAACGCCGTCAGACCGCTGACCGCCAGCCCGGGCCACAGCAGGAAGCCACCGTCGCGGATATCGGGAATCTGCCAGAGATCCTGCCGATACTGCGCCCAATAGCGCAGCACGAAAGCCCCGCGCGCGACCACCAGGCACAGCAGGAACAGGCGAAATATCAGCGCTTCTGGATTGCTGCCAAACCCCTTGCGCGCCAGCTGCCAGCCCACGAGGCTGGCCAAGCCCAGCGCCAGCAATATCAGCAGGTGATGCAGGGAAAGGGCGAAAGGCCCTACGGCAAGGCTCAGCATGACAACAGATCCTGATGAAGTGATCCGACAAGTATGGCTGCATCAAGGTTAACCGATGGTTAACCAGCTCCAGGCCACTGTCACTGTGTGCACTCGATATCTCCCTGTAGGAGCGGTCCGTGGCCGCGAAAGGGCGGCGCGGTATATCAGACAGACCGCAGCGCCAGCTTCGCGGCCGATGGCCGCTCCTACAGGGGGGCGCTGTTCAGCGCATTGTGGGAGCGGTCCGTGGCCGCGAAAGGGCGGCACGGTATATCAGACAGACCGCAGCGCCAGCTTCGCGGCCGATGGCCGCTCCTACAGGGGGGCGCTGTTCAGCGCATTGTAGGAGCGGTCCGTGGCCGCGAAGGGCCAGTGCAGTTCGCACAGATGCACCGCGGTGCGTTTTTCGCGGCCAATGACCGCTCCTACCCTGTATCAGGGGCATAATGTTGTGTTAATCACGGCCCGTCACTGTGCGGCCTTTATTCTTCGAGCGCTGTCATGCACGTATTGCTTTGCGAAGACGACGACCTGATCGCCAGCGGCATCGTCGCCGGGCTCAATGCCCAGGGGCTGAACGTCGACCGGGTGGCCACCGCCTCGGCCGCGCAGGCCATGCTGCAGGCAGCCAGCTTCGATGTGCTGGTGCTGGATCTGGGTCTGCCCGACGAAGACGGTATCAAACTGCTCCACCGCCTGCGCCAGCGTGGGGTGGCTCTGCCGGTGCTGGTATTGACCGCCCGCGACAGCGTCAGCGACCGGGTCGCCGGGTTGCAGGCAGGCGCCGACGACTACCTGCTCAAACCCTTCGACCTGCGCGAACTGTGCGCGCGGCTGCACACCCTGCAGCGCCGCGTGGCTGGCCGCACCTTGAACATGATCGAACATGGCCCGCTGCAGCATGATCCCAGCACCCGGCAGACCTGGCTGGCCGGCCAGGCCATCGACCTGTCCCGCCGCGAACAGGCGCTGCTGTACGCCCTGCTGCAGAACCGCGGCCGCGTCCTCTCCGGCGAACAGCTCAAGGACAGCGTCTACGGCTTCAGTGACGAAGTGGAAAGCAATGCATTGAACGTGCACATTCACCACCTGCGCCGAAAGCTGGGTAACGGCATCGTCGAAACCGTCCGCGGGCTGGGCTACCGCCTGGGCCCGGCCCACACCGAACCAAAAGAGGCCCCATGAGCCTGCGTCTGCGTTTGAGCCTGATCCTCGGCGCGGCCTTCGTGGTCATCTGGGCACTCGCCGCCACCTGGATGTTCCGCGATCTGCGCAGCCAGATGATGTTCTCTCTGGACCAGCGTCTGGTGGCCTCGGCACGCATGGTCGCCGGCATGGTAGACCGTTTGCCGCAACCGCTTGCGGCACAGGGCGAAGGCACCCGCTTCAGTGCCGACCAATGGAGCATTCCTGATGGCATCGCCTGCCAGATCAGCTCGTTGCGCGGCGAAATCCTTGCCCGCAGCCACAGCAATGCCGACCAGGTGCTGGACGATCAGCGCACCGGTTTTCACGATCAGGCCATCGATGGCGAGCACTGGCGCAGTTTTACCCTGGCCCGTGACGATGTGCGAATCACCACCGCCGACCGCGAACTGGAACGCGAAGCCTTGAACCGTTCGGTCATGCTGGCTGCCTCCGCGCCGGTGCTCATGGCCCTGCTCGGCAGCATCGCGATGCTCTGGCTGGGTATCGGCAAGGGCCTGGCGCCTCTCAACCGGATGTGCGAGGCGCTGCGCAAGCGCGATGTCGATGCCCTCGACCCGCTGGTGCTGAAGTCGCTGCCCAGCGAACTGCAGCCGTTGCTGGACACCCAGAACCAGCTGTTTCTGCGCATCGGTCGCACCCTCGAGCGCGAACGACAACTGACAGGCGATGCGGCGCATGAGTTGCGCAGCCCGCTGACCGCGATCAAGACCCACTTGCAGGTGGCCCGCATGACCACCGGCCTTGCCCATGAGCAGGCTCTGGCGCACGCCGAGGAAGGCGCCGACCGGCTGCAGCGCACGCTCGAGCAGTTGCTGCTGCTGGCGCGAGTCGAGGGCAGTCTGTCGTTCGACGATGGCGCACCGTGCAGTGCCGAACATGTGGCGCGCCTGGCCATCGGCGATGCCAGTCAGACGGATCGTTGGCGGGTCGAGTTGCACATGCCGCCGCAGTTGCCGTCGATTGCGTTGGGCATGCCGTCGACCCTCGCGGTACAGGCGCTGCGCAACCTGATCGACAACGCCCTGCGGCACAGCCCCGAGCGGGCGCCGGTGTGGCTGACGCTGGCCACCGAGCCTGGCTGGGTCTGCTTCACGGTGCGCGACTTCGGCCCTGGCATCGGTGCCGAAGATTTGCAACACCTTACCCAGCGTTTCTGGCGCAGCCGCGCCAGTGCCGGCTGCGGGCTGGGCCTGGCGATCGTTCAGGCCATCGCCCAGCGTTGCGGGTGTAGCCTGGACTTCGACAGTGGCGAAGACGGCCTGCGCGCCATTTTCAGGATTCCGGTCCGGCCGGTGTGAGCGGCAGTGGCTCAGCGCGCCGAGAGCGCGCTGGCCAGTTGCTGCGGGTCATTGAAGGTCTTGATGTCCACCACTACGCCATCCTTGAGTTCCAACCACTGCACGGTTTCCCGATCACCGTTGTAGCGCGGCGCCACCCGGCCTTCTTCGTCCAGCAGGATGCGGTAGTTGAGTTTCTTCATGCCCGGGATGGCGATCCACTTGGCCACCGAAGGCATGTGCTCGATATCCGCGATGTAGGCCGCATGCCGTGATTCGAGAAATTCCTTGGGCCGCTTCTCCATGGCAGTCCCCATCAACTGGGCGGCGTCCATGCTGCGTGCGACGATGATCAACTGGGTCTGGTCGCTGAGCGAGTAGGGTTGTTCGAATTGGTCGAGCAGGGTCCACGGACCCAGGCGTTCACCGATCTCCGTGGCCTGGGCAGTAAGGGACAGCAAGCTGAGAAGTAATGCGCAGCAGTATTTCATTGCGGCAAGGTCCTGGGACAGTGGGGTTTACATTAGAGCGGATCGGCCACGTGGGTACAAAGGTTTAGCGGCACCATGGGTGACTTTTTCCGTGCTGGTCGATCGAGCAAGGTGTTGCCTGTTCGCCGCGCCGTGGCACAATTGCGCATGTCCAGACCCCAATGCCCGCGCTGCCACCGCCCCCTGGCCCACTGCCTGTGCGCCCTGATCCCGAACCTGCCCAGCCATACGCGGGTGCTGATCCTGCAGCACCCCAGCGAGGTCGATCACGCCCTCAACACCGCGCGCCTGGCTGCGTTGGGCCTGCAGCAGTGCGAAATCAGAGTCGGCGAAATCTTCGAAGACCTGTCCCGGTGGCTGGCCCAGCCGGGCTATCAGCCCTGCCTGCTGTTTCCCGGGGAACACAGCGAAGCATTGAGCGCTTACCAGCCCTGCGCCCAGCCCAGGCTACTGGTGGTACCGGATGGTACCTGGCGCAAGGCACGCAAACTGCTGCACCTCAATCCGTTACTGGCCGCATTGCCCAGGGTTCAGTTGGCAACCGCCGAGCCTTCGCGCTATCGCTTGCGCAAGGCACCCGGCCCCGGCGCATTATCGACCCTCGAAGCCATCACCCAGGCGCTGGAAGTGCTCGAATCACCGGCATCCTTCCAGGCATTGCTCAAGCCTTTCGACGCGCTCATCGACGGGCAGATCGCTGCCATGGGCGAAGAGGTCTATCGGCGCAACCATCAGCGCCATTGATGGATCGGCCAGCCGGCCTTTTCGGCATGCTCGCGCAGCACCGGGTCGGGGTTGACCGCATGAGGCGACGGTACTTCCAGCAGCAGCGGCAGGTCGTTGCGTGAGTCCGAATAGAAGCTTGCGCCTTGCAGGGTTTCACCCTCGTCGTGCATCCATTCGCGCAGGCGCTTGATCTTGCCCTCGCGGTAGGTCAGTACGCCCACCGTATTGCCACTGTAGGTGCCGTGCTTGAGCTCGAGCTCGATGGCCAGCACATCGTCGACGCCCAGCCGCGCCGCGATGGGCCCGACCAGGTGAATGCCCGAGGCGGAAATGATCAGGATGCGGTCACCGGCCGCGCGGTGGGCGGCGATGGTGCGGGTGGCGTCGCTGAAAATGATCGGCTCGATGAAATCTTCCACCCACGGCTCGACCAGGTGTTCGACCTCTTCCGGCGTGCGCCCGAGCATCGGCTCCAGGCTGAACGCCATGTAGTCTTCCATGGCCAGCCGACCGTCGTTGTAGGCCTGCATCAGCTCGTGGTCGCGGCGCATGAAGGACTCGGGATCGACCCAGCCGAGGCGACCCATCTGTTCGCTCCAGAGCGAAGCACAATCGCCGTGGATCAGGGTTTCGTCGAGATCGAAAATCGCTAGAGCCATGTGGAACCTCCCGTGGAAAGACGCTCAGGCTACCTCACAAAGTGCGTCGGGCCCAATCGTCAGGGACACCCTTTGGCCGTCGGGCAGCAGGTCGGCGGCGGTACGGTTGAGCACGTCCACCAGCAACTGCACGCCGTGGGCCTGCACCCGGTAGCGGATTACGTTGCCCAGCAGGCTATGGCTGCGGATCTCGCCGTCCAGGGCACCGTCAATCCCCAGTTCGATGGCTTCCGGGCGAATCGCCACGCGGGTGTGGATCGGCCGCTGCAGCAGGGCGCTGGCCTGGGCGGCATCGAGCAGGTTGTAGTTGCCGATGAAACCGGCAGCGAACGCATCGACCGGCGCCGTGTACAGACTTTGCGCATCGCCGCTCTGGACGATACGACCCTTGTTCATCAGGAAGATGCGGTCGCTCATGGTCAACGCCTCTTCCTGGTCGTGGGTGACGAAAATCGTGGTCAGGCCCAGTTCCCGCTGGATCTGCCGGATCTGCTCGCGCAGATGCTTGCGGATACGTGCATCCAGGGCCGACAGGGGCTCGTCGAGCAGCAACAGGCGCGGGCGGGTGACCAGCGAGCGGGCCAGGGCGACCCGTTGGCACTGGCCGCCGGACAACTGATGGGGATAGCGCCCGGCAAACTCACCCAGCTCCACCAGCGCCAGTACCTCGGCCACGCGGCGTGTGCTTTCGGCGCCCTTGACCTTTTGCATGCGCAAGCCGAACGCGACGTTCTGTTCCACGTTCATGTTGGGAAACAGGGCATAGCTCTGGAAGACCATGCCGATATCGCGCTTCTGCGGGCCAAGCGGAGCAAGGTTTTGGCCATCGAGCAGGATTGTGCCGGCATTGATCGGGGTCAGCCCGGCAATGGCGCGCAATAGGGTCGACTTGCCGCAGCCGGAGGGCCCGAGCAGGGTGATGAATTCGCCTCGCTCGACGGTGAAGCTGATATCGCTGAATACTTCGGTAGTGCCGTAGCGCTTATCCAGTCTTTCGACGCTGACGAAGCTCATATCAGTCTTTGTCCTTGTTCAAGCGATTGGCACCCCAGGTGAGCAGCAACACGAAAAGAAAATAGGAGATCACCAGCGCACTGTTGAAGTGGCCGCTGCTGTTGCGCATGTTGTTCAGGTAGACCTGCAGGGTTTCGTAGCGGGTGCCCACCAGCAGGTTGGCGAACACGAACTCGCCGAACAGGAACGAGAACGAGAGCAGCAGGGCGATCATCAGGCCCTTGCGCAGGTTGGGCAGCACCACCAGAACAGCCGCCTGGAACGTGCTGGCGCCCAACAGCTGCGCTGCGTCCATCAGGTCGCGCAGGTTGATCGCCTGCAGGTTGTTGGTGATGGCGCGGTACATGAACGGCAGGGCCACGGTGAAATAGCAGCCGATCAGGATCCAGGGTGTGCCGACCATGGCCAGCGGTCCCGAGCCGTACAGGTTCAACAGGCCCACCGAGGACACTACCGGGGGCACGGCGAAGGGCAACAGGATGAGAATGTTCATCAGCGCATCCAGCCGCGGAAAGTGGTAGTGCACCACGAACAGCAGCGGCAGGATCACCAGCACCGACAGCACCAGCGCACCGACGCAGACCACCAGCGACTGGCCAAAGGCCTGGAGGAATCGCGGGTCGCCCCACAGCTGCAGGTACCACTTGAAGGTCAGCCCGCTGGGCAGGATCGATGCCGACCAGCTGGTGGCGACCGAGTACAGCAGGGTACCGGCCAACGGCAGCAGCAGAATCAGGAACAGCAGCCAGACCACGGCCCGGTGGTAGAGGCCGGGTGCGTCGAGTTCAGCGCGCGACATGGTAGCTCCTGCGCAACAGCCATTGATGGACAAGGGTGACCAGGGTCATCAGCCCCACCAGAATCATGGCCAGGGCGCTGGCCAGGTTGGGGTCCAGACTGATGTCGCCGGCCACCATGGCGGCGATGCGGATCGGCAGCACGTTGAAATTGCCGGTGGTCAGCGCGTACACCGTGGCGTAGGCACCCAGGGCATTGGCCAGCAGGATGACGAAGGTGCCCAGCAGCGCAGGGGTCAGCACCGGCAGGCCGATGTGGCGCCAGTAGGCCCAGCCGTTGGCCCCGAGCAGGGCAGCGGACTCGCGCCAGTCTTCGCGCAACGCGTCGAAAGCGGGGTAGAGCAGCAGTACGCCCAGCGGGATCTGGAAATAGGTGTAGGTGATGATCAGGCCAGTCTTGGAGTACAGGTTGAAATCGTCGATCAGGCCGCTTTGCTTGAGCATCATGGTAATCGCGCCATTGAAACCCAGCAGGATGATGAAGGCGAACGCCAGCGGTACGCCGGAAAAGTTGCTGGTCATGTTGGCGAAGGCGCTGACGAAATCCCGTAGCCGTGAGTCGACCCGGCGCAGTGAACTGGCGCCGATGACGGCGATGACGATGCCGAACAGGCTCGACCAGAAACTGATTTCCAGGCTGAACTGGATGGCCTGGCGATAGAACCGCGAGCCGAAGGCTTTGCTGAAGTTGTCCAGGCTCCAACCGGCGTCGGTCTGCACGCTGTGGATGGCCACCCAGGCCAGTGGAGCGATCTGGAAGACGAAGAAGAACAGGGCGAAGGGCACCAGCAGTAGCAGGGCCAGGGTTCTGCCGCGGGTGGGGGTGGTCACTGTTGCATGGCTCCGGGGTGTCAGGGATGTCGGCGTTGGCGGCTTCGCGGCCGCTGACCGCTCCTACAGATGTTGCGGGGTATCGGAGGTGATCGGTGTTGGCCTCTTCGCGGGCAGAGCCCCGCTCCCACAGGGATTACGCTCCTGCCCCTGTGGGAGTGGGGCTCTGCCCGCGAAGAGGCCCTACCTGATGCACCTCAGGCGATCACTGCATCTCGAAGATCACCTGCTCCTGCCACTGCTGTGGCAGGGCCTTGGAGCTTGCCTCCCAGACGTCCGGATTCTTGATCGGTGTGACATGGCGATACTGCTCGGCCGGCAGCAGCTTGGCCGCGACATCATCCGGCAGCTTGATGTGGTCGGCACGGATCGGCCGGGCGTAGCCGCGCGCCAGATTGATCTGCCCGGCATCGCTGAGGATGTACTCGCGGGCCAGCTTCGCGGCATTCGGGTGCTTGGCGTACTTGTTGATGATGGTGGTGTAGCCGGAAATCACCGACCCATCCGAAGGGATCAGCACATCGAAGCGTTTCGGATCGATCTGGTCGCGATAGCTCAGGCCATTGAAGTCCCAGACCACACCCACTTCGATCTCGCCTTTTTCCAGAGTCTGGATGGTCGGGTTGGCCAGGGACAGGCGTTTCTGCTTGGCCAGTTCGGTGAACAGTTGCAGGCCCGGCGCCAGGTTGCTTTCATCGCCCTTGAACGCGATTGCCGCCGCCAGCACGCCATTGGCTGCCTGGGCCGCGGTGCTGACATCACCGATGGCCACCTTGTACTTGCCGTTCTTCAGGTCTGCCCAGCTTTTCGGGGCATCTTCGGGTTTGACCAGTTGCTTGTTGACGATGAACGCGATGGTGCCGGTGTACGCTAGCATCCAGTGGCCATCGGCATCCTTGGCCCAGTCGGGGATCTGCGCCCAGGTGGAAGGCTTGTAGGCCTGGGTCACGCCCTGTTTCGTGGCGATGGGGCCGAATGCTGCACCGACATCGCCGATATCGGCACTGGCGTTGTCTTTCTCGGCGGCGAACTTGGCCACCTCTTGCGCCGAGCTCATGTCGGTGTCCATGTGCTTGAGGCCGTACTTGCTGGCCAGGTCGTCCCAGGTGCCCTTCCAGTTGGCCCAGGCGTCGGGCATGCCGACGCTGTTGACCATGCCTTCGGTCTTGGCCGCGGCTTCAAGGGTTTGCAGATCGGTATCTGCGGCCGAAGCAAGGTTGCACAACGCGATGCTCGAACCTAACAGTGTGGCCAGGAAAAGCTTTTTCATCCGGTGCTCCTATGGGCGCCTATCAAAACGAGGGGACTGTCGACGACTGGATTGATCTGGATTCAGCAATACCCGAGCCAACGTAGGTGACGCTCATGACATTTTGACGTCGAGCACGTCGGCCACAGGCATGCCCAGGGCAGTCGTGCCCTTGGAGGCTAAGCGTAGACGAGATTTGCCGCTTCGATCGGTGCTAAGGAAAGGCAGTTGCAAGCGGACATGTACACAAGGGTATGCACGGACACGCTGTCGCGGGACAGCAGCAGAGCAGGACCGCGAGCCGGGCCCTGCAACCAAACGGATGCATCAGTGCATCAGTGGTTCACGGTAAAGGCGAGCATCGCCGAGAGCTGGCACATCGGTCGACCGCTTTCGGCATGCCACTGATTGAATGCCGCCTGGACCGCCGCCTGATCGCGTTTGGAACTGGGCACCTTGTCGACGATCTCCTGGGCGCTCAGCGCCGCTACCACGTCCCAACTGGGAATGAAGGTGTCCTTGCCCACCATGCGCAGGAAGCGTGGCGCCGACAACCCGCCCATCTGATTGCCATGCTTGGCGATGTACTGCCACAGCCCGGTGATGTCCTCTACCGGCCAATCGGCGATGAAGTCACCGAAACTGCCGTGTTCCATGGCCACGTCGAGAATCATCTGGGCGTTGCGCGGCACGCTCTTGAGTTTGCCGAAATGGCGGATGATGCGCGTGTCCTGCATCAGCCGTTCCAGGCGCTCGGCGCCCATCAGCACGATTTTCTCCGGATCGAAGCCGAAGAACACCTCTTCGAAGGCAGGCCATTTCGAGTCGACCAGGCTGTGCTTCAAGCCTGCGCGGAAGACCCTCAGGGCCATGGTGGACAGGTAGCGGTCGGCGCTGATCTTGCGCAGCTGCGCCGCAGACTTGGCCGTCGGCAAACGCGCTTCCAGCGCTTTCTGCGAGCCGAAGCGATTCAGGCAGTACTCGTTCAGCCACTTGTAGTCATGCATGGAACCGGTGTCCTCAACTGCTGGATGAATGCACGGGCAGGTCGCCTTCGCGCAGCCAGACCTCGTCGATGCGGTGGTCCGGTGCCTTGTGCAGAATCATCTGCGCCCGATCGCGGGTCACCAGGATGTTTTCCGTGAGGTTCTTCAGGTTGACCTCTTCCCACAAATAGTCGGCGCGCGCCTGTGCAGCGTCGCCCGATAGAGTGGTCAGGCTCATGAAGCGTTCCATGTACCAGTGACGAATGTCCGCAGTAGGCGCATCCAGGTAGATGGAAAAGTCGTGGGCGTGGTCCAGCTGCAGGATGTTCAGGCCTTCCAGAATGAGAATGTCGGGCTGGTCGATCAGGTGGAAGTGCGTATCGATGTCCTTGAGCACCTGGGAATAGACCGGCACCTGCAAACCGCGCGCACCTTGCCTGAGGTCATGCAGAAACGCCTTCAAGTCGTCGGTGCGATAGCTTTCCGGGAAGCCCTTGCGTGGCATCAACTGGCGCTGTTCCAGAATCCGGTTGGGATACAGAAAACCATCGGTGCTGACCACCTCGACCCGCGGTGCTTGCGGCCAGCACTCGAACCGCTCCTTGAGCAGCGTGGACAGGGTGCTCTTGCCCACGGCGACGCTGCCGGCGATGGCCACTACGAAGGTGTGCCGATGGCCTTGATAATGCTTGCGGATGTGTTCGCTGATCCAGGCCAGCGGCGACTCGTCGCCGAGGGCTGTGGCGGGGTACTTGGTGTAGGTGTGGATACTCAAGCGTGACCCGCCATCGTGCGATTCAACCTGCGATTCAACCCGAGATTCAACTTAGCCACGCGGTGTGCTCAACAGTTGTGCGGTCTGGCCCAGACGCTTGCCCAGCGCCCGGCAAAGGGTCTTTTCGTGCTCGTCGAGCAGGCGCTTGCCGTCGGCACCGGCGTGGTGGCTGGCGCCATACGGGGTGCCGCCGCCCTGGGTTTCCACCAGTGCCGACTCGCTATAGGGCAGCCCGGTGACGAGCATGCCGTGGTGCAGCAAGGGCAGCAGCATGGACAGCAGGGTGGTTTCCTGGCCGCCGTGCAGGCTCGCGGTGGAAGTGAATACCCCGGCCGGCTTGCCGACCAGATCGCCACTGAGCCACAGGCTGCTGGTACCGTCGAGGAAGTACTTGAGCGGCGCGGCCATGTTGCCGAAGCGCGTCGGGCTGCCCAAGGCCAGGCCGGCGCAGTTCTTCAGGTCGTCGAGGCTGGCGTATACCGCGCCTTGCTCGGGAATTGACGGTGCGACGGCCTCGCACTCGGTGGAGATCGCCGGCACGCAGCGCAGACGTGCCTCAAGACCGCTGGCCTCGACGCCGCGGGCGATCTGTCGGGCCATCTCGGCGGTCGCGCCGTGGCGGCTGTAATAGAGCACCAGGATGTAAGGTGTGTTCACGCAAGAATCTCCAGGACGTTTTCCGGTGGCCGGCCAATCACCGCGCGCTCACCGTTGACCAGAATCGGACGCTCGATGAGTTTCGGGTGGCTGGCCATGGCTTGCACCAGTTGTTCTTCGCCCAGCGTCGCGTCGGCCAGGTCCAGGGTCTTGTATTCCTCTTCGCCGGTGCGCAGCAAGGCTCGGGCGCTGACGCCCAGCTTGCCCAGCAGGGCGTGCAAGGTGGCCGCATCGGGAGGCGTTTCCAGATAGAGCACCACGACGGGCGCAAGCCCGCGGGCGTGCAGCAGCTCCAGCGCCGCGCGTGATTTGGAGCAGCGCGGATTGTGGTAAAGGGTCAGTTGGGTCATGGGAAAAGTCGCCTCCGGCATCCAGTGGCGGGTATTCTAACCACGTGGCGGTATTCGGTCGCCTTTTTCGCATGGCCTCGGGAATAAGGAAGGATAGACCCATGAACTGGCGTATCAAGACCCACCTCGCGCCGTTGGCTGGCCTGTTGCTGGCCGCCCTGCTGCTGGGCGGTTGCGGCGGCGACTACGGGCCCGATCAGCATGGCACGCAGGTCGGCGCCAAGACGCTGGACAAGCAATGGCTGGTGATCAACTACTGGGCCGTATGGTGCGGGCCGTGCCGCCGCGAGATCCCCGAACTCAATGCGCTGTCGCAGAGCCTGGAAGGGCAGGGCGTGCGCGTGATCGGGGTGAATTTCGACAACCTGCAGGGCGACGAATTGAGCGCCGCCGCGAAGACCCTGGGAATCGACTTCACGGTGCTGGCCCAGGATCCGGCACCGCGCTTCGAGCTGCCCCGCAGCCAGGCCTTGCCCGTCACCTACCTCATCGATGCCCAAGGGAAGGTGCGCGAACAATTGCTGGGTGAGCAAACCGCCGCCGGCATCAAGGCGCGCCTGACGAGCCTGCAACGCGGCGAAGGCTGAGAAGCCGCAGGTAGGGGATTTATCTGATGTTGCAATCCGGCTGTAAGGGGTTGGCATGACTCATGCGCGGCTTCGCACAGCTGATGGATGCTGCCTGCGTGCCTTGAGCCCAGGCATGCGGGTGCTAGTATTCACAGATGCCCCCGCGAGGGGAAATCGATCATGAAGATCGAGTCCGTCCATGGATGCAATGACCGATTAGGGATAATCATTTTGAAGGATCGAAGCATAGAAGTTACTTATGAGAAAATGTATGCCTATGAAGAGGACATAAAGAACAGTATTTCCATCAAGACCCAGTTGATATTCACTGCCATCTTCGCGCTCTTGTCCGTATCTGCGTATTTGGCTAGATTTCTGGACTTCACTGAAAGTCCTGTCGTTGCTTATGTGATCGCTTCTTTGATTCTATTGGTGATTGTCATTATCTCGGTTTCTGTTTACTTCAATTGCAGGGCATTCAGTGGGTCGGAGTTCAATCGAATGCCGTATGCCGCTGAAGTCAAAAAATACCATGACGATCAAGTAGGCTATAACAGTGAGGTCAAGAAATATAATTGCCAGGTCGGCCATGCCGAACAACTTGATCTGGTAGACCCCATACATGAAACGGAGTCTTATATTTCCGAAACCTACGTACGGTGCGCAACTCATAACGCATTGGTCAACGAGCAACGTTCAAGATGGGTCTTCAAATCGGTTGCAGCCTTCCTGATCGCGTGCATACCTCTCGTGTTGGCAAGCTTGCTGTTCGTTGTCTTTGATATGGATACATCGTCTCCCAGAAAAAGCCTGTCTATCAGGGATAGCTATGTAGGAGATGAGATCTCTTCGTTGAAAGGTCAGCTCCTTGCAGGTCTGGGACGTGATCAGATAGCAGATTTGGAAAAAAGGACTATAATTCTCGAAAATGCCGTGCTTGCAATGAGGTTGAAAAAATTGAGTGAATCTGAGAAAGCCACTGCTGAACAGCAGTCAAAGCCTCCAGCTCCAGTCAAACCTGCAGCCCCCCCTCGTCGAATGACATTGGATGAGGCGCCACCAGGAGAAAGAAAATGAAACCCGACAACGAGAAATCCAAGCCGAATGGCTATATCAAGCCGATTCCGCCGAAGAAACCTTCTGTCCCGGTGGTACGGCGCGTGGTCAATGAAAAGGTGATCAACAGGAGCGAAATTGCTTTAGGTGGCTGAAGCGCCAATCAATGATCATTGATTGGCCGCAGACTCACTGCACCGGATAGATAATGCCCAGATGCGCTCAGGATTAACTGTAGGGTCTGGTGCCTTTTTTACATTGTCCATCTTGCTGAATCGCTGAGCACCCACGGTGCATAGCGCGCTTTAACGGTGCATCGCACCTTAGAATCTCTGATCGACTCAACGTCGCCAACGCCTGTTTAACGTGATCCGTACGATCCAATGGGGTTGGCGCATGGATTGCAAGCACCCTCGCACACAATGCAATCGATGCCGATTGCCCCCACACGACAACGGTGCCGTGCTGCCCGCTCTGATGAGCGAAGGCAGCCGGCGCCGTTTTTGTTTTGTAGCCAGCAGCGAGGAACGCCGATGACCCGCACTTCTGTCCGTAGCGTGTGCCCGTACTGCGGGGTGGGCTGCGGTATCGTCATGACCGTCGAGAACGATCGGGTGGTCAATGTCATCGGTGACAAGCAGCATCCGGCCAACGCCGGGCGCCTGTGCACCAAGGGCAGCAGCTGTGCCCAGCCGCTGACTGATCCGGGCCGGATGCAGCATGCCTACGTGCGCCACGGGCGCGACCACGAGCCGGTGCAATCGAGCATGGACATGGCCATCGCAGACGCCGGTAGCCGTTTGCGGCAGATCCTCGATGAACATGGCCCGGATGCAGTGGCTTTCTATGTTTCCGGGCAGATGTCGCTGGAAGCCCAGTACCTGGTCAACAAGCTTGCCAAGGGCTACGTTCGCACTCGGCACATCGAGTCCAACTCGCGGCTGTGCATGGCCAGTGCGGGGAGCGGCTACAAGCTGTCGTTGGGTGCCGATGGCCCGCCCGGTTCCTATGATGATTTCGATCACGCCGACGTGTTCCTGGTGATCGGCGCGAACATGGCCGACTGTCATCCAATTCTGTTCCTGCGCCTGCTGGACCGGCTCAAGGCGGGCGCCAGGCTGATCGTCGTCGACCCGCGACGTACTGCCACTGCCGACAAGGCCGACCTCTTTCTGCAGATCGAGCCGGGCACCGATCTGGCCTTGCTCAACGGCTTGCTGCACCTGTTGCATGCCGATGGCGCTACCGACCCTGCGTTCATCGCGGCACACACCGAAGGCTGGGAGGAATTGCCAGCGTTTCTGGCCGACTACACGCCGGCGCGGGTCGCCGAGATCACCGGCCTCGATGAAGGAGCGATCCGTCAGGCCGCGCAGTGGATCGGCGGCGCGGCGAACTGGATGAGTTGCTGGACCATGGGGCTGAACCAGAGTATCCAGGGCACCTGGAACACCAATGCGCTGTGCAACCTGCACTTGGCCACGGGCGCCATCTGCCGTCCGGGCAGTGGGCCGTTTTCCCTGACCGGCCAGCCCAATGCCATGGGCGGACGCGAAATGGGCTACATGGGGCCTGGTCTGCCCGGCCAGCGCTCATTGCTGGTGGACGCGGACCGGGCCCATGTCGAGCGGCTCTGGAACATCCCTTCCGGCAGCCTGCGCAAGGAAGGCAACGCCGGTACCATCGACCTGTTCCGGCGAATGGGCGAGGGCGCGATCAAGGCCTGCTGGATCATCTGCACCAACCCGGTGGCCAGTGTCGCCAACCGCCGGCAAGTGATCGAGGGCTTGCAGGCCGCCGAACTGGTGATCACCCAGGATGCGTTTCTCGATACCGAAACCAACCGCTACGCCGACGTCCTGCTGCCGGCTGCGCTGTGGGCCGAAGCGCAAGGAGTGATGATCAACTCCGAGCGCAACATGACCTTGATGCCCAAGGCCGTGAACGCACCGGGACAGGCCTTGGCCGACTGGCAGATCATCGCCCGGGTGGCCTGCGCCATGGGCTTCGCCGAAGGCTTCGACTACGCCAGCGCCGAGCAGGTCTATGAAGAGCTGCAACGGTTCGACAATCCGCAGAGCGGCTATGACATCCGTGGCGCAGGCTATGCGCAACTGCGCCAGCAGCCACGGCAATGGCCCGCTGCCCCTGGCCAAGACGATCCGCGCAGCCCGATTCGCTACCTGACCGACGCCGGGCCGCGTTTTCCGACCGCCAGCGGCCGCGGACGTTTCTTCGCCCGTCCGCATCTGCCGCCCGCCGACCTGCCCGACGGCCAGTTCGCGATGGTGCTCAATACCGGCCGTCTGCAGCACCAGTGGCATACCCTGACCAAGACCGGCAAGGTCGCTACGCTGAACAAGCTCGACCCTGGCCCGTTCATTGAAATCCACCCCGACGATGCCGAGCGCCTGAGCATCGGCGAGGCCGATCAAGTGCAGGTCCGCTCGCGGCGCGGCCAGGCGGTATTGCCGGCACGCATCAGCGACCGAGTGCGGCCAGGCAATTGCTTCGCGCCGTTTCACTGGAGCGATGTCTACGGCAGCGACCTGGCCATCAATGCGTTGACCAGCGACGCCAGCGATCCGCTGTCGCAACAGCCCGCGTTCAAATTCGCGGCCGTGGCCCTGCAACGGGTCGGCTCGCCGAAGATCACCCTGCACGACCTCGATCCAGCGCTGGCCGAGGCTGTTGCGCCGCTTGCCGGGCAAGGGGGGACCCTGGTGCTCTGGGCCTCGCAGACCGGCAACGCGCAGGCCATCGCCGAGCGCTGCGCGCAGACCTTGCGCGAACGCGGTGCCCTGGTACTGCTGCGCGGCATGGACGCGATCACCCCCGCCGACCTGTTGGCCGAGCGCGACGTATTGCTGGTGACCAGTACCTTCGGCGACGGCGACGCACCGGACAACGCCGTGGGCCTGTGGGCGCAGCTGCAGGCCGAGCGGATCGAGCGCTGCTCGGGCCTGCGCTACGCTGTGCTGGCTCTGGGCGATTCAAGTTATGGACAGTTCTGTGGCTTCGCCCGCAAGCTGGACGAACGCCTGCACCAACTGGGCGGGCAGCGCCTGCTTGCCCGTGTCGAGTGCGAACCCGACGATCAGGAACTCGCCGAGCAGTGGACGCAGGACGTCGGCCTTTTGCTTGCTGGCGCAGCAACGGGCAGCACGCCTGCGTTGGCGACCCAGGACCCGCCGCTGTACACCCGCAAGCGGCCATGGCTCGCGCGGGTCCTGCACAATCAAGTGCTCAATGCGGCAGGTACCGAGAAGGAAGTTCGCCATGTGGTGTTCGACCTCAAGGACAGCGGGCTGGTGTACGAGGCCGGCGATGCGCTTGGGGTGTGGCCGAGCAACTGCATGAGCCTGGTCGAGGAACTGCTGGCGTGCCTGGGCCTGGACAGCAGCGAGCGGGTGATGCTCAAGGGGCAGGGTGAACAGCCGCTGGCGGTGGCGTTGCACAAGCATCTGGACATTACCCGCATCACCCCGCAGTGGCTGGCGTTCATTGGCCAGCGCTGCGCCGACCCGCTGCTGGCCACGCTGCTCACGCCCGACCGCGCCGGTGAGCTCCAGCAATGGCTGTGGGGTCGGCAACTGATCGACCTGCTCGACGCCTTTCCCGTCACACTCACCACGCAGGAACTGCTTGGCCTGCTCAAGCCGCTGCAGCCGCGGCTGTATTCCATCAGCTCGAGTGCCCGCACCGACCCGCAGCAGGTGCACATCACCCTCTCGACGGTGCGCTATCACTGCAACGAGCGAGTGCGCAGCGGGGTGTGTTCGGGCTTTCTGGCGGATCGCTCGGCGGCGGCGCTGGTACCGATCTTCGTGCACAAGGCCACCGGGTTTCGCGTGCCCAGCCAACCCGAGACACCGATGATCATGGTCGGACCGGGTACCGGCATAGCGCCGTTTCGCGCCTTCCTCCACGAGCGGCAGGCGCTCGGCCACAGCGGACGCAATTGGCTGCTGTTCGGCGAGCAGCGCGAGCTCAGCGACTTCTACTACCGCGACGAGCTGCACGCCTGGTTGCGCAGCGGCCATCTGCATCGGCTCGATACAGCGTTCTCCAGGGATCAGGCGGAAAAGATCTACGTCCAGGACCGCTTGCGCCAGCAGGGTGCCCAGGTCTGGCAATGGTTGCAGCAAGGTGGCCATTTCTATGTGTGCGGGGATGCCAGCCGGATGGCCAAGGATGTCGATGCGGTGCTGCGGCAGGTAGTGGCCGAGCACGGCGGCATGAGCGAGGTACAGACCGAGGCTTATATGGCGCAGCTCAGTCGCGACAAGCGCTACGTGCGGGATGTGTACTGAAACGGTGCGTGGTGCACTGGGATGGGTCTTGTTGTCAGTGAGGGCTTCTTCGCGGCGAGCCCTCTGCCCGCGGAAAGGCCCTACCTGACACACACCAAACCACCCTGGCACGCAATCTGCTTTCACCTTGGCCAAGTCCCGGTGATCAACGACGATCACCCTACCGGACAACCTCAATCCGACCATCAGGCAAAGGCGCCTGGAGCATTCGCTCCAGGCGTTTTTTTTTGCCCGATGGTCAGGACACCGTGACCCGCTTGGAGATACCTATGAATGCGCTCGTGAACCTCAGGCCCCGGCAGAAGCTCATCGTTATCGGCAACGGCATGGTCGGTCATCATTGTGTCGAGCAGCTGATCGAGCGCAGCGCGGTCGATCGCTACGAGATCCATGTCTTCGGCGAAGAACGCCAGCGCGCCTACGATCGAGTGCACTTGTCCGAATACTTCGGCGGCTCGTGTGCCGAAACCCTGGCCTTGGGCGATGCCCAGCTGTATGGCCTGCACGGCGTCACCCTGCACCTGGGGCAGCCGGTACTCGAGATCGATCGCCAGGCCCGCGAAGTCGTCACCGCCACTGGGCGGCATGGCTACGATGTGCTGGTACTGGCCACCGGCTCGTTCCCCTTCGTGCCACCGATTCCAGGTTGCGAAGGCAACGCACGGCTGGTCTATCGCACCCTGGACGATCTGGACGCCATTCGTGCAGCCGCGTGCGGTGCGCGCCGTGGTGTGGTGGTCGGCGGCGGTCTGCTTGGCCTCGAAGCGGCGAATGCCTTGAAGTCGCTCGGGCTGGAAGCTCACGTGGTCGAATTCGCCTCGCGTCTGATGCCCGTGCAATTGGACGTCGACGGCGGCGCTGCCTTGCGTGCGCGCATCGAGGCATTGGGGGTGGGCGTGCACACCTCCCGTGCCACGCAGAACGTCGAGGCCGGCGAGACCCATCGCTACCGGATGAACTTCGACGGCGGCGAGTTCCTGGAAACCGACCTGATCGTATTCTCCGCCGGCATTCGTCCACAGGATGCGCTGGGCCGCGCCTGCGGCCTGGAGATCGCCGCCCGCGGCGGCATCGTCATCGACCCGCACTGCCGCAGCAGCGACCCGGCGGTGTATGCGATCGGCGAATGCGCTTCGTGGAACGGCAGCGTCTTCGGCCTGGTGGCCCCGGGCTACAGCATGGCCCGCAACGTCGCCTGTGAGCTGGCCGGGGAGGCGCCGGTCGCGTTCAGCGGCGCCGACATGTCGACCAAGCTCAAGCTGTTGGGCGTCGACGTCGGCTCCATCGGCGATGCCCATGCCACCACGCCGGGCGCCAAGAGCTACCGTTTCATCGACGAAGCCAACGCCAGCTACCGGCGCCTGGTGGTGGACGCCAGCGGCAAACACGTTCTGGGCGCTGTGCTGGTCGGCGACAACAGTTACTACGACACCCTGCTGCAATATGCTCAGAACGGCATCGCCCTGCCGGCCGATCCTTCGACGCTGATCCTGCCGTTGTCCGACGGTGCACCGACCCTGGGCGCCGATGCGTTGCCGGACACCGCCATGATCTGCTCTTGCCACAACGTCAGCAAAGGGGCGATCTGTTCTGCCATCGATGGAGGCTGTGGCGACCTGTCGGCGCTCAAGTCGCAGACCAAGGCCTGCACCGGTTGCGGCGGCTGCGCCGCGCTGCTCAAGCAAGTGTTCGAACATGAGCTGATTGCCCGCGGCGTCAGCGTCGACAAGAGCCTGTGCGAGCATTTCGCCTACACCCGCGCCGAGCTTTATGCCCTGGCCCGTGTCGAGGGCATCGCCAGCTTCGAGGACATGCTCGCCCGCCATGGCCGCGGCGCAGTAGGTTGCGACGTGTGCAAGCCCACTGTCGGCAACATCCTCGCCTCCTGCTGGAACCAGCCGATCATGGACCCCTCGCTGGTGCCGCTGCAGGACACCAACGACACGTTCATGGCCAACATGCAGAAGAATGGTACCTACTCGGTGGTGCCACGCATTCCGGGTGGTGAGATAACCCCGGACAAGCTGATCGCCATCGGTGTGGTGGCGAAGAAATACGACCTCTACACCAAGATCACCGGCGGCCAGCGCATCGACCTGTTCGGTGCCCAGTTGCACGAGTTGCCGGAGATCTGGAGCGAGCTGATCGAAGCCGGCTTCGAGACCGGTCATGCCTACGGCAAGTCGACCCGTACCGTGAAATCCTGTGTGGGCAGCACGTGGTGCCGCTACGGCGTGCAGGACAGCGTGGCCATGGCCTTGCGCATCGAGGATCGCTACAAGGGCCTGCGCTCGCCGCACAAGCTCAAGTTCGCCGTCTCCGGCTGCACCCGCGAATGTGCCGAGGCGCAGAGCAAGGATATCGGCGTGATTGCCACCGAGAAGGGCTGGAACCTCTACGTGTGCGGCAACGGCGGCATGCGTCCGCGGCACGCCGAACTGTTCGCCACCGATCTAGACGATGAACAGCTGATTCGCTACATCGACCGCGTCCTCATGTTCTACATCCGTACCGCCGACAAGCTGCAGCGCACCTCGGTTTGGCGCGAAAGCCTGGAGGGCGGGCTGGAATTCCTCAAGCAGGTCGTGCTGGAGGACAGCCTGGCCCTGGGCGCCGAACTCGAAGCGCAGATGCAGCGGGTGGTCGATCACTATGAATGCGAATGGGCCAATGCCCTGAAGGATCCGGAAAAGCTCAAGCGCTTCCGCACCTTCGTCAACGACAAGCGTGCGGACCCGGGTGTGCAGTTCGTCAAGGAACGTGGCCAGCGTCGCCCGGCGCAGGTGGGCGATGTGGTCACGTTGATCCCGGTGATGGAGGAGGTGTTGTGATGCAGGCGGCCAAGGCGGTGCAAGCGATGGACTGGCAAGCAGTGTGCGATCGAGCGGACTTGATCGCCAATTCTGGTGTAGTGGTATGGCTGCACGGCGACCAGGTGGCAGTGTTCTATCTCCCCGACGCGGGCGAGGGCCGGGTGCTGCACGCCATCGACAACCACGACCCGCGCTCGGGCGCCAATGTGCTGGGGCGTGGCATCGTCGGGTATCTGCAGGGCGAGCTGGTGGTGGCTGCGCCGCTGTACAAGCAGCATTACTGTTTCAGCGACGGGCGCTGCCTGGAGGCGCCGGAGCAGGGCATCAGGGTGTGGCCGGTGCGCTTCAATGGTGATCGGGTGGAGATTGGCAGGGTCTAGGGTGGTCTTGCTGGCCTCTGCCCGCGAAGAGGCCCTGACTACCAAAGCAAACCCCATGGCCCAATGCTACGATTGGCGCCATGAACCTCGACAGCCGCATCAAATTCCGCCACCTGCTGTGCTTTCTCGAAATTGCCCGCCAGGGCAGCTTCGCCAAGGCTGCCGATGGCCTGTCCATCAGCCAGCCGGCGATTTCCAAGACGCTCAAGGAACTCGAAGACCTGTTGCAGACCCGTCTGTTCGACCGCGACAAGAGCGGCGTCGAACTGACCGCCGCCGGCGTGCGCTTCATGCGTTATGCCGGGCCCTGCGTGCAGGCCTTGCGCGACGGCGTCAGCAGCTTGCGCGGCGAGCCCCACGAAGCCCCCCAGGTGCGCATCGGCGTGCTGTCGACCGTGGAAAGCCAGCTGTTGCCCGAAGTACTCTGCCGCCTGCACGAACGCCACGCCGCCCTGGTGGTCAGCGTGGCGACCGGCCCGGGTGCCTACCTGCTGGCGCAACTGCACGTCGGCGAACTGGACCTGGTGATCGGCCGCATGACCGACAGCCCGCAGATCCAGGGTCTGTCGTTCGAACACCTGTACAGCGAATCCATGACGCTGGTGGTGCGCCCGGCGCATCCGCTGCTGCAGATGCGCCCGCTGAGCGCCGAACAGGTCGGCAGCTATCCCTGGGTGCTGCCGCTGGCCGGTACGACTATTCGCAAGCATGCCGACAGTTTGTTCGTGCAATGCGCCATCACGCCCTCGGCGCAACGTCTGGAAACGCTTTCACCGACCCTCAGTCGACGCTACGTCGCAAGCAGTGACGCCATCTGGGTGGCCCCGCGCGATGCGGTGCAGCGCGATATCGCCACCGGCCAGCTGTGCGAACTGGATCTGGGCGTGCACGAGCCGGGTGGTTCGGTGGGTATCTGCCGCAACGCCGCGCTGCCGCTGGCCTTGCCGGCTCAGTGGCTGTGCGAGGTGGTGCGTGAAGTGGCTGCGCACTACGGCCAGGCACCCAGCCCTGCGTGACACATGTTTCATCCAGCCGCTGCCGCACCACTTTCCTTTTGCTGGCCTGAACTTATCGTCTTTTTGCCTCTCTCATGCCGGTAGCCATTGGTCGTGGCCGCCTGATAAGCTCGCGGCCTCATTCGATTGCCCTTATGGCGCATGAACAAGGAAATAGCATGAAACAGCATCGGTTGGCGGCGGCAGTTGCCTTGGTCACCCTGGTCCTCGCAGGTTGCGATTCCCAGACCAGCGTCGAGCTCAAAACCCCGGCGCAGAAAGCTTCCTACGGTATCGGCCTGAACATGGGCAAGAGCCTGGCTCAGGAAGGCATGGACGATCTCGACTCCAAGGCCGTTGCCCTGGGTATCGAAGACGCCGTCGGCAAGAAAGAGCAGAAGATCAAGGACGACGACCTGGTCGCAGCCTTTGCCGATCTGCAGAAGCGCGCCGAAGAACGCATGACCAAGATGAACGCCGAGGCGCAGACCGCCGGCAAGAAGTTCCTCGAGGACAATGCCAAGAAAGACGGCGTGGTCACTACCGCCTCCGGCCTGCAGTACCAGGTCATCAAGAAGGCCGAAGGCGCCCAGCCCAAGCCGACCGATGTGGTTACCGTTCATTACGAAGGCAAGCTGATCGACGGCAAGGTCTTCGACAGCTCCATCGAGCGCGGCGCGCCGATCGATCTGCCGGTCAGCGGCGTGATCCCGGGCTGGGTCGAAGGCCTGCAACTGATGCACGTGGGCGAGAAGGTCAAGTTGTTCATTCCGGCTGATCTGGCCTACGGCGCGCAGAGCCCGAGCCCGACCATCCCAGCCAACTCGGTGCTGGTGTTCGACCTCGAGCTGATCGCCATCAAGGACGCAGCCAAGGCTGCCGCTGACGCTGAAGCTGCAACCGACGACGCTGAAGTCGAAGAAGCAGCACCCGCCAAGTAAGCTGCTTCGTTTCCCGGAACGCCCCGTCTCGACGGGGCGTTTTCGTTTGAACCGGGTCTGTGCCAATGGGTCTTAAAGGAAGCGGCAGTAACTGTTTTCAGAACGCTGCGTCAAGGATTTTCGTGGGTTTTTTGTGTGAGTAAAAAACGCCCGATTTGACCTCAGCCCTTGGAAACCGGGCAGGTCAGGCGCGAAAAGCGGCTCTGTTCACAAGGTTATCCACAAATACTGTGGATAACCTCAAACCATCATTCGGCATCGGAGGGCTCATGAAAGCACCTTGGAATTTCACTCGTTTCCTGCCCATTGCCGAACGTGTCCTGAGTCGAGGCCGTCTGCCGGCCCTGATCTTCGCCGTGGCACGCAAGGGCAAGGGCTACCGGTTGGGCGCTTTGAAAGAGGACGTGCAACTGCTGCAGGCCCTGTGCCTGGCGTACTGGCGCGGCGAGTACCGCAGCATCAGCCCCAAGGCACTGGTGTCCATCGTTGCCGGACTGGTCTATTTCGTCAGCCCCATCGATGCGATCCCCGACTTTTTGATCGGTGTCGGCATGCTCGATGACATTGCCGTGTTGGCCTGGGTGATGAAGACCCTGTCCGGGGAACTCGATGCGTTCCGTGCCTGGCGTCAGCGTCAGTCGCCGGAGAAACTGCGAGTGCTCGAACGCCTGCCAGCCTCGGAGAAGGATCTGGAACTGGAAAAGTCCCACCGCTGAAGCCGCCCCGCTGGCTTTGGCGCGCAGTTAACGCCCCGGAGTCGGCAATCCCCTGTTAACATTCCGCCATTACGCTCGCATCGTCCGATGTGCGCGCTCATCGGGCGGGAGGATGCAATGGGGGTTCAAGTGATCAGCCGCGACGGCCAGCCGGAGTATGCGGTCGTGCCATGGGACGAGTATCAGCGGTTGATTGCTGCAGCTGCGGTCAACCCGGTTGGCGCCTCTGCCGACGTCGCAGCCTCGCAGCCTGCTGCCGGCCCTGTCGGCGCTGCGCCGCTCGCCCCCCCGCCAGGCTTCGAGCGTCTGCGCGAACTGCGCGAGGCGCAGGGCCTGCCGCTTGAAAGCCTGGCGCGCGCCGTGGGCATCAGTCCCTCCTACCTGTCGATGATCGAAACCGGCGAGCGGGAGCCGGATGCCGCCATTCGCCGCAGCCTCGCCTGGGAGTTGGGGGTGCCGGGCTGGAGCACCCGCTCGTGAGCGTGCGCATCAGTCGGCAGCAATGGGACGGCCTGCTCGGCGAGCTGGACCACGCTCGCCGCCAGCGTCACCTGCTCACCTACCGCGCGCTGCTCGAACGCCTGGAATTGCCCACGCCCGCTATGCAGACACTGACGGCGGCACTCGAATACCTGGCCATGATCGACGCCCGCGCCGATCAGCCACTGCGCAGCTCTCTGGTGATCAGCCAGGGCGCCAGCCGCCTGCCGCGTACCGGTTTTTTCGAGTGTGCGGAAAAACTCGGACGTTTCTGCGGCCCGTCGGATGGCGTTGCCGCCGCCTCGTGGCATGCCTCGGAAGTGGCGCGGGTGTTCGAATACATCTACCCGCCCACTACGACGGCCTGAGTCGTCAGGCCGACTCGGCGAGCTGCGTGTCGATCACGTGCACACTGGACCCCTGGACCTCTTTGGCCAGGTGCTTGGCCTGCGAAGCCATTTCCGCCAGTTGACTGCCATCCATGAGGCTACAGGCCTCGGCCCGCAAATGAACCACGCCGATGGACAGCGACAGCAGGGCAAATCGTTGCTGCTCGCCGCGACGATCCGTGGCCAGAAAACAGCCTGCTTGCAGATGCTCGGGGCGATAGAAGCGCCGGCACTGGTGCTGGAAGTCTTCCTGTAACTGACTCAGGCGCCGGCACCAGTCGGCCGGACTGATGACCAGGATGAAATCGTCGCCACCGATGTGGCCGACGAAGTCTCGGCTCGGATCCACGCGCTCGCTCAGGCACTGGGCCAGGCACAGCAGCACCTCATCGCCACGTGCGTAGCCATAGATGTCGTTGAAGGGCTTGAAGTTGTCGATGTCCACATAGCAGATGATCGCCTCGCGGCCCTGTTCCAGCACACGGGTCAGGCACTGCTGGATCGGCACGTTGCCAGGCAACAGGGTCAAGGGGTTGGCATGCCTGGCCTGCTGGATTTTCAGCTCGGTGATCAGCTTGAGCACGTCGATGACCCGGCCCAGCCCCAGGTAGCACCCACCCTGGATGACGATGAAGTCTTCCTCGATGCGCTGCCGCGCACGCCCGGTGAGCAAACGGCTGACCTGTTGCAGCGATTGTTTGCAGTCCACTGCCAGAAAATCATTGCTCATCAATCGGCTGATCGGCTTGCGCGCGAACAGCTCGGTGGCGAATGGCTTGAGCAATGCATCGGACAGCGAGTGCCGATGAACGATGCCGCAGGGGCGCCGCTCGCCGTCGACGACGGCGAGGGTGTTCAGGTTGGCCTGCAGCCGGAAGGCTTCCAGGACCTGCTGAGTCGGCGTATCGCGATGCACCGCAGCCTGCTCGATGATCAACGGTGCGAGGTCGCTGCCGTTGTCGCCAAGCGGCGGATTGCCGTCCTCGAGCCGCGGGACCAGCCCACGTGCGTCCCGTGGCGGCTGTTCCTGAGGGCGGCAGAGCAGATAACCCTGGACCAGGTCGACACCCATTTCGATCAATACCAGCAACTCCTCGACCAGCTCGATGCCTTCGGCGATCACCTGGGCCCGGGAAGCCTTGGCGATCTGCAGAATGGAACCGACGAATTCGCGCTTGAGCGCATCCTGGTGAATGCCGTCGATGAAGTGTCGGTCGATCTTTACGTAGTCCGGACGCAACTCGGACCACAGGCGCAGGCTTGAATAGCCTGCACCCAGATCGTCCAGGGCAATCGAAAAGCCCATGGCGCGGTAGTGATGCAGGGCGTTGAACAGCAGTTGGAAATCGTCGGTAGGAGTCTGCTCGGTGAGTTCGATGACCACCTGGCTCGGGCTGATGCCGTAGCGCTGCAACAGCTGCAACGTGCGGCCGTCCTCGTGCAGCGGTTCGAGCAGCGACTCGGGCGAGACGTTGAGAAACAGCTTGCCGTCCAGGCGCTGTTCGCTGAAACGGCGGCAGGCGGTTTCCCGACACATCACTTCCAGCTCGTTGAGCCGACCGGCCTGGCGTGCCACCGCGAACAGATTGATGGGCGAATGCAACGGGCTGTTCGAAGGCCCCCGGCTCAATGCCTCGAAGCCCAGTATCTGCCGTTGCGACAGTGACACGATCGGCTGGAACAAGCAGTGCACACCGCTTTGGGCAAGAATGGTGTCCAGGGCGCTGAGCTGTTCTATGACGGTCATCGGTTCCTACCTTGCTGAATGTCGTGCTGGCCGGTCGCGCGAACGGGTCGAAAGCCGCGGGCCAGACGCAAAAAAAGACCCGCTGCAGGCGCAGCGGGTCCCTATTTCACGACAGCTTCATGTCGGTTTGATGACCGTCCTGTCACCTATCCGTCAATGCAGGGCCATGCTCCGGTCAATGCTTGGCCACCGACGTGTTGAGCTTGAGGTAGTCGAGCAGAATGCGCCCGGTTTCCGCGAGGTAGGCGTCATCTTCCGGCTTGGTCTTGTCCGGATCGGCACCCAAGGCATCCTCGTCTTCCTTCTTCAGCTCTTTCAGCGGTTCTTCGCCTTTGGCCTTGCGTCGGGTGTTCTCCAGGGCCAGTTGCTTGGCTTCGATATCGCTGTGCTGTGCGCGACGGTCGGCTTCGTTCAGGCTGACGGTCTTCTCTTTCATCAACTGCTCGGCCAGGGCCAGGCGATCGCGAATGTAGATGAATTCCGGATCCTTGACGGTGCGGGCGTCGTGGTCGGCGGTCAGCTTGGCCAGGTAGGGCTTGAACGGATCGCTGGCCGGCTTGATGGCCGGGCGGATGGTGTCCCAGGGCATGGCTTCGGGCAGGGCGCTTTCACCGATTTCCTTGGTGTCGATGATCGACGGGTAGGCGATGTCCGGCAGTACACCCTGGTGCTGGGTACTCTGCCCGGAGACGCGGTAGAACTTGGCCAGGGTCAGCTTGAGCTCGCCATGGTTGAGCGGCTGGATGGTCTGCACCGTGCCCTTGCCGAAGGTCTGGCCGCCGACGATCAACGCGCGGTGATAGTCCTGCATGGCGCCGGCGAAAATCTCCGAGGCCGAAGCGGACAGGCGATTCACCAGCAGCGCCAGCGGGCCCTTGTAGAACGCACCGGGGTTTTCATCTTCAAGTACGTCGACCCGGCCATCGGCGTTGCGCACCAGCACGGTCGGACCTTTCTCGATGAACAGGCTGGTCAGTTCGGTAGCTTCCTGCAGGGAGCCGCCGCCGTTGTTGCGCAGGTCGATGACCACGCCGTCGACTTTCTCTTTCTGCAATTCGGTGAGCAGCTTGCGTACATCGCGGGTGGTCGACTTGTAGTCCGGGTCACCGGCGCGGAATGCCTTGAAGTCCAGGTAGAACGCAGGGATCTCGATCACGCCCAGCTTGTAGTCGCGGCCGTTTTCCTTGAGGTTGAGGATCGACTTTTTCGCCGCCTGCTCTTCGAGCTTGACCGCTTCGCGGGTGATCGAAACGATCTTGCTGGTCTGGTCGTTGGGCGCATTGGTGTGCGGAATGACTTCCAGGCGCACGGTGGAGCCTTTCGGGCCGCGAATCAGCTTGACCACCTCATCCAGGCGCCAGCCGACCACGTCCACCATTTCCTTGTCGCCCTGGGCGACACCGATGATCTTGTCGGCAGGGGCGACCTGCTTGGTCTTGTCGGCCGGGCCCGCGGGTACCAGGCGGACGATCTTGACCTGGTCGTTGTCGCTTTGCAGGACCGCACCGATACCTTCGAGCGACAGGCTCATGTTGATGTCGAAGTTTTCCGCGTTGTCCGGAGACAGGTAATTGGTGTGCGGATCGTAGGACTGGGCGAAGGTATTGATGTAGGCCTGGAAGATGTCCTCGGCGCGGGTCTGGTCCAGGCGCGCGAGCTGGTTCTTGTAACGCTTGGACAAGGTGTCCTGGATCTGCGCTGCGTCCTTGCCGGCGATCTTCTGGCGCAGCACTTCATCTTTCACGCGCTTGCGCCACAGGTCGTCGAGTTCGGCCTCGTTTTTCAGCCAAGGGGCATCCTTGCGGTCTACCAGCAGGGTTTCCTTGGTGGTGAAGTCGAACTTGTCGACGCCCTTGTTCAGTTCCGCCAGGGCGAAGTCCAGGCGTGCCTTGACCCGGTCCAGATAGCGCTTGTAGATGACGAAACCGGGATCCAGGTGGCCGTTCTTCAGGAAGTCGTCGAACTGGGTCTTCCACTTGTCGAATTCGGCGATGTCGGCCGCAGTGAAATAACTGCGCGAGGGATCGAGCAGCTTGATGTAGCTGTCGTAGATGATGACCGAGCGCGCATCGTTGAGCGGCGGCTTGCTGTAATGATGACGCTTGAGCAGCTCGACGACATTGAGGCTGGCCACCACTTCGTCGCGATCCGGCTGAAGTTTGTCCCAGCTGTTGGCAGCGAAGGTATTGGCGGACATCGACAGGGTGCCGAGGCCGATACACAGCGCCAGGGCACTGCCGGGAATGAAATGCTTCATGCTGATTCGACGTGGGGGCAATTGATCACGCATATTAGGCCGTCTTTGAATTCGCCGGTTCCGTTGAAGCCGGACGCATAATGCGAAAAGCCCGACGCCAAGGCGTCGGGCTCAGTCATGACTCAACTATGGAGGCACCGTGAAGGCATTGCAAGGCGTGGAAGGACATGTGGAGTGGCTCGAACAACCGAGCCCGACGTGTGACGTAGGTCAAGTGAAGATTCGGGTAGCCGCGGCCGGCCTCAATCGGGCCGATCTGATGCAGCGCGCAGGCTTGTACCCGCCGCCGCCGGGTGCCAGCGATATCCTCGGCCTGGAATGTGCAGGCGTCATCAGCGAAGTCGGCGTGGGTTCGTCCTGGCAGGTCGGCGACCGTGTCTGCACCTTGCTGGCTGGTGGCGGCATGGCCGAAGAAGTGGTGGTCGATGGCCGCCATGTGCTGCCTGTGCCCGAGGGGCTGAGCCTGCACGAAGCGGCGGGCATCGTCGAGGTCTACGCGACAGTGTGGCTGAACCTGTTCCAGCTGGCCGACCTGCAGCCGGGCGAGAAGGTCCTGCTGCATGCCGGTGCCAGTGGCATTGGCTCGGCGGCGATCCAGCTGTGCAAGGCGTTCGGCAACCCGACCTGGGTCAGCGTCGGTTCCGCGGAGCGCTTGGCCTATTGCGAAGCGCTGGGCGCCCAGGGCGGTGTGGTACGCGGCGACGGGCTTGAAGCGCTGAAGGACCTGGGGCCCTTCAATGTGATCCTCGACCCGGTCGGCGCCAACTACAGCGAGCTGAACCTGGACGTAGTGGCACTGGACGGGCGCTGGGTGATGATCGGCCTGATGGGCGGTCGCGAGGCGCAGTTCGACCTGGCCAAGGTCCTGGCCAAACGGGTGCGCCTGCAGGGTTCCACCTTGCGCAGTCGTGACGATCAGTTCAAGGCCGACCTGCTCAGTGACCTGGGCCAGCAGGTATGGCCATTGTTCACCGAAGGGCGTTTGAAGTCGCAGTTGGCCAAGACGTTTCCGATTGCCGACGCCGAAGCGGCGTTCGAAGCGCTGGCGAGCAATCAGATTTCCGGGAAGGTGGTGCTGGTGATCGACGAAACCCTGAGCTGAGCCCAGGGCTTTCGTCATGCGAACCCCGTGACCGGCTGCGAACGAGCGGTCACGGGGTTCAGCGTGGCGGCAATCAGCGCATTTCTGGCAGGCGCGCTTCGCTCTTCACTTCGCTCAGGGCAACGGCTTCGGCTGGCAGCACGACGCGGGTCTTGGCCAGCAGCTCACCCATGCTCGAGAGCACGCGGTACATCGAGTATTCCTCGGTGTAGCGCACTTCGGCGTAGCGGGTGTTGGCGGTGTACAGCTCGTTCTCGCTGTCGAGTACGTCGAGCAGGGTACGCTGGCCCAGGCCGAACTGGTCCTGGTAGGCCGCTCGCACGCGGGTGGTGGTCTCGGCGTATTCACGGGCGTATGGAATCTGCGTGCCGGCATTCTTCATCGCGTTCCACGACAAAGCCATGTTTTCGTTCAACTGACGCAGGGCATTGTTGCGAATGTCCATGGCCTGGTTGATGCGATGGGCATCGCCCTGCAGACGGGCCTTGTCGCTGCCGCCACGGTACAGGTTGTAGCTCATGCTCACACCGGCACGCCAATCGGTGTTGTTGTGGCCGCGCTCGCCCGACAGGTTGTTGTTGGCACCGGTAGCCAGTTCAGCGTCGATCCGCGGGTAGAACGCGGACTTGGCGCCTGCGTACTGGCTTTCGGCAGCCTGCACGTCGGCCTGGGCCGATTTGAGGTACGGATTGTTTTCCATCATGGACTGGCGGGCGGCGTTCAGGTCGGCCGGCAGTTCGCCACGCATCGAAGGCAGCGGTTCCAGTTCGTCGGGCATGCGGCCCACGGCGCTGAAGAAGGCCGCTTCGGCATCGGCCAGGTTGACCTGAGCGGTGTTGTAGTTGTTCTCGGCGAGGGCGCGACGAGCACGCGACTGGTCGACGTCGGCGGTGCTGCCCACGCCGCGCTCGCTGCGCAGGCCGATCTGGTCGTTGACGCGCAGGTGCGCCTGCAGGTTGTTCTTGGCCAGGGTTACCAGTTCACGGTTGCGCAGTACGTCGAGGTAGACCTGAACGGCGCGCAGGGCGAGGTCCTGGGCGGTAGCCTGCACATAGTAGGCACGCGACGTGGCGGTCGAGCGGGTCCGGCTGACTTCGCTGGAGGCGCTGGAGCCGTCGAACAGCATCTGGCGCAGGCGCAACTCGGACTGGGTGTAGTTCAGCGTTTCCTTGTTGTGATTGCCGCGTGCGCGGGTGTTCAGGTTGTCCGAACGCTCGCGACCGTAGCCTGCAACGAAATCGACGCTGGGGCGGTAGGCACCCTGGGCAATCTTCGTGTCCTCATCCGCGGCAAGGCGACTGTTGATGTTGGATGCCAACTCAGGGTGGTTATCCACGGTGCTCTGGATCGCCTCGGTGAGCGACATGGCTTGCGCGTGCGAGCACGCCATGGCCAACAAAATCGCGCTGCAGATGGGGGTGAAAACGCGCATTCGGGTGCTTCTCCGTGATGTGTGAAGTCGTGCAGACGCCAGAATGTTGGCGAATAACTCGTTTAAAAGTCCGTTTCGGGTTTGTAACAAGCGCAACCGAGGCGCCGAAAGCAGCGCGTTCAACGGAATTTTCACATGATATAGAGCAAAAAACACTTATGCCATCATTCGTTTCGATGATGGCAAATAGATTTCACTGCTCCTGAGGGCGCGGTGTGAGCGGGGTTCGGCGATAAAGAAGGCGCAACGCCAGCGTTTTCGGGGGTCGCGGGGCATAGGCGAGAGAAGACGGAAAATTGCAGTCGGTTAGTGACGGAAAATTGTCACAGTGAATATAGGGTGTATCACCGTTGATTCATTCCGAGAGATGAGATTAGTCAGTTGATTTCATTCGGTTTTTGTCGAGTATCGACCGTTCGTCGACATCATTGCCCAACGGATGCTGACCCTTTACGGCACTTGTCTTCAGACGAGCAATATAGACGGTCACTGCCATCGCGATGCCCACGAGCAGTACACCCAGCCACGGCCAGGGCACCAGCCAGCAGGACACCGCGATGCTGACCCACGTGGAACCAATGGCCAGCACCTTGGCTTTGCGCGGAATGCCTTCGCCGCCCAGGTAGGCCTTGAGCAAAGGGCCGAGTTGCGGATGGCCGAGGAGCCACGCATGGAAGCGCGGCGAGCTTCGCGCGAAGCACGCTGCGGCGAGGAGCAGAAAGGGGGTAGTGGGCATCACCGGCAGGAAGATGCCGATGACACCGAGTGCAACGCTGATGCAGCCGATGCCCAACAGCAGGTAACGCAGCCAGGCGGACCGAGCCGGCCGCATGGCGCAGGACTTAGTGATGACGGGGCTTGAGGATGGCCGGTTTCTCGTCCGGAGCGTTGCACAGCAGGTAGAGGGCGGTGAGCGCTTCGGGGATCTGCACGATCATGTCGTCCATGAGATTGGCATCGGCGGCAATGTCGGAAAACTCCGGCTGCTCGTCGAACAGGCCGGAACCGACCATGATCGGCAGGAGCATCTCGCTGACTTCGTCTTCGGCGGTCTCGAACCAGGCGGCCTCGCGCAGGAATACCCCTTCCATGAACCCGATGCACCAGCCGCGCAGGTCGGAATCATCCGGCTCGTCGCCCAGGTCGAGCTCGCAGGGCAGCTCGAACTCCTCGTCGCTGGCCAGCTGGCGCGCGATATGCGCCTTGAGCTGGATGAGGGTGCCTTCGATCTCTTCGCGCTGGGCATCGTCGCTGTAGTGCGGCGGCTCGGCGAACAAGGCGTCGATCCACTCGCGCTCGGGCACCTCTTCGGAACAGATGGAGAGGGCGGTCAGGTAGCCATGGGCGGCGACGTAGTCCAGCGCCTCGTCATGCAGCTCATCGGCGTCGAGGAAGGCTTGCAGGCGGGTCAGTTGCTCGGCGAAGGACATTAACAGGTTACCTTGGAAGACTATGCGGATACTGAATTCTAGGCCTTGTTAGGCCCTGTGCGCCACCCAAGGGGTGAAATGGCAGGATGGGCGGGTGCTGCGCCGCGGTGCTGGCACTGGGGTATACTGCCGCGGTCTTTCGCTCAGGCCCCGAGTTCACGGGGCGGTAACCCCCGCTTACGCAAAGGCGGATGCGGCAAAAGCGCTTTTCATCCAGCCTGTGCGGCCCGGGTGGTTTTACGATTTCTGGAGTGACCCATGCTCGAACAGGCTCAACGCGTTCTTAAGGACATCTTCGGCTATGACAGCTTCCGCGGTCGCCAGGGTGCCATTATCGAGCGTGTGGCCCGCGGTGGCGATGCCTTGGTATTGATGCCCACCGGCGGTGGCAAATCGCTGTGTTTTCAAGTCCCGGCCTTGCTGCGCGACGGCCTGGCAGTGGTGGTTTCGCCGCTGATCGCCTTGATGGACGACCAGGTCGCCACCCTCGAGGAACTGGGCGTGGCGGCAGCGGCGCTGAACTCCACGCTCAGCTCCGATGAGCAGCGCGAGTTGGCCGCGCGCATCCGCCGGGGCGAAATCAAGATGCTGTACCTGGCGCCGGAGCGCCTGGTGCAGCCGCGCATGCTGGATTTCCTCCGCGGCCTGGACATCGCCCTGTTCGCCATCGACGAGGCCCACTGCGTTTCCCAATGGGGGCATGACTTCCGTCCCGAATACCTGCAGCTGGGCCAGTTGGCCGAACAGTTTCCCCAGGTGCCGCGAATCGCCCTGACCGCCACTGCCGACAAGCGCACGCGCGAGGAGATCGTCACCCGTCTGCACCTGCAGGACGCCGAGCGATTCCTGTCCAGCTTCGACCGGCCCAACATCTTCTACCGCATCGTACCCAAGGAAAGCCCGCGCAAACAGTTGCTGGCGTTCCTCACCGAGCGGCGCAGCGATGCCGGTATCGTTTACTGCCTGTCGCGCAAGAAAGTCGACGAAGTCGCCGCGTTCCTGTGCGAAAACAACTTTCCGGCGTTGCCGTACCACGCCGGTCTGCCTGCTGCGACGCGGGCCGCCAACCAGAAGCGCTTCCTCAACGAGGAAGGCCTGATCATGGTGGCCACCATCGCCTTCGGCATGGGCATCGACAAGCCCAACGTGCGTTTCGTCGCGCACCTGGACCTGCCCAAGTCGCTGGAAGCCTACTACCAGGAAACCGGCCGCGCCGGCCGCGATGGTCTGCCGGCAGACGCCTGGATGGCCTACGGGCTGCAGGATGTGCTGATGCTCAAGCAGATGCTGCAGAATTCCGAAGGTGACGAGCGCCACAAGCGCCTTGAACAGCACAAGCTCGACGCCATGCTGGCGCTGTGCGAAGAAACCCGCTGCCGCCGTCAATCGCTGCTGGCCTATTTCGATGAAGAGATGCCCAACCCCTGCGGTCACTGCGACAACTGCGTCGACGGCGTGCAGACCTGGGATGCCACCGAGCCGGCGCGCCAGGCGCTGTCGGCCATCTACCGCACCGGGCAACGCTACGGCGTCGGCCATCTGGTGGACGTGCTGCTGGGCAAGGACACCGAAAAGGTGCGCAGTTTCGGCCACGACAAACTCGCAGTGTTCGGTGTCGGCAAGGGCCGCTCGGAAGGCGAGTGGCGGTCGCTGTATCGCCAGGTGGTCGCGCGCGGTCTGGCCGATATCGACCTGGAGGGCTACGGCGGCCTGCGTTTGAGCGACAGCTGCCGACCGCTGCTGCGCGGCGAGGTGACGCTTGCGCTGCGCAAGGAAATCAAGCCGCAGACCTCTGCCCGCGGCAGCGGCTCGGCAAGCCCCGCCAGCCAGTTGGTGCGCGACGAGGAACGTGAACAGTGGGAAGCACTGCGCACTCTGCGGCGCAACCTGGCGCAGGAACATGCGGTACCGCCCTACGTCATCTTCCCGGACTCGACCCTGCTCGAAATGCTCCGCAGCCAGCCGACCAGCATGGCCGATATGGGGCGGGTCAGTGGCGTCGGCGCTCGCAAGCTCGAGCGTTACGGTGAAGCGTTCCTGCAGGTACTGGCTGGGTCGGGCGGGGCAGAGGCGCCACGCGAGGTGGCCGATATCCGCCACGAGCTCATCAGCCTTGCCCGCGCAGGCATGACGCCGCTGCAGATCGCTGGCCAGTTACAGTGCAGTGAGAAGAATGTCTACAGCCTGCTGGCCGAAGCCATCGGCCAGCAGCAGCTGTCGCTGGAGCAGGCGCTGGATCTTCCCGAGGAACTGCTCAGTGAAATCCAGGACGCCTTTCTCGACGGCGAAGGGGAATTGCCCGGCGTCGCCGAGATTGCGGGGCAGTTCACCGGCCGTGTGCCCGAAGGCGTCCTGTATTGCATACGTGCGGCGTTGCAGTCCGAATTCGAGGTGTGAACGAGGCTGCCACTCGGCATGAGTCTTGCCTGTGGGCTAAGGTCATGATTAGCTGACTAATCATCAGCTCCGACCTTCACGCATGCGCTGCTTGTGCAAGGCTGTTTTTTCAAGAGAGATCTATGCCGTTAACTGATCAACATCGCTTCGGAATGCAGCTGGCGCACATGTCCCGTGGCTGGCGGGCCGAACTGGACCGTCGGCTGGCGGGCCTGGGATTGTCGCAGGCGCGCTGGCTGGTCCTGCTGCACCTGGCGCGGTTCGGCGAAGCGCCGACCCAGCGCGAGCTGGCGCAGAGCGTGGGCGTCGAGGGGCCGACCCTGGCACGCTTGCTGGACAGTCTCGAAGCCCAGGGCCTGGTCGAGCGCCAGGCCGTGGTCGAAGACCGTCGGGCCAAGAAGATCACGCTGTGCGCGCCCGCCCGGCCGCTCATCGAGCAGATCGAAACCATCGCCAACGCCTTGCGTGCCGAGCTGTTCATGGGGGTCGACGAAGAAGAACTGAGCACCGCCATGCGGGTACACAGCCGCATCCTGGCGAATCTGGAAAAGAAATCCTGAAGTCAACGGGCCGTCACCCGCTTGGAGCAAGTGGGCCGTACGGGCTATAAAGTTATTGGATGTCGGTCTTCAAGGGATTCCCATGCAAGTGCGTATACCGTCGCGTACCAGGTTTGCTTCACGTCGTCTGCTGGCATCGGTGTGGGCCATGGCGCTGTGCTATTCCACGGCCGCCTCCGCGCTGGGCCTTGGCGAGCTGACCCTGCGCTCATCGCTCAACCAGCCGTTTCGCGCCGATATCGCCTTGCTCGACACCGCAGGGCTGGAGCAGGACGACATCCGTGCCAGCCTGGCGACGGCCGAAGAGTTCGCCAGGGCAGGGGTGGAACGCAGTTTCTTCCTCAACGACCTCAAGTTCTCGCCCGATTTCAGCGGCGGGCGCAAGGTCATTCATGTCAGCTCCAGCAAAGTGGTCACCGAGCCCTTCATGAGTTTCGTGATTCAGGTCGGCCGGCCGAATGGGCAGCTGCTGCGTGCCTTCACGGTATTGCTCGACCCGCCGGGGATGGGGCCAGGCCTCGCCGACCGCGCGCCGCAGCGCATACAGCCGGCGCAGGCCAGTGCGCAGCCTGCAGCAGCGCCGACCAGGCCCAGGGAAGCGAGTGCACCCACGCCGAGCGCCAGTGAGCCTGCGAAACAGGCGCCGGCCAAGGCCGCTGCGCAGGACGCTGCGCAACTGGCTGCCGCCGCCCTGGAAAACCAGCAACTGCAGAAGAGCTTCGACGAGGTGCAGGCGCGCCTGCAGAGCCTGGAGGCGCAGGTAGCCGACAAGGACAAGCAGGTTGCCCAGCTGCAGGCACGCATGGCTGAAACCCCTGCGGCCGAGGCCGATTCGTCCGTCGCTCCCGCAACCGCACTCGCTGCGGCAACGCCTGCGCCTTCGCCTGTATCTGCCCCACCCGCAGCGGTTGCCACGCCAGCACCGGCCCCGGCTCCGGCTCCGGTGGAGGATGGCAGTGGCTGGTTGAACATCCTGGCGCTGGTTGCGGCACTGCTGTTGATCATCGCACTGTTGCTGCTGTTGCGCCGCCAGCGACAGCGCAAGTCGGCCGCGCTGCAGGACGCCTTCGAGCCGGTCGCTACCCAGCCGGTCCGTGCGGCGCCGGTCGCCACTGTGCCGGCCGCTGCAGAGGCGGCCGCCACCGCGCCGCTGCGTGCGGAGCCGGCGCCGGTGGTACGCCGTGAAACACCGACTGCCACCGACGCCCTCGATGGTGCAAGCATCTATATCGCCTACGGCCGCTTCAACGAAGCGCTGGGTATTCTGCGCGACGGGCTGGCCAAGCAGCCAGAACGTACCGACCTGCGCGTGCGCATGCTCGAAGTGCTGGGCCAGCAGGGTAATGCCAAGGGATTTGCCGAGCAGGAAAGCCTGTTGCTGGCGGCAGGCTTCAGCGCGGCGACGCTGGCCGAGATACGCAGCCGCTTCGCCAATCTCGAACCCGCGCCAGCAGCGTCGACGCCAACCGCTACCGCGGGTCTGTCACCGGCAGTGGCAGCGACTGCAGTGACGCTGGCGTCCACTGCAGCAGCCGCAGCGTCGGTGCAGCCCGCTCCGAAGCCTGAGCCCGAGCCGGACCCCGAGCCGGAATTCGAGCTGCCCGATCTCGACCTGGCAGCGCCTGAGCCATCAGCTCGGTCAACCCCGCGGCGCGAGCAGGAAGACGAATTCCAGCTCAACCTCGATGACCTGTCCATGGACGCCGATTGGGCGTTGGTCAGCCCATTCGATGATGCGCCGTCGCCCAAAGGCAAGCCGGTGGTCGTCGAGACACCGCCCGAGGTCGAGATGGACCCGGCGTTCACCAGCAATCTGAACGAACTGCCGGAAGTCTTCGAGATGCCCGACGAGCAGTTCCTCAGCGACTTCGCCGATGTCGAGGAGGAGCCGTTCCTCCAGCAGGACGAGGCCCCGGCCGGGAAGACTCAGGACGACATCGACAACGATTTCCTCGACAGCTTCATTGCCGACAGCGACCTGCCCGAGCTGGATGCCCTGACCGTGGATTTCGACGACCTGGAACTGCAGCACGCTTCGGCGGAGAAACTCGATCAGGCCCAGCAGTTGCTCGACGACGGCGATACCAGCGAAGCCAGCGTGCTCTTGCACGAACTGCTGCGCGAAGGCGATGACTCCTGCAAGCAGGCGGCCCGGCAGTTGCTGAATCGGATGGACGAAGCATGAGCCAAGCCACGGCATCCAAGCCTCAGGTGGTGATCACCTATTGCACACAGTGCCAATGGCTGCTGCGCGCCGCGTGGCTGGCCCAGGAGCTGCTCAGCACTTTTGGCGAGGACCTGGGGCAGGTGGCGTTGGCGCCCGCCAGTGGCGGGCGCTTTCTCATAACCTGCGACGGCGTGCAGGTCTGGGAGCGCAAGGCCGACGGTGGTTTTCCCGAGGCCAAGGTGCTCAAGCAGCGCATCCGTGACCTGATCGATCCCGAGCGCGACTTGGGCCATAACGAATCCAGAAGTCCGGCAGCCGAGTAAGCCTCTGCCGGCTCATGCTCAGTGTCGCCAGAAAGCCGGCATGCACAGGATCAGCACGGTGATGATTTCCAGTCGGCCCAGCAGCATGCCCAGGGCCAGGATCCACTTCGCCGCATCGGGCAGCGTGGCGAAATTGCCGGCCGGCCCTATCACCTCGCCCAGCCCCGGCCCTACACCGGAAACCGTGCTGGCGGCGCCGGTCAGGGCGGTCATCCAGTCCAGCCCCAGCAGTGACAATGCCAGGGCGATGATGCCGACGGTGAAGCCGAAGAAGAACGAGAACGTCAGGATCGACCGGACGATTTCCTCATCGAGGCGATGGCCGTTGTATTTCTGCTTGATCACCGCGCGCGGATGAATCAGCTGGTTGAGGTTGGACTTGAGCAGGATATAGGCCACCTGGAAGCGGAATATCTTGATCCCGCCTGCGGTCGAGCCCGAGCAGCCGCCGATGAAGCCCAGGTAGAAAAACAGCATCAGCGAGAAATTGCCCCATAGGCTGTAGTCGCCCAGGGCGAAGCCCGTGGTAGTCACCACCGAGGTGACGTTCAGGGCCACGTGGCGGAATGCCGTCCACCACGGCAGCTCGGTGGTGGCCCAGTACCAGGTACCCAGCACCAGCCAGGTGGCGATCAACAGTATCAGCATGCCTTGTACCTGCTGGTCGCGCAGCAGGGCCTGGCGGTTGCCGCGCAGGGTCGAGACGTAGAGCGCGAACGGCAGGCTGCCCAGAATCATCACCACGATGGCCACCCAGTGCACGGCCGGTTGCTGCCATTTGCCCAGAGACAGGTCGGACGTCGAGAAGCCTCCAGTGGAAATGGCCGACATCGCGTGGTTGACCGCGTCGAACGGGCTCATCCCTGCCAACCAGAACCCCAGGGTGCCCAGGGCGGTGAAGCCGACATACACCAGCACGATGTACTTGGCGACCATGTGCGAGCGCGGCATGACTTTTTCGGAGCGATCGCTGGATTCGGTCTGGAACAGCCGCATGCCACCAATGCGCAACAGCGGCAGAATGGCCACGGCCATGCCGATGAAGCCGATGCCGCCCAGCCAGTGCAGCATCGAGCGCCACATGAGGATGCCCGGTGACATCTCGTCCAGATGACTGAGCACCGTGGAACCGGTGGCGGTAATGCCCGACATGCTTTCGAAAAAGGCGTCGGTGTAGCTGATGTGCTGAGTCAGCAGGAAGGGCAGGGCGGCGAACACGCACACCACCACCCAGCTGCTGACCGTGAGCAGGTACATGTCGCGCGGCCGCAGGTTGACGTTGTCGGGGCGGCCGGGCAGCACCAGCAGCAGGCCGGCGACGAAGGTGATCAGGCTGGCCCAGAGGAACGACTGGATGTCCTCGGTGCGTTCGAACACCACCAGCGTGCCCATGGGCACGACCATGCTCACGGCCAGGGTGATCAGGAAGATGCCGATAATGAAACCGATGATGCGCAGGGTCGGCAACGCCATGGGGTCAGCTCTGGCCATGAAGGAAAGGGCCGCCATTCTACCTGCGGGCCACAGCATGTAAACCCGGCAGGCGAAGGCCGCTTGGGTCTAGAATAGCGGCTTATCGTTCGACAGGAGGTTGCCCATGGAGGCGCTCGAGGTTTTGCTCAATCGTGTTTCAGCTCCCCGGCTCATGGCGCCCGCGCCGACGGCCGCGCAGCGTGAAGTGCTGTTCCAGGCCGCGCTGCGCGCGCCCGACCACGGCCAGCTGCGGCCGTGGCGTTTTCTCACCGTCGAAGGGGAAGGCTTGCAGCAGCTCGGCGAAGTCCTGGCCGAGGCCACTGCGCTCAACCCCGAGGCTGGCGAAGCGGCGCTGGAAAAAGCCCGCAACATGCCGTTGCGCGCGCCCCTGGTGGTGGTAGTGATCGCCCGCTTGCAGGAGCATCGAAAAGTGCCGCAGAGCGAGCAACTGCTGGCGGCTGGCTGCGCCGCCCATGGCATCCTGCTTGCGGCGAATGCTCAAGGGCTGGGTGGGGTATGGCGCACCGGCGAGCTGTCCTATGCGCCTTATGTGGCCGGCAAGCTGGGCCTGATCGAAGGCGAACAGATCATCGGCTTCCTGTACCTGGGCACGCCGGCGCGAGAATTGCGCGAAGCGCCGGCGCTGGCTACCGCCGACTTCGTGCAAGCCTGGGGCGTCGAGGCCTGAAGCGTTCAGGTTCGAGCCAACCGATCGCGGCGGTCTAGGCCACCACCACCGGTACCGGCGGCAGGTCCAGGGTCGCGATCAAGCCGCCTTCAGGGTGGTTTTCCAGCTGCAGGCTGCCGCCGTGTCGCTCGGCGGCGCGGCGGGCGATGGCCAGGCCCAGGCCATGGCCAGCAGCGCTCTGGCCCGGTGCGCGGAAGAATGGCTCGCTCAGGCGCGCCAGGTGTTCCTCCGCCACGCCCTGGCCGTGATCGCGCACGCTGATGCGCACCCGCCCTTGCACCTGTTGCGCCGACAGCACGACCGGCGCGGGCCCAGGGTTGAAGCGCAGGGCGTTGCGCAGCAGGTTGTCCACGGCCCGTTCGATCATGGTCGGCCAGCCCTGCAGCGCAAGGTGCGCGGCAATGTCCAGTTCGATGGCCTGCTCCGGCACGGCGATCAAGGCGTCCTTTCGCACCGCCTGCAGGAGTGCCGGCAGGTCCACGTCTTCGGCCGTGGCTTGTTCCGCATCGACCCGCGCCAGCACCAGGATCTCGCTGATCAAGGCTTCAAGACGATCGCATTCGCGCGTCAGGCGCGGCCACAACAGGTCGCGCTGGGCAGGCTCGGCCCGTTCCGCCAGGGCCAGGGCGATGCGCAGCCGCGCCAGGGGCGAGCGCAACTCGTGGGACACGTCGCGCAACAGTTGTCGCTGGCTGCCGATCAGGCTCTGCAGGCGCGCACCCATGCGGTTGAAGTCGCGGGCCAGCACGCCGAATTCGTCGCGACGACTGGCCAGCTGCGCCAGGCTGTTCTGCTGATAGGTGGTCTGCCCCAATTCGTGCACGGCACCGCGCAGCCTGCTCAATGGGCGCGTGATGGACAACGTCACCATCAGGCTGAACAGCGTCAGTACGACCAATGCGATCACCAGTGCGCTGATCGGCATGAGCAGGGAGTCGCGGTGCCACGAGTCGAGTTCGGGGTGCGGGATGCGGTAGATCAGCAAGTAGGTGTCGCCCGTGGTGGGGCTGGTGTAGTCCGCCGTCAGTCGGCGCCACGGCAGGTCGCGATCGGCTTCGTTGTGGCGCGCCTCGAAGGCTTCGGCGCGACGCGGGAAGGTCCCCGGTACCACGGCCTCGCCGGCTTCGTTGAGCACTTGAGTGTCGATGCGATAGCGGCGCTTGCGCTGCTCGAGCAGTTCCTGAGCCGCCTCGGCGCCTTTGCTTTCGTAACGCTCCACCCAGTCCTGGGCGAAATGCTTCACCGCCGGGTGCCGACTGAGGATCCAGGTGTCCTGGTTCAACATGTGGCCCAGCAGCACCGAGAGGCCGGCTACCAAGGCGATGGCCAGCCAGAAGCTGGCCAGGATGCGCCAGAACAGTGAACGCAAGGCAAATTCCTCAATGAAAGAAGCCCGGTACCCATGCGCGGACCGGGCTGGGGGCTTGCGCCGATATTACTGGGTTTTCTTGCCTTGCTGGGCTTTCCAGGCCTGGAATTCGGCCCATTCGGCGCGGCGCTCGTCCTGCTTCTTTTTCATTTCGTCGAACTGCTTCTGCTGTTCGGGCTTGAGCACTGCACGTACGTCGGCCTGGGCCTTGTCGTGGTTGGCCTTGATTTCATCTTCCATGGCCTTGCGATCGGCCGCCGGCAGCTTGTCCAGGTACTTCTTGGTGATGTCGCGCTGCTGATGACGTTCTTCGCCCATCAGTTTGCCCACCTGGGTGCGTTGCTCGTGGGTCAGGTCGAGCTGGGCGAATGGCTCGCCGCCACGAGGGCCTGGGCCGCCCTTGCCTGGGCCTGGGCCGAAACCGTCAGGGCCGCCCTGCGGCATGGCCATGGCCAGGGTCGGCAGGGTAGCGGCGAACAGCATTGCGAGTGTGGTCTTGCGCATGGTGAATCTCCTGTCTGGTTCCCGGTGTTTACCGGATGTGCCCAGTTTATGGAGATCAAGGTCAGGCGCGGTCAATGCCGCGTAAGGCTTGTGTAAAGACATGACGCGGGTGGCATTTACAAACCAGGTCGTTGGCGCCGTACGCGGTGGCAGCTATTGCGCATAGAAATAGCCACGGCTGCGCAGGGCCATGATCCGCGGGCGTCCGTCGGCATGCGGGCCGATCTTCTTGCGCAGATTGCTGACGTGCATGTCCAGGCTGCGATCGTAGAGGGTGAGCTTGCGGCCCAGTGCGATCTGCGCCAGCTCCTGTTTCTCCAGGGGCTCGCCCGGCTGGCGCATGAGTGCCTCGAGCAGGCGGCTTTCGGACACGGTCAGGTTGATGTCGTGTTGATCGATGCTGACCACGCCGCGCGCCGGACTGAAGCACAAGTCGCCCAGCTCCATCTGCCCCGCCACGGCAACCGGGTGGCTGCGGCGCAGTACCGCGCGCAGGCGGGCGGTCAGTTCGCGCGGATCACAGGGTTTGGCCAGGTAGTCGTCGGCGCCCAGCTCCAGGCCGAGGATGCGATCCAGCGGTTCGCCCCGCGCCGAGAGCATCAGCACTGGCAACTCGGCGTGTTCGCTGCGCAGCTGCTTGAGCAGTTCCAGGCCGCTGCCGTCGGGCAGCATCACGTCGAGCACCACGGCCGCCGGTGCCAGCTCGGCCAGGGCCTTGCGTGCGCTGCTGCCATCGTGGCAGGCGCGGACCTGGAAACCTTCCTGGCTCAACCAGCTGTTCAGCAGTTCACACAGCTCGACGTCATCGTCGATCAGTAGCAGATCGCTCATCTAGACCTTCATTCGGGCGCAGGCAAAGTCTGCTTGAAGGGTTTGACCAGCACGTCCTTGTACACCCCGGCGGCAACGAACGGATCGGCGCCGGCCCAGGCCTGGGCTTCGTCCAGGGACTCGAAGCGGGCCACGATGAGGCTGCCGCTGAAGCCGCTCTCGCCTGGGTCGTTGCTGTCGATGGCCGGGTGTGGCCCGGCCAGTACCAGTTGCCCGGCGGCTTCCAGCTGTTTCAGCCGTTCCAGGTGCTCGGGCCGTGCGGCCAGGCGCTTTTCCAGGGAGTTGGGCGTGTCGGTGGCAATGATGGCGTAGAGCATGTCAATCCTCGGTTTTAGGTGTTGTACGATCGGAATCATGCAGGTGACGGGACAGGTAGATACCCTGGCCCACCAGGAACAGCAAGGTCATGGCCAGGCTGCCGAACACTTTGAAGTCGACCCAGAACTGCTCGAAAGTGAAAGCCACGAACAGGTTGGCGGCGCCGCAGAACAGGAAGAAGACCACCCACGCAACGTTGAGTTTCGCCCAGATCGGGTCCGGCAGGGTCAGCGCATGGCCCATCATGCGCTTGATCAGCAGTTGCTTGCCGATGAAATGACTGCCGGCGAACGCCAGGGCGAACAGCCAGTTGACCACAGGCGCCTTCCACTTGAGGAAGGTTTCGCTGTGGAAGGCCAGGGTCAGGCTGCCGAACACCAGGCAGGCGATCAGGGTCAGCCACTGACCCTTTTCCAGCTTGCGCTGCTTGAGGAACAGCAGGCCATAGACGATCACCGAACTGGCGATGAGCACCTTGGTAGCACTGAAGATGCCGCCCAGTTCGAAGCTGTACCCCGCCAGGTCGACCATGTGCGGGTCGGTCTTGTAGACGATGAGGAACAGGAGCAGCGGGATGAAATCGATCAATTGTTTCACAATGGCAGCCAGAAGCAGGATGTGACGGCATAATAACAAACATCAATGACTGCGAAAGCGCCACTATGAATGTTGACCTGCACTGCCACAGCACCGCCTCCGATGGCGCCCTCGCGCCTGCCGTTCTGGTGCAGCGAGCGTTCGATCATGGCGTGCAGACCCTGGCCCTGACCGACCACGACACCCTGGAAGGCCTGCCAGAGGCCCGTGCGGCGGCCACAGCACTGAACATGCAGTGGGTCAGTGGTGTCGAAATGTCGTGCACCTGGGGCGGTGCGACCATCCACGTGCTCGGTTACAATTTCGCTCTGGATGCACCGCCGCTGGTGGCCGCGCTCGACAGCCTGCACCACGGTCGCTGGCTGCGTGCCGAGGAAATCGACCGACGCCTGGCGCTCAAGGGCATGCCGGGTGCCCTGGACGGTGCTCGGGCCATCCAGAAGGGTCTGGGCGACAGCGGCAATGCGCCGGCGCGCCCGCACTTCGCCGACTTCCTCGTGCAGCAGGGCCACGTCAAGGACCGCCAGGAAGCGTTCCGCAAGTGGCTCGGGGCGGGCAAGCTGGGTGACGTCAAGCAGCACTGGCCCACCCTCGAGGACACCGTGCGCACATTGCGCGAGGCGAAGGCCTGGATCAGCCTGGCTCATCCGCTGCACTACGATTTCACGCGCAGCAAGCGGCGCAAGCTGATCGGCGACTACATCCAGGCCGGTGGCCATGCGATCGAGGTGGTCAACGGCATGCAGGCCGCCGAACAGGTCGGCACGCTGTCCATCCTGGCCCGCGAATTCGGCTTGATGGTCAGTGGCGGCAGCGACTTCCACGGCCCGGGCACGTGGGGTGAAATCGGTGTCTATCGGCCATTGCCCGTCGACCTGCCGCCGTTGTCCGCGCGGTTCAAGCACGACCCGTCAACTTCCGCCTGAACAGGATGCCAACGTGAGTCAATTCTTTCAGATCCATCCGCAGAACCCGCAGCCGCGGCTGATCAAGCAAGCGGTCGAGATCATTCGCGGCGGTGGCATCGTGATCTACCCCACCGACTCTTCCTACGCCATCGGTTGCCAGATCGGCGACAAGAACGCCGTGGAACGGGTGCGTCGCCTGCGTCAGCTGGACGACAAGCATAATTTCGCGATCATCTGCTGCGACCTCTCGCAACTGGGGCTGTTCGCCAAGGTCGACACCGCGGCGTTCCGTCTGCTCAAGGCGCACACGCCGGGGCCCTACACCTTCATTCTGAGCGCCACCCGTGAAGTGCCGCGCCTGCTGCTGCATCCCAAGCGCCGGACCATCGGTTTGCGCGTGCCCAGCCATCCGATCGCCTTGGCCTTGCTGGAAGAGTTGGGTGAGCCGCTGATGAGCGTGAGCCTGATCATGCCCGGCGCCAAGGAGCCGCTCAGCGACCCTTACGAAATGCGCCAGTTGCTGGAAAAGCAGGTCGACCTGATCATCGACGGCGGTTTCGGCGGCACCGAGGCGTCCACCGTCATCAACCTCGCCGATGGCGATCCGCAAGTGGTGCGCGTGGGCTGTGGCGATCCGGCACCGTTCGCGGCCATGGCGTGAGTGATCTGAGCGCGGTCGACAATCCGCCGGCGAATCTCGCCCAGGGCTCGCCCGAGCAGCTGCAACTGGCGCTTGTCTACGGCCAGGCGTTCACCCAGATGCCGCAGGACCTGTACATCCCGCCGGATGCGCTGGAGGTGTTCCTCGAAGCATTCGAAGGCCCGCTCGACCTGCTGCTGTACCTGATCCGCAAGCAGAACATCGACATCCTCGACATTCCCGTGGCGGAGATCACCCGTCAGTACATGGGCTACGTCGAGCTGATGAAAACCGTACGCCTGGAGTTGGCCGCCGAATATCTGGTGATGGCCGCCATGCTTGCGGAGATCAAATCGCGCATGCTGTTGCCGCGCAGCGCCGTGGTCGAGGATGACGAGCACGACCCGCGGGCCGAGCTGATTCGCCGCCTGCAGGAATACGAGCGCTTCAAGGCCGCCGCCGAAGGTATCGATACCCTCAAGCGGGTAGGCCGTGACCTTTACGTGCCCAAGCTCGATGCACCTCAGGCCAAGGTACGCAAGCTGCTGCCCGAGGTCAGCCTGGAAGAGCTGCTGATGTCGATGGCCGACGTGTTACGGCGCAGCGACATGTTCGAAAGCCATCAGGTCAGCCGCGAGGCCCTGTCGACCCGCGAACGCATGAGCCAGGTGCTCGAACGCCTGCGCGGCGGTGGCTTCGTGCCTTTCATCGAGCTGTTCGGTGCCGAGGAGGGCAAGTTGGGCGTGGTGGTAACCTTCATGGCCATTCTTGAACTGGTCAAGGAGCAGTTGATCGAACTGGTGCAGAATGACGCCTTTGCCGCTATCCATGTGCGCGCCCGAGCCGAACAATGAATCTGACTGACCCGCGCGATCTGGCGCCACTGCTCGAAGCCTTTCTGCTGGCCTCCGGAAAGCCGCAGTCCCTGGAACGCCTCCATGAGCTGTTCGAGGAAGCCGAGCGGCCGGAGCCGGCGGTGTTCAAGAAGGCCCTGGAGGTGCTGGGCAAGTCCTGCGAAAAGCGCGCGTTCGAGTTGGTGGAGGTCGCCTCGGGCTACCGCTTGCAGATCCGTGAAAGATACGCGCCCTGGGTGAGTCGATTGTGGGAAGAACGCCCGCAGCGCTATTCCCGCGCGTTGCTGGAAACCATGGCGTTGATTGCCTATCGCCAGCCCATCACCCGTGGCGAGATCGAAGACGTGCGTGGCGTGGCGGTCAACAGCAATATCGTCAAGACGCTGGTGGAACGCGAGTGGATCCGCGTGGTGGGCTATCGCGACGTGCCGGGCCGGCCGGCGATGTTCGCCACCACCAAGGCCTTTCTCGACCATTTCAACCTCAAGAGCCTCGATGAGCTGCCCCCATTGGCAGTGCTGCGCGAGATGGAACCCGAAACCATCCTCGAAGACCACGACGACGATGCGCCAGTGCCTGCTCATCTGCAGGCGCTGGCCGATGCCAGCGCCGAGGGCGAGGCTCCGGCCAAGGACGAGACCAGCTTTCGATCGTTGCTGGTGGAGCTCGACTCCATGGAACAGGGCCTCAAGATCGACTTCGACGACCTGCTCCAGAACCCCGCGCCGACCGACGACGACCGCTGATTGCAAGGTAGACCTGCGGGAGCGGGCTCTGCCCGCGAAAAGGGCGGCGCGGTGGTGCAGGTGGACCGCATCGAGGCTTTCGCGGCCACTGACCGCTCCTACGGGGAGGGGGGTGAACATGCTCTGCCAAGGTGCGCCCTTGGCCTGTGTGCTGCGTCCGGCAGCCGCGATACCGTACGCTTCCTGCGTTTGCCAGATGCACCAATGCGGGCACGTACTGCCCTCCTGTGGAGCATTTAATTCATTAAATTTATTTCTTGAAGTATTTGATCCTTAGCCCTAGTCTCGTTCTCGACAGGCCTGCGCAAGCACCCAGGCCGCCATTGGCACTGACGTGAATCGGGAGCTGGACATGAGCGTGAAATTACTTTTGAGCATGGCTGTGGCCACTGCGTTTTCGGCCTCGGCACTGGCTGCCGATTGGACCGTCGGTGCCAACGTGGGCAATGTGCCCTGGGAGTTCCAGGACGCCAAGGGCGACATCGTCGGCTTTGAAGTCGACGTGGTGAAGGAAGTCGCCAAGCGCGCCGGCAAGACCGTGGAGTTCGTCAACATCCCGTTCAATGGCCTGTTCAGCGCCGTGCAGTCCAAGCGCGCCGACATCGCCATTTCTTCCATCACCATCACGCCCAAGCGTCTGGAATCGGTAGGGTTCGCGCAGCCGTACTACGACAGCGACCAGTCGCTGTCGGTGCTGACCAAGTCCGGCATCAAGGGCCTGGATGACATGAGCGGCAAAGTGGTCGGCGTCGACACCGGTTCGACCGGGGACATGTGGGCCGCCAAGCATCAGGGTGAGTACAAGTTCAAGGACATCTCGCGCTACGAAGGTCTGTCGCCGGCCATGCTCGACCTGGCGTCCGGGCGCATGGATGGCTACATCAGCGACATTCCGGCCGTGCTCTATTACATCAAGGACAAGCCACAGTATGCCGTGGTCGCGCGCATTCCCACCGGCGAGAAATACTCGCTGATGCACGCCAAGGGCTGGGCCGAAGGCGCGCGAGTGAACACGATCATCAGCGAGATGAAAAAAGACGGGGTGATCGCCGACCTGCACAAGAAGTGGTTCGGTGCGGCCGCCGCAGACGACTCCAGCACCGTGAAAGTCGTCGACGTTCCTCAATAAGCACCGCGCTTCGGCCCGCCCGCTACCGGCCCACGACCAAGGTAACCGTTCATGGAGTTGCTACAGACTTTCTTCAACTGGGACGTGTTCGTCGACGCGCTGCCTTTGATGCTGCGCGGCCTTGGCGTGACCATATTGCTCGGCGTGGTGAGTATCGTGCTGGGCCTGGCCGGCGGTCTGCTGCTGGCCATGCTCAGATTGTACGGCTACAGCCCCGTGCGCTGGCTGGCACGGGTGTACATCGACGTGCTGCGGTCTATCCCGCTGCTGGTCCTGCTGGTGTTGATCTACTATGCATTGCCCTTCGTCGGCATCCGCCTGTCGTCCTTCGCTGCCGCCACGGCCGCGCTGTCCCTGGTGTCGTGCGCCTATTCGGCGGAGATCTTCCGTTCCGGCATCGAGGCTATCCCCAAGGGTCAGTTCGAAGCGGCGGCTTCCCAGGGCATGAGCTTCTTCAACACCATGCGCGACGTGATCCTGCCCCAGGCCATGCGCATCGTCTTGCCGCCCATGACCAGCAACTGCATCAACGTCATGAAGGACACGGCACTGGCGTCAGTGGTCGCCATGCCCGACCTGCTCAAGCAGGCCACCCAGGCCCAGGCGCTGTCGGCCAATCCAACGCCGCTGGTGGGGGCGGCGATCATGTACCTGTTGTTGCTGCTGCCACTGGTGCAGCTGGTCAGCTGGGTAGAGCGTCGCAACGGCAGCGGAGGCAAGCGCGCATGAGCAACGTCATCGAAATCGAACGACTGGACAAGTTCTACGGGCCATTCCAGGCCCTCAGCGACATCAACCTGACTGTCGCCCAGGGCGAAGTGGTGGTGATCCTGGGGCCTTCGGGGTCGGGCAAGTCCACCCTGATTCGCTGCATCAACCTGCTCGAGCCCTACCAGGGTGGCGACATCCGGGTGTCCGGGCAGCGCGTGGAAACCGGCCCCAAGCTTGCCGGCATCCGCTGCGAAGTGGGCATGGTGTTTCAGAACTTCAATCTCTATCCCCACCTCACCGTGCTCGCCAACGTGGCCCTGGCGCCGGTGCGCGTGCGCGGCATGAACCGACGCGATGCCCAGGAGCGCGCGCGGCTGTTGCTGGAAAAGGTCGGCATGTCCGCGCATGCCGACAAGTACCCCAGCCAGTTGTCCGGGGGCCAGCAGCAACGGGTCGCGATCGCCCGGACCATGGCCATGGAGCCACGGGTGATCCTGTTCGACGAGCCGACCTCGGCGCTGGACCCGGAAATGGTCGGAGAAGTGCTCGACGTGATGCAGAACCTTGCCCGCTCCGGGGTGACCATGATCGTGGTGACCCACGAGATGGGCTTCGCGCGCAAGGTCGCCGACCGGGTGATCTTCATGGAAACCGGTCGCATCATCGAACAGAACCATCCCCAGGCCTTCTTCACCGCGCCCCAGGAACCCCGTACCCAGGCATTCCTGCAGGCCATCCTGCACCACTGACAGGCTCTACCCCTAACAAGCAAACGGGAGACTCACTTTGACTGCCCTCGATATCGACTACGTCCGTCGCCAATTTCCCGCACTCGCCGACGGCTACGGCTACCTGGACAACGCCGGCGGCTCGGCGGTGCTCAAGCCGGTGGCCGAGCGCATCACCGAGTACCTGCTCAACCACGCGGTGCAACTGGGCGCCTCGTACGCGCCATCGGTCAAGGCCGGTGAGAAAGTGCTGAAAGCACGCGCCTCGGTGGCCCAGCTGATCAACGCCCGCCACTCTGAAGAGTGTGTGATGGCCGGTTCGACCACCTTGTTGCTGCAGCTGCTGGCTCGGGCGATTGCGCCGTCGATCGGCGCGGGCGACGAGATCATCGTCACGCACAGCGACCACGAAGCCAACATCGGCCCCTGGCAGCGCCTGTGCCAAGAGCGCGGGGCCACCCTGCGCGTATGGTCGGTTGATCCGTCGAGCCTGGAGCTGGAGCTGCGCGACCTGGAGCAACTTCTCGGGCCGCGCACGCGTTACGTGGCGATGACCCACGCGTCGAACATTCTGGGCAGCGTCAACCCGGTCGCGCAGGTTGCCGAGCGCGTGCACGCCTGCGGTGCCAAGCTGGTGGTGGACGCTGTGGCGTACGCACCGCACCGTCTGGTCGATGTGCAGGCCAGCGGCGCCGACTATTACGTGTTCAGCTTCTACAAGGTGTTCGGCCCGCATTTCGCGGTGCTGTGGGGCAAGCGCGAACTGCTGCTGGAACTGCCCAGCCTCAACCATTTCTTCATCGGCCAGGACGTGCTGCCGTACAAGCTGCAGCCGGGCAACGTCAACTACGAACTGTCCTACGGTTGCATGGGCATCAGTGACTACCTGCTGGACATCGGCCGGCGCCTGGGCACCGCAGGCAGCGAGCGGCAGATCATGCAGGCGGCCTTCGATGCGTTCGAGGTGCAGGAAAACCTCTTGGCCGAGATTCTGCTGGGCTATCTGCGCGAGGCCGACGGCGTGCGCATCATCGGCAAACCACGGGTGACCGCGGGCGACCGGGTACCGACCATCAGCTTCGTCGTCGAGGGCGTGCAGTCCGAGGCCATCGTGCGACAGGTGGACGCGGCACGCATCGGCATTCGTTTTGGTGACTTCTATGCCCGTCACTTGATCGAAGAACTGGGCCTGGCACCTCAGGGAGGGGTGGTACGCGTTTCCATTGCGCACTACAACACCGTCGATGAAATGACGCGGCTGGTGGAATGCCTGGCCCGAGCCATCGCAGACCTGCGTCCCAGCTGACCGCCATCGAGCCACTGAACCATGCCATTACCGCACACCCTTGAAGAACTGCGCAGCGCCATTGCGGTGGGGCAGGACAAACTCACTGCGCGCATGCGCGATGCCGCCCAGTACGTGATCGAGCACCCCCACGATGTGGCGCTCAACACGGTCGCGGCCCTGGCCGCGCGTTCGCAGATTCCCGCTTCAGCGTTCATTCGTCTGGCCCAGGCCTTGGGCTTTGGCGGTTTCAGCGACCTGCAGCGGGTGTGCAAGGCGCCGCTGGAGAAAGCCGGGCAGGGCAGCTTCAAGGAACGTATTCGCCATTATCGCGGCGAACAGTTGCTCGACGACCCGACCGATGTGGGCGCCATGCTCGGCGCCTTCAGTCGGGCCAACATCGTCTCCCTCGAACACCTTGCCGAAGGGCAGCAGGTGCAGGCGCTGGAACAGGCCATCGGCTTGCTGCAACAGGCGCGCACCACGTTCGTGGTGGGCATGCGCCGTTCGTTTCCGATGGCTGCCTACCTCAGCTATGCCCTGAGCCGTGTCGGCCGGCGCGCCGTGCACATCAGCGGCCTGGGCGGCAGCCTGCGCGAGCAGGTCGGCGCGCTGCACGGTGACGACGTGCTGGTGGCGGTGAGCTTCCCCCCGTATGCCCAGGAAACCATCGACGCCTGCAACCAGGCGGTGGCGGCCGGTACGCCTATCGTTGCCATCACCGACAGCCTGCTCAGCCCCATCGGCCAATGCGCCTCGGTGATGATCGAAGTCGACGACGCCGAACTGCTTGGCTTTCGCTCGTTGACCGCCGCGTTCTGCGTGGCCCAGACACTGGCCATGGGCCTGGCCTTCGCCGCAGGTGAAACCTTTGGCGGCATCGACCACGACGCTTTGAAAGATATCGACTGCTGAGGCCCCAGGCCCGGCATTTTGCCCAACCTGCTGGAGAGCCGTACCGTGACATCACCCCTAAGAGATCTGGTCGGCTATGGCCAGCAACGTCCCCAGGGTACCTGGCCCAATGGCGCCCGGCTGGCGATCAGCCTGGTCATCAACTACGAGGAAGGCTCCGAACGGTCCCTGGCCATGGGCGATCCCGATCAGGAAAGCATGACCGAGTGGGGCAGCTATCAGTTTCCCGATGGCGTACGCAACCTGGCCATGGAATCGATGTACGAATACGGCTCGCGGGTCGGTATCTGGCGCATCCTGCAGATTCTGCAGAAGGCCAACGTGCTGGCCACGTTTCATGCCTGCGCGGTGGCCTTCGAGCAGAACCCCGACGTGGCGCGGGCGGCGGTAGAGCTGGGCCATGAAGTATGCAGCCATGGCTACCGTTGGGAGGAAGTGTTCCGCCTCACCGAGGAGCAGGAGCGCGAGCACATTCGCCTGGCCATCGAGTCCTTCCAGCGCACCTGCGGCAAGCGCCCGGTAGGCTGGTACTGCCGCTATGGCGCCAGCGTGCGCACCCGTCGCCTGGTGGCCGAGGAGGGCGGTTTCCTCTATGACTCCGATGCCTACAACGATGACGTGCCGTACTTCGTCGACGTCGAAGGCAAACGCCGCCTGGTGGTGCCGTACACCAGTGACGTCAATGATTTCCGCTACTGGAATTCGCCGGGCCTGTCCCAGGCTTCCGACTTTCTCGAGTACATGAAGGAAAGCTTCGAGGTGCTGCACGAAGAATCTGCAGACGGCCTGCGCATGATGTCCGTCGGCCTGCACCCGCGCATGGTCGGACGCCCGGGCCGGATACGCGCCTTGCAGAAATTCATCGAGTACGCACAGGGCCACGAAGGCGTGTGGTTCGCCACTCGCGAGCAGATCGCCCAGGCGTGGCTGGAGCGTGACGCTGCCGCAGTGTGAAAGCGGCTCTCTTTACCCGAAGACACTCTCCCACCTGATCGCGCTGTGCTGTTCCTGGCTCAGGTCCAGCACGCTTTCCACGTGGGCGAGGTGATGCAGCATCAGGGCAATGGCACGTTTTTCGTCCTGGGCTTCGATGGCGGCGACGATCGCGCTGTGTTCGTCCTCGGGGCAGGCATGCATTTGCGGACCGTCGTAGAGCGCGTGCATCAGCGACGTCACCGGACACAGCTGGCGCATGATGCGAGTGATGAAGCTGTTGCCACCGATCTCGGCCAGCAGGCTGTGGAAATTCCCGGACAGCTTGATCAAGGCGCGCCGATCCTGGTTCTTGCGCGCCAGCGCCTCCTTTTTCAGGTGGGCATGTAAAGGCTTGCGCTGGGCCTTGGTCGAGCGGTGGATGACGTTGCGAATGATCTCCGGTTCCAGCAGCCGGCGGGTGGCGAACAGGTCACGGGTTTCCTGCACCGTGGGGCTGGTGACGAACGCGCCGCGGTTGGGGTGCAGCTTGACCAAGCCTTCCTTGGCCAGCGCCATGAGCGCCTGGCGAATCTTGTTGCGGCCCACGCCAAACGCGATCGCAAGTTTCTCCTCGGCCAGCTTGATACCCGGCGGCAGGCGGTGCTCCATGATGGCGATGGTGATGTGTTCGGCGATGCCATCGGCATCCTGTGGTGTGTTCAGATCCATATCCGTTTCCTGACGTACCCTTGCCCGCGGTCAGCCGCGGATGCGCCGACTGATGCCGGTCAATTTTTCCATCACTACCATCATCACCAGGGTGACGATCACCAGCACGCTGGACAGAGCGGCAATGGTGACGTCCAGTTTGCTCTCCAGGTCCTGCCACATGCGGATCGGCAGCATGTCGGTGCGTGCGTCGCGCAGGAACAGCGAGACGGCAGTGTTATCGAACGAAGACATGAACGCAATGAATGCCCCGGCCGCGATGCCTGGCGCAATCAGCGGCAGGGTGATGCGCCGCAACGCGTGCGCTCTCGAAGCACCCAGGCTGGCAGCGCTTTCCAGCAGCGCCGGCGGCAACTGCATCAGCGCCGAAGAGGTGGTACGGATGACGTAGGGTACGCAGACCACGGTGTGACCGATCACTAGCGTCGTCATCGATACCGGCACGCCCAGCTCGCTGAAAAAGATCAATGCCGACAGGCCGAACGCCAGCCCCGGCAGAATCAACGGTGACATGAACAGCGCATCGAGGCAGCGCGCTGTCTTGCTCGTGGAACGGGCGATGGCCAGCGAGGCGGCAGTGCCCATGACCACACACAGAAGCGTGGTCATCGACGCCACCAGAAAGCTGTTCCACGCCGCGAAATGCAGGGTGAACGCCTTGAGCAGGGCGACATACCAGCGTGTCGAGAAGCCCTGAGGCGGAAAGCGCAGCGAGTAGCTGTCGGTGAACGAGACGATCAGCACGATCAGCGTCGGTGCCAGCAACAGGATAAGGGCGGCCCAGGCCACCAGATAGAGGGTGCCCTTGAGGGCGATGTCCGACAGGTCGTTTCGACGTCCCATGCTCATGTGGTCGCGTACCCCTTGCTGAGGCGGCCCAAATAGCTCAACAGCGTCACGCAGCCGATCACGGCCACCAGGAACACCAGTGAGATGGCTGCAGCGTATGGCCAGTTCTGCAGGGCCGACGCCTGCTGGTAGATGTACATCGGCATGAACAGCATCTGCCCGCCACCTACCAGAGACTGGGTAATGAAGGCGGTGATGGTCGCCGAGAAGGTCAGCAGACTGCCGGCGATGATGCCCGGCAGCGACAGCGGCACGGTGATCCGCCGGAAGGTGCGCCAGGCATTGGCGCCCAAGGCGGCGGAGGCATCCTCCAGATTGCTTTCCAGGCGTTGCAAGGTAGTGATCAGGGGCAGGGTCATCAGCGGCAACTGCACATTGGCCAGGGCCCAGATCAACCCTTCGCGGGAGTAGAGCAGGCGCAGTGGCTTGTCGATCCATGCCCAGCCCAGCAGCAGTTCGTTGACGATGCCCTGGCGCCCGAGGATCACTACCCAGGCGAAGGTGCGCACCACCACGCTGGTCAGCAGGGGCATGACGATGATCATCATCAACACCTTCTGGGTGGTCGGCGAACTGCGCACGTAGGCCCAGGCCAGAGCGTAGCCCAGGGCCAGGCACAGCACAGTAACCTGCACGCCGAGCCACAAGGTATCGCCAAGCACGCGCAGGGCCAGGCCTTCGCCGAAGATCTTCGCGTATTGCGCCACGCCCCAGACGCTGACGGCGGTGTCGTCGTGCAGGCTGACCAACACCAGCAACAACAGCGGCGTGATGAAGAACAGCACGAAGAATGCTGCCAACGGCAGGCCGTAGCGCAGGCTGTACACGGAGACGTCATGGTTTCGGGCGCTCACGTGCCGCACTCCTCACAGCGGGAAGGGATGGCTTCAGGCATGGGTCAGACCTGGATGTCCTTGTTGAAGCGCTCGATCCAGGCCGCCCGGTTCGGATTGATCACCTTCCAGTCCTGAAAGCGAAACCGCGACTTCATTTCTGCCTGATCCTTGGCCAGTGATTCGGCTATCTCGCCAGACATCTTCACCTGCATGTTGGTAGGCACTACCAGGTACGGCGCTTCCATCAGCTGCGATTGCACCTGGGGCGACATCGACGCCTCGATCAAGGCGAAAGCCAGATCGCGATTCGGTGAGTTCTTGACGATATGGATACTGGTCTTGAACGCGATCGCGCCTTCCTTGGGCGCCACCCATTCGACCGGTACGCCACGGGCCTTGAGGATCTGGATGGCGTTGAAGTTGCCTGGGCTGATGTCGATCTGGCCTTGCTGGAACAGCGACGCCAGCTGACCGGGGTTGGCGGCGACGGCGGCCAGGTTGGGCTTGAGTTTGGCCAGCAGTTCAAAGGCCGGTTCGATGTTGCTGTCCGAGCCGCCATGCAGTTTGGCCAGTTCGACCATGAAGCCGGTGCCCAGGGAGGAGTTCATGTTGGTGATGCCTACCCGGCCCTTGTACTCGGGCTTCCACAGGTCCATCCAGGAGTCGGGAGGGGTCTGGATAGTGTCGGGGTTATAGGTCAGGCCAACGATCTGATAGAAGATGCTCGGCCCCATCGGGTCTTGGGCTTCGGGCATCAGCTGCTGGTAGTAGGCGCTGTCCGCCACCGGGTAGGGCTCGATCAAGCCCTGTTCGATGGCGGTCAGGGCAGGGCCCGGATCGTGCAGCATGACGTCGATGGGCGGATGTTCACGGGAGGCCATGACCTTGGAGATCTGGTCGACAGAGATCATCGGGTCGAGAATGATGTTCGCGTCTTTCATGTGTTCCAGCGCGGCAGGCACCAGCACAGCCTTGTGTGCTTCTTCCCAGCTGCCGGTAAACGTCGCGAACACCAGATTGCGCGCCTGGGCCATGGTCAACTGCGGGAAAAGCTGCAGTGCACCCAGGGCCAGGGCGGATTGCATGATGCGTCTGCGGGATATATCCATCGTCGATTCCTCGTGCGGGTCAGTTCAGGGCTACAGGCTGGGCGCGGTAAACGTAGTGATCGCGTGGGCGCTGATAGGCCTCAGGCTTACCTGAGTGCCGGGCTTCAATGGCTCGGCACCTAGGCCGCGTGGCGAAGCGATCTTGATCCGCTGTCCGCCGGGCGTGAGCATTTCGTGGACGATCGAAGGGCCCAGCGGCAGGCCGAGTTCGACCTGTGCGGGAAATCCGTCGCCTGCCTCCGTCAGCTCCAGATTCTCCGGACGAATGCACGCCACCACGGCGCTGCCGGGCCGGGCGTCGCGCGGCGTACGGCAGGCCAGCAGGCTGCCGTCGGCCAGGCGTATCCGAGCCGACTCCCCGGCGTAGCTTTCCAGGGTCCCGGGCAGCACGTTGGCGCTGCCGACGAAGGTATTGACGAACAGGCTGCTGGGCGAATCGTAGATCTTCGATGGCGCGGCGAACTGCTCCAGCCGGCCGGCGTTGAGCACCGCCACGCGGTCGGCCATCGACAGCGCTTCCTCCTGGTCGTGGGTGACCATCACGCAGGTCACGCCCGACTGGCGCTGGAGCCGCTTGATCTCGATCTGCATGTCCATGCGCAGGCTTTTGTCCAGGGCCGAAAACGGTTCGTCGAGCAACAGGATGCGCGGTTCCACGGCCAATGCCCGGGCCAGCGCCACGCGCTGCTGCTGGCCACCGGAAAGCTGGCGCGGATAGCGGTCGGCCAGATGACCCAGCTGGATCATCTCGAGCATTTCATCGATGCGCTGCTTGCGCCGCGAGCGTGGCACGCCGCGGGCGTCCAGACCGTAGGCGATGTTTTCGGCCACGCTCAGGTGGGGAAACAAGGCGTAGTTCTGGAACACGATGCCGATGTCGCGGTGATGCGGGGGCAGGTGGTCGATGAGCTTGCCGCCGATCACCACCTTGCCCGAGGTCTGCGGCTGGAACCCGCCGATGATGCGCAGCAGGGTGGTTTTGCCACAGCCGGAGGGGCCCAGCAGCGCCACCAGTTCGCCGGCGGCTACTTCCAGGGTGATGTGGTCGACCGCCGGAGCTGCACCGGCGTACTGATGGAAGATGTCGTCCAGGGTGAGGTCGAAACCGGCGGTGGCAGTCGTCATGCGGTGGCTCGCAGTGCTGAACTAGGTTATCTGGCTCGAAGCAATGCATGTGCCAAGCAGGACGGAGTCGGTCATCCCACGGTTTAACTCGTTGTTTTAAATGAACCGATAGCCGGATGCGGATTACCTTGGTATCAGGATTGTGCACAAAACAGTTAACTAAATATTGCACTGAATCAGTGCTCAATCTAATCATGTTCACCATTATGTCGCTCGCCAGCTGCCTTGATCTGCTTGCTCGCACCCGCGGTCACGGCACCTGCCTCCGGCGGCGCGGATCTTGCTGAAACAGCGGTATCAGCCTTTCGCAGTGGAGTGACCCATGGATATTCATCGTCTCAAGGCGCAGCAGATCGCTCACCTGGTCAACACCCGTCAGCTGAGCGCGGTCGAGGTGGCGACAGCGGTGTGCGATCGTCTCGAGCGGTTGAATCCGTCGCTCAATGCGTTCATCGATTACCAGCGGGCTGACGTGCTGGCTCGAGCGCGTACCAGCGACCAGCGGGTCGCCGCCAAGCAATACCTGCCTTTGGCCGGCGTACCGTTCAGCGTCAAGGACAACCTCTGGTTGGGCGGCCGACCGGCGACTTTCGGTTCCAGGGTGTTTGCCGACTTCGTGGCGCCACGCGATTCGTGGTGCGTGCAACGCCTTGGCGAACTGGGCGGCGTGGCGCTCGGGATGACCAACTGTTCCGAGTTTGCCTGCAAGGGCATCACCACCAATCCGCTGCACGGCACCACCCGCAACCCGTGGAACCTCGAGCTGACCCCCGGCGGGTCGTCGGGCGGCGCGGTGGCTGCAGTGGCGGCCGGGTTGGGACCATTGGCCCTGGCCACCGACGCCGGCGGCTCCACCCGGCGACCGGCCGCGCACACCGGGCTGGTCGGCTTCAAGCCGAGCCTGGGTGCCGTGCCCAATCCCTGGGGGTTCGCCGACCCGAACCATCTGCTCTCAGTGATCGGCCAACTGGGACGCGATGTCGAGGACGTTGCACTCATGGCCCGCAGTTTGTTCGCCTGGTGCCCCTCCGACCCCTTGTCGCAGCCACATTTTAGCGCTCAGTCGCTAGCCCCGACGCCGCGAGCGCCGCGCTCGCTGCGCATTGCCTGGTCGCCGGATCTGGGGCTGGGCCTGCCACTGGACAGCGATGTTGCCAGTGCGATGGTTGCCGCGCTGGCAACGCTGGAGCGCGATGGCTGGTCCATCGAGCTGGCCAGCCCGCGCTGGCCTGGCGGCCTGGAAGGCTATGCGCTGCTGGGCTTGCAGCACACGGCGCTGGCTGCGCAATTCGGTGCGCTGGCGGATGAGCAGTTGCAGCAGCTGGATCCGGATATTCTGGCGCAGATAGAGCTGGGCAGAGCGTTGTCCGGGGTGCAAACCGCGCGTCTGCTAGCGTTGCGCAATGGATTGTCGATAACCCTGGCCGCGTTTTTCGATGACTACGATCTGCTGTTGTGCCCGACCGCACCGGTGGAAGCCTGGGCCGTGGGACAGCTGGGGCCCGCCACCATCGGCGGTCAGCCGGCCGGGCCGCGCGGACATGCCGGCTATACCCCGGTGTTCAACTACTGCGGGGTACCCGCACTGTCGTTGCCCTGCGGGTTCGGCAAGCAGGGACTTCCGGTAGGCCTGCAGGTGATCGCACCGCGCTACATGGACGGGCGCGTGCTTCAGGCCGCCGCGGAAATGGAGCGGGTGCTGGGCCTGTCGTTCGAGGCGCCCATGCTGCGCAACCAAGGTATCCCCCAACCCCTGTAGCAGCGGCGCAAGCCGCGTCGGCGGCACATGCGGTTTGGCAGGCACACCGCGGTGAACCCGGACGCGGCTTGCGCCGCTGCTACAGGAGGGCCTGCAAGCCCGCTGGCAAGCCTTGGTTGGGTTTGGCGGGTGGGCGGGCGAAGCTGCCTTGGGTGGCCCGACCCGCCTGCAGGCGGTGCAACAGCTGCGCCTGGGCCACGCCGCACGACACGCCGTCCACCACCGGAACCGGCAACCGCCCGGCCAACCCACGTGCCAGCCCGGCCAACGGCGCACCGGCGAGGATCAGCACGTCGGCGCCATCTTCGTTCACCGCCAGGTGGCTCAGCTCCAGCAGGCGCTCGGCATGATCCTCCTGCACGCTGCCGGCATCGCGCAGCGGGCGGTCCAGATGGCGAATGCTGGCCAGACGGTCGAGCATGCCGTTCTGTGCCACGCACTCGCGGTACCAACTGGTGATGCGCCGGGAGATGGCGATGATCGAGATCCTCTGGCCCAACTGGGCGGCCGTCATCAGCGCCGCTTCGGTCATGCCCACCACCGGCACGTCCAGTACCTCCTTGAGCGCAAGCAGCCCGGGATCACCGAATGCCGCCACCAGTACTGCGTCGTAGCTGCCCAGACGCTCCCCGGCAATGATCGTCGCTGCGTGCGCGCCGAGCAGGGCTTCGAAGCGGGTTTCGATGTAGGCCACGCCACTGGGTGCCGTGGCCATCTGGATCTGCGTGTCCGTCGCTGCGGTGCGGCGCGCTTCCGTCTCGATCAGGTCGGTGACGCTCTGGGAGATATTGGGGTTGATGATCAGCAGTCTCATGGCGACTCCGGGCGGTCGGGTGGCGTTAGCCGAAAATAGCGTGCAGGTCGACCTCGGCCTCATCTTCCAGCGACAGGTCGAGCGTGGCCTCGATATGGTCGAGGTGGCCCAGCATCAAGCCGATGGCTGCCTCGACCTCACCCTGTTCCATGGCCTCGACGATTTCGGTGTGCTCATGGTTGGGGCAGGCAGGCACGTTGGGCGAGTCGTACAGCAGAATGATCAAGCAGGTCAGCGAAGACAGTTCGCGCATCAGTTTGATCAGCGGCGGGCTGTCGACCATCTGTGCGATCAACAGATGAAACTCGCCCGACAGGCGAATTACCGCGCGTTTGTCGCCTGTCTCGCGCGCGGCGCGTTCTTCGGCCACATGGGCGTGCAGGCGACGAAACTGCTGGCTGTCGGCCTTGGCCACCAGGCTGCGGATCAGCGCGGGCTCGAGAATGCGTCTGGCCTGGAAAATATGCCGGGCTTCTTCCACCGAGGGGCTGGCAATGAAGGCGCCGCGATTGGGGATAGTGGTGACGATCCCTTCGTGGGCCAACCGCGCGAGCACCTCGCGGATACGTGTGCGATTGACCTGGAACACGCCGGCCAGCTTCTCCTCCACCAGCTTGGTGCCGGGGATCAGGCGATGTTCCATCACGGCGTTGAGGATGCGCTCGTAGATGCCATCGCGGGTACTGCCGGTGCCCAGGATCTGCCCGGTACTGCGGGCCTTGCGAGGTGCAGGAGAAAGTGTTTCCGAGTTGAGCACGTGCGCGATCCTCGTCAGCCTGATTACGGTCAATGGTGGATTGTCACAAAATGGTGAGCGATTGTCCAAACATGCACCGTCGCAACTCATTCGCCGCCACGGAGTGCTTTATTGAGCCTGCTCATCTCGTCACCACGGGAGCCGCCGCCGAACGTGAAAGCGGCACCGCGCGATCACACAAGCCCCGCCGTACAGGGCCTGGACACCAAAGGCGCCCATGGAAAGCAATGCGGTTTTCAAGCGGTGCCACAAACCTGGCATAGCCGTTGCAAACTCTTTGCCACAAAGCCTCAGCCTTTAGTGACAATTGGAGAAGCCCGATGCCAGCTATTCGTTCGTCCACTACCTTGCTCAAGCGTGCCTTTTCGGCCTTGGTGTTGAGCCTCGGCATGATGGCCATGTCCCACGCCGACGAAGCCAAGCCGGTCAAGCTCGGTTATGCCAAATGCGCCCACTGCACGCCGTTGTCCCTGACGCCGCAAAACGCCACCGGGGTGAAACTCGACGCCATTGCCTTCAACACCGGCAACGACGTGCTCACAGCGCTGCTGTCCAAGAGCATCGACGTGGCGCAGGTCACCTACCTGCATTACGCCACGGCGCTGGACAAGGGGTTCGACGTGGTGGCCGTGTCCGGGCAGATCAACGGCGGCTCGCAGATTCTGGTGGGCAACGACCTGCCGCTGCAGGCAGGCGACTGGGTCGGCTTGAAGGCGCTCATCGACAAGTACAAGGCCGAAGACAAGCCGTTCCGGGTCGCCGCCTCGCGCGGCAATGCGCAGGATATTCATATGCGTGGGGCGTTTCTCAAGCACGGCATCGATATCAACAAGGATGTGCAATTCATCAACATCCCCAACCCGTCTGACCACGTGCAGGCACTGCGCCGCGGCGAAGTGGAGCTGATCACGTCGGTGGACCCGTTCGCCACCCAGATCCGCGAGGTCAAGGCGGCCAAGTTCTTCGACTTTCCCTACGACCAGGCGGCTGGCAAGTTGACCAACCTGATCGTTACCCGCTCCGATGTGATCGAGGACAACCGCAAGGGCGTCGAGGAAACAGTGCGTTCCATCGTCAAGGTCAATGACCTGATGGCCAACGACAAGCCGCTGTTCATCGACACCATCCAGAAAGTCACCGGCCTGGACAAGGCCATCGCCACCGGCGCAGTCGACAACCTCTACCCCGACTACGCCATGCACCGCGCCTCGGCCGTAGCCATTGCGCAAATGATGCGCGACCTCAAGTACATCAGCACCGATGTCAGCGAGCAGGTAGAGAAGAACCTGGACTACAGCTTTCTGGAAGCGGTGACCGGCAAGCCGAAAACCGAGCTGGGGTATTGAGATGAAAAGTACCGCCATCAAGGCGCACGGGGTCGGGCGAGGGCATGGCCCGTCCCTGGCCCGGCGCCTGTACAAGCGCATCGAACGCGGCATCGTGCCGGTGTTGCTGCTGGTCGGCTGGGAGATCTTTTCCCGCTCCGGGATTTTGCCGCGCGCGCTCCTGCCGGCGCCGTCCCAAGTCATCATCGCCTGGGCAGACTGGGTCTTTGCCACCGATGGCAATACGCAAAGCTACAGCGGCCACTGGATTCTCGATGTGGCGGCCAGTTCGTTCCGGGTGTTCGCAGGCTTTGCCCTGGCCGCCTTGCTGGGCATCGGCGCGGGCATGGCCATCGGTTGGTCGCGCACCGCAGAAAACCTGTTCGAGCCGGTGCTGCAGATTCTGCGACCGATCCCACCGGTGTCCTGGATTCCCCTGGCGATCATCTGGTTCGGCATTGCCGACAAGCCGGCGATCTTCCTGGTGTTCATGGGCGCATTCTTCCCGGTGCTGTTGAGCACCATTCACGGCGTCAAGAACTGCGACCGCAACCTGTTGCGGGCAGGCGCCATGACCGGTGGTACGCCAAGCAGACTACTGCTTTACATCGTCTTCCCGGCGGCGCTGCCGAGCATCTTCTCCGGCCTGCGCATCGCCATCGGCTCGGCGTGGATGCTCACCGTCACCGCGGAAATGGTCGCAGTGAAAAGCGGCGTCGGTTACGTGCTGTGGGATTCCTATTACTTCCTGCGTTACGACATCGTCATCGCTTCCATGGTCAGCATCGGCCTGCTGGGCTTTCTCAGCGACTATGCGATCAAGCGCGTGGGTGCGTACCTGCTGCGCTGGCAACGTGGTTCCACTTTGCAGAAGGAGGGCTGAGGCATGGCACTGATCACCATCGACCGCGTCTCGCGCGTGTTCGAAGACCCCAAGCGACCCACCGGCATCGTGGCCCTGGACGATGTCAGCCTGACCGTGGCACGCAACGAATTTCTCTGCCTGCTGGGCCCCAGTGGCTGCGGCAAGTCGACCCTGCTGAACATGATCGCCGGCTTCGACCACCCCACCCACGGCACGGTCAGCGTCGGCGGGCAGTCGATCACCGCACCCGGGGCCGATCGTGGCGTGGTGTTCCAGCAGGCCAACCTGATGCCTTGGTTGCCGGTCTGGGAGAACGTTGCGTTCCACTTGAAGATGCGCGGTGTGGGCAAGGAGCTACGCCGGGAGAAGGCGCAGAAATTCATCGAAATGGTGGGCCTGGCCGGCTTCGAGAATCACTTCCCCAGCGAGCTGTCCGGCGGCATGAATCAGCGCGTGGGTATTGCCCGAGCCTTGCTGATGAACCCTGAGGTGATCCTCATGGACGAGCCCTTCGGTGCGTTGGACGAGCAGACCAAGATGGACATGCACGCCGAGCTGATCCGGATCTGGCGCGAAAGTCAGAGCACCATCGTGTTCGTCACCCATGGTATCGATGAGTCGCTGGCCCTGGGTACCCATGTCGCCGTGATGTCGGCACGTCCGGGACGCATTCGCGAGCTGCTGCCGATCGAGCTCGAACGTCCGCGCGACCCGACCAGCAAGGCCTTCAATGACTACAAGCGGCATATCCTGTCGCTGCTGCGGCCGGAACCTGTGCGGGAAAGCGCCTGAGATGAAGACGCTGATCACCGGCAGCAGTGGCTTCGTCGGCCTGGCGTTGAGCGAGCACTTGCTGGCGGCGGGTGAGGACGTGATCGGCTTCGACCTGGGGCCGATACCTGCGCAGGCGCAGGCTGCGTTCGCCAGACTGCCGGGGCGGTTCACCGAGCATCGAGGTGATGTGCGTGACGCGACGGACCTGCGCATGGTCATGGGTCGTCATCGCCCCCAGCGAGTGGTGACCCTGGCCGCCATCACCGCCGATGCCGAGCGCGAGCGATTGGCGCCCCAGGCGATCTTCGAAGTGAACGTGGGCGGGGTGCTTGCGGCCATCGGCGCGAGCGCCGAGTGCGGCGTGTCGCGGCTGGTGCACATCAGCTCGGGCTCGGTCTACGGCACCACCGGGCGTCACGCGCCGTTGCTCGACGAAGCACGTTCCGCCTTGGCCCCCGAGGGCCTGTACGGCCAATCCAAGCGCAGCGCCGAGGACGCGGCGCGGCGCCTGGCCCAACTGCATGGGTTGCCCTTGGTTATCGGCCGCCTGGGCACTTGCTTCGGGCCCTGGGAAGCCGACACCGGCGTGCGCGACACCCTCAGCGCACCGCTGCAGTTGTTGCAAGTGGCCCGCCGTGGCGGCACGGCGATCCTGGCGCGCGACAGCCTGCGCGACTGGCTGTATGTCCGCGACGCCGCGCGGGCTATCGGCTGCCTGCTGGACCAGCCGCAGTGGCGATATCCCCTCTATAACCTGGCCGCGGGTTTCCAATGGCCGCTCAGTCAATGGTGCACGCGCCTGGCCACACGCTTTCCGGACTTCCGCTGGCGTCTGGCGGCGCCGGGTGAAACACCGAACATCGAGCTGTACGCCGACTACGACCGGGCGAGCATGGCGCTCGACCGTCTGCGCGAAGACTGCGGTTTCGTTCCGCGATTCGACATCGACGCTGCCGATCACGACTTTCATCACTGGCTTGCCCACGTGGCAGGCCCCCAGACAACGGTGAACCCATGACCCCCACCCCTTTGGCGAACTCATCGAGCATGGCGGGCCAGGTGTGCATCGTCACCGGTGCGGCCTCCGGCATCGGCCGCGCCATTGCCTGGCACCTGGCAAGCCACGGTGCCTGCGTGGTCATCGCCGATGTCACCACGGCTGTCATCGAGGGCGGCGAGCCAACCGCCGACCTGATTCGCGCCGCTGGCCACCAGGCCCTGTTCGTGCAGACCGACGTCGCCGACAGCGCGCAGGTCGAGACGCTGTTCGCTACCACGGTGGCGCGCTTCGGGCGCCTCGATGTGCTGGTCAACAACGCCTGCATCCGCCACGCCCGGCCCTTGCTCGAGCTCGACGAGGCCGACTGGCAGCGTGTCCTGGACGTCAATCTGGGGGGTGTCTACCGCTGTTGCCGGGCTGCCGTGCGGCAAATGGCCGGCCAGGCGCTGGTGGGCGAAACCCGCGGGCGCATCGTCAACCTGTCTTCGCAACACGGCATGATTGCCGCACCCCAGGACTTGGCCTATGGCGTGAGCAAGGCGGCTGTGGATTACCTCACCCGGCAGGTCGCCAGCGACTATGCCGGGCAGCGCATCGTCTGCAACGCGGTGGCGCCCGGCAAGATCCAGACCGGCGCCGGTGGCCGGGCGGTCGACCCGGCGGTGATGGAGCGGGCCACGCGGCGTACCCCTTGGCCGCGGTTGGGCCATCCCGACGATGTCGCCAAGGCCGTGCTGTTTCTGGCCAGCGCCGAGGCCAGCTTCATTACCGGCACCACGTTGATGGTGGACGGCGGGTGGATGGCCGCATGATCGACAACCCACTGGATCTACTGATTACCGGCGCCGTGCTGCTGGACCCGGTCGACGGCCTTGCGCAGTCCGCAAGCCTGGGCATCCGTGGCCAACGCATCGCCCACGTCGGGCCTGCCGACCAGCCTGCACCCGAAGCCGTGCGGCATCTGCACCTGCCGGGCCGGGTGGTGGTGCCCGGCTTCGTCAATACCCATTACCATGCCGGCCTGAATTTCGTCCGGGGGGTGGCGCCGGACTGCGGCTTCGCGCCGTCCTACACCCCCGGCCTGCCACAGGCTTCATGGCTCAGCCCGGAAGAAGCACTGACGTTGTCCCGCCTTGGTGCACTCGAAGCGCTGCGGGCGGGTTGCACCACGCTTGTGGACAGCTTCGTGCATGCCGAGCACACCGTGGCAGGCATGGCCGAAACAGGTGTGCGCCTGTTCGCCAGCCAACGTCTGGCCGATGTCGATTTCGCCTCGGTGCTGCAAGGCACGCGGCGCTTCGACCTGAAGCGTGGCCTGGCCCAGCTGGACCACGCCGAGGCCTTCGTCGAACGCTGGGCAGGGCAGGCCGACGGACGCATCCAGACCCACCTGACCGCTCACGCACCCGACACCTGCTCGCTGGACTTCCTGCGCCAGATCGATGCCTTGGCCCGCCGCCATGGTCTGCAGATCAGCACGCACCTGGCGCAGAGCCAGGACGAACTGGATTGGGTGCGTGCTACCCACGGCCGCTCGCCGGTGCAACTGCTCGATGAGCTGGGCATGCTCGATTCGCGCCTGCTGGCCGGTCACTGCATTCACGTGGATGACGAGGACATCGTACGCATCGGCGCCTCCGGTGCCCATGTCGTGCACATCCCGGTCGGCAACGCCATGTCCGGACGGGTGGCGCCGACGCGCCGCCTGCTGCAGGCCGGCGCGCGCCTGTGCCTGGCGACCGACACCATGCACGGCGACATGATCGAGGTCATGCGCTGGGCGCTGGCGGTAGGGCGGTTGAGTGCCGGGCGGGTGGCCGACGACTGGCAACCACGCGACGTGCTGCGCATGGCCACCGTCAACGGCGCCGCGGCGCTGGGTTGGGGCGAGCATCTGGGTCGATTGGCGGTCGGCCAGTTGGCTGACCTGGCCATCCTCGACTATCGACAGCTCCACCTCACTCCCTGCATCGATGCGTTGGGCAGTTTGGTGCACAACGCCACCGGGGCCGACGTCGAAACCGTGATCGTCGACGGTCGAGTGGTGATCGATCAAGGCCGCTCGACCCAGGTCGACGAAGCCTGTGTACGTGCCGCAGCCGACACCGTTTGCCGCGACCTGTGGCAACGTTGCGAAAAGCCTTTGCGCGCCTATCCTTCCTCGCACGCGATCACTGGAGGTACAGTATGACCCGCCGTATTCGCCTGGGCGTGCTTACGCCTTCCTCGAACACTGCACTGGAGCCGCTGACCCAGGCGTTGATAGCCAGCCTGCCGGAAGTCAGCGTGCATTTCTCACGCTTCAGTGTCACCCAGATCGCCCTCAGTGCCGACGCGCTGGGCCAGTTCCAGCGCGAGCGGATTCTGGACGCGGCGCGCTTGCTGGCCGATGCCCATGTCGATGTCATCGGCTGGAGCGGTACCTCTGCCGGATGGCTGGGTTTCGATACCGACGTTGCGCTATGCCAGGCCATTACCGAGGCCACGGCGATACCGGCGACGACCTCGGTGCTGGCACTGAACAAGGCGCTGCACCGCTTCGGCATTCGCCGCCTGGGCCTGGTCTCGCCGTATCTGGCGGATGTACAGGCAAGGATCGTTGCCAATTATGCCGCTCTGGGTATCGATGCCAGCGCCGAAAGCCACCTGTCGCTGCAGGACAATTTTTCCTTTGCCGAGGTGGACGAGGCCACCCTGGATCGTCAGGTGGCCGAGGTGGTCGCGGCCGGTGCCGAGGCCATCTCCACCTTCTGCACCAACCTGCACGCCGCCCACCGTGCCGAATCCTGGGAGCGCCAGCACGGGGTACCGGTGTTCGACACGGTGACGACGGTGCTCTGGGACATGTTGAACATGACCGGCGTGGACACACGTCGCTTGACCGGCTGGGGCCGGCTACTGCTTGAAGAGGCTTGATATGCAACCTTTCGATACGGTTATTCGCAACGCTCGCGTGGTCACTGCCGCAGACACCTTCACCAGTGACATCGGCATTCGCGACGGGCGCATCGTTGCCCTGGCCCTGGAGCTGCCTCCGGGCCTTGCGGAAATCGACGCGGCCGGCCGGCACGTGACCCCGGGCGGCATCGACAGCCATGTGCACCTGGACCAGCCCACCGGCGACGGCTCGGTGATGGCCGACGACTTTTTCAGCGGTACGGTGTCGGCGGCCTGCGGCGGGACCACCACGGTGATTCCTTTCGCCTGTCAGCAGAAGGGTGAAACCCTGCGTGCAGCGGTGGATGACTACCATCGCCGGGCAGGCACCAAGCCGGTGATCGACTACGCCTTCCACCTGATCGTCACCGACCCCACGCCGCAGGTCCTGCGTGAGGAATTGCCGGCACTGATCGCCGAGGGCTATACCTCGTTCAAGATCTACATGACCTACGACGCGCTGAAACTGGGTGACCGAGAGATTCTCGAAACCCTGTCCGTGGCCCGTCGCGAAGGCGCCATGGTCATGTTGCATGCCGAGAACAGCGACTGCATCGCCTGGCTCACCGAGCGGCTGCTGGCGGCCGGGCTCAGCGCGCCGCGCTACCACGCCAGCTCGCGACCCATGCTGGTGGAACGCGAGGCCACGCACAGGGCCATTGCCTTGGCCGAACTGGTGGATGTGCCCATCCTCATCGTCCACGTGTCGGGTCGCGAGGCCGTGGAGCAGATTCGCTGGGCGCAGAACCACGGCTTGAAGGTGTATGCCGAAACCTGCCCGCAATACCTGTTTCTGACCGCCGACTCGCTGGGCTGCGACGACAGCTTCGAAGGCGCCAAATGCATCTGCAGCCCACCGCCTCGGGACGCTGCAAACCAGCAGGTGATCTGGGACGGGCTGGAAAACGGTTCGTTCGAGATCTTCTCGTCCGACCACGCGCCGTTTCGTTACGACGGCCCCGATGGCAAGAAGGCCCACGGCGAAGACGTGTCGTTCGACCAGATCGCCAACGGCATTCCCGGTGTCGAAACACGCATGGCGCTGTTGTGGTCCGAAGGCGTGCGCACCGGGCGCATCACGGCGCAAAGTTTCGTCGCGCTGACGTCGACCAACGCGGCAAAGATGTACGGGCTGTACCCGCGCAAGGGCAGTATCGCCATCGGCGCGGATGCCGATCTGGTGATCTGGGACGAAGGGCAGCCGGTGTCGATCAGCAACGAGATGTTGCACCACAACGTCGACTACACCCCTTACGCCGGCATGCAGCTGAGCGCCTGGCCGGCCATCACCCTGTCGCGCGGCGAAGTGGTATGGGACGGTGAGCCTCGGGGCGAAGCGGGGCGGGGCCAGTTTTTGCCCTGCGAGCGTCCGGCACCGGCGCAGGTGCGTCGGCGCAACACCGAGTTGCCGCTGTGAGCGCGGTCGAGCAGGTGGCGCAGCGGCTCATTCGCGCCTGGCGCGAGGGTAGGCGGCAGCCGGTCGAAGGCTTGCGTCTGGACAGCGAGGCGCAGGCGTATGACGTGCAGCGGCGGGTGGCCGAGGCGATGGGCTGGTTTGCCGACGCGCCCGCGCGGGCCTGGAAACTGGGAGGTGCGCCGGGCAGCCTCATCAGTGCCGCAGGCGTGCCGGCCGGTACCGTACGCGCATCCGGGTGGCAGGTGCCGCCCGGGCACTGCCACGCGTTGGGTATCGAAGGCGAGCTGTTCGTGCGCTTGTCCCGGGATCTGGACGAACACACCGACCTGGCCGCCGCCTACGCGGCCATCGACGCCTGGATGCCGGGCATCGAGTTGTGCGATACGCGCTGGGTCGACGGCATCCAGGCCGATGCCCTGCTGCGACTGGCCGACCAGCAGCTCAACCGTGAGTTGATCGTTGGCCTGCCTGTAACGCTGGCGGCCGTCCCCGACTGGTCGGCCCAGGCCGCCACGCTGCACGTCGACGGCGAACAAGTGGTACGTGGGCTGGGTAGCCACCCGTTCCGCGAACCGTTGAACTCCCTGCCGTGGCTGGCGCGACACGCTGTCGCACTGGGCAACCCGCTGCGCGCGGGCGATCTGATCGCCACCGGAAGCTGGACCGGCATCCACTGGGCGCCCCCAGGCGCCAGCATCGAAGTCGACTTCCCCGGCATCGGCAGCGTAACCCTCGCCACCTGAACCACCGCGTTGCGCCGTTCGCGGCCACGGACCGCTCCTACAGTGGTCATGCGCTGCCACGGGGATCGAGCGCCATCTCCCGTAGGAGCGGTCATCGGCCGCGAAAGGTGCGCCGCGGTATGCTTGCCGCCTGCGCTGGCCCTTTCGCGGCCACGGACCGCTTCTACAGTGGTCATGCGCTGCCACGGGGATCGAGCGTCATCTCCCGTAGGAGCGGTCATCGGCCGCGAAAGGTGCGCCGCGCTATGCTTGCCGCCTGCGCTGGCCCCTCCGCGGCCATGGACTGCTCCTACAGTGGTCATGCGCTGCCACGGGGATCGAGCGCCATCTCCCGTAGGAGCGGTCATCGGCCGCGAAAGGTGCGCCGCGGTGCGCTTGCCGCCTGCGCTGGCCCCTTCGCGGCCACGGACTGCTCCTACAGTGGTCATGCGCTGCCACGGGGATCGAGCGCCATCTCCCGTAGGAGCGGTCATCGGCCGCGAAAGGTGCGCCGCGGTATGTTTGCCGCCTGCGCTGGCCCTTTCGCGGCCACGGACCGCTTCTACAGTGGTCATGCGCTGCCACGGGGATCGAGCGTCATCTCCCGTAGGAGCGGTCATCGGCCGCGAAAGGTGCGCCGCGCTATGCTTGCCGCCTGCGCTGGCCCCTTCGCGGCCATGGACTGCTCCTACAGTGGTCATGTGCTGCCACGGGGATCGAGCGCCATCTCCCGTAGGAGCGGTCATCGGCCGCGAAAGGTGCGCCGCGGTGCGCTTG